>CAZZLC010000064.1:0-33746 GCA_964655065.1 uncultured Enterobacteriaceae bacterium | reverse complement strand
GGGGTGGGGGAGGGGGTGGTCGTGGTCTTCGAGCCAGGGGCCGGGAGCGAAGTCTGCGTCGTGGCTGACTGGGAACTCGCGCTTCTTGCTTCTCTGGGACATCACGAGGCCTCTCCGTGTCGAATTGAGGGGTGACTGTCGAGGGTCGACGGGCCACGTATCCCAAGGCTCCACCGAGGGTTCGCGATTCACGGGGGCGGAATTCACGGACTGGTAAATTTGCCGGGCGGTGTGACTCGGGACGAGCTGGCCGCACCGAGGTTCGACACCCTGGGAGGTCTGACATGACGAGAGCGGAGCAGAACGCGCTCATCGAGCGGTTTCGGGAGCTGAAGGCGACGGGAGCCCGCCCCGACCCGGAGCTGGCTTCCCAGCTGGACCGACTCTCGGCCCTGATCCGGGAGCGGGTCCGCAACTACTGCACCCGGCGGATGGCGGATCCCCAGAAGGCGGAGGAGGCGGCTCAAGAGGCGCTGGCGAGGGCGTTCCACCGCATCCCCGACTTCCGGGGCGACTCGAGCTTCGCCACCTGGGTGTTCGGGTTCGCGCGCTTCCTGTGTCTCGAGCAGGCTCGACCCACCCGCGACCTCCTCACCGACGACGGGTTGCTCGACGA
Source organism: uncultured Enterobacteriaceae bacterium (assembly GCA_964655065.1). Taxonomy (GTDB): domain Bacteria; phylum Myxococcota_A; class UBA796; order UBA796; genus DRPG01. Next base: position 33,130 of record CAZZLC010000064.1, on the reverse strand, counting down.
GCTCAGCTCGGAGCAGGCGGTGGCGCTGCGCCGCCTCCGCGCCGAGGAGTGCCTGGAGCTCCTGCGGGCGGCCGAGCAGCGACTCCCCTCCGACCAGCGCGAGGCGATCGTGCTGCGCTACGAGCAGGAGTGCAGCCAGCAGGAAATCGACGAGATCATGGAGCTCTCGACCCGCACGGGGAGTCGGGGGCTCCTGCAGACCGCCCGTCGCACCCTCCGTCGGCACCTCCACGAGATGCTGGACGAGCTGCACGCAGGCAAGTCCCTCTTTCAGCTGAGCCAGAGCTGATGTCGGAGGCGGAGAACATGGCTAGCGAGGATCCTCGTCCGTGGCGCCTCACCGATCTCCTCGGCGGACCCCGCGTCGAGCTCCCGTCGTCCTACGCGGACCCAAGGTGGCTCGGTGCGGTCGGCGACTACGGTGACGAGTTCCACGTCCGTGACGTGGAGGGTCGCGAGTGTTGTCTGGTCGCCCTCACCGGGGTTCGGAACCCCGACGCAGTGCGGGAGCGCCTCGAGGGCTTCCTCGAGGTCGAGGTCCCGAACTTCCGAGCCGTGCACACCATCGTTCCCCACGAGCACCACGTGCTCTACACGACGGACCTGCCGTCGGGACGGTCGCTCGCGGAGGGGGAGCTGTTCGGCTGGGAGCCCTTCGACCTGGCCCTGCCCCTGGCAATGGCCGTGGCGGGACTGCACCAGGCGGGGCTCGTGCACGGGTACGTCGATCCGGAGAACATCGTGCTCAACCAAGCCGGAGTGGTGATGCTGGGGCACCCTGCGCCGGAGCTGCCGCGGGGGGCTGCACCAAGCGACGACTGGCGGGGGCTCGGGCGGATCCTCCGACGCTGGTGCAGCCCCGGCGACGAGGCGCCGCTCATCGAGCTCGTGCGGGGCCTCGAGTCTCCCGAGGTCGATCCGACGTCGCTGCTCTTCCGTCTGCTCGTCGAGTTCGCGACCCGCCGCCAGGCCTTCCGCTACCGAACCCTCGGCCAGCTGGGCCGGGGCGGGATGGCCGTGGTCAGGCGGGTGCGAGACGGGGAGCTGGACCGTGAGCTCGCCATGAAGGTCCTCCTCCGGGAGCGCAACACGGAGCGGGAGATCGCCCGCTTCGATCGGGAGGCCAAGCTCACGGCCATGCTCCAGCACCCGAGCGTCGCGCCGGTCTACACCCGGGGCGTGACCCAGGAGGGTCAGCCCTTCTTCACGATGAAGGTGATCGAGGGCGTCACCCTGGGTCAGGCCATCCGGGGGAGGCTCGGGACGCCCCGGCCGGACGGCGTCCCGCCGGAGCACGGGCCGTGGACGCTCCGGCAGCTCGTCGAGGCCCTGAAGAAGGCAGCCGAGGCCGTGGCCTACGCCCACGAGCGCGGCATCGTCCACCGCGACCTCAAGCCGAGCAACATCCTGCTCGGCGAACACGGCGCGGTCTACGTCTCCGACTGGGGCCTGGCCAAGGTGGTGGGCAGCTTCGAGCTGACGACGGGCGACGCTGCCGGCTCGCCAGAGGTCGATGCGACCCAGCACGGAGCGGTGGTCGGCACCCTCGGCTATCTGCCGCCCGAGCAGAACGGCGGGGACCCGTCGACGCACTGCCCGGCGTCGGACGTCTTTGCGCTGGGGGTGTGCCTCCACGAGATCCTGACCGGAGAGCGGCCCTCGCGGCCCACCATCGAGGCCACGTCGCAGAGCACCGAAGCCGCTCGGGATCTGCTCTCCGGCGCCGACGTCCCCCACGCCCTGGCGGCGCTCTGTGCTCGATGCACGGCCGACGACATCGCCGATCGGCCGGCCAACGCGTCCGAGTTCGTCGATGGGCTGCGGGCCTGGCTCGACAGGCTGGATGCGACCACCCAGGCGACGGCGCTGCTCGTGGGGGTCGAGCGCCTGTGGAAGCAGACCGCCGACCACCGGGCGGAGGCGCACGCCCTGCGAGCGCGGGCGAGCGAACGGCTGCGGTCGATCCCCTCGCACGCCCCCGAAGACGAAAAGGCCGAGCCCTGGACCATGCAGGATCGTGCCGACGAGCTCGAGCGCGAGGCCGAACGCCTGGACGTGGAGATCCTCCACCGCCTGCAGAGCGCGCTCGAGATCCAGCCCGACCTGTCCGAGGCGCGCGAGATGCGGCGTGACTTCTATCTGGAGCGCCTTCGGTCCGCGGAGCTCGAGCGGGACACTCGGAGCGCCACTCGCTACGCGCAGACCCTCCGCAGGCTCGGTCACGGTGACCTCTTGACCGGCAGCGGTGCCCTGACCCTCGTGACCGACCCGCCAGGTGCGGAGGTGACGCTGTGTCGTTGGGAACGGCATCACCGACGGCTGCGGGCGGTTGCGGTACGCGTGCTCGGGCGAACCCCTCTGGAGGAGGTGTCGATTCCGGCGGGGTCGTGGCTGCTCGAGATTCGGCGGGAGCCGGGGGCGGACGGCGTGGTGCGTTACCCCATCCAGATTGATCGAGGCGAACACTGGGATGGAGTTCCCCCCGGGGCATCCGAGCCCCACGCCATTTGGTTGCCGGAGAACTCGGAACTGCTCCGCGGTGAGAATTACGTTCCGGCAGGCTGGTTCTCGGCAGGGGGTGACCCGGAGGCGCTAGACGGAATTCAGAGGCGTCGCTTCTGGTGTGACGGAATGACTGTGATGACCCATCCGGTGACCAATTCACAGTATCTCGAGTTCCTCAATTCACTCGTTGACCAAGGCCAGCACGAACTGGCCGATCGGTTTCAACCGCGCAAGGAAGTAGCCTACGATTCCGCACCTGTCTACTTGGGCGGGCGCGGAAAGAAGTATTCTCTGGATTCTTCCGAACCTCGCCCTGCGTTCCGATATGACGCCAATGCGCCTGTGGTCGGGGTAGAGTGGTGGGGCGCTTGTGCCTACGCCAAGTGGTACAGCGACCTCACCAATCGGCGATGGGGGCTTCTACACGAGTTCGAGTGGGAGAAAGCAGCGCGTGGTGTGGACGGCCGATGCTTCCCCTGGGGAGATCACCTCGACCCGTCCTATGCGTGCATGCGAAACAGCCATGCAGGTGAACCTGGTAGGGCGGACGTTGACGACTACCCGATCGACCGTAGCCCCTATGAGGTCCGCGGGCTCGGCGGCAACGTCAAGGACTGGTGTGCTAACGGCTTCCAGCTCGGAAAGCTGGGGTCGGGCGCCGACAGAGTACCTCGCAATCACATCGCCGCTTCTTCGGAGGGCTACCGCGCAGCGCGTGGGGGATCTTGGGCAAATCGGGAGGCAGGATGTCGCATCGCGTCGCGATTTGGCGAGCCTCCCACAGGTCGATCTCTGGTCCTGGGCTTTCGCCTGCGTCGCTACCTCGGGCCGCCAGCCACGTAGCGATGGCCCCGCTCGCCCCGGCGCATTCGTGGCCGGCGGCGAGCTCGGTTCACGACCGATGCTCGCATTCCCCAACCAGCCGTGACGGCAGGGGGCATCCGCGCACCAACCCGTACCACCGACCCGCCATCGCGCCGGTCCATTCCAAGACGGTCTCTTCGAGGTGAACCATGCCGAGCCACGACGCCTTTCTGTTCCACGACCCCTCCGTCGCCCTCACCAGGACGGACTCCCAAGAACAGAGCCGTGGCCTCCGCCTCTTCACCCCTCGCCCCCGCCGCTGGGCCCAGCCGCAGAACCTGGCGGATTTTTCCGATCTCCTCCGCGAGCTGTTCACGACCCGCGAGCTCACCGTCGTCCTCTACTCCCTGCCCCAGGGCCCACGCATCGTTCGTCTCCTCAACGACGCTTGTGGCACCTGCGACCGTTTCGTCGCCACCCCGCACGTTCTCCAGCACGAGGGCATGCTCGATCACGCGATGTTCGATCTCCTCGTCGCGCTCCGCCCCGCTGAGCGTGCGCGAGTCGAACAGGCCCGGCAGAGCGTCCTCGGCGTCGCCTCTTCGTCCGATGCCTGACCCCGGCCTTTTCCGTCAGTCGGTCGCTCGCTGAACGGTGAGCCTGAACCCACCGTTCCCGTAGAATACGTAGTTGGCCCAGTCCTCGTGCTGGTTCTGGTGCAACGCGTACCGCGCGCTCCGCACGGCGTGCGCGAGGTTGCGCCCCTCCGCGAGCCTCGCGTAGAGCGTGGCGGCGAAGGCGCCGGCGGCACCGTCCTCCACGAGCCAGTTCGTCCCGACGTAGGCCTCCGAGCGTCCGCGCAGGAACACCTCGGCGAAGGCCCGTCCGAGCTCTCCCGGGTTGCCCGTCTCGAAGCGGCGCACCCTCGCGCTCTCGCACGCGTTCGCAAACACCAGTCGGGGCACGCGCCGCAGGTACCGCATCTCGCGAACCGTGAACCGCCCGTTCTCTCCGGCCAACAGCAGCCCGCTCTGGTGCGGATGCGGCCCCTCGTAGAACGCGTGTCCCGCGTAGTGGAGCACGTCGGCCTCGGGCAGGTGGTCCCGGACCCTCTCCGGGGTGGCGTCGGGTCCCCAGAGCTCCTCGAAGATCTCGACGTCCGGGATCCCGGCGACGATCCGCCGCACCTGCTCCGCCTCGGTCTCGGTTCCCGGCAGCGGATCCGCCTCGTCGGTCTTCGGGTTCACCACCAGCAACACCCGCAGTCTCCCCGACGCGGGCTGCGTGGGGAACAGGGGGTCCACCCAGACGTCGTCGATGGACAGCCGGCGGCTGAGTCCGCCCACCAGCGCCGGACGGATCCTCGGGTCCTGCTCCGAGCACAGCAGCTCGAAGGGCAGCCGAGAGCAGGGCGTGTCGTGCACCACCACCACGGGAACCTGATGGCGACGCGCCAGCTCCAGCAACGAGTCGCACTGCTCGCCGAACAGCAGCTTCGCGAGCTGGGCGCCTCGGGGATCCAGGGCCTCCAGCTCCGGCATGTCACGGCCGTCCGAGCCCCGGCCCTCGCAGAGGGCATCGAGCACATCCGGGGTGACCTCGAGCTCCGTCCTGAACGGCACGCCGCGCGCCGCGGGCGGCATCGTGGTGACGTCGAGCCCCTGCTCGGTCCGGGACACGTGGACCACCAGCGACTCCGCCTGCTCCGGGCCCGGGATCCGGGTGGGCTCGAGCCTCGTGAGACGGACCGCCGGGCGAACCAGGGCCGCCCCGATCTCGTCCGCTCGCGCCAGATCGTCCTCGAACCAGACGATGGTGGTCTCCTGGATCCGGAGCTCGTCGAACCCGCTCATCATGGCGTCGACCACCGGCCCGACCTCGGTGACCCCGCGGCCGCCGAACGTCGTGACCCCGATCCGCCGGAACCCGTGCCGGATGCACTGCCTCGCCGCCTCCTCGGCCGCCTTGCGAATGCGCGGCAGCGGGTCGCCGTCTCGCAGGAGGTGGAGCGGGTGCAGGTAGAGCCACTCGGCATCCACGTTGGCGGTGCGCAGGTCGAACAACGCCGGCTCGCCCTGCCGCATCGTCGCCATGCGCCCTGCAAGCTCGCGGTCGAGCACCTCGAGCGACCCGTCGAGCGGCACGTCGTCGAACGTCGCGACCACGATGGCGTCGAGCCCCGTCGCCTGGTGCACGCGCCCCGGCGCCACGAGCTCGACCGGAAGGTGCGCCTGTCGCCGCCCCCGGGTCACCCGCGTCATTCCGTTGACCACGAGCGTGGCGATGACGATGGGGTCCGTCGACGTGAGCAGGGCCCGGTTCTGGGCGACGGTGAGGCCGTTGAGCGCCAGCGACGTCGCATCGGACTCGAACAGGGGCCGGGACAAGTGTCGGAGCTCGTCCACCATCGCCTCCAGGCTCCCCGGAAGCCCGAGAGTGCGGGCCCCAGGATGCGTCGACAGCGCCTCGAAGCGCCCCATCACGTCCGGGTTCCTCCGGTGCGTCTCGTCTCGCAAGGCGTCGGGCACGCCGCCGAGCATCACCTCGGCGAGCAGGCCCGCGGCGCCCCCGAAGCCGCCCACCACGTAGAGCGGCCGCTCCGCCTGCAGGGTGCGCCAGGCCTCCTCGATGATCCCGGGAAAGCGCCCTCCGTAGCCCGGCTCGTCGCCCGTCCGGGGTTGCCCCTGACCACCGACGACCACCCGCGCGTGGGTCCCCCGAGCCATGCCGAGCCGCATCTCGGAGACGTAGATCGCCCGATCGACCTCCGAGACCGGGGGCACCGGATCAGGGAGCGCGGTCTTCAGGTCCGGGTCCGTCGAGCGGTGGTGGACGGTCACCTCGGCGGGGGCCGAGGAGGGGTCGGTCGACGCGGGCACGTAGCTGTGCAGCAGCTCGCTCGGCGCGGAGCTGGTCGCGTTGTAGTCCTCGATGAGGTCGATCAACAGGTGATCGTAGCCGCGAGGCCGGAAGTCGCCGCCGTAGGCCAGCGCGGCGCCGGCCGCCACCAGCGTCCGGGCGAGGTGGACCGTCGCGTCGACCACGTGGGCCGACGTCAGCCCGGGAGGCCGCTCTCCGTCTCCTTCGTTGGACAACGACAGCGCGACGCGGGTGCCCGTCAGGGGCACGGTCTCGGAGATCTGGAGATTGCGGCCGAGAATGCGCTGAAACGCCCCGGTCGGGGTCGTCACCCGGAGGCCGGGCCGAATCGCGTTGAGGCGACGCCGGGCTCCGAACGGCATCTGGGGGTCGGGGTGCATGACGACCGACGTCCGGTGGCGCAGCTCCCCTTCGATGACGTCCCCGGCCTCGGGGGGGCGCGACAGGAACAGCGTCTGCTCCGGGAGCCCGGCCAGGCGGGCGACGCGGGGCGCCGCGACCCGGAACAACGCGTGGCGCAGCCACTCGATCCGAGCCTGGTTCAGCACGGCCTCGGCGTCGTTCGTCCAGTCGATCACCAGCAGGTTGCTCGCGTGGGACGGACGCCAGCTCGGCTGGCGCGCCGGCATCTCGACGATCACGATGGGGATGCCGGCACGCTTGGCCGTCTCGAAGGGCGGACGCTCGGCGACGCGCCCGCTCGGCGAGTCTGTCCAGATGTAGACCAGGACGGCCCGTTCACGCCGATCCGGGGCGGGGGCGCCCGGTCCGAGCCTCCGGCGCTCGAACCACCCTCGCCCCGGCTGGGCCATCAGCGCGTTCGCGACGGTCTCGGCCTGCTCGTCGAGGCTGTGCATCACGTGCAGGTCCACAGGCTGCTCGTCGTCCTCGACCAGGGTGAGCACCTCGCGGAGGAGGGTGGGCGCGTCCAGGTTCTCGACGACGTCCAGCCCCTGCTCGACGAGGCGGTCGCGCCACTCGGGGGTCAACGCCACCCCCCGGACCTTCACGCCCGCGTCTCGCCAGTCCCGCAGCCGGACGAGCTCGTCGCGCGGCGTCGCCTCGCCCAGGACGGCCAGCACGAGCATTCGCTCTGCAGCACTCGGGTCGAGCTCCTGCGGCGGCAGGGCAACGCGGACCGGGGTGTCGAGGCCCTGACCGAGGGTGTCCCCCGGCGGACGGGTCAGCCACGCGTAGAGCTGGGTGCCGAGCTCGCGCGCGGTCCGGCCCTCTCCGGTCTCTTCACGCCCTGCCGTGAACATCGTGGTCACCACCATCAGCGGTGGGCGGGGCAGCTCCTCGGTCGGAGGCCTCGCCGGCGCCTCGAGCTCTCCCCTCACCGTCGGCTGCGACACGTCCGAGAACGACGCCAGCGACGCAATCTGGGTCCGGGTTCGCGGGTCGACGAGGAAGTTCAGGTGGTGGATCTTCGAGTTGGTGGGGAGGCCGACCCACCGCACGCGCTCGCCCAGCTCCGGGTGCACCGTCACCGTCGACTCGTTGTCGACCACCATGTCGTTCGGTTGGCCCTGGAACAGCGGGCCCGAGATGGTGTCGACGAACCAGCGAACCACCTTGGCGGGTAGCCGCTCGCCGGCGAGCCCGTCGGTGATCGAGGCTCGAAAGTCGGAGTGCACGAGGTGGTAGCGCACGTCTCGGCCCACCTGGGGGGCGGGGCCCCGGTTGAGCGCCTCGACGAGCGCACCGTCCGGCGCCATGGCGGAGATGCCGGGAACGTCGTCCTCGTTGAGCACGTAGGCGGCGAGCGCCTTGGCGAATCCCGTCAGGCCGATCATCGTGCTCGCGACGCCCGCCGCGATGGCCGCCGACTGTGGATCCAGCAGGCTGCCGAGCCGGCCCGCGCCGGCGAGGAGGTTGGTCACGAGGTCGAGGTAGGCCTTCCAGTTCTTGCGCGCGGCGAGCACCGTGCCTGCGCTCGTCGAGCCGATCGCGACGACGTTCCGGACGCTCACGGGGAGCTCGGACCCGGGGAGCACCTGCTCGACGAGGCACCGCGCGACCAATCCGCCTCGCGAGAACCCGACGATATCGAGACGGACGTCGTGCGACCACCTGCGCGACCGCAGGGCATCGCAGACGTCGGCCGCGTTCTCCTCGGGGCCCCTCGACAGGGTGTGGTGGTCGAAACCGAGCACGGCGTCGTACTCGTGGAGCCATCCTCGGAGCGCCGTGGCCGCGCCCGAGCACAGCTGGGCGAAGCTCCCCCGGGTACTCGAGAAGGTCCCGTGCAGCAGGAGCAACACCTTGGCCTGACGGTTCGGCAGCGCGAGCTCGGCCAGCGACTCGAGGTTGTGCCACTGGTCGAGGCTCGGGCCGTCGACGTGGACGAGGCCGTTGCGCTGGGGCGCCTCGATGGCACGGACCGCGAGCTGCGCCGTCCACCCGGCGGCGCGCCGGACCACGAACTTCACGAACCAGACGCGGATCTTCTCGAACAGCGTGCCCGGGCCCCGTTCTGTCGGTCCGACGGGCTGGTACTCGAACACCCTTCGACCACCGGCCGAGCGCGTCTGGCGGTCTTCGATGAGCCACCGGAGCATCCCGTCCTCGTCGACGAGAACCATGGCATCGTCGTCGCCGGCATCGACCTCGAACGAGAGGCCGGACGGGCCGCCCCCGCCACGATGGGGCTCCGCGGTGAGCGTCGCCTGGGTCAGGACGCGCACGTCAGCCCTCTCGAGGGCGGGCCCGAGCACGCGGTCGAAGACGTGGGGGGCCTCGTCGACCGGCCGCTCGGTGGTGACGACCACGAAGTCGGGATGGTTGACCGCTACGCCGGACGGGAGTTGGGTGGTTGTCACGTCGTCTCCTGGAGGCCGCAGCCTACCGCACGGCGCGAGGCCGACAAAGCCGGCGGACAACCAACCCGGCACGGTTCACACCGAACACCGAATCTCGACGGAGTCGTTGCAGAACAGAGCCGTTCTTGGCCAGATCGGCACCCTGAGGGCGTACCGTCCCGGTCTACGCTCGCGGTCAGGGAGGCGGGAATGCCAAGCAACCATCAGCTCCTTTCCCCCGGCATCGGCCTGACCCGAGACGAACAGGCGCTCGCTACCGCCGCAGCCCAGGCCGTCGGACCGGACCTCCAGCACTGGATGCGCGAGCTCCCGCAGTCCGCCCTCGGGCGCACCCCGGCAGGGCCGCACGGGATGGCGGTCGTGATCGTCGGTGCGCTGCGAGCGAGCGAGGGGTTCGGTCGATTCCTGGACTGGCTCGAGAAGAAGGCTCCGCGACGCTCCGCGGACTGGGCGATGTACCGTGCGGCGCTCGTGCCCGAGCACACCGGCCGCGACGTGTTCGTGAGCTACCGGCGCTCCGACTGCCCGTGGTTCGTCGGGGTGTTGCAGCATCATCTCCCCGAGCTTCGCTGGTTCGTGGACGCCGACATCCCGCCGACCCACGACTTCGAGGTGGCGATCCGGCGGGAGCTCGGGTCCTGCAGGACGCTCGTGCTCGTGATCGGACGGAACTGGACGCGCCGCCGAACCACCTTCCGGCGCCCGCTGCGGGCCAAGGACGACTGGGTCCGCATCGAGCTCTTGGCCGCGATCGAGCGCAAGATGCGGATCCTCCCCGTGCTCGTCGACGGTGCGAAGATGCCCCCGAAGTCCTGGTGGCCGTCCGACCTCGAGACCGTGTCGACCCGGGTGGCGGTCGAGGCGAGGTGGCCGCACCTCGATCGGGTCGTGCAGGAGCTCACGAAATCCGGTCGGTGAACCGCCGGGTCGAAGGCCCGCGCGGCAACCGGTGCCCGGAGGCGCTCCCCAGCCTCGCGCAGACACCCGGGTAGGAGGATCGCCGGGATATGGCTTGCCCCTCGGGGAGGCCATCTCGATGAAGTCCGCTCTGCAAGCGCCCGCCGAACGGACGGTCGCCGTGCTCGCTCGTGCCAAGGGCTCCGGAGCCGCGCTGGACGACAGCCACGTCCTCACCGCCTCGGAGCTCGTCGATGGACAGTTCGTCGGGCCCCGGTCCGGGCCCCTACCCGGACCCCAGGTCAGCACGCGCCATCCCCACACCTTCGATGTCGACCGGCACGACGCCCAGGGGCCCGCGGACGTGCTCACGCTGAAGACGTCCCCGTCGATGCGGCACCTGCCCGCCCATCCCCCCGGCTTCACGAAACTGCGCTCGTCGATGTTCACGGTGAGGACCCGGCTCTACGTCCAGGTGTTCGCCTTGTTGCCGACAAGCGACGGAGGCTGGAACCGGTGGGAGGTCCAGGGCGTGCTGGTCGACCGGGGGCTGGAGGCGGAGCGGCAGGCGCGGGGACTCGGAGAGGTGGTGTTGCTCGCCACCACCACGCTCCCGAGCAACATCGATCCGTTCCTCGGCGCCCCCGTCTTCGCGGCCGACGAGGACTGCCTCGTGGGCTTCGTGTCGCTCATTGTGGTCAACGGCGGGGATCCCCAGCTCGCCGTGTTCCCGCTTCAGCACGAAGGCGGCCCCACCGACACGCTAGATTTGCTGAAGTCGGTCGGTCTCGACCTCGAGGACTGCGACATCACGACCGACTCGATGGCGGCTGCAGGCCCTCGGTAGTCGGTGGACGACGCCTACAGCACGCTCGGGAACGGCTGGGGCTTCTGCGCCGCGTGGGGATGGTTCTCGTCCGCGTAGACCTTCAGCTTGGCGAGCAGCTTTCGCGAGAGGAGGTTCTTGGGGAGCATTCCGCGAACCGCCTGGCGGATCATGCGATCGGGGTCCTCGTGGCGGACGGTCGCCGCGTCGATGCTGCGCAGGCCGCCCGGATAGCCCGAGTACCGGTGGTAGTGCTTTCGGTCGAGCTTGGCCCCCGATAGCTGGACCTGCGCGGCGTTGATCACGACCACGAAGTCACCGGTGTCGACGTGCGGGGTGAACGTCGGCTTGTGCTTGCCCCGCAGCACCGTGGCGATCCGGGTCGCCAGGCGCCCGAGGTTGTACCCGCTCGCGTCGACCACGAACCAGCTGCGGTCGACTTCGCCGGGCTTCGCGCTGTACGTGCGGTTGTCGCGGCTCGGTCGACCGCCGCGGCTCGGGCCGCGGTCGCGGCTCGACGAGGCGGCGACGAGGGAGTCGACTACCTGCCGGGCCAGGTCGAACAGGGGCACGCCGGGCTGCCGCTCCATCTCGGCCTGGATCAGGGGCTTCAGGGTCGCGATACCCGCGCTCGGACCTTGGAAGTGGAGACCCTGGTCCACCCCGGGGCGAATGGCGACGGTCCCGTGCTGCGTCGTTGCACGAAGGACCTCCCCCGCCGACGCGCTGGGTTCGAGGGTTGCGTTTTCCACGATGTCAAGCCTCCGCGACCCATCCGTTCCGTTGGTCGAGCCCTTTGATTATGTCAAAGGCCACGGGGCGGCAAACTCTTCGATCAGCCAGGTGAACCTCCCGCTCCAGGGTCGCGCGTCCCGTTACGGCGAATGGGTCTCGCAGCGTCGAGCACGGAAGGGGCAGTGATTCGAAAAGGCTCTTCGAGATCCGATGAGCAGGCGGGGGTCAGTCCGATGCCTGCTGCAGACCAGAGCTCGAGCCGGTCAGGGTCGTCCGGAGACCGCGCGCTTCCCGCGGTCCGGAGGGACCGCCTGCCCGGAGCCCCGGCCGGGGCGCTACTCGCCGCCCTCGCTTCGCTCGCGACCATGCTGGGCGGCCGGGAGGCGCGCGAGCTTCTGTGGACCTTGTTCTTCGACCCGAGCGCCCCGTTCTTCGACGACTTCGACGAGGAGGCGTTTCGGCGGGAGATCGGCGAGGCGGCCGAACTGGGCTCCGCTTCGATCGTCCAGCGTCGCGAGCGGTAGACTCGGCGGCAGCTCCCGCCCGAGGTCTCGATGGTGCACCTGCTCCTCGTCTGCGCCGTCTGGGCCGGACCCGCCGACGCGCCCCCCGATCGTCCCGTCGTCGTCTCCGCCCAGACCCCCGCTCCCGCTGCTGCTCCCGCTCCTCCCGCTCCTCCCGCTCCTCCCGACCCCACCGAGTACGCCCGCGACCTGCTCGCGGTCTCCGAGGTCGTGATCGGTCTCGCAGGCACGATGTTCGGCGGGTTCACGCTGCTCATCGCCGTCGCTGCGATCCTCGGCGTGCGGGAGTTCAGGCAGCTCGCCGCCATGCGCCGGGAGATCCACGCCATCCAGGCCGCCCAGCGTGAGGAGCTCGACCAGATCCGCGAGGTGTCGACGAACCTGACCGCCGAGTTCGGCGGTCTCGCCGAGCGCCTCCGCCAGGACGCTCGACTGCTCCTGCAGTCGACCTACTTCTACAACGAGGCGAACCGGGAGCACCAGCACGGCAACCACGAGGCTGCCATCGCGCTGTTCCGTCGCGTGGTGCGGCTGCGTCCCGAGGACCCCATGCCGCACTACCGCATGGCCCGGGCCTTCACCTACCAGGGCAAGATGCTCGAGGCGCGCGAGGCGCTCGCGAAGGCCAAGAAGCTCGACCCCGAGATGCCCGAGGTCGAGTACGCGCTCGCCATCACCTACCGCTACGAGGAGCTGCCGCGGGCCATCGAGCTCATCCAGCAGGCCATCGCGAAGGCGCCCAAGAACCCCGAGTTCCTGAACTATCTCGGCTACCTGCGCGCCCAGAACGGGCAGTACGAGGAGGCCCACGACGCCCACCGCCGCGCGCACGCCGCGAGCCCGCAGGCCGACTCGGCCATGAACGTCGTGCTCATGCTTCGAGCGGCGGGCAAGGACGAGGACGTGTCCGACCTGGTCGATTACGTGGAGACGATGTCCAGGTCCGACATCCGCGAGGGCGACCGACCCATCTGGGCGCTGTTCCGCCTCTGGTGGGTGTGCGTCCACCGCGGCGACCTCGACGGCGCCGAGCGCGAGCTTCGGGCGGCCCTGGACTACAAGCTCTCCGACCGCCACCGCAAGGTGATTGCCGAGCAGATCGACTTCATCTGCGGGCTGTATGGCGCGGAGGGTCGCAGGTCCGACTACCTCGCGATTCTGCGAGGGCGGGCCTTCCTGGAGCCGACCTGAGCCCGATGTGCTCGCCGGGAGACCGACAGTGCTGAGCGAACTGCTCGAGGCCGCGCAGCGCCGCCCGCTGCGCGTCAACGTCCACCTGCGCCTGCCCGATGCGGTGGAGAAGGTGGCGCGGAACCTCAACCAGACGCTCCTCTCCCAGACGACCTCTTCGGTCGACTTCCGGCCCGCGTCGCTGCACCAGCCGCACCTCACACTGTCCATGGGCTTCGTCGCCGGTCCCGACGACCTCGCGCAGACCGCCGAGGCCGTGGCGAGCCTCGCGGCGTCGCTCGCGCCGGTGAGGCTCGAGGTCACGGGGGCCTCGCGGTCGCCCTCGCGCGACGAAGGCTTCGTCTACACCTTCCTCGACGTGACGGCGAGCGAGGCCCTGCTCGAGCTCCGTGGGCGCGTCCACGACACCGTCTCCCCCCGCTACGTCGACGTCGGCCGAGCCCCGTACCCGTTCTCCCCTCACGTCACGGTCGGCTACGTCGCCGCCACGGCGTCGCCCCACCTGGGGCCGGTGCCGAGGTCGACGGCGACGGCCGACCGACTCGGGCTCGCGCTGGCCGGCGACCACGGCGTCTGCCTCGGCCGCCTCGGTGAGTACCCGCTCTCCGCCGGGGCTTAGGTCGGGTGTAAGCTCGCGCCCGAGCCTCCGTTTCCGAGGCGACCGAAGCCCGGAGCCGCCATGCCTCGCTGCCCGTCTGTCCTCGCTGTCCTCGCGCTCGCCTGCTCGACCAACGTCCCGCCTGCGTCGGTGGGCGACGCGTCGGCCCCTGCCTTCGAGCGCGCCGGGCCTCCGACGCCGCGCCTGTCCGAGACCGCGATCGATGGTCTCGCCGAGCTCTCGGCCACCATCGACGCCCACTTCGAGCGCCAGGGCACCGGACGGGTGCACGTCCAGCTCGACCGCCCGCTGTACCGACCGGGCGAGACGGTCTGGGTCAAGACCTGGTCGGTCCGCACGGCGGCGTTCGCTCCCTCGGGCGCCCCCGGCGTCAGCTACGAGCTCCTGAATCCGCGCGGTCAGATCGTGGGGACCAAGCAGGTCGAGCAGCGGCAGGGGACGGCCACCAACGACTTCGTGCTCCCCAGCGACGCGCCGGGTGGCAGGTGGACCCTGCGCGCCACCGATGCGGCCGGCGAGGTCGACGAGCGGCCGTTCATCGTCGCGAGCTACGCGCCTCCACGCATCCTCAAGGAGCTCGAGTTCGTCCGCGAGGCCTACGGCCCTGGCGACACCGTCCAGGCGCTGGTCGAGCTCCGCAAAGGGACCGGCGAGCCCCTCGGGGACCACCCGCTTCGCGTCCTGCTCCAGGTCGACGGCCGCCCCGTCACCGAGACCACCCTCCGCACCGACGCGTCGGGCGCCGTCCTCGCCTCGGGGGAGCTGCCCTCGGAGCTCGAGTCCGGCGACGGTCTGCTCACCGTCCTCGTCGAGGAGGGCGGGGTGACCGAGTCGATCAGCCGGTCGGTGCCCATCGTCCTCGCGGATGCGCGGTTCGCCTTCTTCCCCGAGGGGGGCGACCTCGTCGCGGAGCTGCCGGGCCGGGTCTACTTCGAGAGCACCAACCGCCATGGCGAGCCCGCCGATGTCGAGGGTGTGATCAAGGATGACGAGGGGCGCGAGGTGACCACGTTCCGCTCGCTGCACGACGGCTTCGGTCGGTTTGCCTTCACGCCGGAGCCAGGCCGGACCTACCAGGCCCACGTCACCGTCCCCCCGGGCATCGATGCTCCGTTCGACCTGCCTGCCGCGCGCGACGAGGGCTGCGTGCTTCGCCACTACGACGACCCGAGCAGCCAGCGCGCCGACGTACGCGTGGGCGTGCGGTGCACCGAGGACCGCACCGTGATCGTGACCGGGGTGCTCCGGGAGCGCGCCCTCGACACTGGCGCGGTCGACGTGAGGGCCGGGAAGGAGTCGCGCGTCTACCTCACCCCACCCGCGGGCCGCAGTGCCGAGGCGGGAGCGGTGCGGGTCACCGTCTTCGACGAGGATCGCAACCCGCTCGCCGAGCGCCTCGTCTACCGCAACCACGGCCGCACACTGCAGATCGGTCTGGAGACGGACCAGGAGACCTACGGACCCCGCGACGAGGTCGTCCTCGACGTGACCACGCGCGATGCATCCGGTACCCCGGTGCCCGCCGAGGTCGCGGTCTCGGTGGTCGACGACAAGGTCATCAGCTTCGCCGACGACGAGAACGGCCACATCCTCACCCGGCTGTACCTCGAGCCGGAGCTGGTCGACAGCCCCGAGGACCCGGCCTACTACTTCGACCCCGAGGAAGCGGACGCCCCCCGGGCGATGGATCTGCTGATGGGCACCCGCGGGTACCGTCGCTTCGCGTGGGAGCCGGTGTGGGCAGCGCCAGAGGCCGATCCCGTCGACTTGGCCGTCGCCTCGGGCGTGGGCACGATGGCCGGCGGGGTGAGGAGCGAGGCCTTCGCGGAATGGGACCGCGAGGTGGCGGCGCCGGAGGCCAAGCGGAAGCGGCAACCTCCCCCCGCGCCTCCCCAGGAGGCCGGCCTCGTGGCTTCGGTGGCCCTGGCCGGGATGCCGATGGCCCCGGTCGGGGGCGAACCCGAGCCGGCTCCCCCCGTGGACGACAAGCCGATGGCCCTGGACGACGTCGCCGGAGACGTGATCCTCCTCGAGGAGAAGGAGCGACCCCGGCAGCGGCAGGACCGAGCCCTGGGACGGGCGGAGATGCGCGTGTTCGGCCCCGTGGCTGTCTGGTCGCCCGTCCGGGTGTTCCCTGCCCCCGACTACCGGGGCGGCTTCTCCGGCCCGCGCACCGACTTCCGCGACACCGTGCACTGGGCCCCCACCGTCACCACGGGGGCCAAGGGCACGGCGCAGGTCCGCTTCTACCTCTCGGATGCGGTGACCGCGTTCCGCATCACCGCCGAGGGGATCGGCGGCGGGGAGGCGGGTCACGCCGAGGCCACGATCAACAGCGTGCTTCCGGTCAGTGTGGCCACCCGGCTGCCGTCCGCGGTGTCGGTCGGCGACCGCCTCGACCTGCCGCTGACCCTGTCGTCCACCCGCACCACCCCGCTCGACGTCACCGTGGAGGCCGCGGTCGAAGGCACGACCCTGTCGCTCGCGGGCGAGTCTCGGAGCGAGCTGACCCTCGAGGCCGAAGGCTCGGCCACCTACTTCGTTCCCGTCGAGGTCGGCGCCGGGCGCGAGACCGCGAAGCTCACCTTGTCCGGAACCGGAGGGGGACTCTCCGACACCGTGATTCGCGAGCTCTCCGTGGTCCCGGCCGGCTTCCCCCAGTCGTGGTCCGCGGCTGGCGACGACGCGACGGCGCCCCAGCGCTTCGAGATCGAGCTCACCGACGTTGTCGAGCACAGCCTCTCCGCCGTGGCGACCTGGCACCCCTCCCCGGTTTCCTCGCTGATGTCGGGGATGGAAGGCCTCATTCGCACGCCGGGCGGCTGCTTCGAGCAGACGAGCAGCACCAACTGGCCGAACGTGGCCATCCTCCGCTACCTCGAGGCCCACGACGGTGACCCCCGGCTGCGGATGAAGAGCGCGAGGGCGCTCGACGTCGGCTACGCCAAGCTCACGGGCTACCAGGTCGACGCCGGTGGGTTCGAGACCTGGGGCTCCGGGCCCGGCAAGGAAGCGCTGTCCGCCTTCGGGCTCCTCCAGTTCGCCGACATGGCCCAGGTCCACGAGGTGGCCCCCGCGGTGCTCGACCGCGACGTCGACTACCTGTTGTCCGTCCGGGATGGCCAGGGCGGCTACACGCGCACGGGCGAGAGCGCCCACGGCTACGGAAGCGCGCCCAAGCCCGTGCTCGACGGGTTCATCGCCTTCGCCCTCGTCGAGACCGGGCACGCCGCCAAGATCGCCGCCGAGCTCGACCATCAGGCCACCGTCGCCGCGACGAGCGACGACCCCTACGTGCTCGCGCTGGCCGCGCGCGCGCTGGCCAAGGCCTCCCGACCCGAGGCGGTGTCCGCCCTGAAGCGGCTCGCCGCCCTGCAGGCCGACGACGGGAGCTTCCCGGGAGCCGAGAGCAGCATCACCCGCAGCCACGAGGCCAACCTGCTCGTCGAGAGCACCGCGCTCGCCGCGCTCGCGATGATGGAGGGAGGCGACCGTCCCGGCGCCGATCGAGCCGTGGCCTGGATCGTCGAGCACCGCAACGGCTCGGGTACCTGGGGCGCCACCCAGGCCACGGCGCTCGCGCTGGGGGCTCTGACCGAGCACGCCGAGCTCTCCCGGGTACCCCGCAGCGACGGTCAGGTTCGGGTGGTCGTGAACGGCGAGCCCGTGGAGACGCGGGCCTGGCGCGCCGACGCGACCGAGCCGATCGAGCTGTCGGACTGGGCATCCGCGCTGCGACCGGGCCCGAACGTGATCGAGCTCGTGCAGCTCGAGGGGGAGCCGATTCCCTTCAGCGTCGACGTGAGCTGGAAGGCGGTGACCCCAGCCACCGCGCCGGGCGCCGAGCTGGGGCTCACCACCGAGCTCGCCGCCGACCGCGTGGGACTCGGCGAGACCGTCCGGCTCACCACCACCGTGACCAACCGGCTCGAGCGCATCGTCCCGAGCCCCATTGCGCGCATCGGACTGCCCGCCGGACTCGAGGCGCAGACCTGGCAGCTCGAGGAGCTCCAGGAGCGTGGCGAGATCGCCTTCTTCGAGACCCGGCCCCGTGAGGTGACGCTGTACTGGGACGGCATTCGCCCCGACGAGACGCACACCATCTCGCTCGATCTCGACGCCGTGGTGCCCGGTCGCTTCACCGCGCCCGCCTCGGCGGCGTACCCCTACTACAACGACGACGAGAAGGCCTGGTCCGCCGGGACCACGATCGCGATCACCGCCGACTGACGGGCGTTACGTACGCGCCGGAGGGGCGCCCGTGCTGCAGACCATGCTCGATACTCGATGGGGCCTCGCGGCCGCGGTCGTCCTCGTCGGGTGTACGCCGTCCGGTCCGTGCTTCGACGAGCGCTGCCGACCCGACGACCTGGCCCCCTTCGTCGCGACCACGCTCGACCCCGACCGCTCGGTGATGGCGACGGGCCAGGTGCTGATCACCCAGCTCGACGAAGGGGCCGTCTCCTACGCGGCCGTGATCGACGGCGAGGGAGCGCACCGGTGGTGGTTCGCCCCTCCCGACCCCGCGACGGGCAAACTCCTGCGCTCCCGGCTCTCCCGCGACGGGTCGACCGTGCTCCTCGGCGTCCAGCACCCCGACGAGTCTCGGACCGAGGGGGCGCTGCTCCAGGTCGATCGGCTCACCAGCGAGTTGCTGGCCGAGGTCGCGGTCGAGGACAATCACCACGACCACGTCGAGCTCGCCGACGGCCGCATCGCCTACCTCTCGCGGTGGCGCGTGCCCGACGAGTGGTTCGGCACCGACTTTCTGGTCTCCACCGACACCGTGCGCGTGACGAGCCTCGACGGGTCGTCTCCCGACGAAGTCGTCATCGACTTGCTCGAGCTCGTGGGCCGACCCGCCTGGACCTGCAGCCACGCCCAGCCGAACCGTCGCTCGAACGGCAAGATCGACTGGTCGCACGCGAACAGCCTGGTCGCCCACCCGGACTCGGGAGACCTCACGCTCGGCGTCCGTCACTTCGACGCGGTCGCCCGGTTCGACGCGACGGGCTCGCTGCGCTGGTGGCTCGGCTCGCCGCCCGGGTGGCCCAGCGGCTTCGGCGTGGTCGCCTCCCGGCACCCCGACGAGCTCGTTCCGCTCGACGGGGCGCAGCCGCCTCGTCACGGGCACTTCGGCGAGTCCTGGCAAGACGGCCTGCTCGTGTTCGACAACGGCAACCACGGCGATCGCCCGACCCGCATCGTGGAGTACGCCATCGACGAGGCGGCCCGCACCTATCGCGAGACCTGGTCCTGGGAGCACCCCGAAGGGCTCACCTTCGGCGCCCGCGGCGACGCCATCCGGCTGCCGGGCGGCAACGTGCTCGTCGCTTGGACCGCGACCGGCGAGATCTGGGAGGTCACCCGCGAGGGCGAGGTGGTGTGGCAGGCGATCTCCGAGCACAAGGTGCTGCGGCTGCAGTTCGTCGAGGACTGGTGACGGTGCGCCTCGACGACATCGACTGGGAGGCCTGGGACACGGGCTTCGTCGCCGCCATCACCTACGTGATCGTGGGCGAGGAGGTGCTGCTGATCGACAAGAAGCGAGGACTCGGGGCGGGCATGGTGAACGCGCCGGGAGGGCGGCTCGAGCCTGGCGAGTCGCCCGTCGAGGCTGCCGTCCGAGAGGTCGAGGAGGAGGTGGGATTGACGGTGACCGGCTCGCTGCGCGCGGCTGGCGAGCACCAGCACCAGTTCGTCGACGGTCTGCGGCTGCACCTGCACGTGTTCGTCGCGACCGAGGCACACGGCACGCTCACCGAGACCGACGAGGCCCGTCCCTTCTGGACGCCGATGGACCGCGTTCCTCTCGACCGGATGTGGGCGGACAACCGGCTGTGGGTGCCACCGGTGCTCGCCGGCGCGTCCGCGTGGGGACGCTACGTCTTCGACGGCGATGTGATGCGCGACTTCGATGTCCGCGTGAAAGCCTCTCCGACGCGATAGGCCTTCTACGTCGGGCGTGTACCCATGGCCGCGGTGCTCGCCGGCTGCGCGGGGGGCGCGATGATCTGGATTGTTGTCGGGATCGGCGTGGTGATCGGCCTGTCGATCGCTTGGTGGACGGTGGCCTTCGGGCCGTTGTCGGACCGCGCGGAGTACGAGACGGCGGCCCGAGAGCTCCGGGCGGGGTTCGTGCCCGCCGGCGTGGTGAGCGACGCGGACCTCGCCGGGCTGCCCAAGCCTGCCGCTCGCCTCCTCCGGGCATGGGGTGCGGTCGGTCGGCCGTGTCCGACGCTGTTCGAGGCGACCTGGCGCGGACGCATCCGCACCGGGGCCGGTCGTCCCTGGATGACCCTGAAGGCGCTGCAGACGAACCACACGCGCACGCCGGCCCGCTACTTCTGGCTGAGCGCGACGATGTCCGGCGTCCCGGTGCGGGGCCTGCACGTCTTCGCGAACGGCGCGGCGTCGATGCTCGTGAAGCTGCTCGGGCTGTTCCCGGTCGCGAGGGCCGACGGGCCGCGGGCCACGCGGGCCGAGATGGTCACCCTGCTCAACGACCTGGCCTTGCTCGTGCCGTCGGCGCTGCTCCAGCCGGCCGTGGAGTTCACCGCGATCGACGACCGGTCGTTCGGGCTCGCCTACACGCTGAGTGGAGTCACGGTCACCGCGGTGTGCACCGTCGATCGTGAGGGGAACCTCCTCGACTTCGTGTCGACCGACCGCGCGCGGCTCATGCCGGACGGCCGGTTCCAGACGATGCGCTGGAGCACGCCGGTGTGGAACCACGAGCGCATCGGCGGCGTGACGGTGCCCACGGCCGGCGAGGCGCGCTGGCACCCGGAGGACGGTCCGCCGGAGCCCTACATCGAGCTACAGCTCGAGGCTCTGACGATCGACGACGCCGTGACCGCGCGCTGACCGGAGGGATTCGTGAGCCTGCCGACGGTGGTGATCGGCGCCGGCGCCATCGGGCTCGCCATCGCGAGAGAGCTCGCGCGCTCGGGGCACGACGTGATCGTGCTCGAGGCGGAGGACCGCATCGGCACTGGGGTCTCGTCGCGCAACAGCGAGGTGATCCACGCGGGGCTGCACTACCCGCCCGGCTCGCTCAAGGCGTGGAGCTGCGTGCGAGGTCGTGACCTGCTCTATGCGTGGGCGAAGGCCGCCGACGTACCCCACCGCCGCACCGGCAAGCTCGTGGTGGCGACCACCGAGGCACAGGTCGCCGTGCTCGAGGCCATTCGGGGCAATGCCGCCGCCTGCGGGGTCGACGACCTCGTCCTGGTCGACGGGTCCGAGGCCTGCAAGCGGGAGCCCGAGGTGCGCTGCGTCGCTGCCCTGTGGTCCCCGAGCAGCGGCATCATCGACAGCCACGGGCTGATGCAGGGGCTCGAGGCCGACCTCGTCGGCGCGGGCGGCCTGGTGGTGCTGGGCGCCAAGGTTCACGGTCTCGAGCCCGGTCCGTCGGGGGTCGCGCTCCGAGTCGACGACGACCGCATCCTCGCTGCCCACGTGGTGGTGGCGGCCGGGCTCGGATCGCCCGCGCTCGTGCGGCCCTGCCTGCCCGACGTGCCCCGCGAGCCCACCCGCTACGCCAAGGGCACCTACTATGCGCTGACCGGCTGCCCACCGCCGTTCCGGCGGCTCGTCTATCCGGTGCCCGAGCCCGGCGGCCTCGGCATCCACGCCACGGTCGATCTCGCGGGTCGCGTGCGCTTCGGGCCCGACGTCGAGTGGGTCGAGGCCGTCGACTACACGCCCCGCGGCCATCGGCGCGAGGTCTTCGAGGCTGCGGTGCGCGCCTATTGGCCAGGCCTTCCCGACGAGGCGCTCGTTGCCTCCTATGCCGGGGTTCGGCCCAAGATCGTGGGGCCGGGCGAGCCCGCGGCCGACTTCGTGGTGCGGACCCCCGACGATCACGGAGTCCCTGGGGTCACCGTGCTCTACGGGATCGAGTCGCCGGGCCTCACCGCGTGCCTGGCGCTCGCGGAGGTCGTGGCGGACCGTTGCTGAGCCTTCCTGTGGCGATCCTGCAGTCGTGGCGACCGAAGTCGCCGACGACGTCGCTGCCGACGATGCGACAGCCTACTTCGACAGCCAGGGGCTGGCCGACGGCCGCCTCCAGTTCGTGACGCTCGAGGTCGCCCTCACCCGGTAGTCAGTTCGACGGGACGGGGCGGAGCGTCGCCTTCGGCGGGGCGCCGTCGTCGACGGGGCGGGCGGGCAGCGTCCGCAGGCGCTCCATCACGAAGTGACGTCCGCCGGTGACCAGGCGCTGTGGGCCAAAGGCGAGCCACTGGTTGTCGAACCACGGCTCCACGGTCATCGGGTTCCGGCGCACTCCGTTGCGGTCGACGGGTACCAGCGCTCGCTGCGAGCGCTCCTCCACCTGCTCTCCTCCCTCGAACACCCGGGAGACCAGCGTGTCACCCTTGGCATAGGCCAACGTCGCCACGTCGCCCTGCAGGCCGACCCGGAGGTGCCGCTCGAGGCTGGCGCCTCCGACGTTGCGCATGGGCAGCGAGGCGTCCCAGGCGAGGGCCCCGTCGGGCTCGAAGGCGGCGACCACCGCCTGGGTGAACCAGTAGCCGTCGGTCGTGTCGAAGGACCAGGTCTGCAGGCCCCCGTCCACGCTCACGACCACGGCCCGGGGGATCGTGCCGACCCGAGGGACGTAGACCTCTCCGCTCATCACGAGCTGGCCTTCGTGCTGCTGCACGTCGTGGGTCGCAAAGCGCACGTCGATGTCGAGGTCCCGGCCCCGAGCACCGCGCTCGTCGGCCTGTCGCAGACGCTGTGCCCGGCGCCCGGGGGGCAGGTCGTCGAAGAAGTGGCCGAGCGTCGTGAAGCTGTGGGTGGCCGTGTAGAGCAGCCGGCCCGACCGGTCGTGTCGCGAGGTGTAGAAGCCCTGGGCGCGCGTGCCTCGGTCCTCGTCGGCATAGGTGCCGACCACGAGCTGGTTGCCGTCGTCGAGGAACTGGCGCTGGACGTCGAGCAGGTTGAGCCCGGGCAGCTGCAGCACGATGTCGTTGACCACGCGCCCGCGACGGGCCACCGCGACGTGCTGCGTGAAGCGACCGTCGACCTCGGTTCGGTAGGACACGTCGACCCAGCCGCGCGAGGGCTGGGCGGTGAGGCGCTGGAGCCCGATGGACTGGTCGGCTGGTGGGAGGGTTGCGGACCGAGAGATCCCGGAGTCGAGGTCGATGTGCCAGAGCGCGCCGTCGTCATCGCTGCTGCCGTCGACGGTGACGAGCCAGGCGTCACGGCCCACCGTCTCGAAGTCGACGACCCGGCGTCTCCGGTTCTGGAGCGGAACCACCCACGCCTTCGCGGTGCCCTCGTCGATGGCGTGGCGGGTCACCACCGCCAGCGCCTTGTTCTGAAAGACCGCCCACGATGCGTCGCTTGCGAACGTGGTCTCGACGGGGGCGTCACGAACTGCCTCGGGCAGGGCGATCGACCACCGCAGGGAGAGCTCGGTGTCGTAGCGACGGGCCACCAGGACCCCACGCTCCTCGGTGTAGGCGACGAGACCGCGGTCGCCGACCGGCTGGACGACCCAGGGCGTGCGACGTCGGGTGGGCAGCACCCGCCGCTGGACCGTCTCGAGCACCTCGCTGTTCGGCACGTGGGCCTGCGCGGACAGGGCGACGACGAGCCACATAGGCTTCCTCCGATCCGTCGTTGTCGTTCAGGCCATATTGTACGGAAGCGGCGGTGGGGGAGGCCAGCCCCACCGAACGCGATAGAAGGGCGCCGTGTCACCCACCTACCAGCTGTTCCGATCAATTGTCGCGTTCGCCGCGGGCCTCGGCCTGCTCGCGTACAGCGCCCAGATTCCGCTCACGTTCCTCGGGCCCGAGACCTCGCTGCTGAGCTTCGCGTTGGTTCTCGTGGCCCTGCTCGGCGGGGTCGGCCTCGGGATCGTGACTGCGGCGGCCTACGTCGGGCTCGTGTTCTTCGGCCAGCTGCCCTGGTCCGGCCTCGACCCGATGGGGCTCGGACTCCAGCCCGAGCAGCAGCTCGGCTACCTGGTGGGCCTGATCCCCGGAGCCCTGCTCGCGGCGGCGCTGTCCCGGCGGAATGGCTGGCTCCAGCTGTGGGTCGCGGGGATCGTGGGTCACGTCGGCATCTTCGCGGTCGGCCTCGGTGTGCTCGCCAGCTTCGTCGACGAGAACTCGCTGTTGCTCGCGGCCGCCACGCCCTACGCCTGGGGTGCGGTGGCGAAGAGCCTCTTCGCGGCCACGCTGGTGGCGATCTTCAGGCCACCCGTCGATCGTCCCTGACGCGCGCGGCGCGCTCACCGTTACCTGTCACCATGGCAGACGACCAGATCGACGACGCCCCCCGAGGGGGAGCGGCAGGGCGTCCCTCGGGAACGTACGGAGCAGGACTGCCCTCGCCCATGCTCCGGGCCGTGTTCGACGCGACGAGCGACGCGATCGTGGTCACCGACCTGGACTTCGCGATCCGCGAGGTGAACCGGGCCGCGGAGGAGCTCTACGGCTGGAGCCACGACGAGCTCGTCGGCCGAGTGGTCGCCGAGGCGATCCCGACCACCTACCTCGGAGAGTGCCCCGAGGGCGTGCTCGAGCGTTTCCGTCTCGAGGGCGTGTGGACCGGCGAGGTCGTCCAGAAGACGCGCAGTGGCAACAGCGTGTTCGTGGCCTCGGTCGTGAACGTGATCACCGACGCACAGGGCCTTCCCATCGCCGCCGTCGCCGTGAACCGCGACATCACGGAGACGCGGCGAGCGCGCACGGCCCGGGACCTCGTCCAGGACCTGGCCAAGGTGATGGTCACGTCGCCCGCGGGCCGAACGCGCGGTCGCGCCATCGAAGTCATCTGCGCGGCGCTCGGGAGCCGGGCCGGGTTCCTCGGGGTCGTCGATCATGCCGACGACCTGGTGTGCAGCACGAACGACCGGCGGACGTTCGTGTGGCCACGGGGGTCTTGGTGGGCGAACTTGCCAGACCACACCGCGACTATCGACCTGCGAAAGCTCGACCGCGGGGCGGTTCCCCCGTTTGCGGCGCTCGGTGAGGCGATGGCCACCCCCATCGGCGGGCAGACCGGTCGCATCGGGCAGCTCGTGCTCGCGCGGCCCGAGGGGGAGGAAGGGGCCTCGTACGACCACGCCCTCGAGCTACTCGCCGAGGCCGCTGCCCAGCTCGCCCCGATCCTCCGCGCCCAGCGTCAGCGCGACCGGCAGATGCGCGAGCGGGCCGTGCTCGCCGACCGCATCCGTCAGAGCCAGCGCCTCGAGGCTCTGGGGCGGCTAGCCGGGGGGATTGCCCACGACTTCAGCAACCTGCTGACCATCATCTCGAATCACGCCGATCTCGGGCTCCGCCAGGTCGAGGAGGCCCACGTCTCGCGTCCCCACCTCGAGGCGGTGAGTCGCGCCACCGACCGGGCCATGGCCCTCACCGCCCAGCTCGTGGCCTTCAACCGCAAGCCGGTGCCCGCCCGGGAGACCTGCGACCTGTCGTCGGCGGTGCGCGAGCTCGAGCCCCTGCTCCAGCGCCTCATCGGCGAGGACGTCGTGATCGAGGCCTCCATCCCGCTTGCGCCCACCTGGGTGCAGATCCAGCGGAGCGCCATCGACCAGATCCTCCTCAACCTCGTCGCCAACGCTCGCGACGCGATGCCGGGCGGAGGGCGCCTCGTGCTGGCGATAGACCGTGGCGTGCCTCCCCGACACGCCAGGGTGGACCTGCCTGCGGCGCGGCTCACCGTCGCCGACACCGGCCGTGGCATGTCGGACGAGGTCGCGGCTCGGGTGTTCGAGCCCTTCTACACCACGAAGGACCCCTCGCGAGGGACCGGGCTCGGGCTGTTCACCGTCTACGGCATCGTCACCCGGCACCGCGGCCACGTGGAGCTCTCGACCGAGCCCGATCAGGGAACGACCTTCGAGCTGTGGTTGCCGCTCGCCGAGGGACCACCCGCGGCAGGGACGCCGCCGGCCGCGGCTGCCCGTACGGCCAGGACTCGAGGGCGAATCCTGCTCGTCGAGGACGAGGACGATCTGCGGCAGGTCATCAGCTGTGTGCTCCGGCAGGCCGGCCACGAGGTGCTCGTCGCGGGGGGCCGGACGGAGGCGATGGCCCACCTCGACGAGCCCATCGATCTCGTCGTGAGCGACGTCGTGATGCCCGACGGCTCGGGGCCGGGGATCGTGGCCGCCTTCCGGAGCCGGCGTCCAGAGTTGCCGGCACTCTTCGTCTCTGGCCACGCGGGCGACGCCATCGAGCGCCACGGACTCGACCCCAGCATTCCGCGCATCGACAAGCCGTTCCGGGTGGACGAGCTGTTGGTCGAGATCGAGCGAATCCTGCGCGGCGGTTGATTCGCCGGGTCCGGGGAGAAGGTACGGAGGACACGTGCAACACGTTCTCGTCCTCGTCACGCTCTGGCTGACGCTGTTCACCCAGTCGAGCCAGTTCCTGGTGGTCGCCCCCGTGCTTCCCCGCATTGGCGAGCAGCTCGCGGTCGCCCCCGAGCACCTGGGCCTGCTGGTCACGGGCTACGCGGTCGGCACCGCGCTCTTCGCGATCCTCGCCGGACCGGTCTCCGACCGGGTCGGGCGCCGCACCATCCTGCGCGTCGGGTCGCTGGTCATGGCGGTGGTGTTGCTGCTGCACGGCCTAGCGGCCGACTTCGCCTCGCTCCTCGGGCTGCGGTTTCTCGCGGGGGCGTCGTCGGGCATCCTGGCCGGCGCCGCGGTCGCCTACGTCGGTGACGTGGTGCCGTACCAGCGTCGCGGCGCGGCCATGGGGGTCGTCATGTCCGGAATGGCGTTCGGTCAGATCCTGGGCATCCCGATTGGCGCGGCGCTCGCGGGTCGCTTCGGGTTCCAGTCCACCTTCGTGAGCTTCGGCATCGTCATGCTCGCCGCGTTTGGTCTCACCATGACGACGCTGCCCGCGGCTCCCACGAGCGCCCGGGGCCACTTCGGCCTGCGCGAAGCCATCGGCAGCTACACCTCGCTGCTCGCTCGGTCCGACGTCCGGGCGGTGGCCGCCGCGGGCGTGTTGATGATGCTGTCGGTGTCGAGCTTCATCGTCTACCAGCCCGTCTGGCTCGAGGAGACGTTCGGCGCGAGTCCCGACGCGGTGGCGAGCTTGTTCTTGGTCGGAGGACTGGCAAACGCGACGTTCGGGCCGGTGGCGGGACGGCTCTCGGATCGCGTGGGCCGCAAGGGCCTCGTGGTCGTGGGCAGCGTGGCGCTGGCCGTTCTCATGTTCGTGACGCCTCTGGTACCGAGCTTCCCGCTCATCTACGCCCTCTTCTTCGTGATCATGGCGGTGGTCGCGATGCGGATCAGCCCCTACAACGCACTGCTCACCGCCATGGTCGAGCGCGGCCAGCGCGGCTCGCTCATGAGCCTGTCCATGGCCTTCAGCCAGGTGGGCTTCGCGCTCGGCGCAGCGTTCGCGGGATGGACCTACGTCGAGTACGGCTACCTCGGCAACGCCTGGGCGGCCGGGCTCGGCGCGCTGGGCGTCGGTGCGATCTTCGGCCGGTGGGTCCCCGAGCCGAAGGTCGACGAGGCCGCGGAGGGCCCCACGCGAGATGCCGCCTGACTATCCGCCGAAGGCGACCTGCAGCACGAGCCGGAAGACCTCTTCGGCCTCCTGGAGCCGGCCCAGGTCGACCAACGTGCGCGCGTAACTCAGTGCATCGAGTGCGTTCAGCTCGCCCCCGACGAGGGAGACCACGATCTCACGCGAGCCCGCCACGGCCTCGATGAGGGTCAAGCAGGCCTCTTCGTCGACCTGCAGCACGTCCCACAACGTTCGAAACCAGAGATGGATGTCCATGAGATCACCTTAAGCTCAAACTGACCGATGGTCCGGAACGGTTTGTCACGCTGAGGTGTCAGCGGTCGCCGGGCAGTCACAGAGCGGGTTGGAAACCTCGCGCGGCAGACTCGGGGGACGCGTCTTACGGTAGTCGCTCGACGAGGAGCGGCGGTGGGCGGATCGGTCTGTGAACAGCGTGCCCGGGCCTTGACGACGGCCCTGCACCGTGAGCTGAAGGATCGGCGGTTTCGGAAGCGCGGATCGTGGCTGCGAGCGACCCTGCCGGGCGAGCCCCTGGGGGTCGTCCACGTGGTCGGGGTGCAGCTCACCCAGGGGAGCCAGAACCGAGGCTGTCAGGCCTACGTGAACCTGGGGGCCGGACTCACCGGGCTCCCCGAGGTGGACCTCGACCTCGAGCGCGTGCGGGTGCAGGACTGTCTCCTGACGGAGCGTGTCGGGGACCACTGGGACCTCGACGACGACGTGGACGACATCGCGAGCGAGATCGCGGAGGTCGCGCGAGGTTGGTTTGCGGACCGCGAAGGCGCGGAGCCTCTGCTCGCGCCATTCGACGGTCGACAGCCGAGCTCGGTGCGGGCGTGGCTCGGTCAGGTGGAGCCGGTGGTCGCGGCGTGGGTCGTGCTCGGGCGGACCGAGGCGGCCAAGGAGCTGCTCGCGGCGAAGCGAGGGGTCGTGGCCGGCGGAAGCAAGCCGGCGGAGGTCGCCAGGCTCGACGCCTTCGGCAAGGCGCTCGGGCTCGTGGAGCGCGGACCCGAGGACGACGACGGGTTCTTCTGAGGCCCGTGGGTCGACGGCGGGAGGGCATTTCCGCGACAGGCCGCCATGCGGTACACTCGCCCGGTGGCGCGCTCCGACGACCGACGCTGGCTCATCGTGGTGGTGAACGTCGCGGCCGGGTTCCTCGTTCTCGGACGGAGCCGTGGCGGGTGGGCCACCGGCTCGCTCGGTGTGCTCGGTCCCTACGTCTTGTGGGCGGGGCTGGTCGTGCTCGCGGGGTGGGTGGCGCTCGCGTGGACCGACCCCACTGACACGGAGGACCGGTGAACGGGCTGCTCGGAGTGGGGCTGGTCGTGCTCTACCTCACGAGCCTGATCGTGGTGTCCGACTGGGCGGACCGAGGCGGCCTCGCTGCGCGCATCGGCGAGCACCCGTTGTCGCTCGGGCTCGCCCTCGGCGTCTATGCCACATCGTTCACCCTGTACGGGGGGGTCGGGTACGCCGCCGATCACGGCTACGCCATCCTCGGCTTCTATCTCGGGGTCGTCCTTTCGTGCCTCGCCATCCCGATCCTGTGGTGGCCGCTCGCCGAGCTCGTCCGCGAGCAGCGCCTCGCCTCGGTTGCCGACGTGCTCGCCTTCCGCTTCACCCATCCCCTGGCGGGTCCCACCGTCACGACGATCCTGCTCGCAGGACTGCTCCCGTATCTGTCGTTGCAGCTCCGTGCGCTCGAGGGTGCGGCCGAGGTGCTTCACGGGTCCGTGCCGTTCGTGGGCCCCGTCTACGCGGCGCTGCTCGGGCTGTTCGCGGCGCTGCTCGGCGTTCGCTACGCCGCGCCGTGGGACCGGCGACCGGGCCTCGTCACCATGCTGGTGGTGGAGAGCGGCGTGAAGATCGTGGCGACGGTCGTGGTCGGGCTCGCGGCGCTGTTCGGCGTCTTCGGGGGACTCGGCGGGTTCCGAGCTCACTTCGCAGCGAACCCCGACGCCGCCGACGCGCTGCTCGCTCCGCTCGGCGACCCCATCTTCGGCAACCTCGTCGTGATCTCCTTCCTCGGGGCCTTCCTGCTTCCGCGGCAGTTCCACGTCGCCTTCGCGACCCAGGCGCCGCGGAGCGCGTGGCGTCACGTGATCTGGGTGTTGCCTGCGCTGCTGCTCGTCTTCCTGCTCCCCGTCCCGGTGCTGCTCGAGGCGGGACGAGCTGCGAGCCCGACTAGTCAGCCCGATCTCTACGTGCTCACGTGGACCGACGATCCCGTTCTCCGCATGATCGGGTTCATCGGCGGGGTCTCGGCCTCCTCGGCCATGGTGCTCGTCTCGACGTTGGCCTTGTCGGGGATGGTGGTCACGCACCTCGCGCTGCCGCTGCGGAGCCGCACCGAGATGTCCCACGCCTCGCTGCGACGAACCCGCCAATCCGTGACGGTGGCCATCGTGGCGCTGGGACTGGTGGCCGACGCCTTCCTCTCGCGGCTCGTTCCGCTCGTCGATCTCGGGCTCGTGTCGTTCGCGGTGGTGGCCCAGCTCGGTCCTGGTGTGTTTGCGACGCTGTTCTGGCGCCGGGCGACCTCGGCGGGCTTCTTCGCCGGGCTCGGGCTCGGTCTCGGGGGCGTGGTGGCGCTCGTGGGGTGGCCCCTGCTGGACGGGCTGCCTCCCGGCGAAGCCACCGAGGGCCTGGTGGAGTGCCTGGTCGTGAACGTAATCGGGCTCGTGGTCGTCTCGGTGCTGACCGCACAGCGGCCAGACGAGCAGCGAGCGTCGGTGGCGGCCCAGCTGCGGCGAGGTTTCGGGCGCCCTCCCGCAACCCTCGGTGCTCTCGAGGAGCGCATCGCGCGGCAGGTCGGTCCGGAGCTGGCGGCAGCCGAGCTGGACCGCGCATGCCGGAGCGTTGGGGTGGCGAGCGAGGAACGTCGTCCAGATCGGCTGCGGAACGTAATGCAGGTCGTGGAACGGCAGCTCTCCGGACTGGTCGGTCCCCTGCTCGCCCGCGCGGCGGTGCACGAGCCCGACATCGGCGAGGACGTGCTGATGGACGTGCAGCTCCGTGCGATCGAGGAGCGCGGGGGTCCCGAGGCGCGCGTGCGAGCGTGGCTCCGCAGCCTGCTCCGCGATCTCCCGGATGGCGTGGTGGTGGCGGACCGTGAAGGCGAGGTTCGCCTCTGGAACCCCACTGCGCACGCGATCACGGGCTTTGGGGCAGAGGAAGTGGTGGGCGCGAGGCTCGATCAGCTACCGCGGCCCCTCCCGGAACTCCTCGCGGAGGCCGGAGAGCACCTCGTGAAGCTGCCCTCGGGGCAGCGCGCGCTGGTGGTGCGATCGCGGACGCTGCCCGACGGCACTCGCCTCGTGCTGATCACGGACCGGAGCGAGCAACGTGCGCTCCAGGCGGAGGTCGAGCACCGCGCCCGACTCGCGAGCGTAGGACGAATGGCGGCCGGGGTGGCTCACGAGGTCCGCAATCCCCTCGTGGGGATGCTCCTGCTCGCGGAGAACCTTCGGCGTGAGCTCGACGATCCCGACCACGTCGGTCGGCTGGAGGCGCTCACCCGCGAGGGGCATCGCATCGAGGCGATCGTTCGCACGTTGCTCCAACACAGCCGGACCCCCGACGGGTCGCCTGCGCCGCTTTCCGTGAGGGAGCTCGTCCACGAGGTCCAGACCTTGGCGAGACTCGTGCCGGAGCTCCGCGATCACCCCCTGAACCTCGACGTCGACGACGCGATGGTCCAGGGGTCGTCGGGGCCGCTGGTGCAGGTCTTCGTGAACCTTCTGACCAACGCGGCGCACGCCTCGCCCCAGGGCGCGCCGATCGTGGTGCGAAGCCGGTCGCAGGGGGATCGGGTGCGCATCGACGTGCTCGACGAGGGCCCGGGTGTCGACGACGCCGTGAAGGACACCCTGTTCGAGCCTTTCGTGACCACCAAGGCGGTGGGGGAGGGCACGGGCCTCGGACTTGCCGTGTGCTGGCGCATCGTTCAGGCGCACCGGGGATCGCTCACGACCGAGCGCGCGGACGAACGCACGTGCTTCACGGTGACCTTGCCTGCGTTCGACGGAGGCGGGCCGTGAGTCGGGTCTTGGTGGTCGAGGACGAGGCGGTGATCCGAAACGAGGTCGGGCGAGTGCTCGAGCGCGAGGGCTACGAGGTGATGCTCGTGGGGGACGTCCCCTCGGCCCGCGAGGCGGGCCCCGAGACCTACGACCTCGTGCTCACCGATCTCCGCCTCCCTGGGCCCAGTGGCGACGTACTCCTCGACGAGATTCAGGGCGTTCCGGTGGTCGTGATGACCGCGTTCGGGTCCATTCGCTCGGCGGTGCAGGCGATGCAGCGCGGGGCCGTCGACTACCTCACGAAGCCCTTCGATCCCGAGGAGCTCGTGCTCGTCGTGCAGCGCACGCTGGCCAAGGCCAGGGACTCGCGCAGCACCGAGGCTCTGCGTCGCGAGGTCTCGCGGCACTGGGACACCCGTGGCATCGTGGGAGTCTCGGCGCCCATGCAGGAGGTGCTGCGCCGCATCACCAAGGTGGCCCCCACCGACGCAACCGTGCTCGTGCTCGGAGCGAGCGGGACCGGCAAGGAGCTCGTGGCGCGCGCCATCCACGAGGGGAGCCCCCGCCGGACGGGGCCGTTCGTGCCGGTGAACTGTGCGGCGATTCCCGAGGCGCTGTTCGAGTCGGAGCTGTTCGGGCACGAGCGAGGTGCGTTCACCGGCGCGAGCTCGGCCAAGAAAGGGCTGTTCCGGGCTGCGCAGGGGGGGACGATCTTTCTCGACGAGGTCGGCGAGACCGACCCCTCGGCCCAGGCGAGGTTGCTGCGGGTGCTCCAGGACCGCTCGGTGAGGCCGGTCGGGGCGAGCCGCGCGGTGCCCGTCGACGTGCGGATCATCGGTGCGACCAACCGCGACCTCCGCTCGATGGTGGAGCAAGGTGGCTTCCGACGCGATCTGTTCCACCGGCTCTCGGTGATGGAGATCGCGCTGCCCCCGCTGCGGGACCGCGGCGAGGATCGGCTCCGCCTCGCGAGCACGCTCCTCGCGGCAGCGTGTCGGCGCATGGGGCGCGACCCGGTCGAGCTGAGCATCGAGGCCATCGAGGCCATCGAGGCCTACGACTGGCCGGGCAACGTGCGGGAGCTCGAGAACGCGCTAGAGCGAGCGTTGATCCTGCACGACGACGGGCCCATCGAGGCCGAACACCTGGGACTCCCGGAGGCGGTGGACCCATCGGCGCCCGACGACACCTCGCTCGCCGGATACTTCCGGCGGTTCGTCGAGTCCCACCAGCAGCGCCTGTCGGAGACGGAGATCGCGCAGAAGCTGGGAATCAGCCGCAAGACGCTGTGGGAGCGCAGGAAGAGGTTCGGACTTCCTCGGCCTCGGGAGACCTCCACGCGTCACTCGAGGTAGCCGAGCGCCTCCAGGGCTGCCTTCGTCTCTGCGTCGACCTCGGCGGAGGCCGAGCCCACGTCGAGGGCGTCGTCCCTGAGCGCGTGCATCAACGTGGCCACGCGCTCGGGGCGCGCACTCGCCAGGTTCTTCGTCTCGCGGGGGTCGTCGTCCAGAGCGTACAGACGGGGCGTCGCTCCCTCCCGTTTCTCGACGACGAGCTTGTCGTCGCCCTGCACGACGCCGAACCGTCGGAACTGCAGCGCGTCGAGTCGGTCACGTTCGGCCGGGGTGCGAGCTCTTCGCCGCAGCAGCCGCGTCGCCTGAACCGGCCGGTAGTAGGAGAGCCACTGAGCCCGTCCGGCAGCCACGGTGTCGAGCGAGGTTCTGGCACCCCCGATCGACGCCGCACCCAGGATCGTGCCGTGGACGTCGGTGAGCTGGA
>CAZZLC010000063.1:15453-33813 GCA_964655065.1 uncultured Enterobacteriaceae bacterium | reverse complement strand
GGCGAAGGGGTTGGCCGGAGCGGGGCTGGGCGCCGCGGGCTCGGCGAAGGGGCTGGCCGGAGCGGGGCTGGGCGCCGCGGGCTCGGCGAAGGGGTTGGCCGGAGCGGGGCTGGGCGCCGCGGGCTCGGCGAAGGGGTTGGCCGGGGCGGGGCTCCTCGGGGCGACCTCGGCGGCCGCAGGTGGGTCGGCGAAGGGATTGGCGGGCTCGGTACCCGGTGCTGCGGTCGCGGCGCTCGAGGGATCGTCGGCGAACGGAGCCCCCGGCATCGGCGCGATCGTCGGTCCAGGAACCCGGCGGGCCTCCGGGGAGGGCGGAGCGGCTGGCGACTCGGCGGGCCCGGGGAGCAGGCCTCGGTGCGCGAGCTCGCGCTCCAGCACGAGTCGGGCCGTGAGCCAGCGGTACGCATCCAGCGCGTCGAGTCCGACCGCAGCCACCGTGGAGCTCGCGCTCAGCGCCGGGAGGACGCTCTCGACCTGCTGCAGCAATGCCTTGGCGTGAGGAGCGACCTCGACGACCAGTCGATCCAGCTCGGGCACCAGAATGGGCAGGGCCTCCCGAGCGACCTCCACTCCGGCCTTGCCGACGGCCCGCTTCAGCCGCTTCCAGTCGCGGCGTCGGTCCGAGGCCGCGAGCGTCGCGACGATCGATCCGGACGAGGCCAGCGCTTCGTCAGTGAGCGGAACCGCGACCTCGGCGACCGCGTAGTACAGCAGGAGCGGGCGCAGGGCAGGCTCCGCCGGTTCCGCCTCGAGTCGACCGACCACGAAGGCCAGCGCACGTGCCTTGAACGAGGCGTCGCTCCTCTGGGGATCCGCGCTGGGCGTTCCGCCACCGAAGAGACCAGAGAGCAACGCGCTTAGCCCGCCGAGGCCCGGCCGATCGCGCGAGTCGACGGCTGCCGCGACGTCGAGCACTTCTTCGATCGCTGGAACCGCCAGGGCGGAGCGCACCTCGTCGGCGCCGGGCTCGTCGAGACCGGGCGCGGCGTGCTCGACGGAGACCCAGGCCTCGGGCAATGGCGCCCCGGGCAACACCCCGAACAACGAGTGGAGGGCCCGAACGGTCAGGGACGAACCCGGAAACCGCTGCAATTCCCGTTCAACGCGCTCCGGCGCTTCGGACGTCTCGCTCATCGTGCCCCTCGACACCACCCTCCCCGCGTCGGGCGGCCGTCCCCTTTGTGACCGGACGACTGCCGATTGTCGAGTCCGCACGACGGTGGAGGTACCCCGCATCCGCCGGTACCCGTTGCGACAAGCACCCAATCACCGGAATACGAGCTGTCGGTCAGCCGCGGCCGAGATTCGCGGTTAGCGGTGCCCGTACTTTCCGCGGGAGGAATCCATGTCCCGAATCCACGAAGCGCTGAACGAGTTCAACGAAGAATCCCTGACCTGGAAGATGCTGAGCGCCATCTACGGCACGGTTCCGCACTCGCCGCAGTTCGACCTCTGGACGTCGACCGACGATGCGATGCGTGCGCTGGAGCCTGCGGCCACCGAGGAGCAGCTCCAGCTCGCGCGCCAGATCGGCGAGGGCAACCCGCAGATCGGCAACATCATCTGGATGGCGAAGCTGCTCGATGCAGGCGACAAGGGCTACGCGGTGGTCACTGGCCTCGCCACGGCCTTCAAGCTGTTCCAGGGCAAGGGGATCGAGGCGCTGGAGACCGACGACCAGCAGCGCAACGACGCGGTGCTCAAGGCGCTCGGCGTCGCCTACATGGCCTACAACGCCTACCCCGGCACCCTCGCCGAGCGGGCCGACGCGTTCCGTCAGTCGCCGACTGGTCAGGCCCTCGCGATCTACTACGGCACCATCGAGGTGGCGCTGCCCTTCGCCGACAACGCCGCCTTCGCGGGTGGTAACGCGCTGTCGACGCTCCTCTCGAGCGAGGGCGGCCAGCAGATGGAGCGGCTCAGCCAGATGGCGGGCGGCGGGAGCGACCTTCGCGGCGCGGCCGAGATGTTGAACCAGCTCACCGCACAGTTCCAGCGCATCTCGACCTACACCGCCGACTACATCAAGCCCGTCTCCGACTCGATCGGGCCCTATCTGCCGAGCGTGATGAACGCCGCGGACAAGGCGGCGGGCGTCATCGCCAACGCGGCCGACGTGATGCCGGTCTACCGTCTGCTCGGCGGGCGCCTCGCGGCGGAGAGTGCGGCGCGGCGCGCACTCAGTCCGCAGTCGGAGGAGTAGCCGGCGCCGACACGCGCTTCCACGGCAGCTCGATGAGCGCCCGACCGTTTGCCGTGATGCGGTCGGTCGCCGCATCGGGCCCGGTCCACAGCAGGGTGTGGGTCTCGTAGCCGTTGCCCATGCCCGGATCGAAGCGGAGCACCGTGCGCCGATCGCTGCCCTCGAGAATCTCGTAGTCGACGGGACCGTAGGACTCGGGGATCCCGTCGTTGTCGACTCGAACGGTGATCCGGCCGTCCCCGATCACGAAGCGAGCCTTGGTCAAGCGGAGCTTCTTCTCCATCTCCCTCACGTCACGGCCCCGCTTGCGCTGCCAGGTGTCGAACAGATCGCGCTCGGCCTTGTCGAGCTTGCCGACTCCCGACATGCGCAGGGGCTCGGCCGACAGTGCGGCGGCGATGATCGCGAACCGCCGCTGACGCTTCTCGACCAACTCGACCTTCCAGGTCCCGGCAATCCGGTTCTGGGCGACCTCGGTGGCATCTTCGACCGTCTCGTCGTCGACGGTCGTCGCGGTGTCCCCGGAACACGCGACGGCAATGGCCAGGGCAAGCCCGGCCCAGGCTGTTCTTGGCATCGTCCCTCCCAGGCTGCCGCCGTTCTAAAGCGCGGGCGAACAATCGTCGAAGAACCCCTCGGATACAGCCCCATCTGAAGAGGAGGACTCCCATGGTGCGCACGGCCTTCGGCCTGCTGTTCCTCGCGGCCTGTGGCGGCGACGATCCGAGCTCCGACTCGGCCGTCGAAGCCGATGCCGACACTGATGCCGACTCGGACACCGACACCGACACGGACACCGACGTGGACGCAGACACCTTCGTCCGCGTGATCCACCTCGGCCAGGGGGTGCCCGCGGTCGACGTGTTCGTCGACGGCGACACCACCCCGGCCGCCACGTTGGCGCTCCCGGATCCCGACGACACCTACGCGAGTGGCACCGCTTACGTCACCCTGCCCGCAGGTCCCCACGACTTCGACGTCGCCGTCGAGGGGCAGGGCCCGAGCAACGCCACGCTGGACGTCGACCAGCTGCTCCTGCCGGCCAATCAGCGCACGGGCGTGGCGGCGATCGGCTTCCTCTCGCAGCTCGACCGGGTCAACCCTGCCAACAATGGTCCCTTCGCCCTGCAGCTGTTCGCGGTGAGCGAGGACCCCGACGCGCTCGGTGGGCAGACGCGTCTCCGCGTGGTCCACGCCGCAGCGGGGGTCGGACCGGTGGACGTGCGACAGGCCGACGACGACGGCGATGACGACAACGACGTCGCCCTCGCCACCGATCTCGCCTTCGGTGATCCCCCGCCCGCGGCGGTGACCTTCGCCCCCGCGGCCATCACGGTCTACCTCGACACGACCCCGGGGAATGGTCAGCCGGACAGAGACCTCGTCTTCGACGTGCCGGACGTCGGCGAGACCTACAACACCGTCTACGCCTTCAATCGCGCCGCCGACGGCGCCTCGCCCGACGTCGCGCTCGTGATCCACCAGGTGATGGCCGACGGCACGAGCGTCGCCGAGCCGATCGTGATCGAACCCACCGAGTGAGCGGGCTTCGCGGACCGGGATAGCCACCTGCGCGCCCTCTGGCGCGCGAGGTGCTCTGATGTCTCTGTTCGTACTCTGGAACCTGATTTCTACGCCATCCCAGGCCTGCACACCCGCCTCAGGGACCCACATCGTGATCAACGAGTTCCTGCCCGACCCGCCCGGCGCGGACAGCGGGCAGGAGTGGGTCGAGCTGGCTCACGTGGGCGGCGGGGGCCCCGCCGATCTCGCGGGGTGGGCGATCCGCGCGGGAACCCGCACGCTGACCTCGGGGCCCGGATTTCCGCCCACGGTCCTCGAGCCCGGTGCCTACCTGGTCCTGGGGGCCACCGACGGCGTACCGACGCTGGGCAACGCTGGCTCGGGAAGTGCCGATGCGGTCCAGCTCGTCGACTGCGAAGGGCATGTCGCCGACACCGTCGTCTATGGCGGCCCCAACGCCGATGGCTTCGTCGACGACTCTGGCGACGTCGCGACCTCGCTCGGACCTGTCCCTGCTCCTGGGGCCAGCCTCGGCCGCTTGCCCGACGGCGTGGACACCGATCGTTCCGCCCACGACTTCGTGGTCTTCGACGTGCCCACGCCCGGAGCCGCCAACCCCGGTGCGACGAGCTGCATGCCTGGCGGCGACGTCGTGCTGAACGAGCTGCTCCCCAATCCGGCGGGGGTCGACGCCGATCACGAGCTGGTCGAGCTCTACGCAGCGGAGGCCACCGACGTGGGCGGTTGGTCCCTCGTGGTGACGACTCGTTCGGATCGCGAGGCGCCGGTCGTGCTCCCCGAGGGCGCCTGGGTCGATCCGTTCCTGGTGGTCGGTGGAGCGGCCATCGACGAGGCCGATCTCGTCGTCGAGTTGGACCTCGGGAATGGAGACGGCACCGACGGGCTGAGACTCGTGGACTGTGAAGGTGCGCTGCGCGACAGCGTCGTCTACGGGGAGCCAGGGAACGCCGACGGCATCGTCGACGACCAGGGCTTCGTGGACGACCCTTGGGGCGACCCCGCCGAGGACGACGTGCTGGCCCGCCGACGCGACGGGGTGGACACCGACGGGTCGGACGACTGGGTGGTTCGCAGCTTCGCCACCCCGGGGGCGACCAACGAGCTCTCGGCCGCGACTGCAGTGGCCGCTTCGGGGTGTCAGGCACCGCCCGAGGTGCGCGAGCCGCCGACGCCTCGCCGGCCGACAGGCTGCGGCCTGACGCCGGCGTCCGTCGTGGGGCCGTGGTTCACGCTCCTGGCGGTGCTTGCCGCGCGAAGAGCTACTTCGACGCCATCGGCAGGTCGATGACGTGACCCATGCGCTCGACCTTGGCGTTGAGGTAGCCCTCGCTGTGGGGGTTCGTCTCCACCTCGACGGCCACCCGGCCCGCGACCTGCACGCCGAGCTCGCGCAGCTTCTCGATCTTGCGGGGGTTGTTGGTCATCAGCAGGATGTCGTTGATGTCGAGGTCTCGCAGGATGGCGGCCGCTGCGTCGTAGCGGCGCGCATCATCGGGAAGGCCGAGCGCCCGGTTGGCATCGACGGTGTCGAGGCCACGCTCCTGTAGTGCGTAGGCGGCGATCTTGTTCGCGAGCCCGATGCCACGGCCTTCCTGACGCAGGTAGATGACCACGCCGCCGCTCGGGTTGGTGCGGATGAAGTCGAGCGCATAGTCGAGCTGGTCTCGGCAGTCGCACTTGAGCGATCCGAAGACCTCGCTGGTCGCACACTCGTCGTGCACCCGCACGGGGAGGTGACGCCGACCCTCGACGTCGCCCCAGATGACCGCGACCGGCTCGGTGCCGCTGGCGTGGTCGCGGTAGGCTCGCACACGATACGGGCCGCGCTCCGTGGGCAGGCACGTCTCGGCGACAAATTCCACGAT
Source organism: uncultured Enterobacteriaceae bacterium (assembly GCA_964655065.1). Lineage (GTDB taxonomy): Bacteria > Myxococcota_A > UBA796 > UBA796 > DRPG01. Next base: position 28,200 of record CAZZLC010000063.1, on the reverse strand, counting down.
GGGTCGACCGTGGGGAAAAGGCTGTGGCATGATGTCCCTCTTGGGGAAGACTGTACTCGTCAGACCGTCGAACTCGACCTAACGTTTCCCCCACGCCGTTGGTTTCGTGCCGACCTACCGCTGCCGACTGTGCACGACGGCGGGTCTCGGAGGAACCTGGGATCGCGATCGGGTACTCACCCGTCATGGTTGGTCTCCTCATCGTTGCGCTCTCGGCGTCGGCAGCGACGCCCACCTTCACCCTCGACCGGGCGGAGGTGGCCCTCACGCTGCCCGAGGGGGCGTGGCGGCTCGTCCGATGGTCCGCAGACACGCTGCAGGTCCTCCTTCAGCGACCGGGTCCGGACCTCCGGCTCGACGCCTGGTGGGTTCCGGTCCAGGTCCCCGTCACCGAGGCCGAGGCCTGGGCTGCGGTGTTCGAGCATCACGTCGTGTCCATCGGCGGGGCCCCCGGTGCCGCCGCTACCGAGCTCCGGAGGCTCGAGTCACGATCCGTGGCCTACGTCGACCTGCCCTTCGTGGTGGCGGGAGGGCCCGCGCGTGGGCTGCGAGGCGCCACCCTCGAGGTGGCGGGGGGAAACCTGCACGTTGCAGTGAGCGGCCCCGACGGCGCCGCCCGTGAGGCTGCCGACCTCCTCGCGGGGGTGCTGGCGGGGCTCGCCGGGGAGCTGCCTCCGTCGGGGACCTACGAGGCCACCATCGAGACCCCGGGCGCCGTGCTCAGGCTGCCGGTGGGCTGGCGACCCGAGCTGGAGGTCGAAGATGTCGTGACCGTGGGTCCCGACGCAGACTGCACCACCGCCCTCGCACCGCGGGCTGCCGCACCGCCCGGGCAGCTCGCGATCTGTCACGAGCCCCTGGGTCTCGGCGTGGTCGACGAGCACACCTTTCGGTTCGTCGAGCCGACGGTTCGCGCAGCCCTCTTCGAGGGCTCGGTGCCGCCCGGAGAGCCTGCCTCCGTGGACGATCAGCTCGGCTTTCGCTTCCGCCTGTCCGAGGACCGGATCGTCACCGTGGTGCCTCACGTCGCCGGGGCCCTCCGACTCGACCTGCGGGCCCCGGACGCCGACGACCTCGAACAGCTGATGGGCCGTACCCAGCTCGGGGGACCCCATCCCGCGTCGCTCGGGGATTGGTTGTGGTACTGGCTGTGGGTACGTCCCACCTCTCTCCCGGTGCTCGCGCTCGCCGCGGCCTTCGCGGGAGGGGGGCTGGCCATCCGACTGACCCGCCGCGCACGGGAACCCTCCGAATGAAGCTCAACCCCGCGCTCACGCCGATCCTGGACCGCGTTCGCTCGCTCGGGGAGGCGGGTCGGGTCGGGCTCGTCATCGTCGATCTCGACTCGACCGCGCTCTCGACCAGCGCCCGGCAGCACCAGATCCTGCAGGACTATGCGGCGGGCCACCCCGATGCCGAGTTCCGGGCTGCCGCGGCCGACGTGCGGCGCGACGAGATCGGATTCCTGATCGAGACTCCGCTGCTCCGACGCGGGATCTCCGACCCGGAGCTCTTCGCGGACCTGCGACGGTTCTGGCGGCGCCGCTTCTTCACCAACACCTACGCCGCCCTCGACTTCGCCAACCCGGGCGCGCCCGAGTTCACCCGCGCGGTCGTGGACCGTGGCGGCCTCGTCTACTACCTCACGGCCCGACCGCGCACGATGTGGCGGGCGACGCTCGACGTGCTTGGCCGTCACGGCTTCCCGGTGCTGCGAGGCCGGGCGGTCTTGCACGTCAAGCCCTCGGCCGAAGTCGACGACGCGGAGTTCAAGCGGGAGGCGATGCACGAGATCGCCAGTCTCGGGCACCCGGTGGTCGCGACGTTCGAGAACGAGCCCAAGCACGCTCACACGTACCTCGAGGCGTTTCCGGATGCCGTGCACGTGCTGGTCGGGGACATTCGCTCCCCCAGCGCCCCGGAGCCGGACCCGAGGCTGGTGGCGCTGCCGTCGTTCGCGTAGTCAGCGGTCCCGGGTGCACCCGCCGACCTCGCGAATCCCCCGCACCGAGAGGCCCGCGTCGCGGAGAACGGCCCGGAGCTCGTTCTTCGGTCCCGCGACCATCTCGGAGACGCAGATGCGGATCGGGCCTTCGCTCTGGGTGCGCAGGTCCCAGTAGGGCCATCCCAGTCCCTCGAGCGTGGGCAGCAACCCCTCGGCGGGTCGCTCGACGACCACGGCGACCCACCCCCGGCCTTCGGGGAACCAGCCCCAGTCGCAGTCGGAGCGCGTCTCCACCGGCCCTCCGAGCCGCCGAGCGACGCGGTTGCGCACCCGGAGTCGCGGGTCCTCGACCTCGACGCACACGGCGCGCTCGTCGTAGGCGACCGCCCGCACGATGCTGGCGGCTCGGGCAGCCCGGAGCGCCCGGTTCACGTCCCTCGGCCGCTTGCCCTCGAGCACCCAGGCCGTGGCGTGCGCCGTCGCGAGCACAGAGATCCACACGTCAGGGCCTCAGGACCTTGGAGAGCATCTGGCGCATGAAGTCATGGTCGTCCAGGTAGCACAGGTGCACGTTGCGATCAGAGAGGCCGACCCTCATTGCGACGACGTTGTCCACTTCGCGACCGTCGGTGACCGCGCGGACCGGACGCCATTCGTGGTGGACCACTTCGACCGCCGCGCGCGCGGTGGAGGGCAGAGCGAACGGGGTGAGCCGAGGTTGGTGAGGGCAGATCGGCGTGATCTGCAGCGCGCGTAGCGCGGGGTGCGCCGGCAGTCCGCCGGCCGAGAAGTTGTAGGCCGTCGAGCCGAGGGCGGTCGCGAAGATGAGTCCGTCGGCCACCAGTCCCTCGACGGCGAGGATGCCGTTGATGGTCAGGGTGAGTCGCGCCGCCTGCCCGGTCATGCGCTCGAGGTACACGTCGTTGACGGCGCGGCAGACGCGCTCCTCCCCGCCGGAGAGCGTCAGGCGCGCCTCGAGGAGCGGGAACGTGTGGGCGCGGTAGTGTCCGGCGACGAGGGCCTCTGCCACCTTGGCGACGTCGCTTCCGTCGTTGAGGAGGAACCCCACGTGACCAGCGTTGAGGCCCAGATACGCGAAGTCGCGCCCGTGCTCGGCGATGGTGCGGAGGAGGAAGCCGTCTCCCCCGATGACGACCACGATGCCCTCGGGCGCGTGCCAGCCCTCGGGGAGGCGCTCCAGCAAACCGTCGCGCATGGTTCGAGCGCGCGGATTGCGTTCGTCGCACACGATCACGGGTCCCCCTCGGACGCCACGAGGTCGTCGAGGTCGTCGAGGTCGACCAGCGCGATCAGCGCACGTCCGGGTGCGACCCGTAACGACGTGCTGGCCGCGTCGACATCGGGAGCATGAAAGCCCGCGAACCACACGCCGCGGGCCCCGCGTTCGTCGTAGGGGATGGCCCAGAGCTCCTGAACGTCGGTGCCCCGGGCAAACCGGAACCTCACCCCCGGGCGGCCGTCGACCCAGGTGGCCACGCGGTCCACGAGGTCGCAGCCACAGCCCACGATCAACCCCTGCCAGAACGCGTCGGTCGTCACGTCCGCGGGACGGGGGTCGTGCCACACCTCGAGCCGGCCGCCGAGCACCCAGGCCTCGACGCCACCGTCGCCCTCGATGAGGGGTACCGGCAGCTCGACGCTCCCTCCGGGGATGGATCGCTCCTCCCAGCCGGAGATCCCGATCTCGCGCTCCGGCACCAGGTGAACCGTGACCGAAGGCCATCCCTGGCGGGGCGTGCGAACCGTGGTGACGGGCTGGCCCATCGGATCGAATCGCCGAATCTCGATGACGCCAGCACGCTGGCGCTCTTCGAGGCGAACGACCACCCCGCTGCGCAGCGACCACAGCGCGAACCGCTCGCGGCGGCGGGAACGATACCGGCCGCTCACCGCGCCGTCGCGCTCGCGGATCCGCTTGTAGTAGCGGCGGGTGGGCGACTCGCCCGCGCGGAACAGGTCGCGGGGGGCGAACGCCTCGAGCCCGGTGGGCTCGGGCTCCTGGGCCGACGCGGCCAGGGTGAGGATCAAGCCGAGCAGCGCTGCCACAGGTCGTCCAGGACGGCGGCCGCTCGGCCAGCCAGGCGATAGGTCACGAGGTCGGAGACATCGGTGCGACCCGGGTTGATCTCGACCGACGGCCGGCCGGCCCTGCCCTGCAGGACGACCGGAGCCGCGATGTAGGGGAAGGCGCTCGACGTACCAACGGACAAGACGACGTCGAAGCCCCGGTCGAGCTCGGCCTCGAGGCGGCTGATGGCGCCGGGGGGCAGGAACTCGTCGAACAGGACCACCGCCGGACGCACGACCCCCCCGCATTCCGGACAGCGCGCCACGCCTTCGTCCAAGGTGAGCGATGCGTAGTCCTCCACGACGTTCGCGTGGCTACAGGCGGTGCACGACAGCCGGTGCACGTGCCCGTGGATCTCGATGACGTCCCGTGACCCCGCGTCCCGGTGCAGCCCGTCGACGTTCTGGGTGAGCACGACGACCTCGGCGTGGTCCTGGAGCGCTGCGATCACCTCGTGGCCACGGTTGGGTCGCGCCCCGCGGCACGCCTGCTCGATGTGGAGGAGGTGCTGCCAGACCAGGGCCGGATCGCGCGCGAACGTGCCGCCCGAGAGCACCTGCTCGATCGTCATTCCCTCGGGGGTGGCAGCGTCCTCGTAGAGCCCACCCACCCCACGGTAGGTGGGCAGTCCACTGTCTGCGGACAGCCCGGCTCCCGTGACGAAGAGGATTCGCTCGGCGTGTCGCAAGTGCTCCGCGACGGCGTCCAGATCGCTCACGGTCGCCTCCCCCGGAAGGCGGTGGCTCGGACCTGCACGCCGAACTGCAGCGTCCAACCGAGCGGACGGTCACCCGACGGTCGAGGCACCACCTCGAGGCCCGAGCCCGACTCGAACGTCGACGTCCACCGTCCGCCGAGCGGTACGTCGAGCCCGAACCGGGCCGTGAACCCGAGCTCCGGCGTGGCGTCGACCTCCCCGCCGACGAGCATCTCGGCCACGGTGAGTCGGGGTGCATCGAGGCGGGGGAACTCCTCGCTCTCGCCCACCGCGCGCCCTCGCCAGCCGTAGACGCCCACCACCGCGACGGGTCGGGCGAACCGGTGGAGCAGCAGCGGGGCCACCGTCACGCGTCCACCCCACTGCGTGGTGCCGTAGCCGAAGCTCTCGGGCTCGGAGGGGATCTGCGCCTGCCCCTGGACCTGTTCGTCGCGCAGCAGGGTGGCCTGGCTCGACCGACGCGACGCGGTCGCCGAGAGCTCGAGGAACGGCAGGACGCCGAAGCCGAGCTCGAGGGTGCCCGTGGCGGACGAGGAGGGAACGGCCTCCACGTACTGCACGACGTGGACGGGCTCGAGGGTGAACCCGCTGCGCAGCAGCTGTCCCTCGGAGTTCTGGTGCCAGGGCCCCGCGTTGATGCCCCCCGAGACCCGCACGATGAGCTGGCCCCTACGCCCTCGGGCTGCGCGACGCCAGGTCTCGAGGTCGTCGCCCGAGTTGCGGAAGCGTACGTACTCGCGCTCCCGCATGCCGAGCTGGTCCCACGGCGTGGGGCCCTCCTGGCGGCGGTAGCGGTCCAGCGAGGCTCGCGTCACCTTCTCCGGCTCTCGGACGGTGACCTCGCCCGCAATGGCCACGCCGAGCTCGTTCTCGAGGGCTTCGAGGCTCGCCGCGACGCGCGCCCTCGCCGCCGGGTCGAGCCCGCCCGTGCCGTCTTCGCGCAGGTCTCGGGCCTCGCCCGCCTCGGGACGGAGCTCGTCGAAGAGGCGCACGATGCCTTCGGCGATCGCGGACTGATCCTCGGGACGCCACACCACGCTGAATCGGGCGAGCTCGACGGTGCGGGTCACGTCCACGATGGCGACCCGCAGGATCTTCGATGTGGAACCGTCACGCTCGACGATCTCCTCGAGCGTGCCGCCCACCGCCCAGGGGGCTGAAGCCCGCTGGCCGATCACCAACGCGCACCCGGCGTAGCGTCCGGGCGGGCAGCTCTGCATGTACAGCTCGGGCCCGTAGCCGTGGACCTCGAAGGGCGGGACCTCGTCGAGCGAGACGAGATCGTGCCGTCGGGCGAAGGCCGACACGAGCGCACCCTGCAGCGACCGCACCTCGTCCTCGGGCCAGTCCCGGGTGGTCGGCAGCGTCTGCAATGTCGTCACGAGGACGCTCGCCGGCTCTTCCGTCGCGGGCTCCTGGGCGCCCGCGAGCGGCGCGAGCAGCCACCAGTACGACACCACGACCTCCTCCCCGCCCACCATAGGCGACCCGCCTGCGCGGGTCTAGCCGCGGGGTCAGCGACGCCGGACCAGCCGACGGGTCGGGGCGCGCCGCTTGGGGGGCGGTCCGCCGTCACGCGGCTCGAGGATGGTCAGCGCCTCGACGTGGGCCGTGTTGGGGAACATGTCGAAGAGCTCGACCGACCCCACGACCTCGAACCCGAGCTCGCGTGCCTCCGCGAGATCGCGGGCCAGCGCCCCCACGTTGCAGGAGATGTAGGCGATGCGGGTCGGATGGAGGGCCACGAGGTGGGCCAGCACACCAGGCTCGAGGCCTCGACGGGCCGGATTGACCACCACCTTGGCGCCGACCTGGGTGAACCGCTCGGCCAGCTCGGCTTGCAGCGCGACGTCGACGTCGGAGTCGAAGAACTCGGCCGGGACCCGGTTGACGCGGGCGGCCTCTCGGGCACGGGTCACCGCACCGTCGACCTCCTCGACCCCCAGGGCGAAGCCGGTGATCCTGGCCGCCGGCAGGGCGAGCCCGCCGACCCCGCTGTAGAGGTCGATCAGCGCGTCGCCATCGCGCAGGTCGAGGCGGGCGAGGGTCCGCGCATAGAGCACCTCGGCCATGCTCGGGTTGGTCTGGAAGAAGTCCCCGGGACCGATGCGGTAGGTGACTTCGCCGAGCCGCTCCTCGATCACCTCGCGCCCGCCGAGCGGGGCGACGCCCACGACGCCGTCGCCGTCGCGGCTGAAGATCGCGTTGCCGGGGCCGGCGTTGAGGTGCAGCCAGATGCCTACGATCTCGCTGTTGCCGCGTGCGATCTCTTCGGCGAGGTCCGACAGGCGGCGCTCGCGCCGGGCGGCGACCAGGGTGACGAGCACCTCGCCCGTCGACCGGCTGGCGCGGAGCACGCCCGCCCGGAGTACGCCGCGCTTCTGCTCGGGGTCGTAGGGCTCGATGCCGAGCTCGATGGTGTGGTGGGCGAGCGACGCCATCACCTTGCGCAGCACGGGGGCCACCGCGAGGCACTCGGGGATGGGTACGATGTCGCGGCTGCCGCGGGCCCACGCCCCGACGCGAATGCGTCCCTGGTCGGAGCGTCCGAATCCGACCTTGACGACGTGACGGTAGCCCTCGAGGCCATCGGGGCAGGGATGGAGCGGGCCGACCTCGACCTCGAGGCCCGCCGCCGCGAGCGTCTCGCTCACCCGACGGCGACGCGCTTCGGCCTGGCCTTCGGCATCGAGGTGCATCCACGGGCAGCCGCCGCATCGCCGATACTTGGGGCACGGAGGCTCCACGCGATGCTCGTGGGGCTCCTCGCTCGAGACCCACTCACCCTGGACCCGGTTGTGCCCGACGTGGGTGATGCGAATGTCGGCCTGCTCCCCTACGATCCCGCTCCAGACGGAGAGCGGCTTGCCGGGGCCTCCCTCGGCGATGGCTTCGCCGCGGGGGGACCAGCGGTCGGGCTTGGCGATGACGTGTCTGGCCATGGGGCTGGCTAACATCCTGCTCGCCTTTCGCGGGACCCTCTCGGGCCGGTTGCGAGCCAAGCCTCAGCTGTTGCCGCCGATTACCGCCTCGTCACCGCTGAGAGGCCCCTGTGGCCCACCACGTGGGTCTTTGGGGGCGGAGACAGGGAGGTCCCTTGCCCAGCCACGGTCTCGGTCCGGAGTCGCGCTTCGGACAGCGCCCACCCCGGTCGCTGTATGCCGACGATCCGTCGAACGAGGAGCAGGTCGCGGCCCTCTTCAACGAGGCCTGGTACGCGGTTGCACAGCGGAGCTGGCGCGACGCCCAGGAGATGCTCGAGGAGCTCCTGCAGATCGCTCCCGACGACGGCGAGGCGCTCGTGCTCCTCGCCAAGGTCCACGTCGCGCTGGGGAGCTTTCCCTCCGCCCTGGGCGCTCTCGACGCGGCCCGCGACGTCGGCTGGCCGGTCGACGACAAGCTCAGACAGGCCATCAAGCGCCGGTTGGGGGCTTCGCTCCCTCCAGTCGACCCGGACGGCGACATGACCCCGAGCTCTCCCCCACCGGGCGTCAAGGACGCGGTGGCTGCCCGGCAGCGCTCGTTCCTCCTCCGTCAGGACAACGAGGGGCTGCACGACAAGGTGGTGAGCCTCGAGAAAGAGGTCCGACGCTGGATCTTCGCGACGATGGGCGTCTGCGTGACCGCCACTGCGCTGGTGACCTGGGCCCTGGTACCGCCGCTGCCCACCGCCGCGGCGTCGAGTACGCCGGCGCTCGCACCGTTCCTACGACCGGGGCTCGAGGTGGTGCGGCCCGTGCACCGGCCGTCGACCCCGCTCGACACCGTGGCCGACCGCGTCGTGCCTCACGTGAGCAACACGCTGTCCGCTCGTGTGCAGAACGGTGTTGCCTTCGCCGAAGGCGAGCTGCGTGACTATCGCGAGATCGCTGCGATCCAGGAGGCCTGGCTCGAGCTGCCGGAGGTCCACGAAGTGGACTGGAGCGACGTCCTGGTCCACTCGCGGGTCCAGGGCGGCCGGGTGCTCGTGACGAAGGGGGACACCCTGTCCGACATCGCGTTCCGCTACTACGGCGACGCGCGACTCACCGCCCCCATCGAGAAGCAGAACGACGTCACGGCCAAGACGCTGCGACCTGGCCAGTTCCTCTGGGTGCCTCCGCTGCTCGATCAGTAGTCGATCTCGCCGGACTTGCGCCGGGCCTTCAGCTGGTCGAGCCTCGCCCGCGAGGACTTGTGGCCATCGACCTTGATGGCGCGCTGGTAGTGCTCGGCGGCCGCCTCGTATTCACCCTGCTCCTGGTGGAGCATGCCGAGGCGCCAGTTCGCGGACGCTTCCTGGTGCTTCTCCAGGTGCTTGGTGGCCAGGAATCGCTCGAAGGTGGACTGGGCTTCCGCGAAGCGGTCCTGCTTGAGCAACGCGACGCCCCGCCAGTACAGCGCGTAGACGTTCTGGGGGTCGACCTCGTGGACCCGGTCGAGCGTGGCGAGAGCGGTGTCGTACTTCTTCTGCTTCACCTGGGCCATGGCGAGCAGAACGTTGTTGATCACGTTGTCCGGGTACCGCTTACGGTTGCGCTCGCAGGCCGCCTCGGCCTGATCGGACTGCCCGTCCTCCATGAAGGTGTAGGCAAGGGCCAGCGTAGCCAGGGGCCGGATGAACACGCCTTGCTGCTCCACCGCCTCCATGGCCGCGATGCCTTCGGCACGATGGTCGCCGAAGTCCGGGATCATCGAGCTCTTCTGGGTGATGATCGTGCGCCAGTACAGGTACATCCCGTCGGCGAGACGCAGATCGACGAAATCGGGAGCCGCCTGGCGGGCCGCCTCGATGTGCCCCATGGCGGTGAACGCCAGCGAGACGGCACCCAGGTACTTCTTCTGGCGGAAGGTGTGGATGGACTCCATGCCTACGATGGCGGCCGAGGCGAGGTTCTCCCAAGCCTCGTTGCCCGGCGCCTCGAGCGCGGACTCGAGGGCCTTGCGAGCCTGGCGCGACGACGCCCAGTACGCCTTCTCGTGGCGGTTGTCGTAGTTCTCGAGCATTCGCGCCTGCCAGATCACGGTCTCCGAGATCGCTCCGAGCCCGGTGTCGGGGTAGCGCTCCTCGGCGGCGGTGAAGTGGACGAGGGCATCGTCGTAGCGGCGCTCGTAGATCTTCTCGAGCCCCACCTGGATCTCACGGAGGAACGCCGGTTCCATGTCGAGGGCGCGCGCTGCCGCGTCGGGGTCGGTCTCCGGACCGGCGAGCGCCAGGCCTGCCATCAGCCAGCCGGTGGTCACGAGTGCCTCCGCGCCTGGGCCTTCGCCATGACGACGTCCACCAGGTCGGACTCGAGCCTCGTCCCGTGGAGTCGGTTGATCTCTCGGATTCCCGTGGGGCTCGTCACGTTGATCTCGGTCAGGAAGCCGCCGATGATGTCGATGCCCACGAACACCTGCCCGTGCTGCCGCAGCTCCGGCGCGAGCGCGTCGCAGATGGCCCGGTCGCGCTCGTCGAGACCCACAGCCTCGACTCGAGCGCCCACGTGCATGTTGGCCCGATGGTCCTCACCGATGGGGATGCGGAGCATCGCGCCGACAGGCTCACCGTCGAAGAGCAGGACGCGCTTGTCGCCCTGCTCCACCTCGGGCACGAAGGCCTGGGCAATCACGTAGTGCTGGCCTTCGCCGGTGAGCACCTCGATCATCGAGCGGAGGTTGCGGTCGCCGCCGTGGGTCACGAGCACACCGCGTCCCCCGTTGCCGTCCCAGGGCTTCAGCACCGTCAGTCCGTCGCGCTCCCGGACGTGCGCCTCGAGCTGGGCCACGTGGTTGGTGATCAACGTCTCGGGCTGGAACTCGGGCCAACGACGAGCCACCCACATCTTCTCGTTGAACAGCTTGAGTCCAGCCGGGTCGTTGACGACGAGGGTGCTCGGAGGGGCCATGTCGAGCAGGTACGTCGTGAAGATGTAGGACATGTCGAAGGGCGGATCCTTGCGCATCCACACGACGTCGACGTCGCCGAGCCCGATCACCGTCGGCTCGCCCACGTCGAACCAGGGCTCGGTGGCCCCGGTGCGCACGGGGTTGGCCCGGGCAAAGGCCTGTCCGTCGCGGGCGTAGAGCTGGTCGGGTGTGCACACGAAGACGTCGAAGCCGCGGTCCGTGCACTCCCGCATCGTCACGTAGGTCGAGTCGCCGCCGACCACGATGCGATCGAGCGGGTCCATCACAAAGAGCGAACGCACTTGACCTCCGGCGGAAGCGTATCAAGACGAGGCCCCGGCGGGATGCCCCGACTCAAGGAGACGGGCGGAGGTCCGATGGGCCGTTCGTGAGCGAACAGGAATCCGAGACGATCGAGAGGATGCGCCGGTGGTGGGTGAAGCTCCCGCTGGACCATCCCTTCGTCAGGGTGATTCGACAGCTCACCGGCGACCTGCCGGACGAACTCTCGGGGCAGGTCCGCCAGCGTTCGGGACGCCCTCGCGAGCGTCGGAACGGTGGGCCAGGTCCGTGAACGTGGACGACGTCGACGACCTGGTCAGCGAAGGGGCGACGTCGCTGGGCTCGTTCCCTGCCGCCTACCACCAGCTGACCCGGATGCTCGCCGAGCCGAGCGCCAATGCCGATCGCATCGCGGCGACGGTGCGGGTCGATCCGGCCTTGACCGCGCGAATCCTCCAATTCGTGAACGCGGGCCAGCGGGCGACGGGGCGGCGGATCGAGTCGGTGGCCCACGCGGTGATGCTGCTGGGCCGACGTCAGCTGCGCGAGGTCGCGACCGCGAGCGCGGTGGTCCACCTGTTTCGGGGTATTCCCGAGCACCTCGTCGACATGGGGGCCTTCTGGCGTCACTCGATCGCGGTGGGACTCGCGGCCACCCACCTGGCGAGGGCGGTGCACGGTCGGCTGGCGCCCAACCTCTTCGTGCCGGGGGTGCTGCACGACGTCGGCGCCCTGCTGCTGTACCTGGTGCGCCCTCGCGACACGCGGCGCATCCTCATCGAGACCGAGAACCGCGGTGTGGAGTCCCGGTTCGTCGAGGTGGAGCAGCTCGGTGCCGACCACGGGGAGATCGGCGCCCGGTTGCAGACCGCGTGGTCGTTGCCCGAAGCCGCGATCGCAGCGGCGCGGTTTCACCATCGGCCCAGCGAAGCACCTGCCGAGCGTCAGATGATCGTGGATCTCGTCCATCTCGCCGACGTGGCCGTGAGCGCCCTGCAGGTCGGCAACGCCGGTGAACGGTGCGCCCACGCGCTCGACGAAGCGGCGTGGGAGCGGAGCCAGCTGACCCCGGAGCTGGCCTACCGAGCCCTCGTCGACCTCGCGGAGGAGGTCGAGGAGATCGCGACGCTGCTGGCGCGCTGAGGCGATCAGGCGGGACGGTCGGTGCTCTCGGCCGGATCGCTCGGGGCGTCGGGCGCAGGGGGCTCAGCCGCCTCGGTCGACACTTCGCCGCTCTGGGCAGCCTCGGGGGTCGGAGCTTCGCTCTCGGTCTGAACGGGCGGCGCCTCGGTTGGCGGAGTCGCCTCGGGTGCGGGAGCGTGGTCGGGTGCCGAAGCCTCGGCCGCCGGAGCCTCGTCGGAGCCTGGAGCCTCGGGTGCGGCCTCGGTCGCCGGAGCCTCGGGCGCGGCCGGCGGTGCCTCGGGTGCGACCTCGGCTGCTGGAGCCTCGGGTGCGGCCTCGGCCGACGGAGCCTCGGGTGCCGGCGTGGCCTCGGAAGCGGGCCCGGCCGTCGGAGTCTCCGCATCGTCCTCGTGCGCCCGCCGAAGGACCCGCGAGGGCGGCTCGCTGCCCGGCGGGGGCGTCGAGGTCGTCACGGGGCCCGAAGGGGCCGGAGGTGTCGGCTCGAGCAGCCCGGAGGCCTGCAGCTCGATGATCTTCTGGACCCTCGCCAGCAGATAGTCGTAGTACTGGCACTCGAGGCTGTTCTGCGAGGTGCGCTCCTTCGCCCGCTGGTACTCCGCGTGGGCGGGGATGTACTGCTCGCGCATCTCGAGGATGTGACCGAGGGCGGCGAACGCGCGGCCGTGGGTGGGGTCTCGCTCGATGAGCTGCCGAATCGTG
>CAZZLC010000063.1:0-15353 GCA_964655065.1 uncultured Enterobacteriaceae bacterium | reverse complement strand
GGCGGCGAACGCGCGGCCGTGGGTGGGGTCTCGCTCGATGAGCTGCCGAATCGTGCTCTCCGCCCGGTCGAGGTCGCCGCGGGCCATGTCGACCAGCGCTTGCTCGACCTGGATGCGGCGGCCGCGCTCGTGCTGCCGCTCGGTGAGCTTTCGAGCCTGCTTCAGCAGCCAGTTCGACCGCTCGAGGTCGCCCCCGCGCTCGCGCGTGAGGGTGGCGAGCAGAAGGCAGGCCTCGGGCGCGCGACGTTCGCCGCGAATCCCTTCCTCGAGGAGGGCCGTGGCCTCCTCGCGCAGGGCCTTCTGCTGGTCCTCGTCGATGCGCGCGCGCTCCATGAGGAGGTCGGCGAGCCTCGCGGTCTGGACGGGATCGCTAGGGGCCAGCCGGACCGCCTCTCGAAGGAGCTGCTCCGCTTCCTCGAGCGAGTCGAGGCCCTCGTCTCGCTTGGCCATGCCGAGCAGGCCGTACGGGTCGGGGAGCATGGGGTCTTCGGTCATCGCGGTCTTGAGGTGGTCGACACCCTCGTTGCGACGACCCTGGCGCAGCAGGAGGGCGCCGAGTCGCGTACGGAGCCGGCTCTCGTCGGGGAACACCTCGACGCCCTTCTCCATGATCGCGATGGCGCGAACGCGGGCTCGCCGAGAGAGGCAGAAGCCGGCGGCCTCGTGGAAGAGCTCGGGCACTGGTGCCTTCTCGACCGCCTCCTTGAGCACCTCCTCGACCGCCTCGACGGAGTTCTGGTGCTTCTCGGCCAGCTCGAGCTTGAGCAGCCAGGCGTCCGAGTTCGCGGGGTTCTGCTTCAGCGCCTCGTTCAGTCGCTGCTCGACGAGGTCGAAGCGAGGCGTCTTGGCCCGCAGCATGCCGGTCACCGACTCGAGCCAGGCGTCGTGGTCCGGCAGCTCCGACTTCGGGCGCAGGCGGAGCCGCCGACCGCGGATGGCCATGCGGTTCTGCTGGTGCTCCATGGCCTGGCGGGCCGCGCCCTCGACCTTGCGGGCGCGGATCTGGTAGAGCTCGGCGAGCTCGGCGGACAGGTCGAAGTCGGAGACCTCGCGCCACGTCAGGTTGGACCGGACGAGCGGATGCACCCGGTACAACCGGTTGTCGGCGGTGCCGTACATGTCGAGCATGCCGAGCGCCATGAGCTCGAGCCGCGTGTTCCGCTTGACCTTGAGATCGGAGAGGAAGTTGCCGTCGACGGGCTCTCCGAGGTGCGCCACGTTGGCGAGCACGGCCCGGAGCTCCTTCGGCAGCTTCTCGACGCGCTTTGCGAGCTGCTTCTTGAGAGGCCCGAGGTCGTCGACCGCCTCCATCTTCATGAAGTTGGCGTCGTCCGTGATCGCCTCGCCGTCCTTGCGGACCCGGGTTGCGATGGCGAAGGTGCGCGCGGCCATGGGGTGACCGTGCAGCCGCTCCGAGATCGGCCCGAACCGCTCGCGGGGAAACTCGATCGCCTTGTTCGCCTCGAAGAGCTCGTGGAAGAATCGGCCCTTGATGCCGATAATCTCGATGCGACGAAGCTCGTCGCCCATTCCTTCGCGATGGAACCGGGGCTGACGGCTCGACACGAACACCACCGGCAGCGCAGCTGGACTCGTGAGCAGCTTGATCAGCAGCATCTCGAGGCGCGACTTGCGGAAGAAGTCGCTGTCGCGACCCATGCCGTACTCGAGGTTGTGCACACAGAGCACCTTGCCCTTCAGGCCTTCGTGCTGCAGCGCGGCCGCCGCGGCGTCGAACACCGCCACCGGGGTGTGCTCGGACTTCAGCAGCTCGAACAGCGCGTCGTGTCCCGCGGCCTTGGCCACCTCGGCGATCCTCGCCACCACGGCGTCGAAGCCGGTGCCCCACCCGAGCCAGACGTCGGGCAGGCGCTCGACCTCGGAGCCCTCGATGGCGTGCTCCAGCAGAGCGTGGCGACCGACCCCGGCCGGACCCGACAGCACGATCGGTCCACCCTCGGCGAGCAGCGCCTTCATGGCCTCCAGCTCTTCTTCGCGGCCCACGAACGCGTGGACCGGAGCTGGGATGTCGGAGCCCCGCTTCTTGATCTTGGCGACCGCACCCGCCACGTTGGGCGTCTCCGCGGCGGCCGGACCGGCAGGAAGGCCCTGGATGAAGGCCTTGCCTCGCCCTTTCTCGTGGTCGACGTTCAGTCCCGAGAGAGCTGACCCGAAGGTGAAGGGGTTGTAGTTGCGCGCGACCACCACCACGTCGGGCTGGTGACGACCCCGCGAGAGCAGGGACCCCAGCTGCTGCATGCCCGAGGTGTCGGCGCCCTCCGGCTCGACCACCACCACGACGCCGCCAGGCTCTGCCACGGCGGGCGCTACCCCGTCGGCGCTCACGGGAATCACCGGCGCCACCGCGGGTCCCGCCAGGGCCATGGGGGCCAGGCCTGCGCGCTCGCTCAGCGCCAACATCACTTCAGGGTCACGCAGCAACGATCCCGAAACGGCAATGGCGCACCGACCGGACTCGATCGCCTTCTCTACCCGATTCATCCACGTCTCTCGCTGTTCCACCGGACCCGACGTGCCAGCGTGACGGGTCCCTCTGCGCTACGTCGCGCCATGGGGGTGTAATGGGGATTGCCCGGGATCGCGAACGCTACCCGGCGCATCTTCCGCACTTGCGACCCAACTGTTGGCCACCAGGCTCGTCGACGACGTTAGCCGGGGCCCATGGACCTGTTGTCGACCTTGCGCTTCGTGCGCTCGATGCTCTTCGCGCCGGATCGCCAGCTCGGTGAGCCCGTGCCGCTGGAGACTCCCGAAGGCCCCATCCCCGCCGATGTCTACCGGCCCCGGGGGCGCCCCTGGGGCTCCGTGATGGTGCTCCACGGGCTCGCACTCCGCGGATACCGTGACCCCAGGCTCCTGCGCCTGGGCTGGGCGCTCGCCGACTGCGGACTGGTCGCGGTCCTTCCCCAGGTGCAGGCAATGGCGGACCTCCGCCTGCACCCGCTCGCCTGGCCCACGATCGCCCACTCGCTGGCCGCCGTTGCGAAGGACCCGTCGCTTCGGGGGCCCCGCCGAATCGGCATCTTTGCTCCGTCGTACGCGGGGGGCCAGGCCTTGCTCGCCGCGACCCGACCCGAGGTCGTCGGCGACGTCTCGGCCCTCATGCTCGTGGGGGCGTACGCGGACGGACGATCCCTGCTGCGCCACGTCATGGCCACCACCGACGCCGACCCCTACGGACGGCTCATCCTCGTGCGTCACGCGCTCGAGGCCACGGGCGACCTCTCGCCGGGGCTCGCGTCGGCGATCGATGCTCAGCTCGTGGATCTGGGGCTCTCCCCCGAGCCCGCTCGCCTCCCCGCGGTCCTCGCCACGCTCGACGCCGACGAGCGCGAGCGCTTCCTGACGCTGCGCGACGACGCCGAGGCACGCCTCGCCTTCGCTGACGAGGTTCTCGCCCGGCACGGCGAGGTGATCGACACGCTCTCGGTCACCTCTGCGCTCGATCTGCTCGAGGCCCCGGTCGCGCTCCTCCACGGGGCCAACGATCCGGTGATCCCGAGCAGCGAGTCGGCGTTCATCCACCAGGCGCTGCGGCGCAAGGGGAAGCCGGTACGGTTGTGCACCACCCGGCTCCTCGACCACGGCAACGTCACGGCGAAGGGCCGCAGCCTCGTCGACCTTCCCCGGCTCATGGCCACCTTCGGGTTCTGGTTCTCGCGGCTCCGCAGGTAGGCCGGTGCTATAGCGAGGAGACCATGATCGGAGTCTACGACTCGGGGTTCGGCGGCCTGACCGTCCTGCGGGAGCTCGTCTCGGCGCACCCGGACCGTGACTTCCTCTACCTCGGGGACAACGGACGCGCGCCGTACGGAGGACGGGACGTCCACACCGTGCTCGACTTCGCCGAGCAGGCGGTCGAGTGCCTGTTCGCCGAGGGGTGCAGGGTCGTGGTCGTGGCCTGCAACACCGTGAGCTGTACCGCGCTCCGGCACCTCCAGCAGCGGTACGCGCCGCCAGATGGCGCGCGGCGGGTTCTCGGGGTGACGATTCCGGGAGCGGAGCTCGCGATTCGCGAGAGCCGAGGCCACATCGGCATCCTCGCGACGAAACGTACCGTGGAGAGTCGGACGTACTGCGCCGAGATCGCGAAGCTGTCCGACCACCGGGTGAGCCAGCGCGCAGCGCCGCTGCTCGCACCGATCGTCGAGGAGGGCTTCGAGGGCCACGAGCTCGCGAGGCTGGCGCTGCGGGAGTACCTCGCCGACCTGCCGGGCATCGACACACTGTTGCTCGGGTGCACCCACTACCCGCTGCTGCGGCGTCTCATCGACGAGGAGGTAGCCGAGGGGGTCCGGGTCGTGGACCCGGCGCCGTGGGTGGCCGATGCGCTGACCGCCTGGCTCGAGCGCCACCCGACGTTCGACGATCCCGTTCCGCGCGGCGCCCTCCGCATGCTGACCACGGGCGACCCCGGAACGTTCGCCGAGCACGGGCGCCGCTTCTTCGGCGGCCCCCTGCCCCGGGCCGAGCCCGTGAGCGAGCAGTCGGGGCGACTCTCGCCCCGACCCGTCGACGCGCCGGTATCCCGCGGACAGGTGGTGCGCGGACTCAGAGCGCCGAGCTCCGAGCCAGGTCGATGAGCTGGACCGCGGCGAGCGGACCGTGGCTCGTCGCACCGATGGCTCCACCGACCGCGATGGGCGCCAGGTTCTCCGCATTCTCGAAGGCTGCGCCGCCGAGGTGCTCCCGGATCGACACCACGCGCGCGTGAAGGCTCGCCACGTCGAGTCCGGGCATCACACAGACGAATCCATGGTGGTCGTCGGCGCCGAGGGAGTCGTACTCCGTCATCAGACCGCGGAGGTGGGCCCCGATCTCTCGGCGTGCCTCGTAGGCCGGCGACGGGGTGGCCACCCAGGCCACGCCCACCCCGATCGCGTCGGACTCCTCGGCCCTCGCGTGCGCCAGCTGTCGGGCGAGGAGTCGCTCGATGGCGGGACGACTCCACGCCAGCGTCTCGGCATCGATCAGCGCAGCCCGCTCCTCGGGCCCCGCCTCGGCGAGCAGCCTGCGCTCCTCGTCACCGAGCGCCTCGATCGTGAGCTCGGCCTGGGCGAGGCGGGCGAGGAGGGCGAGGAGCTCGCGGTGCTCGGCTCGGAAGGCGCGGGGCTCGCGATCGATGACGCACAGCGTCCCCAGGGGCTGACCGTCGGGGTCGAGCAGCGGCTGACCGGCGTAGAACCGGACGCCCGGCACGCCCACCACGAGCGGGTTGTCAGAGAACCGGGGATCGGCGTGGGCGTCCTCGACCACCAGGGGATCCGGCGAGAGGATCGCGTGCGCGCAGAAAGCCACGTCGCGTGAGGTCTCGCGGGTCTCGAGGCCCTGAACCGACTTGAACCACTGGCGCTCCTCGTCGACGAGGCTCACGAGCGCGACGGGGACGTCGAACAGGTCCCTGGCGAGTCTCGTGATTCGGTCGAAGCGCTCTTCGGCCGGCGTATCCAGCACTGCCGCGTCGCGGAGCGCCGCCAGCCGCCTGGCCTCGTCCGGGTGGTCCGGGGGAACCTGCACCGAGCCTCCTGATCCCTCGGAGCCATAGCCGGCTCGCCGGATCAGTGTGGACTCGCGTTCCCCGTGGGCCGGCTCCTCCACCACCACGACGCGGCCGCGACGGCAGCCACGATCTGCACGGACAGCACCACGTACATCGGGCCATCGGGCGTGACGGGGAGTGCCACGCCGGCCGCGACGAGGGTGAGGGTGACCAGCGGGATCGCAGGCATCGCGGCGACCACGAGCCCGAGCGGTCGCACGCCGCGCGAGATCGCGACCGCGCCCACCAGGTAGAGCAGGCCGCCCAGCAACGCGCCGACGTGCTTTGGACGCCAAGCGAACCACAGCGGCTGGGCCCAGTCGAGCACCACGATCAGTGCACAGGCTGCCACCGCGACCCGTTGTGCCACGTTCAGCCGCCTTCCTCGCGGAAGTTCTTCTCGGCCTCGGCGATGCGGCGCACGAGCTCCTCGAGCTCCTCGCTCGGCACGCCCTTGCCCACGCGCAGCTCGTTGCCGGGCTTGCCCTTGACGACAACCTCGCCATCGACGATGTCGGCGCTGGAGTAGTCGCTCCACGCGATGCGCCGCTTGGAAGGCCCGACGAGGAAGCCGACCACCAACCGCTCGTCCTCGACGAGGAGCTTGCTGTGGGTGACCCGCACCCTGGTGACCCCGCCGAACTGGTTCGCCACCACGAGGCTCCCGATGACCATGGCGGGCAGCGCCACGCACCAGGTGGAGGCGGCGCCGGTGACGAGGACCGCGATGCCCGCGCCCGCAATGATCACCCCGAGGCCGAGGCCCACGGGACTGGGGGGATATGGAGTCTGGATGCCGTCTCGCGTCTGTGCCATGGGTGCCTCCTTAATCCGTGGCGCGCGGTCCCGGTTGCGTCGACCTCATTACGGTCCTCGAGTGCGAGGCGCGGGGGACTGATGGACCTCGAGACCCGGGCGGCGGAGCTGCCCACCCAGGCCGGCGTCTACCTCTTCAAGGACCGTCGCGGCACGGTGATCTACGTCGGCAAGGCCGTCAACCTGCGGGCCCGGGTGCGGCAGTACGTCACACTGTCGGACGAGCGCCAGATGGTGCCCTTCCTGGTCAAGGCGGCCGCCGACGTCGAAGTCGTGGTCACCCACACCGAGAAGGAGGCCCTGCTCCTCGAGAACACGCTGATCAAGAAGCACCGGCCGCGCTTCAACGTGAAGCTCCGGGACGACAAGAACTTCCTCCACCTCCGCATCGACACTCGCGGGGAGTGGCCCCACTACCAGCTGGTGCGGCGGATCAAGAGCGATGGCGCTCGCTACTTCGGCCCCTACCACTCGGCCTCCAAGGCCCGGCAGACGCTGGCCTTCCTGCAGCGCGCCTTCCCGCTGCGCACCTGCACCGACGCGGTCCTGCGCTCGCGACGCCGTCCCTGCCTGCTGCACCAGATGGGCCGGTGTGTGGCCCCCTGCGTCGATCTCACCACGACCGAGGAGTACACGGCCATCGTCGAGGGCTCGATGGCGATGCTCGAGGGACGCAAGCGGCCCGCGGTCAAGCACCTCCGCGAGCGCATGGCCCGGGCCGCCGAGGCAGAGGAGTTCGAGAAGGCCGCCCGACTGCGCGATCTCGTCTTCAGCATCGAGTCCAGCCTGGAGCGGCAGGACGTCGTCGACACGGGGCTCGGGGAGCGCGACGTCTGGGGGCTGCACATCGAGGGCAATCGCGGAGCGGTCGCGATCGTGCCCGTGCGCGAGGGCGTGATGGGTGAACCCCGCTCTTCGCTGGTCGAGATCGCCGACGAGCCTCCCGACCTGCTGTCGACGCTCATCAACACGGCCTACCAGGGAGACACGCCGGTTCCGGCCGAGATCCTGGTGCCCGTGCTCCCCACCGATCACGCGGCGCTCGAGGAGGTGCTCACCGAGCGACGAGGGCGTCGCGTGAGGCTGCGCCAGCCGCAGCGGGGCGACAAGGTCCGGCTGGTCGAGCTCGCCACCGAGAACGCGCGCGTCCGCTACCTGCGGGAGACCGACGAAGCCGAGCGGCACCGCCTGGCCATGGAGCAGCTCGCCGACGTGCTGGAGCTCCCCGAGCCCCCCGAGCGCATGGAGTGCTTCGACAACTCGAACCTCCAGGGCTCCCACCCGGTCGCGGCGATGGCCGTGTTCGTCGACGGGAAGCCCGCGCGAAGGGAGTACCGGCGGTACCGCATCAAGACCGTGGTCGGGCCGGATGACTACGCGAGCATGCGCGAGGTGCTCGAGCGCCGATTTCGTCGGGGGCTGCGCGACGGGGTCCTTCCCGACCTGCTCGTGGTCGACGGGGGCAAGGGCCAGGTGGCGGTGGCGGTGGCGGTGCTGCAGGACCTGGGGCTGCACGACCAGCCGGTGTGCGGCATCGCCAAGCCCCGCACCGAGCATGCGCGGGGCGATCGGGATGCGACCGACAAGATCGTGCTCCCCCACCGCAAGGAGCTCCTCAAGCTCTCGCGCAACCACCCCGCGCTGCGCATCCTTCAGCACATCCGCGACGAGGTCCACGACACCGCGGTGCGCTACCATCGCAAGGTGCGGCAGCAGGCCAACCTCGGCTCTGTGCTCGAGGAGATCCCGGGGGTGGGCGAGAAGCGGCGACAGGCTCTCCTGAAGGCGCTCGGCTCGGCCGATGGGGTAGCGGACGCGAGCGTCGACGACCTCGCGGGGGTGCCGGGGATCGGTCGGGCGCTCGCCGAGCAGATCTTCGCGATCCTCCACCCCGGATCCACCGAACCCGAGACGCCGCCCACGATCTGACCGGGAGCCCCGGGTGAGCCCATCGAACACCACCGAGCGCCGCGGATGGATCCCCGGGTTCGACGGGCTGCGCGGGATCGCCGTGCTGCTCGTGTTCGGCTACCACGTGAGCGAGCTCTCCCGCACGACGTGGCCCTGGCCGCTGTCGATCGTGGGCGAGTACGGTTGGATGGGCGTCGACCTGTTCTTCGTGCTGTCCGGCTTTCTGATCACGGGCATCCTGCGCAGAACCCGGAACCGTCAGGGGTACTGGCGAGCGTTCGTGGTCCGTCGCGCCCTCCGAATCCTGCCCCTGTACGTGGTCTTTGTCGCTTTCGCCTTCGTGGTCGGGGGGATCGCCACCCCGGCCTGGACCTTCGCCGTGTTCCTCCAGAACTGGTGGCTGCCGTTCGGTGCGGGCCACTTCGTGGTCGTCACCTGGTCCCTCGCGATCGAGGAGCAGTTCTACGTCGTGTGGCCGGCCGTGGTCCGGACGCTCTCGCGCCGCGGGCTCGAGGGACTCCTCGTCGCTGTGATCGGGCTCGCCGCCGTCCTGCGGGGGATCGTCTTCGAGACGTGGGGTCCCACCACAGCGAGCATGTGGACGGTCTGTCGCATGGACGCCATCGCGATGGGGGCGCTCGCTGCGCTGGCGTGGGAGCGGGCGCCGGACGCCACCGGGACGTTGGCTCGTCGGCTCGTCGTGCCCACTGGGCTCGTGGCCCTGGTCGCGTCAGCCGTGGGGCCCGTGGACTCGCCGATCGCGGTCTCCCTTGGGTACTCGCTGCTCGCGCTGCTGTTCACCTTCGGGTTGCTCGCCGTGCGGTCCGGCTGGCCCGCACCGCTGGTCGCGTGGCTCGACGGCCCGGTTCCCTCCCAGGTGGGCCGCTGGTCCTACGGTCTGTACCTGCTGCACGCGCCGGTCCTGATGTGGACGTGGGGCGTGGTGCAGCGGGTGAGGCCGGGCGGAGGAGTCGTCTCCGTGTTGCTTCTCGGGACACTCGGTCTGTGGGTGAGCGTGGCTGCGGCCTGGGCGAGCTGGCATCTCGTGGAGCAGGGCCCTCTGTCCCTCAAGGATCGCTTCGGTCGCCTGGGGCCGGTCAGAACGCCACCGTGAGGAGGCCGTACACGGCGAGGGCGAGCACGAGCAGCAAGGCGAGCGCGATGCCCCCACCGATGAGGCCCCCGAGGCCGACCGCGGCGACCGGGGTCCACCACGCGGGAGCGGTCGGGGTCGGGACCCGGACGCGGGGCGACGAGGGGGCCGGGGTGTCCACGCGACCGTAGAGCGCGGTGCGTGCGTCGGAGACGGGCCAGATGCGCTCGTACAGTGCGGTGGCGTCGGCGGGTCTCTGCGCGGGCTCGACCGACAGGGCCCGGTCGATCGCGCGGGCGACCACCTCGGGCACCCCGGGAAACGATGCGGGGGCGGTGTACTCGCCGCCACAGACGGCGTTGAACACCGACAGCATGTCCCTCTGGGGAAACGTGACCTGACGGCAGTACAGCTCGTAGAGCACGCATCCGAGGGAGAAGACGTCGGCGCGGGCGTCGACGTGCTTGGCGGAGCGGATCTGCTCGGGCGCCATGTACCTCGGCGTGCCCAGGGCATGACCGGTTCGGGTGTAGGAGGGCTTGCCCGGGTCTCCCACCACCTTCGCGAGCCCGAAGTCGGTGATGCGAGGCACGGGCACCGGGTGGCCCTTCACTTCGAGGAGCACGTTGGCCGGCTTGAGGTCGCGGTGGACGAGGCCGAGCTCGTGCGCGTGCGCGACGCCTTGGACGAGCTGCTCGGCGATGGCGTGACGCACCGCGAGCGACGCGTGGGGATTGGCCTCGAGCCAAGCCTCGAGCGAGGGCCCCTGGACCCACTCCATCAAGAGTCCGAGCTGGCCGTCGACCTCGATGACCTCGACGAACCGGACGATGTTGCGGTGGTCGAGACCCGCCATGAGCTCGGCCTCGCGACGCATCCGCTTGAAGACCTCGGGGTGACCGAGCGACAGGACCTTGAGGGCGTAGCGACGTGGCCGGCCGGGCTTTCGGACGCGATAGACGACCGAGGTACTCCCCGTCCCGATCTCCGCCTCGACGAGGTAGTCGGCGATTGTCGCTCCGGCCTTCAGCACCGCGCCCCCGGGGTGCGGCACGGCGAGCCCCGTCCTCGCCGCCGCCCGCCGAAAGTAACTCCGGGTCCTGCGTGGATCCGGACAATCCGGGTATGCTCCCGGTGTGCAAGGTCTCCGGGTCGGCTCGTTCACCCTCGAAGGCCCCATCGCCTCTGGAGGCATGGGGGAGGTCTGGCGTGCCGTTCATCGCTCCGGCACTCCCGTCGCGCTGAAGATCATCAGCGCCAATGCCGATCACGGCCTGGACCCGGTCGGCGCTCTCCAGGCGGAGATTCGCGCCGTGGCGGCGCTGCAGCACCCCAACATCGTCCCCGTCTTCGACGCCGGGGTGCTGGGTCGAGAGCACGAGGGCATGAGCGGCGGCAAGCTCGTCGCGGGCAGCCCGTGGCTCGCCATGGAGCTCGCGCACGGGAGCGCGCACGACCTGCAGGACCAGATGGACTGGGGGCTGCTGGTCTCGATGCTCGTCCAGGTGCTCGACGGGCTGGCCCACGCCCACGCGCGGGGGGTGATTCACCGCGATCTCAAGCCGGCCAACGTGCTGTTCACCCGGACCGACGGCCCCGTGCGGGTCCTGTTGGCCGACTTCGGGCTCGCGTGGGCCTGGCGGCGCACCTCCGAGCCGCTCGACGGCGGCACCGCCGCCTATTCGGCGCCCGAGCAGCTGATCCGACAGCTCTCCGAGCAGGGACCGTGGAGCGACTTGTACTCGCTCGGCTGCACCGCCTACCGGATCGTGGCCGGTCGACGCCCGTTCAAGGGTCAGACCGCTGACGAGCTGCAGCGCGCTCACCTGTTCAGCCCGGTTCCCCGTCTCGTGCCTCGGTTCCCGGTGCCGCCCGCTTTCGAGAGCTGGCTCGGCGGCATGATGGCCAAGGACCCCCGCGAGCGGTTCCAGCGCGCCTCCGATGCCGCCTGGGCGTTGATGCAGCTCCCGGCCCCCGCGGCCGACGACGTCGACGACGAAGACGAGTTGGACACCATCTCGGTCCTCCAGTCGGATCGCGAGCGCACCCGGACCCTCCCCGTCGAGGCGTGGCGGTCCGTGGCACCGCGCTCCGGCGCGCCCGCGCGCACCGCGGCGCAGACGCGCGCCCCCATCCCGCGCGAGTGGGTGCGTCCCCATCACGATCAGGCTCGGGTGGGCGCTCGTGGGCTCGGATTGTTCGGGCTGTTCGAGGCTCCGCTCGTCGCCCGCAACCAGGAGCGCGACCAGCTCTGGCACGCGCTCGTGGCCGAGCGACGGCTCCAGGTCGCGGTGATCTCGGGGCCCCGCGGGGTGGGCAAGTCCCGACTCGCGGCGTGGCTGTGCGAGCGCGCCCACGAGGTCGGTGCGGCCGAGGTGTTCCGGACGAGCTTCACCGCCGACACCGGGGCGACCCGGGGGCTCCAGGACCTCGTCGAGGAGCCGCTGCGCACCCACGGCCTCACGGGGGAGGAGCTGCTCGCGCACCTCCAGACCATGGTCCAGAACGACCACCTCTACGCCGACATCGATCCGGTGGGGCTTGCACGCTTGCTGCGCCCTGCCGACGACACGCTCCCCGGCCCGGCGTTGTCCGGTGACGAGCGAATAGCGCTCGCCTACCGGCTCATCCGGCGTCGAATCCGTCAGCGGCGGTTGCTCTTGTGGCTCGACGACATCCAAGAGGACCACGAGTCGGTGGCGCTGGCCCGCTACCTCGCGCGAAAGGCCACCGACGTGCCGGGTCTCTTGCTGTTGACCGTCGACACCCCGATCAGCCGCTCGGTGCGGTCGCAGCTCAAGGGGCTGGTGTCGCAGCTCGAGGGCGTGAACCTCGAGCTCCCGCCGCTGTCGCGGCCCGAAGCGATCGATCTCGTGCGGGCGATGCTCCCCGTGCCGAGCGAGCTCGCCAGTCGGATCGCCGAGGCGTCGAGGGGCCACCCGCTGTCGGCGGTGCGGCTGGTGAGCGATCTCGTCCGTCGGGGGCAGCTGCGTGGGGACGCGACGGGGGTGGTCATCGACCCCTCCGTGCCTCTCCCCGACTCCCTCGGCTCGCTGTACGAAGGCGCGCTCGCCCAGGTCGAGTCCCTGGGGATGGTGGGCCTCACCGCCCTCGAGCTGGCCGCGTTCCTGGGCCCTACGGTGGCCTTTCCCGAGTGGCGCGCGGCGTGTCGCTCGCTCGGGGTGGACCTCGATCCGCAGCTCCTGGCCAACATCGTGACCCGGGGCTTCGTCGCGCCGACCCGGGGCTCTCGGTACCGCTTCGGCCAGGGCGTGCTCCGCGACGCCCTCATCGATGCGGCGGGCCGGGAGGGCCGATCCGCGATGCTCCACGAGATCTGCGGCCAGGTGCTGGCGGGTGGGGGCGACTCGGTCTCCGCCCGAGCGGGCGAGCACTTCGAGGCGGCGCAGCGACCTGATCTCGCGGCGGAGGCCTACCTGCGCGCCATGCGGTGGCTGTCGGGCTGGGACCGAGAGAAGGCGCTCGAGCTCGGGACCCGCTGGTATGCGTGCCTGGGTCGGGTGGCGGGTGATGGAGACCCGCGCTGGGCCAACGGGATGCAGGTGCTGGTGGAGCTCCTGGGTGTGCAGGGAGGGGACGCGCACCAGCGCGCCACCGAGGAGCTGCTGCAGCGCGGCCGCGGCGATCCCCAGGCCGAGACTCGGGCTCTCATCGAGCTGTCCTACGCTGACCTGCGAGCCCAGGAGATCGGTCGAGCATCGGCGCGCGCGGAGCTCGCGTGGCACAAGTCGATGGACACCCCCTTGCGGGCCGAGGCGGCGGTGGCGCGCGCCGAGGTGCGCCGGCACCGGGGCGAGTTCGCTCAGGCGGAGCAGATCCTGCGTGAGGTGCTCGACGACGACAACGAGGGGGCCGTGGTCACGACCGCGCTGGCGCGCGTGCTCTGCGACGACGGGCGAGGGCGTGAGGCGATGCGCATCCTCGACGCCTGGGTCGAGCGCTCTGCGGCAACCGCTGCCCCGATGACCCGGGCGCGGCTGCAGCGGGCTCGCGGGCGTGCCCTGTTCGTGATCGGCGAGCGTGAGCGCGCGGTCCAGGTCTTCGAGGAGGCGTGTGCGCTGCGGGATCGTGCCGGCTTCGACTGGCCGGTGCTCGACCTCGACCTCGCCACGGCGGTGGCGGTGACGCAGCCCAGCCGGGCCATGCGCCTGCTCGAGCACGCGCTGGGCCGGCTCGACGCCGTCCACGACGCTCGACCTCGATCGGATGCGCTCTCCATGCTCGCGTGGATGCACGCGACAGCCGGGGAGTGGGACAAGGTCGAGCCGTACATCGACGGCCTCGAGGATCTCCCCCAGCGGGGACGGCGCCCCGAGACCCTGTCACGACTGCTCGAGATGGCCGAGCTCGCGGTGGCGTCGGGGGAGCTGCTGCTCGCGCGCCGGGCCCGGCGGTGGGTGCGGGGGGAGGCCCACACGACCCCTCTGCCCCGGTGACCTATCCGATGGCCCGGGCGGCCTGCACGACCGCCTTCGTCGACCCCAGGATGCCCGCGGACACCGTGTCGACGGCAACGTGAGCGCGCTCGTAGAGGGGCGCTCGCTCGGCCAGGATCTCGTGCAGCCTGCGAAGCGCGTCGTCGTAGCCCTCCATGGGCCGGGTGTCGCCCTGGGCGGCCACCCGGTCGAGGTGCGCCTCCGCCGACGCCCGAAGCCAGACCACACGGGCGTGAGCGGTGAGGAGCTGCCACGCC
The DNA here is from genome assembly GCA_964655065.1 of uncultured Enterobacteriaceae bacterium. Classification (GTDB taxonomy): domain Bacteria; phylum Myxococcota_A; class UBA796; order UBA796; genus DRPG01. The sequence goes on along the minus strand of CAZZLC010000063.1, from coordinate 1,259 downwards.
TCGACGTCGAGGACCACCGAGCCGCCGACCTCCAGCACCGCCAGCCCGGGCTCGACGAGGCACTGGCGCAGGACGTCTCGGCTCGCCCGACGATAGCCCTCGGGGCCGTGGATTTCGAAGAGATCCGCGAGCGAGAGCCCCATCTGCCGCCGGACGAGCGCGTCGACCTCGACGAACGGGCACCCGAGCTCCGCCGCCGCGAGCGCGCCCACCGTGGACTTGCCCGCACCCCGCAGGCCCACGAGGGCGACCTTCTCGACCCGCGGCACGAGCTCGCCCAAGAGCTCGGCCTGCCCGGTCGGATCGAGCTCGCGGGCGTGCGCGGCCAGCTGGTCCGCAACGTCGCGCACCGGTCCGAGCCCCGCGAGCAACCCCACGAGTGAGACGTCGAGCGCGGCGGCCAGCTCGGCCAGACGCGCGATGGAGAGGTTGGCCCCACCCGATTCGACCTGGCCGACGAAGCGCAACGAGATGCCAGCCCGGTCGGCGAGCTGCTGCTGAGACCAGCCCCGCCCGGTCCGTGCAGCCCGGATGCGGGTTCCCAAGGATCTCGTGTCGACGCGTCGATCCATCGTCTACGCACTATAGTGCACTACCGGCAAGGTGGCACGCGCATCATAATGCACGAGTACCCCCGAGACACGGAGGCCGCGTGGGTTCCATCGACTACGACGAGCGCATCCCCAACAATGTCGATCTCGCCAGTGATCGGCGTCTGAAGAGGGCCCTGGAGAAGTGGCAGCCCGACTTCCTGGAGTGGTGGCGTTCGGTGGGCCCGCAGGCCCTGTCCACCGACGAGGTGTACCTGCGGACCGCGGTCTCCACGAAGCCGGGCGGCTGGGCCAACTTCGGTCACGTGCGCATGCCCGACTACCGCTGGGGCATCTTCCTGGCTGACGCCGAGCCCGACCGGACCATCCCCGCGGGCGACGATGCAGGCAAGCCGGTGTGGCAGGAGGTTCCCGGCGAGCACCGCAACGCGCTCAAGCGAATCATCGTGGTCCAGGCCGACACGGAGCCGGCCAGCGTCGAGCAGCAGCGGTGGCTCGCGAACACCGCGCCGTCGCTGTACGACTGTCGCAACCTCTTCCAGGTGAACGTCGAGGAAGCCCGTCACCTCTGGGCCATGGTCTACCTGCTGATGGCGCACTTCGGCCGCGACGGTCGCGAGGAGGCGGACGCGCTGCTCGCCCGTCGGTCGGGTGACCCCGACACCCCGCGCATCCTCGATGCGTTCAACCAGCCGTGCAGCGACTGGC
>CAZZLC010000062.1:0-34175 GCA_964655065.1 uncultured Enterobacteriaceae bacterium | reverse complement strand
CAGACGCGGATGGGACGTGCGTTCCGTGAATCCGTGGCCCGCCTGCGCTCGCCCCGGTGTGGTCCGCGAGACGAACCTCGGCCGTGACGCTGACCCCATCGACATTCGCGATGATCAGGCAGCTTCCTCTTCGAATTCCTGCAGCAGCTTGTTGGCCCGCGCCTTCGAGATGCGGTTGCGGAGCTTCTGCGACTCGTGGTTGTCTCGCATCGTCTTGGCGAGGCTGAAGGTGGACCCCACGGTGAACAGCGTGCCCATGAGCAGGTAGCCCTTGATCCACGGGTCCACGGGCAGAAAGTAGACGCCGGTGAGCGTCATCATCGTGGACACGATCCACGCAATCCAGACCTGCGCGTTCCAGGCCGGTGTGTGCGCCTCGGGGACGTTCTCGCGTTGCATCCGAGCACCTCCGTCGTCCTCACCATCGTCGGCGGGAATCGCCACGGCGTGGGTCCGAGATGAAACGGAGGTGAAGTTCAGCATCCGGTAGGATGCGCGGATGCGTCGCCTCGCCCCGATCCCTCTCTGGCAGCACCTGCTGTGGCGTGCCGTGTGGTGGGTGGGCGCCGTGGTCTGCCTCGTGGGGTTCAGGCTCCGCGCGACCGGACACCGCGCCCTTCCCCCCCACGAGCCCTACCTGCTGCTTCCGAACCACACCTCGTTCTTCGACCCGCTCTGGGTGGCGTGGCCGGTGTGGCGCCCCGTTCGGTTCATGACTTCGGAGCACCTCTTCCGGCTCCCTGGCCTGTCGTGGCTCCTCCGCGCCATCGGAGCGTTCCCCAAGAAGAAGTTCGTGTCGGACGGTCGGTCCGTGATCGAACTCGTGCGCTTCCTCCAGCGCGGCACCGTGGTGCTGCTGTTTCCCGAGGGCTCTCGAACCTGGAACGGGCGCACACAGCGGGTCCTCCCGGGGCTGGGTCGCCTGGTGAAGGTCGCGCGAACGCCCGTGGTCTATGCGCGCGTCGCCACGGGGCACCACGTCCAGCCCCGCTGGGCCCACTACCCCCGCTTCGTGCCGGTCCACGTCGAGTACGACGGCCCGTACCACTACGACGGCATCGCGCCCGAGGCCATCGAAGCTGACGCCCAGCGTCGCATCACCGTGAATCCTGAGGCCCCGCCTCCGCCGGGCTCCTTCGGCCTGTGGATGGCCCACGGCCTGCCGCAGTTCCTGTGGGCGTGTCCGCACTGCTTCACCCTCGGCGGTCTCGCTCTGCATCCCGCCGACCACGACGCCATTCGCTGCGAGCGGTGCGGAGCGGCGTGGTCGGTCGACGTCGCTCAGCGGCTGAGTCCTCGCCCCGAGTCCGCGGTCGAGGCCGCCGCCACCACGGTGCCTCGAGCCCACGACCGGATCGTGGCCCACTTCGCCGGGTCAGATGGCCGTGCGACGGCCGAGCCCGCGACACGCTCCGGAGACGGCGTGCACCTCGAGGGGGACGGTTCCGTCGTCGCCGTCGCCGATGATGGCCAGCACACCGCGATCGGCACGGGACGACTCGTGCTGCGCGAGCGGACCCTCGAGCTGCTCGACGGCGTCGATCTGGCTTGGTCGGCCGATCTCGACGCCGTATCCGGTCTGTCCCTCGAGGCAGGCAGCGTGCTCCAGCTCCGTGTCGACGGTGAGCTCTTCCAGCTCCTCGTGGAGCGACCGAGCACCATCGCGTGGCACCACTTCATCGGCAGTGGCTTGCCGGAACCGCCGTAGTGGTCGGTGTCGAGCGTGCCAACCAGCCAACCCCGACTGCGCCATCCCGCACGCTCGGCCTTCGCGAGGCGACCGTCCGCCCGCCTCTCGACACAGGCCCGCTTCTTGCAGCGTTCGTCGACGATGGTCCGGAGGATTCCCATGGACGATGCCACCACGCGACAGACGCTCGACGAGGAGCGGCACTCCCACAGCCGACTCCTCGAGCTCGTCCGGGCCGCGCGCGACGCCGAAGGCGACGCCGTCCGCGAGCCCGTGTCCCAGCTCGCCCACTACCTCGCCGGTCACTTCGGCTTCGAGGAGGCCCCGACGGGCTGGATGGCTCGCGCAATCCAGGTCGCCCCCCACCGCACCGAGCTCGTCGAGGACCTCCAGGCGGAGCACGGCGCCATGCTCGCTGCCGCACGCGGGCTGGCCGCGGGCCACGGTGACGCGGTCTCGCTCCACCAGCTCCTCGATCTCATCGAGAGCCACGAGGCCCGCGAGGCCATGGTCATCGAGGAGATCGATCCTCGCGCTTGACCCTCACGCGACGTGAGGCCGCATGACTGAGGTGGAGGACCCGCATGTCTGACCCCTCTGTGTCCGACCAGCCCCTGACGGTCCGCGAGGTCGCCCGACTCGCGCGAGTGACCGTCCGTACCCTGCACCACTACGACGAGATCGGCCTGCTCGAGCCAGCGGGACGCACGGAGTCCGGCTACCGCCTGTACGGGCCAGACCAGCTCATCCGTCTGCACGCCATCCTGCTCTGGCGAACCCTGGGCTTTCCCCTGGACGAGATCCGCTCCCTCGTCGACGAGTCCGACCACGACGTGCTCGAATCGCTTCAGATCCACCGCGAACGCCTGATCGAGAAGCTGGGCGCGCTGAACGAGCGCATCGCGGCCGTCGACCGAGCGATCGAACGTCAACGACGCGGTGAACCGCTCGAGGAGGTCGATCTTCGCGCGATCTTCGATGGCTTCGACCCAGTGGACCACGCCGACGAGGCGGCGACGCGCTGGGGGGACACGCCTGCCTGGAGCGAATCACGGCGTCGAACACGGCGCTACGGCGAGCGAGAGTGGCGACGTATCGACACCGAGCGCCGGGCGGTCGAAGCGCGGCTCGCAGAGCTTCTCGGGGACGGGGTACCCGCCGATGCTCCGGAAGCTCGAGTTGCCGCCGAAGCCCACCGTAGCCACATCAGCCGGTGGTTCTACGACTGCACGGCCGAGATCCACCTGGGCCTGGCCGAGCTCTACGAGAGCGATCTCCAGTTCCGAGCTCACTACGACGCTACCGCGGACGGGTTGGCGGACTACCTCGTGGCCGCCATCCGCTCCCTGCACCGCCCCACGCGCCGCGCGCTCTGACGGCTAAACGATGATCGTCGGCTCACCCTTTGAGGGGAACCGTTCGACGCGCCACCCCGTCTCGCCCTCCCGGCAGCGGAAGAAGTCATCGTTGGGCGCAGCGAGCCGCACGGCGTCGTCGCGGGACAGCCCGGCGAGATCCGCGAGCAGCGCGCGACCGATGAAGCCGTGGAACACGATCGCGGTGCGAGCAATCCCGCTGTCGAGAATCTCGGCGAGGGCAGGCCGCCCCCGCGTCACGAGGTCGGCGAACGTCTCCCCGCCGGGGGCGGGCACCGTCCACGGATCATCGGTCCAGGCAGCGAACGACTCGGGCCAATCCCCGAGCAGGTCCGCGTAGAGCCTACCCGACCACTCGCCGGCGTCCCACTCGACCAGTCGCTCGTCGTAACGGACGTCGAGGCCCGTCCGCTCCGCGAGGATCGCCGCACTCTGACGAGCCCGAACCAGCGTCGACGAGACGATCGCGTCCACCCCGAGTGCGGCGACGCGCTCGGCCACGTTCCGGGCCTGGGCCTCTCCCTCGGGGTCGAGCTCCGACTCGAGGCGTCCCTGCACCCGCCCCTCGGCGTTCCAGTACGTTCTGCCGTGGCGTACGAAGTAGAGCGTCCGCATCGGTCCCCCGCGTCCTACATAGCTCGACGCGCGCAGCCGCAGCGGGGACTGGGCTTCGGTCACCCTGCGGAGTCGCCCCTCCGACACTACCCTCCGAGTGGAGGTATTGATGCGCGTTCTTCTGTTGGTGCTGCTCGCCTGCGGATTCACCGGCCGCCGGCCCGTGATCCAGTCGGGTTCCGCGTCCTTTTACGGGGAGCGCTTCGCCGGGCGCGCCACCGCCTCCGGCGAGACCTTCGACCCTTCCGCCCTGACCGCCGCACACCGCGTCCTGCCCCTCGGTACCGAGATCGAGGTGGTGCGGGTGTCGACCGGCACGTCGGTGGTGGTGAGGATCAACGACCGCGGGCCCTATGCGGGCGATCGGATCCTCGACGTCTCCCGGGCCGCCGCCGAGCGACTCGGCTTCGTCGACGACGGGGTCACCGAGGTGCAGATCCGCCTCGTCTCGTGCCCCGACGGCGAAGACTGTGAGATCCCGTGATCAGAACAGCGTGATCACCGACACGCTGTACTCCTGAACGTCCTCCTCCGGCTCGTCGCCCACGGCGCCCGTGAGCGGGAGCGCGAGGTTGGTGACGTACAGCTGGCGCCCCACCCGGGTGAGACTCGCGGGGAAGAGCAGGCCCTCGAGCTTGCCGTTGGGCCAGAAGCCCCGATGCTCGCCGAGCTCGGCCACCACGCGCCCGCTGCCGTCGAGGCCCACGATCTGGTCGGCCTGGTTGGCCGCGACGTACAGCGTGCCGTTCACCATGGCCAGACCGTCGGCGCCGTGGACCGACTCGGCGAAGATCGACACCGCCGCCGTACCGAGATCGACCTGGAGGACTCGATCGTCGCCGGTGTTCGCCACGTAGAGCGTCTGCTCGTCACCCGAGAGCGCGAGTCCGTTGGCCCCGAACGGCGGAAAACCGGGCGTGGCGAGCAGGGGGTCCTGGATCAGCGTGGTCACGGTGCAGGGCGCCGCGCAGGTGCTGACGTTCGCGATGGAGTAGATGGCACCCTGAAACGAGTCGGAGACGTACAGCGTGTCGTCGCCGGCGAAGACCATCGCGTTCGGGGCAGGCACGCGGTTGCTGCCAAACGTCACGGTGTCCTGGCTGCCGTCGGCGTTCCCCTCGACGCGCGGACCGGGCGCGCCGATCGCGGGTAGCGTCGCCACGACCTCGACGGGGTTGTTCGGACCGAGGGCGGTCGAGACCCGCTGAATCTGCGATGCGCCGAAGTTCGCGACGTACACCTTGTCGTCAGCGGTGTTGAACGCGAGCCCGAGCAGCGGCGTGCCGGCACCGAACTCCTGGCGCGCGACCTGACGACCCCGACGGTCGAACTTGACGATGGCATTGGGCCCGACGAAGTCGAAGTTCCCGACGAAGATGTCACCAGTGCCCGGATTGGCGGTGATTCCCTCCGGGAAGCTCAGGTCGTGGGGCAGCGTGGCAAACTGACGCGCCGCAAAGGGTCGAATCGTCACGTCGAACGCCAGCGCCGAGCTGGACACCGAACACAGCAGCAGACCGAGAATCATCGTCATCACCCCTCTTGATGGTCGGGCCCGGACACTCGCGGGCCCTCCGAATGCGAGGTCGGGGTAGCCAGGGGCCGGTTCGACGCCCCGTCAAACCGATTACGCGAGGGTGACGACGCGAGTCGCCCGACACCGCAGCCCCTCCCTGCAGAGCGTTACCCCTGTCGCTCACGTCAAGTGGAGGAGGCGCCGATGCTTCGGTTCTACTGGAAGAGCAGTTGAACGACCTGTCGCAAGGCACGAGGTCTCGTGCAGGAAATCGCAGGTGAGCTCGACCTCGAGGTCGAGGAACGCAACTTCGCAAAGAACGCCCTGACCGAGGCGGAGCTCGCCGAGCTGGTCGACCTCGCCGGCGGGGTCGCGGCCGTCATCTCGACCCGCAACGCCAGCGTCAAGGCGAAGGGCTGGGCGACCGAGACGCCGGATCCGTCGACGTTCGTGACCGCCGCGGCCGAGGACAACAAGATGATTCGGCGACCGATCCTGGTCGTGGGCGACCAGGTCGTGGTGGGCAACGACGCCGACGGGATCCGGCAGGCGCTCCAGTCCGCGACCCGCTGACGCTCAGGCGGTGACGACCCGCAAGCCCTCGTCGCCGCGCTGCACCAGCACCCGCATTCCCTGATCGACGTCGAGGGCGGGCTCACCGGTCCGGATGGCCTGGACCTGCGAGCCGAGCCGCTGGACGCGATCGCGGATGGGGAACAAGCGCCCGTAGACCACGCCGCGCAGCTCGTCACGGCTCCCATCGACTCGTCGGCGCCCGAACCAAGACCGCATGCGGACCACGGCTCGCGCCAGGCCGTTCGCGATCGTCTCGGGGTGTCGACCCGCGAACTCGTCCACCTGACCGGAGAGCTGGCGCAGCTCGTGTCGCGTGTGCTCGTCGTCGACGGGCAGCGCGCCGCGAAGGTCGAGGGCCACGGCGCGGGCGAGGGCGCCGAGGGTCCACACCTCGCAGAAGTCGGCGTAGCGATTGGCATCCTCGCAGACCGAGGTCGTCTGCTGGACGAGCTTGCGCGACCACACGCGACGCCACCGGTCGGGCACCACCGGCGACTGCTCCTCGAGGTGACCCTCGACCCCGTTCATCAGCTGGTGCATCTCTCGATCGATCGTGGCGAGCTGGTGCGCCCAGGCGGTGGCGTCGACCGAGGTGTAGTTGCCCCTGGCGAGCGATCGCGCCACGCCACCGAGCCAGGTGAGGTTGCCCGAGGCGAGGCTGCGCACCTTGTCCCTCTCCCAGCGCTCGAGGTACCGCAGCCGGTCTTCGATGCCCGCGAGCCGCTCCTCGATGTCCGCGAGGTACTTCTGCTGCGTCGCCACCGCGGCGAGCTTCCACGCGACCGCGCCCACCGCGACCACCGTGACCGCAGTGGTGATCACGTCGGGGTTGCCGAGCACCCGGCCCGAGGCGTCGAGAACCGCGCTCGGAATGCCGTCGACGCCCTCGACGAGGCCCATTCCGCCCTCCTTGGCTCCCTCGATCAGGGTCGGCGACAGCGAGAGCTCGACACCTCCGCCATCCTCGACGAGCGCCTGGAGAGGCTCCGGGGCCAGCTTCAGCAAGGCGAGAACCCGCTCGCGAACCTCCTCGGGCACCACCGACGCCGCCGCCACCGACGCGGAAGCCCCCACCGGAGCAGCCGCCATGGACAGCAGCGGCTCGGACTTCGCGCCGAGAACCCACTTCTGACCTTCGCCCCAGACGTCGGGGAGCCCGTGCCGACCCGCCCGACCGAGCTGACGCACCACTCCGACGAGGAGCAGGACGACAGCCAACGCTCCGCCCGCTCCCGCCACGATCTCCCAATCCACTCCGCCTCCTCCGCCGCTGCGGCAATTCTCGGGCGGGAACCCTCACAGCGCAAGTGAATCAGCGAAAGCGTCGACGAGCGAGGGGAGACGGCCGCACGGAGCGCGCTTCGCGACGGCGAGCGGGAATCGTGGACGGGGACGTGACATGAACACTTGTTCATGCTACTCCCCGTTCGTGTACCAAGCCCTCCCCCTGTTCACCGAATCCCTACGCTTGCGCCCCCTGGTCTCCGAGCGAACGATCCTGGGCCCCGGGTCGTGGCTCGACTGTCGCCGCGGCTGGGTCTCCGGGGCCGACGCGCTCTACGATGCCCTGCTCGCCTCGCACACCTGGCACGAGGTCCAGCGCAGGATGTACGACCGGGTCGTCGACGTGCCGCGCACCCTCGCGAGCGTGCCCGACGACGGGCCCGGTCACCCGCTCCTCGACGAGATGTCGAGCGCCCTGACCACGTTCTACGGCCGTTCGCTCCATCGGGTGACCCTCGCGCACTACCGCGACGGGCGAGACTCGGTGGCGTTCCACGGTGATCGGCTCGGGCGGCACAAGGTCGACAGCATCGTGGCCATCGTGAGTCTGGGCGGGCCGCGGCGGTTCCTGGTGCGTCCGAATGGAGGCGGCCGGTCACGAAGGTGGACGTTGGCTTCCGGTGACCTGCTCGTGATGGGGGGCCGAGCGCAGGCCGACTTCGAGCACGGAGTCCCCAAGATGGCCCACGCGGCGCCCCGAATGGCGGTGATGTTCCGGAGCGCCAGCGTCGAACCTCGCCCGGGAGAGGCGCCGTCGAGCCCTCGGTGAGCCGCATCACCGTGTTCCGAGGGGTCCGGGGTCGACACGGTCGGGTCGCGAGCCCAGATCGCCGGTCGCCGATGCGGCGTCGTCAGGAGACCGCGTCGCGGTCGGCTTCGGCGAGCAGGGCCGCGACAGCCCGGTTCAGCGGCACGTCGATGCCGTGTCGGGCCGCGGTGCGCACCACCACCTCGTTGCGCGCGTCCCACTCCATCGGTCGCCCGGCCACCCGATCCTCCGTGATCGAGCTTCGGTGCTCCGGGTTCTTGGCGATTCGGGCCATCGTGGCTTCGACCAGCGCGTCGGGGTCGTCGAACGCGGCCCCCTCCGCACGGGCGACGGCCACGATCTCCCGGATCATCCCCTCGCCGAGCTCCCGCAACGGCGAGACGAGCATCGCCCCGTTGGTCCGCCCCAGCACGGCGCAGGCGCCGAGGGTCGCGTTCGTGAGCAGCTTGGTCCACGCTTCGGTCGTGAAGTCGGGGGTGGACCGAACGGCGACCCGGTCGTCGAACAACCCGGCGAACCGTTCCGCGGGCGTCCCGGCAGCAACGATCATCGAGCCCGTGCGACGCTGCGTGACCGCGTTGGGGGCGGTCCGCGCACTCGGCATCGAGATGATTACCGGCAACACCAAGCCGCGCCACGAGCCGGCCACTCGATCGACGTGGTCCACGCCATTCTGGACGACGGCGAGCACCGCGCCGGGGCTCGACAGTGCCTCGAGGAACGGCCGCGCCGCCTCGGTCTGCTGGGCCTTCGTGCAGAGGAGCACCCAATCGGCCGGCTTCGCGAGCCCGGGGTCCGTGACGACCGACATCGCGTAGTGTTCGGTCTCGCCGTCGAAGGTGTGTTCGAAGCCATTGAACGAACGACGGCCATACAGCGCGACCCGGTGACCGCGCCGGGTCACGCTGGCCGCCAGGCCGAGCCCGATCGCCCCGGGCCCCACGATCGCGACGGTCTCCACGGGCTAGCTCACGCCCAGGAGCTCGACCTCGAAGGTCAGAGTGGCGTTGGGCGGGATCGCGCTCGGGAACCCGCGGTCGCCGTAGGCCAGGTGCGGCGGGATGGTGAGGCGACGCTTGCCGCCCACCTTCATGCCGATCACCCCCTGCTCCCACCCTGCGATGACCTGGCGAGCACCGAGGCCAAACGCGAAGGGCTGGCCCCGATCGAGGCTGGAGTCGAACTTGCTGCCATCGGCGAGCCAGCCCGTGTAGTGCACCTTCACCTGCTGTCCGGACTGGGCCTCGTCGCCGGTTCCGACCTCGAGATCCTCGATGATGAGCTCTGCCAAGCTGCCTCCCTCGTCGTCATCCGAGGGTATCGCGGTTCCCGAGGCGGAGGAGATCGAGCCCGTACGACACGCTCGCCATCATCCCGACCACCGTGGCGAGCACGAAGAGCGAGATCAGGCCGACATAGGGCACGAACACGATCATCGCGCCGACTCCCGACAGCCCGGTGGTCCACACCGTGAACCCGCGGAACGCGTCGCTACGCCGCATGGCGAGCGCAAACAGCAGTCCAGCGGCCCCTCCGCAGAAGATGCTCACCGCCCAGGCCGTCCCGTGAAACTGCGAGAGCAGGCCTTCGGCCGCCGCGACCGCCGCCGCCCGCGCCGCCTCGGTCGTCGCCGACCCCTCGAGCTGCGCGAGAACGTACAGCTCGACGATCGGGCGAGTCTCGAGCACGGCTGCCGTGGACACCGCCCCCGCGAGCAGGCCGTAGATCGAGAGCAATGGCGCATCGTCGCGAAGGGCCACCCAGAGGCCCACGAACACGGGAAGCTGGGCCACCGTGCCCAGCAGGACGATCGGGTCGAGCTTCATCACGTAGGCGGCCGGAGCGTCACGAAGCCCGGCCAACACCGCCGCAGCGTCGTGGTTGCCGAACACGTGCGGCCACGCGACCCAGGCGGCCACCGCGAAGAGCACCAACGCGGCCTGGGCGAGCGCGAGCCCCCCGGTGAGGCGAAAGATTCGGCGCCGGGTGTCGTCCGTCACAGCTCCCTCCCGGCAATAGTGTACGCCAATCTCGGCAATTGATTGCCGCCGTAAGATGCCGAGACTTCAGCGCTCGAGGCGCCGCGGGCCCGGCGGCCCGGTCGCCCCTACCCCCCGCCGTCAGGCCCGCCGGAACAGGCGGGTGGCCTTCAGCGTGGCACCGCCGATCGTACAGACCAGCGCGACCTTCATCGTCTGACCGTCATCGGCGAGCGTCCGGGTGGTGTGCAGGGTGTAGGGGTCGCCGCCCTCCGAGATGCCGGTGGTGGTCGTCACGAGTCCCGGGCCCTCGAAGTGGTGCACCGAGGTGGCCTCGCGCCCGTCGTCGAGCGTGCGCACGTGGGGCTTGCCGTCGACGATCCAGTGGTGGGTCTCGGTCTTGGCCGACGTCTCCATGACGACGTCGATGGTGCTTCCGGACTGCTGGATGCGCTGCGTCATGTCGAGACCACCGATGATCCTGCGCTTCAGCCACCCGACCCCCTGCGCCTTCAAGATGGGATCGACCGAGTCCGACGCCTTCCGGTCGAGCTGCCAGGTGCCGGTGAAGTCAGGGGCCTCCCCGGCAAGGGCACGGGCGGGGGCGAGCCCCATCGCGAGGGTCGCGACGAGCAAGAAGCGACGGTTCAGCACTGCATCCTCCAAGGCACCGGGTTCACCGGCGCCGATTGGTTGTGTCCGGGCGATGTTGCGACATGATGGAGCGCGTACATTCGCCATCCGAGTACGTCTCGATCTCCCACGCGACGCGCGCCCGCAACCCTCGCGCCTCCACCCGTCGGTCTCGGGACCGCAGACCTCGTCCAGGACGTCCAGCAGCCTCTGCGCGTCGCCGCAGGCCTCGGGCTGGGCGTGTTGACACTCGACCCCCTGACGTCTGGCTCGGCTTCTTCGCTGGCCATCTTGGCACGAGATGCTTCCCCCTCGCCCAGCTCGGAACGATACCCCTGCCGATGCGCCGTCTCGATGCTCCGGGGCGGTCTCGACCTTCCCCCCGCCACACGCAAGGAGCCCGCCATGACCGCGTCCCGAATGTCGCTCGCCCTCGCGCTCACGGCGCTGGTCGCCCCCTCCATGGCCAACGCCCAGTCCAGCGTCGAGGAGTTCCAGCTGGGAGGGAGCGCCAAGAAGCTCTCGGAGCGCTGCATCCGCCTCACCCCGGCCCAGCCCTACCTCACCGGCTCGGCGTGGTTCCAGGAGCCCGCTGACCTCACCCAGGCATTCGAGATCAAGATGAGCGCGGTGCTGGGCGCGCGGGACCTCCAGGGTGCGGACGGCATCGTCTTCGTGTTCCACCCCACGATGACGACCGGCTTTCGCGGCGAGGGCATGGGCTTCGCTGGGCTCCAGCCCTCGATCGGCGTCGAGCTCGACACCTACCAGAACTTCCACCTCGACGACCCGTTCGCCGACCACGTCGCGGTGATGTCGAACGGCATGTCGTTCCACACCGAGGGCTCCGCGGTCGAGGTCCCCAACCTCGAGGACGGCGAGCGGCACAAGGTGCGCATCGCGTGGAACCCCACCACCGGCCTGAAGGTGTTCCTCGACGACACGCTGCGCGCCTCCGTTCCCGCCGAGCGCGTTCGCGGGGTGTTCGGCGGCGTCACCAAGGTGTTCTGGGGCATGACCGCCGCAACCGGGCGTCTGTTCAACAACCAGGACGTCTGCGTCGAGGACATGCTGCTGGGCGCAGTCCGACCTCTGCGGGCGGATCGGGCCGGCTGAGACTTCCAACCTGGCCTTCGAAGAAAGTGGTGTCCCCAACGCCCTCGCAGGCGTCGTCGACCCCCACGCGGGCGCTCTGGACCCCGCCAGGGCTCCTCCCGAGCCCGACGGAGGAATCCCCACGTCATCCGCCGACCGAGGCTTGGCGGAGGTTCTTCCTCATGAACGGAAGATGACGGCCCCGCGCGACGAGGCAGAACCAGGATCGCGCCCAACGAAAAATATTCGTTGAACGTCAACTTTCGCGAGACTACTCCAGACCTGTCGACAGGGACGACGTCTGGAGGTGGCCCATCGACTCGGACCTCACGCCACTCGCAGACCCCGAGCCTCTCGTGGGGTCGGTGCTGCAGAACCTGGACCTCGAGGTCCGCGACTACCAGCAGACCATCGTGACGCGAACGCTCGCGATGTTCGCGGGCCGATGGACGGACCGGACGGGCGAGGTCGCCCCGCCAGCCCGGAGCGTGTTGGTCGAGAGCCCGACCGGAAGCGGCAAGACCGTGATGGGTCTGCTCGTCGCGTCGGTGCTCCAGCAGGTGACCGGGTGCCGGGTCGGCTGGGTCGCGATGCGCCGCAACCTGCTCTCTCAGGCAGCCGCCGAGTGCGAGCGACGCGGATTCCCTCTCGAGTTCACGCCGATCAGCATGTTCGATCGGGATCCTCCGGCGTGCGACCTGCTCGTGGTCGACGAGGCCCAGCACGACGCCGCACGCAGCATGGCCGACCTGCACTGCAAGGTCCGCCCGCGCTGGACCCTGGGGCTCTCGGCCACCCCCTATCGCTCCGATCGGCTCGGACTCTGCTTCGACCGGGTGGTGAAGGAAGCGGGCATCGCCCGGCTCATCCACGACGGCATCCTGAGTCCCTTTCACCACCACACCCTCGACCGCTACACCCCCGAAAGCGTCGCGGATCAACTGATCGAGCGTCCCGAGCGCTGGGGCGCCTCGCTCGTGTTCTTTCACCGCCACGCCGACTGCCGCGCCCTGCAGGCCCGACTCCAGGCCGCCGGCGTCGCATCGGACGTGGTGACCGCGAAGAGCCCGCGTGAGCGCCAGCTCGCCGCCTTCGAGCGGGGCGACCTGCGGGTGCTGATCAACATGGCCATCCTCGTAGAGGGCTTCGACTGTCCCCGGCTGAAGACGGTTTTCTGTCGGCCCTCGGGCAAGGGGCCCACCATCCAGATGGCGGGGAGGGTCCTTCGGCGCCATCCTGACCACACCTACAAGCAGATCGTCCAGTGCGGTGACACGCGGTTCCCCTTCACGCGCCTCGCTCCCGCCGCCGAGCAGTACCGACTCGTCGACGGCATCTGGAAGACCGTCCGCAGCAACCGCCGTCTCGACGCCATCGCCCGGCACACCGTCCGCGTGCTCGCACGGGGGCGGGTCGAGCTGCCCGAGACCGTCCGCCTCCACCGTCGCCGGCCCACCCCTTGGGCCGCGCGCGAATCCTGAACCCCGGAGTCCCGATGCTCGCCCACACCCGCTTTCAGTACGGAATCACCGAGATCCGCGACCTGACCGTCGATCGCGTTCGTCGCAACGACGCGGGCAAGGTCACCCAGGTCAGCCTTCGGCTCGACGACGAGATCGTGGAGCCCACCAAGCGCTTCTGGCGCTCGTTCTTCCAGCGCTTCGGCATCAGCGCCAACGTGTTCCGCTACTTCGAGCCGGTCGAGGTCTTCGAGCGCATCAGCCAGGTGGGACGCGACACCGAGTTCCGCACCTGCATCGAGCTCCAGGGTGGCCGGCGCCGGCTGCTCGGGGTCACCAGCCCGAGCCGTCCCGTGCTGCCCCTGCACCGCATGGAGGGCCTGCTCGAGTCCCACGGCGCCGTGCGGGTCCAGTACGGCGACGGGGTCCTGACCACGACCCACCTGCCGCAGTCGCGGCGCCGTCGGGCGCCCATCGGGGCGGACGACTTCGAGGACCGACTCGTGCTCGATTGCCCCGTGGACGGGTACGGCAACCCCCGCCTGTTCCTGTCGCTGATGCGTCAGGTCTGTACCAACGGGATGATCGGCTACTCGCCGGCCTTCAAGACCGAGATTCCGGCCGGACGGGACCTCGACGTCTGCATCGACCGCGCGCTCGCCTCGTTCGACTCGAGCGAAGGGTTCGTGGCGCTCCGGCAGCGCTTCGAGAGCGCCCAGACGAGCTTCGCCTCGGTTGCGGAGTGCGTGACGCTCGGCAAGCTGCTCGAGAAGCTGGAGATGGCCGGTCACCTGACCGAACGCGGGCTCCCCGCTCGCTTCCGCGAGGTCGCGGGAAACCTGCTCGAGCTCTACGGGCTCGCGAACCTCGACGCCTTGACGCAGAAGCGTCGTCGCGTGCTCCCTGCGCCGTGCCGCGTCTACGACCTGCTCAACTTCGCGAGCGAGGTCGCGACCCACCACGCCGACGCTCCAGGAGCCCGGCAGCTGCAGGCCCAGATCGGCACCTGGATCAGCGACGAGTACGACCTCGAAGGCACCGCGCGCGACGGTGAGGACTTCGAGGCCACCTTCCTGTCGGGCACCGAGCCCGCCGAGGCGTGACCCGCGGGCGCGCTACAGCTGCGTCACGTTCAGGACGACGAAGCCTCCGTTGAGGTTCTGGTTGGTGAGATCGTTGAACGCGTCGACGTGGATGATGTACTCCGTGCCACCAATCAGACCGATCCCCTGGATCTCCGACTGCGGGCCGCCGGCCGGCGCCTCGTCGTTGCACGCGATCTCGAGGCCGCCACAGCCGCCCTCGTCGACGGAGAGGACGGTGTCGAACGAGCTGCCGAAGGTGTCGAAGCGGTAGTTGCCGTCGGCCGGCGGGGTGAACGTGAAGCTCGTGTCCCAGCCGCCGAGCCCACCGCAGCTCGGCTCGTTGACGTTGAAGTCCGCGGGCAGGGTCGTGGTGTACTGGTTGGGGCCGGGAACGGGGTTGAGCGGACAACACGCCCCGTCGCCTTCGCAGCCCTCGAAGTCGGCGCAGTCCGTGAGGCCATCGAGGTCGTTGTCCAGCGTGTCGTCGCAGACCTCGGGCTGGATCTCGACGATGTTCAGCGAGACCGCACCGCCGTTCAGGGGAGTAGAGAGGTCCGCTGCATCGACGTAGACGATGTAGGGCGTGTTGGCGACCAGCTCGGCCTGCACTCGGCCCTCGATGGCACCGGAGATCAGGTCGTCGTCGTTGCAGGCGAGCTCAGTGCCCCCGCAGGCATCGCGGACGGAGACGACCGTGTCGAAGGAGCTGCCCGCGGTGTCGAACAGGAAGAGGCCGTCGGTGGTCGGCGTGAACTCGAAGGTCGTGTCGTAGCCGTCGGACCCGAACAGCCCACACGACGGCTCGTTGACGTCGGAGTCGGGGAGCAGGGTCGCCGTGGCGAGCCCCAGCCCAGTGGTGACGACGTCGGGGCAGCAGGCCGGATCGTCGAAGCACCCTCCGGCGTCGAGGCAGTCGGCGAGTCCATTGCCGCTGTTGTCGATACCATCGTCACAGGTCTCGGGCGGAACCTCGGAGATGTCGAGAGTCACGGCGCCGCCGAGGAGCTGGGTCGTGCTGGTCTGCGCGTCGACGTACACGATGTAGGTGGTTCCGCCCACGAGCTCGACGTCGAGCCGGGCGAAGACCGGAGAGAACGGCGAGTCCGCGCTGCAAGCGATCTCGGCCCCCGCGCACGCGTCGCGCACCGAGACGACGGTGTCGAAGGCGCTGCCCAGCGTGTCGAGGCGGTAGGCGCCGTCGACGGGCGGCGTGAACTCGAAGCTCGTGTCGAAGCTGTCGAAGCCTCCGCACGTCGGCTCGTTGACGCTCGAGTTGGGCTCCAGCGTGTCGTTGTAGGTACCGAGGCCGGTCGTCAGCACGACGGGACAGCACGCAGCGTCGTCGATGCAGTTGTCGGCGTCGAGGCAGTCCGCGAGACCGTTGGTGTCGTTGTCGACGATGTCGTCGCAGATCTCGTCGCCGCAGATCGGGTCGGCCAGGCAGTCCGCGTCGAAGCAGTCGATTTCGAGGTCGGCGTCGTTGTCGGCGCCGTCGGTGCAGATCTCGAACGGGCACTGGGGGCCCGCGCAATCCGGGTCGCCGCAGTCGATCAGGCCATCGATGTCGTTGTCCACGTCATCGTCGCAGATCTCGGGGTCGAGGAGCCGCACGCTGCCGACGACGTTGCCGAGCCCCGGGAGGGTCGCGGCGTTCAGCACGTCGACGGTGACGACGTAGGAAGTTCCCGCCACGAGATCGACGTCGAGCTGCGACGCCCCCGTGGAGCCTCCGACGAACCCGTTGTCGTCACAGGCGAGCTCGACGCCCCCACAGCCGTCGAGAACCGAGAGCACGGTGTCGAAGTCCGACAGGTTCGTGTTGAACCGGTAGCGACCGGTCTCGGCGGGGGTGAACTCGAACGTCGTCTCGGGGCCACCGACGCCGCCACACGAGGGATCGGTGAGGCTCGGGTTGCCGATGAGGTTGCCCGAGAACCCGCCGAGGTTGGCGATCGAGTCGAGGGGACAGCACGTCGGCCCCGAAGCGCAGGCGGGGTCGAAACAGTCCGCGAGGCCATTGCCGTCGTTGTCGACGTTGTCACCACAGAGCTCGACGCGCGACAGGTTGAGCACCACCTCGCCGTTCCCGATGTCGACGGTCTCGTCAGCCGCCTCGACCGCGATGATGTAGCGGGTACCGCCCTCGAAGGGGAAGACGATGGCCGACTGCGCGGTCTCGGTGAGCGGGTCGTCGTCGTTGCACGCGTCGTCGTTCCCGAAGCAGCTCCGGTGGATGGACAACACCGTGTCGAAGCTGGTTCCGATGGTGTCGACCTTGAAGAAGCCGCCGGGCCCCGCGGGGAACTCCCAGGTGACCTCCGGGAGCGGGCTCCCGCTGCCGCAGCTCGGCGTCAGATCGGACGGCAGGTCAGCGCTCAGGGTGCCCTGGTAGGTGCCGAGCCCTCCCAGCACGTTCTGAGGACAGGCGTTCGGGTCGGCGTCGGTGTCGCTGTCCGTATCGGCGTCGGTGTCGGTGTCGGTGTCGGCGTCCGTGTCGCTGTCGGTGTCCGTGTCCGTGTCCGCGTCGGTCTCGACGCCGGTCTCGGAGTCCTTGTCGGCATCGTCGCCGGTACAGGCCAGCAGGCTCGCCAGCCCAAGGAAGAGCATCGTCTTCATCTCGCACCCCTCGAATCCCAAAGCGCACCTTAGACCGGAGGCGGGGGCCCACGCGAGCGGGAGGTCGCGCCCCTCCCGGCATGCTCGCCCACGATCGCCTTCGAGACTGCGCAAGGCCCCTCCGGCCCGCGCACGATCGACGAGCAAGCGACCGGGGGTCGCTGGGCCTGGAGGGCGCAACGCGCTGCGCCAGGGGGACGGGTCGCTTTCTTGCAAGACCTTGCAAGCGCGGCACGAGGTGAACGGAGTCCACACTCGCAACACCTGCTGGGCGCGGGTCCCTCGGCCTTCTCTCTACCGTTCAGGCAAATCAGGACGACTCAGGGGAGCAGGAACGACCCGGCCACGGCGAGCAACGGCCAGAGCAGCATGGAGACCGTCGCGTGGCGAGCCTGCGCCATCGCCACGAGGTGATGACCGAGCAGCCCCACCGACAGGGCGTAGAAGGCGGGCGCATCTGCTCCGTCGAGGGCGGCGCGGACCACCAGCCCGACCGTGATCGCGAAGCCGAGCGAGGCGATGTCGCCCCACGCCCGCCGAAGCCGGGGGCCGTCCCGAAACGACAGCAGCACGTGGGCGAGGTTCGGGATCCACCACACCATCACCGCGCCATCCCGAGCGGCGATGCCCGCGGCGATCGAGCCCAGTGCGACCACGGCGGCGTGGAACCAGGGGCGCCACGACCCCGAGATCGCGGGTTCACCAGGCCGCACCGCGACCGCCATGGCCCAGACGAGCGCGACCGTGAGGGAGAGGACGACGGTCGAGGCGGTCACAGCGCCAACGTACGACGACCGCAGGTCGGCGACCGAGCGACCCGCCGCGTACGGCAGCGCCACTACGCTCACCGCCGCGACGGCTGCACTACCGGCCAGGACCAGGTGTGGCGAAGGGTCCCGTCGCCGCACCACGATGATCCCGAACGCGGCGAACCCGAGCAGGATCCAGATCGACAGGGCCCCGATGATGATGAATGCTTCGGGGTCCAGGGGGGCCTCCGTCACTCGGGCGGCGCGCCGTCCAGGTAGCCGAGCGACCGCAGCAACTCGACCTCGTCACCCGTGAGGACGGCGTCGTCGAGGTCGGTTGCTTCGGCCTGCACGGCCTCGGCCCAGTCACGAAGGAGGTCCTCGAGGCGCGACGCGGTCTCCGGTCGATCCCCGGCGAGGTCGACCCTCTCGTGAGGGTCGGCGTCGAGGTCGAACAGCTCGATTCGGCCGCTCTCGACGTGCCGCACGAGCTTGAGCCCGTCGTGGAGAACCGCCTGCAGCCAGCCCTCGTACCGGGTCTCGGCCACGAGCGGGCGCGCCGGAGGCGGGGTGTCGGGACGGAGCACCACGCCGTCGGGCTCGGCCGGCCAGTCCACCCTCGCGGCGGCGGCAACCGTGGGCCCGAGATCGACGAGGCTCACCGGGGTGTCGACCACCGTTCCCGCGCCCGCGTTCGCCGGCCACTTCACGAGGAGCGGCACGTGCAGCAGCTCCTGGTACAGCGAGCGCCCGTGGCCGAGGTCGCGATCGGGACGCTCCGCGAAGGCCTCTCCGTGGTCCGCGAACACCACCACCAAGGCATCGTCGTAGCGGCCGGCGGCCTTCAGGCTCGCGATCACCCGCCCCACGTGCTCGTCGGTGTAGCGGAGCTCCTCGTCATAGATCGCCGTCAGCTGCGCGAGGTCGGTCGTCGTCCAGTCGCGCCGCTGTTCGTAGAGGGTCAGGCAGTTCATCCGCGAGACGATGGGCCCCGTGTAGCCCGGGTCCACGAAGTCGATGCCGTCGTGCTCGACGTAGGCGCAGTGAGGGTCGAAGTAGTGCACCCACAGGAAGAGCGGTCGCGCCCTGGCGTCTTCCACCACCGCGATCGCGGCGTCGGTCACCGCGGACGCGGAGACGTGGTGGTAGCCCTGCGCCTGCTCCTCGTCCCACGCGACGAAGCCCTGGTCGAACCCGGCAAGCGCGCTCGCATAGAGATTGCTCACCACGCCGACCGTGTGCCATCCGGCCTGCGTGAGGTGCTCGGCGAGGGTCGACGTGCTGGGCGGCAAGGCCACTGGTCGGTCCCGATAGCCGAACCGGCTGGGGTGGCGACCCGTGAGGACCGCGGCCACGGTCGGGGTGGTCCAGGGGGCCGGCGTGATGGCGTTCCGGTACCACACCGCGTCCCGCGCGAACGCCGAGAGGTGCGGCGCGGTGGGCCGATCGTGACCATAGAGATCCAGCCGACTCGCTCGCACAGTGTCGACGAGGATCACCACGACATCTGGACCCGAGGGAGGCGCCGGACTGCCGCGCCAGGCGGCGGCACCCGCCACGAGGAGCGCCGCGATGCCGACGGCGATCCCCAGCCGCGGTCGATCGAGCCCGGTCACGATCCGGGCCCGACGGTCCTCCGACAGCCCCCCCGCGAGCCGCACGCCCGCCACGAGACCAAGGGCCACCAGCCAGACCACGAACTCACCGTTCTCGACGGCCGCCCACAGGACGAGCAGCGCGGTCCGCCCCGCCTCGCCGACCGACTCCGACTGCGCGAACACGAGCTCGCGCATCGCAGGACGCACCGCGGCGCTGGCGGAGATGGCGGCGGGAGTTCCGAGCACGACGGCCCCGACGAGCAACGCGAGGGCTCGCCGGGGAGGCAGGGGCCCCGCCGCGACCCGCCCGAGCCAGCTGATCGCGATGGTGCCCATCATCGCGAGCAGCGGAACGCGGATCAGCCTGTCCGACAGCGTGGCCGCCGCGAGTCGGTCGAGGCCCTGGGCGATCCAGTCCTCGCGAAGCACCGTCGCGCTGGCGATGGCGGTGGCGAGCAGCACCCCGACGATCACCCCCGAGGTGAGGGAGGCGCGCAGAGGTGCCCAACGATCGGGCGGGGGGGAGGCGTTCACGATCCCGGGATATCCCGCACCCGGTCGACCGCGGGTCGATTGGCTCGGCGGGATGGCCGAGGATGCAGGTCCACGAAGGGAGCCTCCATGCGTTCGCTCGGCCCGGTGTTGCTCGTGCTGCTCGGAGGCTGCGGCTTCCTCGACGACCTCTTCGGAGATGACAGGAATACCGCCGACGAGCCGACCCGAGGCGTGGATACCGCCGGCGTCGAGCCGGGGGACTCGGGCATCACCATCGGGGTCGAGACCGGCGACTCGGGCGCGCTGCCCACCGGCGACACCACCATCTTCACCACTCCCCCGGAGGCGTTCTCGCTGGCCGACGACGTCGCCCTTGCCAAGGTGAGCGTCTACCAGGGGGTCGAGCGTCCACTGTGGGAGGACGGCGCCCCCGTCGACAGCGACGTTCCGGTGATCAGCGACCGTGAGGCCCTGGTCCGCGTGTTCCTCGACCCGGACCCCGGCTTCGTGACGCGCGATCTCCGGGTCTCGCTCGTGCTGCAGAACGGATCGGGACCGATCACCCGCGCTCGCATCGGTCGGGTGAGCGGACCCTCGAGCGACGCTGACCGGAACAGCACCTTCGAGTTCGTCGTCGATGCCTCCGAACTCACCGGCGTGACGGAGCTCCGGGTCGCCGTGACCGAGGCCGACGTCGAGACCCCGGGCAACGGGGCCCCCGAGCGCACGGTCTTCGTGAGCGCGACGGACCTGCCCGGGGGCCTCCCCGTCGAGGCCGGCGAGGACATCGTCATCGTGATCCTCCCCTTCCGGTACACGGCCGACGAGAGCAACCGCGAGCCAGATCTGAACCCGCAGGTGCTCGCCGAGCTGAAGGCCTTCCTCGAGTCGCTCTGGCCGGTCCGCGAGGTCACGGTGCAGATCGGGGACACCGTGGAATGGGACCAGGACATCCTCGGCACGGGGGATGGCTTCGAAGCGGCGCTGTTCGAGGTCGAGGAGCGGCGCAAGAACGCGTCGGTCAGCCGCAACACCCACTTCTACGGCATGTTCGACCCTGCGGATTCCTACGCCGAGTTCTGCGACGGCACCTGTACCGTCGGCCTCGCCTACACCCCCGGCGCGACCAGCGCGCCCCAGTACCGCACGGCGGTGGGGGTCGGCTTCACCGACACGCGAGCGGTCACGGAGTGGACCCTGGGCCACGAAGCCAGCCACGCCCTCGGTCGCAGCCACGCCCCGTGCGGTAGTGGGGTCGTGGGCATCGACTCCTCCTACCCCTACGGCGACGGCAGCATCGGCACCTGGGGCTACGATCGCCGCACCGACCTCCTGCTCGAGCCGACCACGACCTTCGACGTCATGGGCTATTGCCAGCAGAGCTGGTGGATCAGCGACTACCACTTCGAGGCGCTCCACGAGCGCGCGGTGGCGCTGTCGATCGCGCCTGCCGCGCCCGCGCGCACGGTGACCGCTCTGCGGGTCGACGGCGCCAATCAGGTCACCGCGGTCACCGACGCCCGTCTCCACGGCCCCGCCACTGGCATGGGTCGTCCGGTGACCGTCGAGCTCGTCGACGAGCAGGGGACGGGTCGAGGCGTACGAACGGGCTGGCGAGTGGGCCTGTCGCACCTCCCTGGCGGCGTGGTGCTCCTCGACGAGGCGCTGCCGGACGGGTGGACCGCACGGGTCCGCTGACCTACCCCTCCAGCGCCCAGATCCGCGCCATCAGGTAGAGCGACGGCACCGAGAACCGCGGGGCCAGGCCCAGGTGCACGATCTCGGAGCGCGGCCGGAACTTCGCCTTGAACGCCGCGAGCCGCCGGAACCCGAACCACCGGTCGCCGAGCTCGGTCTGCCACGCCCACTGGAGCAACCTGCCGAGCGGTCCGCCGACCCGAGCGGCGGTCCCACCGGCGAGCGGACACGGTCCCAGGCTCGCGTGCTCGACGCCCTCGTCACGGAGCCGCTGCAGCACGTCGACGAGCAGACCCTCCATGCTGCCCGGCCGGGCGGCAGGATGCCGGCACGTCACGTCGAAGGCCACCCGGCCCGCAGGGCCCGGCAGCACGGTGCAGAAGGCCTGGACGTCGCCGTCACGCTCCGCCACGAAGGTGCGGCGCCAGCTGACGGATTCGGCCTGGGGTCCCCCCGACAACCAACGCATCTGCCACGGCACGCGACGCGACCGGAGGAAGGCCTGCCAGGTCGCGGCGACCGAGGGGTCGACGTCGTCGACCTCCTCGACACGAACGCCGTGACTCGCGGCCCGATTCCGCATCTGCCTGAGATCGGCGAAGCGCTTGCCCCGGAGGGTGAAGTCGGCAAGGTCGACCCAGGCCTCGGTCCCGATCGGACGGGTGACGAAGCCAGCGGAGCGCGCAGCTCCGAGATCGGGCTCGCGAACCGGGTACACGGCCTGTCGACGGACCCCGAGCGCCTCGGTCCCCTCTCTGAATCGGGCAAACGCCGCTCTCCGGTCGGCACCGTGGACTCCGCCGACCGCGAGGGCCGTGCGACCTCGAAGGACGAAGCTCGTCCAGTGGGTCGCGTCACCCACCGTCGCGAGTCCGCGCTGGAGGGCCAGCCCGCCCTCGGGCGGCCAGCCCGAGGCCTCGAGCCGACGGTGGCGCTCCTCCACCGAGACGATCGGGGCGTCGACCGTCCCTTCGAGCCGATCGAGCAGCCGAGCCGGCCAGGCCAGCACCTGGCGTACGCCCTCGAAGGGAAGCGTCAGGCGAGGGACGGCACGCGAAATGGGCGAGACGAGGGACAAGCGGCGCTCCAGAGGCGGCCAGGGTCCCGCGTCCTCGCGTGAGCGAAGCGAGGGGGAGACGACCGAGCGCAACGTCGAGCGCGCAGCCACGGCGAACGGGACCGGTAGACAGTGGTCACCGCAGCGCGAGGTGCAAGGGGCCGGTCGAGCTCGTCCCTCGGAACGGGGCTACTTGGCCGGCGCGACCTGCAGCTCCCGGGACTCACGGCGAGGCGGAACGGGCGCGATCTCACGCGGCACGTCGATGCGCTCGTCGTGCTCGCGAAGCAGGCGAATCGCCTGCCGAACGAGCTGGCCTTCGGAGGTGTATCCCCCGTCGCTCACTCGCTCGCGAATCCACGTTTCCAGTTCTCGGGTGAGAAAGACGTCCACGGTACCTCCTGACTCGATCCGTAAGTCAACATCCCAGGCGGCCCCACCTGAAGGGAACTCGGATTCGAAGCGCCAACTTCGGAAATCCCCGACCCGGGGGCCATCCGGTCATCGGCAGTCGGGGTCAAATCAGGGTTGCCAACCGGTTTCACCTGCAGAATCGCCCGACCCGGGCTGCGGATCGCGGCGATCGACCTGCCAGGATGGCGAGACTCACTCGGGTTCCACGAGGGCCCCGGGGTTGAGGATGCCGGCTGGGTCCAGCTCGCGCTTCACCGCACGGAGGGCGTGACCGAGGAGGGCGGGTCGCTGCCGCGCGTACCAGGGCCGGTGGAACCGCCCCACGGCGTGGTGGTGCGTGATCGTCCCGCCGTGAGCGAGGACCGCGTCAGAGGCGGCCTCCTTGACCGCTCGCCACTGCTCGAGCTCCCGTCCCCGGGTCGCGGGCATCAGCCAGGTGAAGTAGGGCGCGGGACCGTCCGGGTAGACGTGGGTGAACCGGCAGCTCACGAAGGCGTGACCGGACTGCGCCTTCATGGCCGCCCGCACCGCGCGGATCACGCCTCGGTGCAGCTCCTCGAAGCGATCCCAGGGCACGGCGGTCTCGAAGGTGTCGGCGATCACCCCCACCGAGACGAGCATCGTCATCAGGTAGGGCCCATCGAAGAACGCCTGTTTCCAGGCCTCGCCGGCATCCGCCCTCTCGGACCCGGCGACACCGTCGGTGACACGGGGGCCGTCCGGGCAGGACCCGCCGTGGGACCTGGCCAGCTCGAGGGCCTCTTCGAGCCAGGGGCCGACCCCGTGGTCTGCGGACTCGAAGCCGAGCAGCAGCAAGCCCTCGGCCACCCTCGGGAGCTGATTGAGCAGCGCCTCCCGGCGGTCGAGGAGGCGACAGTTGCTGGGTGCGAGCCCCGACTGCACGATGGCCCGCACGGCCGCCACCGCGGCGGTGTAGTCGTCGAAGATCACCGTGGCCTTGGCGCGGTACACGGGACGGCGACGCACCCGCATCGACGCTTCGGTGATCACGCCGAGGATCCCTTCGCTGCCGAGCACGATGCGGTCGGGGCTCGGCCCCGCTCCCGACCCGGGCAGCCGGCGGCTCTCCCACACCCCGCGCGGGGTCACCATGCGCACCGCGGCCACGAGATCGTCGACGTGGGTGTACCGGGTCGCGAAGTGGCCGCCCGCCCGCGTCGCGATCCACCCCCCGAGGGTCGAGAACTCGAAGGACTGCGGGTAGTGGCGGAGGGTGAGCCCGTGCGGGCTCAGCGCTGCCTCGAGCGCCGGACCGGTGAGCCCCGCGCCGAGGGTGGCCGTCAGGCTGACGGGGTCGATGTCCGCGACCCGATCGAAGTGCCGGAGGGACACGCACACCCAGGGCTCGCCGCGCTCCGGGGTGACGCCACCACACACGCTCGTGCCGCCGCCTCGGGGCACCACGACGACCCCCTCGTGACCCGCCCAGGCGAGCAGGACCTGGAGCTCGGCCTCGTCACGAGGGAACGCGACGAGGTCGGGAGCGGGTCCGAAGTCGCCCCGGAAGCCCCGCAGCACCTCGGGCCAGCTCCGCCCGTAGGTGTGACGAACGCGGGTCTCGACGTCGGCCGTGACGACCTCGCGGAGGTCGGCCGGGGGCTCGACGCGAGGGTCGGGTAGGGTCACGGCATCGAGCGAGACGGGCTCCTCGGCCGCCGAACCCTCGAAGCCGACGAGCAGCGGGAGCGCCTTGGCCAGGCCCTCGCGGGTGGCCGCATCGGGGAAGCGGTCCGCGAAGCCCCAGCCCCAGTAGCTGAGCGGTCGTCCAGACATGACGTCCCTTATCCGCTGGGCCTCGTCAGGCAGCCTCGGCGATCGCACGGTCCACCGCCTCGTGGACCCGCTCCACGAAGTGTTCGGACCCGATCGCCTCCCAGAGACCCACCGCCTGCAGGGCGTCCCGGACCGGGCCGCGCACGCCGGCCATCCACACGCGGATCCCGCGCTGCTGAAGGGCGTCGACGACCTCCTCCAGGGTGTCGAGGGCCTGCGAGTCGACCGACCCGATGGCCTTGGCGTCGATCACGATGTCGGTCAGGCCCTCCCCGCCCTCGGATACCCGCCGCTCCACCGCCGCGTCGAGCATCTGCTTGAGGAACGCGGTGTTGGCGAAGAACAGAGGCGCATCGACCCGCACCGCGAGAAGGCCAGGCGTCACTTCGGCTTCCGGGTACCGCTCGACGTTGCGGTACACGGTCGATCCCGGCAGTCGCCCCAGCACGGCCACGTGAGGACGGCTCATCCGCCACACGAACCACACCAGGCTCGCGCCGACTCCGGCGAGGATGCCTTGCTCGATGCCGAGGGTCAGCGTAGCCACGAAGGTCAGTCCCATCAGCGCCAGATCGCCGCGGTCCACCCGCCACAGGTGGCGCACGGCCGCCACGTCGACCAGTCCGAACACCGCCGTCATGATGATCGCGGCCAGCACGGCCTTGGGCACGTAGGTGAACAACGGGGTGAGGAAGAGCAGGGTCAGCACGACCACGCCCACGGTGACGAGCCCCGCCACGCCCGTGCGGGCGCCCGCCTGGGCGTTGACCGCGGTGCGGGAGAAGCCGCCCGTGGTCGGGTACGCCCCCGACACCGCACCCGCGACGTTGGCGAGCCCGAGGGCGACGAGCTCCTGATCAGCATCGATCTCGTAGCCGTTGCGCCGGGCGAAGTTCTTCGCGACCGAGATGCTCTCCATGAACCCCACGAGCGCGACGGTGATCGCCATGGGCAGCAGATCCCCAACCGCCTGGAGCGACAGCGCGGGCATCGAGAGACCTGGCAGGCCACTCGGGACCTCCCCCACGATCGACACCTCGAGGCCGAGCCCCCACGTCGCGAGCGCGCCGCTAGCCACCACCAGGAGGAACCTCGGAAATCCGGGCGCGAAGCGCTTGAGGAGCACGAGGACGGCGATGCTCACGGTGGCGATGGTGAACGCGACGACGTCGGTATCGGGAAGAGACGCCACCGCGTGGCCGACGATCTCGTGCACGTGGTGACTGCGAGGAATGGGCACGCCCAGCACGTGCTTGAGCTGGGAGAACCCGATGATCAGGGCCGCCGCCGAGGTGAATCCCGCGATGACCGGGTGGGAGAGGAACTTGACGAGGAAGCCGAGACGCACGACCCCCATGCCCCACTGCAGCAGCCCCGCGAGCAGCGCGAGCAAGGCGGCGAGGCCGGCGTAGGCGGCCGCATCGTCGCCGGCCAGCGGCGCCACCGCGCTCGCGACCAGCAGGGAGATCATCGCCACCGGTCCCACCGCGAGCTGCCGGCTCGTTCCGAGCAGGGAGTAGACGAAGAGCGGCAACACCGAGGCGTAGAGCCCGACGATGGGCTCGAGCCCGGCGAGCAGAGCGTAGGCCATCGCCTGGGGAACCAGCATGATGGCGGTGGTCAGGCCAGCGATCACGTCGCTGCGCAGGGAGTCGGCGCCGTAGCCGCTCAGCTGCCCGAGGAGGGGAAGCCAGGCTCGCGCACGTTCGATCATGGCGTGCTCCAGTTGGTTGGCGGCCATGGCTGCAATCCACGTGCCGCTGCTTCGAGCCAGCCACGCGCGGCCCACGGGCTTGCTTCGGATCCGGACGAGCCCCTGGTGAGCGGATCCGCGACGATGCGAGACAGCGCTCCGTCAGCCGGCTACCGGCCCGATAACGGCTTGCCAAGAGCGCCTGTCGGGCGCGCAGGAGGAACGTTGCGACGAATCGGAATCGTGTTCTCGGGAGGGCCCGCTCCGGCAGCCAATGCCGTAATCACCTCTTGTGTCATGGCCTTCCGGCGTCACGGCGTGGAGGTCGTGGGCTTCCGACACGGCTACCGTGGCCTGGTGAGGGGGGACCTCGAGGAGGGCCAAGACTGGTTCCTCTTCGAGGATCGCCACCTGCGGGGACTCCGAAACGAGCGCGGCATCGTGATCGGGACCGCGCGAGCCAACCCGGGCAAGGCGATCGCCCGGCCCGAGGACCTGGTCGATCCCGAGAAGAACGCGCCGCTCGCCCGCGCCTACCAATCGCTCGTGGACGTCGGGGTGGACGCGCTCGTGAGCATCGGCGGCGAGGACACGCTGCGCACCGCCAACCTCCTGCACCTCTACATGGCCAACCTCCCCGAGGGGCGAAAGCGGATCAAGGTGGTCCACCTGCCGAAGACCATCGACAACGACTACCGCGGGATCGACTTCACGTTCGGGTTCTTTACCGCGGTGGACGTCCTGGCCAAGGAGCTCCTCAACCTGCGGGCCGACGCCATGGCGACCTCGCGGTACTACGTCTGCGAGACCATGGGCCGAAAGGCGGCCTGGCTGCCCTACGGCGTGGCGATCGCCGGCGAGGCGCACATGGTGGTCGGTGTCGAGGACGTGGTCGGCGATCTCGTGGTGGCGGGCTCCGACCCCGCCCGGCTCGACGTCGATGCGCTGTGTGACCGCATCGCCGATCTCATCGAGACCCGCCGCAAGGGGGGACGGGCCTACGGGACGATCGTGCTCGCCGAGGGTCTGGCCGAGCTTCTGCCCGAGGACCAGCTCGCCCACCTTCCGCGCGACCCTCACGGTCACATCTCGATCAGCCGCCTCAACCTGGCCAAGCTCGTCGCCGAGCGGGCAAAGGAGCGGTACGAGCATCGCGAAGGGCGTTCCGTCTCGATCACCGGAGTCCAGCTCGGCTACGAGGCGCGCTGCGCCCCCCCGCACGCCTTCGACGTGGTGCTCGGCGCCCAGCTCGGCCAGGGCGCCTATCGGGCCCTCGTCGACAAGGAGCTCGATGCTCACCTGGTGAGCGTCGAGGGCCAGATGTCGCTGCAGTTCGTGCCGTTCTCCGAGCTCGTCGACCCCGCCACGCTGCGGAGCCACGTGCGGTTCGTCGAGGCCGACAGCGACTTCCACAAGCTCGCTCACGCCCTCGGCACGCGCATCACCGCCGACGGAACAGACTGATCACCGCCGCCAGAAGACCGCGACCAGCCCCGCGACGACGAGCGGGAGCACCATCGCGGCGAGGCCCACCGGCGCCCCGAGGAGGCTCGACGGCGTCGGCTCGCTCGCGGAGACGATCAGCGCGAAGCCAGCGCTGGCGTTGAGGGCGCCGTGCATCAGCGCCGGCGGCCACACGCTGTCCGAGGCGAGTCGAGCCCAGCCGTGGAGCACGCCCCACACCATGCAGAAGGGCACGAACAGCCACACTCCAGCGATCGGTGCGTCCGGATAGTTGTGCCCGAGCAGGATGATCGGAGCGTGCCAGATCCCCCAGAGCGCTCCTACTGCGAGCATCGCAGGCCATCGTCCGAGAGGAAGGAGCTTCGGGAGGAGCCAGCCGCGCCACCCGAGCTCCTCGCCCATGGCCCCGAGCACCACGTTGATCGCTCCGCCGAGCACCGCCTGCAGCGGGGTCAGGATCACCAACACCCACAATGGAAAGGGCAGCAGCTCGAGGGCGGCTTCACCGCCCTGCGCGACGATCAGCGCCCGCAGCCCCGAGAAGTCGACGAGGTCGAGCTGCATCGCTCCGAGCCCCGCGGCGACGAACGGCGCGAGGACGTTGAGCACGATCGGGAGCAGCCACGCGACCACGAGCACACCGAGCCAGGGGCCGACGGTGCCACGAGGCACGGTCAGCCCGACCCGGCGGAGCCATCCGGGCTCCCCGCCGCGGTCCAGGGTCAGCAGGAGGACCGCGGTGGCCACGGTGGGCACCCACATCATGGCCGTAGCAACGGCACCCGCCGTGAGCCCTTCGTAGGGCACCACGCCGAGGTGCATCGGCATGGTCAAGAGCCACGGCAGCACGAGCACGATGCCGGCGAACAAGCCGACCTGCCGCCAGGGAACCTTCCGGGGGTGTGGCGGTGCAGCGGTCTTCATGGTCTTCCTCCCGGTTTCGTGTCCCCGGCCGCTCCGGTCCCGATTGCCGACCGGCGAAGGTCGTGTTCGACACCGGTCGGAGGCTCCGTGGGCACCGAACAGGATGTACTCGTCACCAACCTCGCCTTCTATGCCGCGTTCGCGGAACGCGATCTCGAGGCCATGTCCGAGCTGTGGGCGCGCGAAGCAGACGTAGCCTGCCTCCACCCGGGGTGGCCCCTGCTCGAGGGTCGCGAGAGCGTGCTCGAGAGCTGGTCCGGGATCCTCGGCAACCCCGAGTCCCCGGTCGTGCGCTGCGTCGATGCCAAGGCCCGGATCGTGGGGTCGTTCGCGTGGGTGACCTGCCGCGAGATCCTGGAGGACGTGCACCTCGCGGCGACCAACTTGTTCGCCTGGGAGAACGACGCGTGGCGTCTGGTGCACCACCAGGCGAGCCCCCTGCCCGGACGCCCCGCCCCCATCGAGGCCATCGACGACACCTGGAACTGACGCGGTGGACGACCGCGCCCAGGCCGCCGCTATCCACGCCGCGGCGCTCGCGGCGGTCGATGCCCGCCGCGCGGTAGCCCGAACGCTGCGGACCCTCGACCTCGTGGGACCGATCCACGTGCTCGGCGCGGGCAAGGCCGCCGCCGCGATGGCCCAGGGCGCGCGCGACGTCCTCGGCGCGCGCATCGTGAGCGGACTGGTCGTGGTGAAGGACGGCCACACGCTTCCGCTGCCGGGCATCGACGTTCGCGAAGCGGGGCACCCCGTGGCCGATGCCCGCTCGCTGGCCGCGGGGCACGCGTTGTGGTCTGCGGCAGGGGCGATGCCCGCCGGGTCGGTGGTGCTCGGGTTGTGGTCGGGCGGGGCGAGCGCCCTCGCCGAGGTGCTGAAGCCCGGCGTGACGCTCGACCAGCTGGTGGCGGAGGTGGCGGAGCTCGGTCGCCAAGGGGCCCCGATCACCCGCATCAACGCACACCGCCGGGCGCGGTCTCGCCTCAAGGGCGGGGGCCTCGCGAGGAATAGCGCAGCCCAGTTCGTGAACCTCGTGATCTCCGACGTGCCGGGGGATGATCCGGCGCTCGTCGGCTCCGGGCCCGCGATCGCGCCAGGAACCGAGGAGCATGTCGTGGCCACGCTCGATGACGCCGTCGCCGGAGCGCGGGGCGCGGCCGAGGCGCTCGGTTGGCCGGTGACGGTGCTCGACGGCCACCGCCACGGCCGAGCCGAGCCGGTCGGTGAGGAGCTCGCGCGCGAGGTAGCGCGGCGCTCGGGGTGCGTGCTCGGAGCAGGTGAGCCCGTGGTCCACCTCGGCCCTCGCCCCGGACGGGGGGGCCGCATGCAGCAGGCTGCCCTTGCCGCTGCAATCGCGCTCCGGACCCCGGCGACCTTGTGGTTCGCGGGCACCGACGGGACCGACGGTCCGACCGACGCCGCCGGGGCCTGCGTCGATCACCACACCGCAGCCCGAATCCGGGCCGCAGGGCTCGATCCCGAGAGACATCTCCGCGAGCACGACGCCTACCCGGCCCTCGATGCCGCGGGCGCGCTCGTACGGACCGGCCCGACCCGCACCAACGTTCGCGACCTGTGGTTCGGGTTGGTCAGGAGCGAGGCGCCGTAGACCCTCGCCACACGATCGGCGCCTCGGGCTCGTAGCCCATCGTCGACCGGGCCCGGCTTCCGCAGAGCACCCCGTTGTAGTGGAACCGATCGAGGTTCACCCGGTAGTTGAAGGTGGCCCCTCGGATGGTCCGACGCAGCCGGTACAGAGGACCGAGCAGACGCGAGGGCACCGGCAGACCGCTGCGCCCCCACAGGCGGATCGCGCGCGAGAGCGGCAGAGTATCCGCCCCGGGCACGTTCACTGGCCCCTCGGGTCCATCCAGGAGCGCCAGCTCGAAGGCGCGGGTGGCGTCGCGCAGTGACAGCAGGTTCAGCATGGGGTCGAACCCCATGCGGCGCAGGCAAACCCGGGATCCGAGGTAGTCGAAGAGCTGCGAGCCCATGTCGGGGGCCAGGATCTCGGCACAGCGGAGGATGCTGATGCGCAGCCCGGGGCTGGTCCCGCTCGCCGCGCAGGCCATGCTGTCGCCCTCCACGCGCTCGCGAACCCAACGCGGGGCCGTGGGGTCGTGGTTGAGGGGGCAGTCCTCGCGGATGACGTCGGGCTGGTCGCCGCGGTGTCGATACACGTCGCTCGTGCTGCGATGGACGAACTGCCGCACCGTCGAAATGTCTCGGGCAATGCGGAGGAACGCCCGGGTCGCCTCGACGTTGAGCTCAGGCTCGTCGCGATGGGGGTCCCGGTGGAAGGCGAGGTTGACGATGGCGGTGGTGCCGTGAGCTCGCGCCTCCCTCCGGACGACGTCCTCCACGCTGCGCTCGTGGGTGAGGTCGACCTGCACGTACGCCACGCCGGCGGGCAACCTCACGGCACTCTCGGGCTCGGCGCCCAACACCACGACGGGGCCCCGACGTCGCCAGCGGCGTGCGAGCGCGATGCCCAGCGGCTGGGTGCCACCGCTGATCAACAAGCCAGTGGGCTTCAGATCCACGTCTGCTCCCGACGCCCGCGGGCGATCAGCTCGGCCACACGTCCCTGCACCCGGCTGGCGAGGGCCCGGACCACCGATGGATCATCGGCCTGCTCGGGCGTGTGGTCGAGGGTCGGATCGATGGGCTCGCCGTACCAGATGTCGTGACGGAGAGGAAGGGGGAACGGCAACAGCGGCACCGGGAGGTAGGGCGAGCCGAAGAACCCGCCCTCGATGCGAGCGATCTGCGGCCACGCCTCCTCGGAGCCGATCACCGCGGCGGGCACGATCTTCGCCTGGTGTCGGATCGCGAGCTCGGCGTGCCCCGGCCGGAACTGCTGAAGCTGGTAGCGCTTCGCGAAGCCCTTGCCGATACCCGGCGTCCCTTCTGGAAACACGACCACGAGCCCACCCGCGTCGAGGATCGCGTGGAAGTTCCCGCGAGACCCCCCGATGGCCCCTGCCCGCTGGAACAGCACGTTGAACCACGGGAGGTTCGGGACGAAGTGATCGACGACCGAGCGCGGTGCGCGGCCGATGGGCCCCTCCCGGGTGAGGCTCGCGCTCATGACGAGGCCGTCGAGGGGCAACAAGCCGCTGTGGTTCACCGCGACGATGACCGGCCCCTCGGCCGGCACGTGGTGGATGCCGTGGTTTCGGACGCGGAACCACACGTCGTAGAGGAACCGCGAGAACGCGAGGCCGAACGCGATGCCCGCGCGGCTCATGCCGAACGGATCGAAGCCGTGCCCTCCCGAGTCGTCGATGGACACTGCGTCGACACGCGCATCGATCTCGGCGGGGAGCAGCATTCGGGCCACCCACCGACCGTCTGGCCGCGGAGGCAAGAGAGGACGGGTCGCTTCGCGCGACAAACGCTCGGTCAGCCAGCTCATGTTCGCTCCTCCGCG
The DNA here is from genome assembly GCA_964655065.1 of uncultured Enterobacteriaceae bacterium. Lineage (GTDB taxonomy): Bacteria > Myxococcota_A > UBA796 > UBA796 > DRPG01. Next base: position 2,162 of record CAZZLC010000062.1, on the reverse strand, counting down.
ACTTCGGGGCTGGTGCAAGCCACGGGCCAGGTGTCGAGAAAGGCCCCCGCTCGCTCCGTGCCACCGCAGCGTGCGAAATGCCGCAGTCGCCGTGTGCGCTCGCATTGTTGTAGCTGGTCGCAGAGCGGGCCTGTACCCTGCCGTGGCCGGCAAATTCCCGGTGACGACCGTGCCCTTTGGTCGAGGTCGTCAAGTTTTTTCGACGTCAATCGCAGACGACAATCCGCATCCTGTCTCTCTCCAACCTGGGATGCGGCCTTGGAGGATACCGCATGCCACGCGCTGCCTGGTGGCTGCTCTTCGGAGCGGCCCTGACCGGGCGAGGGCGACCTACAGCTGCTCGGCGACGATGCCCTTCATCTTCTCGCCGAGCCCGTCGCCCGCTTCGACGTTCTCGCGGGTCCACTCCTCCCGCGCGTCCTTGGCGCCGAGCAGGCGCTGCTTGATCGCCTCGCGCTTTGCCGCCTGCTCGGTGACGTAGGCCGCGCGCTCGGGCTCGGTCATCGACTGCATCGGGGCGGGCAGCGCCTCGATGGGCACCTCGGCCAGCTCGACCTCGCCCTGCTCGACGGCATCCACCAGGTCCCAGTCGGCGTTCTTGTACATCGCGGTGCCCTTGGCGAGGGCTCGGGTGGTGGCGCTTCCGATCCCGAGGTGCTGGGCGTTGCGGTCCTGCGCCTCCTGTCGCGCCTTCTTCGCCGCGCCCTGCCGGCCGAACGGCACATAGGTGGCGTTCAGCTCGTCGTTGAGTCGCTGAATCTCGGCATCGTGCGGGGTCTGCACCTGCAGCAGCCCGTCCTGCAGGGAGATGGCGGTGAACGTTCCTGCGCCAGCCTCCGCGACGTCGTCCCAGTGCTCGCCTACGCCTCGACGCTGATCCCCGGCGTACAGGGTGTTGATCCGGAAGCCTCGCTCGTGGGCCGCCTTCGCGATGGCGATGGGGTCCTTGCTGCCCTGGAGCGCGGACTCGTTGCCCGCGACGAACACGAGCCTCGCCGCATCGTCGCTCGTCGACCAGGGCATGCGCTCGAGCGCGTCGTCGAGCACCCAGCCCACGTACTCGTCGCCGCCGTTGGTGGTGAGCGCCCACAGGGTGTTGTAGAGCTCGTCCAGGTCGCTCGTGAGCTCGGTCTGGAGCACGACGAAGCCCGTGGCCTCACCACCTGCCGACGGGGTTCCGTACGACAGGAGCCCCACCCGGAGGTTGGCCTCGGGTTCGACCTCGGCGACCTCGTTGACGACGTCCCACAGCCGGGCTCGCGCAGAGTCGATCAGGTCGTCCATCGAGTTCGACGTGTCGAGGCACAGCACGATGTCGACGTCGCGCGCGGCCGGCGGGTCGACGACGACCGGTTCGGTGGGAGCGTCCGGGTCGTCGACCGGAGCGGGCAGGAGCTGCTGCGCCGCGAAGGCAGCTCCGAGAGCGAGGACGGCGAGGGCAGCGGTCAACTTCCAGCGGGACATGGAACCTCCTCTGGTGTGGACCTGGGCTCGGGGCGACGGGTTCGCCGCCCGTTGTCATCGAATGTCTGCCCGCGGCGAACCTCGTCACGAAGCGGTTCGTCGCCACCGGCAACCGGGCTTGGACGAGGCTCCTCACCCCTCCGTGACTACAGTCCGGCGGCGAAGTTGGAGACGGTGAAACCGGTCTGATCGTCCACGAGGGTGGCGGACGGGTCGTAGAGCCCCTCGACAGGGTGACCGAGGGTGGCGTCGTAGCTGGCGTAGTAGAGGTCCGGGTTCAGCGAGATCCACACGATGAGGAGGTCGAAGAGCTCGTCGATCGTGCGCACCTGGAAGCCCCCGGCCGCGGCTGCGGAGCCGTCCGACACGTACGTCGCCGACGCCACCGAACCGTTGGTGACCCGGATGTCGACCGGCCCGGCAACGTTCTTCTGGCAGGCGCAGCTGTACTCGAGCCGGAAGCGATAGGTGCCGAGGCCCTGGGCGATCCAGGTCGCTCGGGCATCGATGAGCGCGGCCTGATCAGGGGTGGTGAGCCCCGTGTCCCCGGTCGCCGCTGTGGTGTCGGCGTCCGCGTCCGTGTCGGCGTCCGTGTCCGCGTCCGTGTCCGTGTCCGTGTCCGAGTCGGTGTCCGCGTCCGTGTCCGCGTCCGTGTCCGTGGACGGCGTACAGTCGTCTCCACTAAACGCCGTGAGCAC
>CAZZLC010000061.1:0-35077 GCA_964655065.1 uncultured Enterobacteriaceae bacterium | reverse complement strand
GTCGGCCTCCGGCGGAAGCTCCTCGTCGTCGGCCTCCGGCGGAAGCTCCTCGTCGCGATCCTCGATCTCGGCGGGCTGGTCGTCCACCTCGCGCTCGACCGGTCCCCGCTGCCCGACTCGACGACGCTGCTCCGCCTCCTCCATGATCATCTGACCGACGACGTCGTCGGCCTGACCGATCACCGACTCCGCTTCGGCGTCGTCGATCTGGAGAATCGCTGCAATCTCGCCCACCTCGGACTCGGCGACCTCGACCGCCTTCTGGAAGCCGTGCCGCACCAGCGTCTCGACTTGCACCTGATCGAGCATCCCGATGCGCTCGAGCTCCGCCCGGGCGGTATCGAGCATCTCCTGGTGCTTCGACTCGCTGTAGATGTCGATGCGCCACCCAGTGAGCTGCGCAGCGAGGCGCACGTTCTGACCGCGACGACCGATCGCCTTGGCGAGCTGGTCGTCGGGGACCACGAGCTCCATGGTGTGGTTGGTCTCGTCGATGTAGACGCGACTCACGCTCGCGGGAGCGATCGCCTGCACGATAAACCGAGCCGGGTCCGGGTGCCAGCTGATGATGTCGATGGCCTCGCCACGCAGCTCGCTGACCACCGCCTGCACGCGCGACCCCTTGAGGCCCACGCAGGCGCCGACCGGATCGACATCGGGGTCGTTGGACGAGACTGCGATCTTCGCGCGGTGCCCGGGCTCCCGGGCACACGCCTCGATGGTGACGATGCCCTCGTAGATTTCGGGCACCTCCATCTCGAACAGCTTCATGAGCAGGACAGGGTGGGTTCGCGAGAGCACGACCTGCGGCTGACGCGTCGCCCGCGTGATGTCGAGCACGAACGCCTGGATGCGGTCACCGGGGCGATACGTCTCGGTCGGAACCTGCTCGCGCCGGGGAAGGATCGCCTCCGCACGGTTGAGGTCGACGATGATGTTGCCCTTCTCGAATCGCCGAACGATGCCCGTGATGAGCTCGCCCTTGCGGTCCTTGAACTCGTTGAAGGTGAGCTCACGCTCGGCATCGCGGATCTTCTGGATGATGACCTGCTTGGCCGTCTGCGCCGCGATGCGACCGAGGTCCTCGGAGTCCATGATCCGACCGAAGGAGTCCCCCTCCTGGAAGTCGGGGTCCTCGGCCTGCGCTTCCTCGATCGCGATCTCGAGGTCGGGGTCTTCGACCTCCGTGACGACCGTGCGCCATTCCTGGAGCTCGACCTCACCCGAGTCGGGATTGTATGCCGCCTCGATGTCGCGCTCCATGCCGTACTTCTTGCGCGCCGCGGCCACCATGGCGCTCTCGAGGATTTCGATCACGACATCGCGCGGGATGTTCTTTTCGTTCTTGATGGCCTCGATCAGCTGTTCCAGATCGCTGGTGATCATGATCGGCCCTCCGCCAGTTTCTGGTATTCGTCGAGGTCGAGCACGAGATGGGCACGCTCGACGAGATCGAGCGGGATGCGGTGTTCCGTGCCTTCGACCGACAGTCGCAGCTCGCCGTCCTCGATGGGCCCGATGACCCCCGTGTAGCGACGACGCGGCGGCCCCTCGGTCAGACGGATCTTCACCCGGTAACCCTGAAACCGCTCGAAGTCCTCCGCCCGCTGAATCGGTCGATCGATTCCGGGGCTGCTCACCTCGAGGTGGTAGGACGAAGCGATCGGGTCATCCGCATCGAGCAGCGGTGAGACGTGATGCGACACGCGCACGCAGTCTTCGGCGGTGACCCCACCGAGGGCGTCGACCGACAGCCTCAGGATGGGTCCGCGCCGCCCCGACGCCCACTCCACCGCCACCAGGTCGAAGCCGAGCTGCCGCACCGGCTCCTCCAGGAGACCGCGGATTCGGGTTTCCAGGGTTCGTGCATCCATCGTCGTGGTCCGAGATCAAAACGGGGGACCGGTCGTAGGACCGCTCCCCCGAGACGAGGTTTCTTGCGATTGTCGATCCCATAACCCGCCGCGCGGGAGGCGACGGCCTACCCGCGAATCAGAGCTTCTCCTTGGCGAGCTTCGCAGCCTCGGAGTTCTTGCACCCCCGCTCCGTCGCCCCCTTGTAGAAGGCCTCGGCCGAGTTGGGGCCCTTGCCGAGCCGCTCGAACGACTCGCCCATCCGGTACATCGACCAGCAACGCCAGTCGGACTTCGGATGGTTGTTGAGGACCTTGTTGAACTCCTTGATGGCGCCCTTGTAGTCCCCCTCGTTGAAGTAGGTCTCCGCGTGCCGGTAGCGGATCTCGGCCATCTCCTCGACCCCCGGGTGGGCCGAGATCGCCTCGGCGAGAATCGCTCGCGCCACCGTCTGGCGACCGTCGGCCATGTGACCCACCGCGAGGGCCAGCTTCTCCGCGGCCGTCTGCGGCAGGCCGCTCGGGGCGACCGCCGGCTCGTCACCGCGGTCGAGCGGGGCGGGCGCACCGGACTCGTCGGTCGCGGCAGTACGGTCGGCCCTGGTCGGGGTCCGGTCGTCGGCCGACACGCCGAGGTCGGCGTCCGTGGGCACCGGAGGCGGATCGATCTTGAGGTAGGACTCCATCTGTGCGAGCCGCATCTCGGCGTGCAGCTGACGCCGCTCGGTCTCGAGCTGGAAGTCCGTCAGGGACTGCTCGAGCTCCTTGGTGGTGAACTCGAGCACCTCGATGGCGCCTCGGAGCCGAGCGACCTCTGCATTGACCTGATCGATGTTCTCGAGCCGACTCTGCTCGTCGCGACCCTGAGTGCGGATCACCTCCTCGACCTGCTCGACCCGCAGCTCCGCCTCTACGAGCAGGGCCTCGAGCTGGGCGAGCCGGACCCGCGTCGTGGTGAGCTGCCGGGAGATCTCCGCCGTGGGATCCGCTGCGTGCGCGCTCGGAATCGAGGCGGCCACGAGCCAACAGAACCCGAACGACAACAACGCGAACGCCCTCAACATCCACCCCTCGAGCGAGGTCCGTCACTCCGTGACGGAGATCTCCGCACGCCGGTTCTTTGCCCACGCCGCCTCGGTGCGACCACGCACGACCGGACGCTCCTCGCCATACGAGACGGTGTTAACACGGCTCGCCGCGACCCCATTCCTCACGAGGTACTGTTTGACGGCCTCGGCGCGACGGTCTCCGAGCGCGAGGTTGTAGTCGTTGGTGCCCCGCTCGTCGCAGTGCCCTTCGATCTTCACCTGGCCCGTCCGCTGCTGGATGCACGCCATCTGGGCATCCAGCGCACTGCGCGCGCTGGAACGAAGGCTCGACTGATCGAGGTCGAAGTAGACGGTTACGCTGTCGCAGCCGGTGGTCGACCCGACGTCGAGGCCCGCCCGCAGTGTCGAGGTCTCACCCGACGGATTCTCGACGGTCACGTCGTAGCGCCCGACGGGCAGCGCGGGAATCACGAGGTCCATCGCGTTGGGCCCGCGCACGTCGACGGACTCGGCAGGCCGCGACGTCGGGCCGGTGAACGTCACCGTGGCCCCGGTCTCGAACGCGCTGCCGAAGAGCTTACCGGGGACGGTGGTGTCGGGCGACACCTGGTTCGGGTTGATGGACGTGACCTGAAGCGACGTGTCGACCGACTGAGCCTCGGCGGCCGCGGGCTCTGGCGGCTTCTTGTTGCAGCCGGCCGCCACGACGAGCGCAAACGTCGCCACCGCCGCAAAACGTGCGTACATCCCAACCTCCTGACGACGAGCGCCCTCCGTTCGGGGCTGGCGTCCTCGCGACGGGCGAATAAGTCTCACGCCGAACCGTGTCAAACCCCCGCTCGCCCTCTTCGCCCGCGCTCCTCGTCGCGTCGATCCTCTCCGTCGGCGCCTCGATGGTGACCGCGTGTCTGCTCCACGGCGCCGCGAACCGCGCAGAAGCGGCGACCATCGTGCCCATCGCGGTGATGTGGGGAGCGGTGGTACTCGGGTTTCGCAACCGCCTCGGTCACGTCTCGCCGTGGGCGCTGTTTGCGGTCGCGGTCGCGGTTCGGCTGGTCCTGGTCGGCACCCCGCCCTTGCTCTCGGACGACCTCTACCGCTACCTTTTCGAGGGCAAGGCACTGTGGGCGGGTCACAACCCTCTGGTGGCGGCTCCGGCCACCCTTCGCGGCGTCGACGATGCCCTCCTCGCCAAGGTCAACCACCCCGAGGTCTCCACGGTCTACCCGCCGGTGGCCCTGCTGTGGTTCCGCTTGGTCGCGGTCGCCGACTCGACCCTCGCCATACAGCTCGGGACCGCCCTCTTCGATGCGCTCACCCCCCTCGCCTTGCTGGTCGCGACGCGCCGGGCGTGGACGGCGTGGGTCTACGCGCTGCACCCGCTGCCCGTGCTCGAGGGTGCAGGCTCGGGCCACCTCGACCTGCTTGCCGTCGGATTCGCCGCCTGGGGGGTGGCTGCGTTCCGTCGGGGGCTCCCCGTCGCCGCCGGCACCGCCCTGCTCGCAGGGGGCGGCGTCAAGCTCCTGCCGTTCGCGCTGATGCCCCGCGTGGTCCTCGACCTCCGACGGTGGTGGCCCATCGCAGGCTGGCTCGCCATCGGGCTGGCCATCAGCGGTCCCATCCTCGGCGCCGGGGTGGACGGGCTGGCCGGGATCGAGCGCTACGCCCGCGACTGGCAGTTCAATCCCTTGGCGTTCGGCCTGGTCGAACCGTGGCTCGGCACCTGGACCCGGCCCGCGCTCGTCCTGGCCGGCGGGGTCGTGGCACTCCTCGCGCTGCGCCATCGCGACCCGGGGCGCACCTGGCACGAGCTCGGAACCGCCTTCGTCGTCCTCTCGCCTACGGTGCACCCCTGGTACCTGCTGTGGGCGATGGTCCCCGGGCTGCTCTGCGCGAGCCCCCGCGCGGCGGCGGCGTCGGTGGGCTACCTGCCTGCCTACCTCGTGCTCCTGACCTTCGACCCCGCCACGGGCCAGTGGTCCGAGGCGCCGTTCCTGCCCTGGATCACCTGGGGGCCAGCGATCGCCTCGTGGCTCCTGGTCTACTCCCGAAGCGAGTACCCGGCGACGATGGCGTACCCCCCCGCGAACAGCGCCAGGAACGGCAGCGACAGGTAGTCGCCCGCCCACACCACGTAGGCGCACGCGCCGAAGAGGTAGAGCGCCATCAGCGCCTCGAGCCCCACGAGCCCGTTCTGGGCGGCGCGGTAGACGAGCGCGCCCGCCGCGCCACCGTACTTCGGCGTGCGGACGAACACGCCCACCTTGCCGAACATCCCCTCGAACACAGCCCGGGACTGCGAGATCGCGAGGCCCACCCCGAGGGCCAGCACCCCGGGCAGCTGGGCGAGTCGGCGACCCGGCTGCGGTGCGTGCGCTCCCATGATCGCGGCGGCATAGAACAGGATGAACGGTACCATCGCGGTCGTGAAGAGCACGAGGTCGGCCGCGAGCAGTCCCATCACGTTGGCGCCGCCCTCGATGCGCGCAACCACCGCCCAGGGAAGCAGCAGCGAGAGGACGACGACGAGGGGGTAGGAGAAGTTGGCGCACAGGTGGCCCGTGGCCTCGAGCTTCAGTCGCAGGGGGTGGTCGGAGCGCCAGATCGTTCCGAGCAGCTTCTTCGCCGTCTGCACGGAGCCCTTGGCCCAGCGGTGCTGCTGGCTCTTGAAGGCGGTCATGGTCGGCGGGAGCTCGGCCGGTGCCACGACCTCGGGCAGGTACACGAAGTTCCAGCCTGCGAGCTGCGAGCGGTAGGACAGGTCGAGGTCCTCGGTGAGGGTGTCGTGCTGCCACCCGCCTCCGGCCTCGATGGCCTCGCGGCGCCACACGCCCGCGGTGCCGTTGAAGTTGAACCACCGGCCCGCTCCGTGACGGGCCCCCTGCTCGATCACGAAGTGGCCGTCGAGCAGCGTCGACTGGGCCCTCGTGAGCCAGGATTCCTGCGCGTTGATGTGGCCCCAGCGGGTCTGGACCAGCCCCACGCCCGGCTGGAGCAGCACCGGGATGGTCCGGCGGAGGAAGTCGGGCTGGGGCACGAAGTCGGCATCGAAGACCGCGATGAGCTCGCCCTTCGCGACCGCCATGCCCTCGTCGAGCGCTCCCGCCTTGAACCCGGTGCGGTCGACCCGATGGATGCGCACGATGTCGAGTCCATCGGCGGCGAGCTCGTCGACGACCGCCTGGGCGATCTCGGTGGTGTCGTCCGTGGAGTCGTCGAGGACCTGAACGTGCAACCGGTCCCGCGGGTAGTCGAGTCGGGCGACCGCCTTCGCCAGACGCTCGATGACGTAGCGCTCGTTGAAGATCGGGAGCTGGACCGTGACCATGGGCCAATCATCGACGTCCTGACGGTCGGTCAGCCGCCTGTGGCTGCGCCACTCGTAGATCATCCAGAGCCGATGCAGCCCGTTGAGCGACAACAGGGCGAGCAGGGCAACGTAGACGATCAAAATGGGCTCGTGCCAGTCCATGGCCCCTCCGGCGGGCCAGGTACCCTGTCCGTCCGACCGCGGCACCACGGTGCAGCCCACAATCGCAGCGCTGCGACCCTCCCCTCGGGCGGTCACATTGCTCAGGAAACGCTTGCCATCGTCTCCGGGCGTGCGTACGATCCAGACGTGCTTGGAGGCCCGTGCTTCCGGAACGTCTTTCATCCCCCTGGTAAGTGCTGAACCGGACTTTGTCCCTTGTCGTGGAGCGCATCCCTTCTGTCAGGGAAGCCGGAAGCGACAACACGAGGCCCACCTGCCAGAGCGTGCAGGGGGCGACGACGTTTCCGACACGGCCTCTCGGCAACCAACCCCCTCCGTCCGCGGAGGGGGTTTCTGCTCTCAGCCCTCGAACTGGCCGAAGAACGTGGGGATGTCGTAGTCCTCGTAGATGGGATCGACGGCCCCGCGGAGGCTCGGCCGCGGCTCGGGAGGCGGAGGCGGGGTGCGCGCGATGCGGTCGATGTGCCGGCGCTCGGTCGAGGTGGGCGTGAGCAATCGACGCTGTTCCTCGAGGCCGGTGGCGATGACGGTGACACGAACCTCGTCCTGCAGGGAGTCGTCGACCACCCAGCCCCAGATGACCTCGCAGTCCTCGTGGGCCTCCTCCTGGACGAGGGTGCTGGCCTCGTGGATCTCGTACATCGTGAGGTTCGCGTTGCCGGTGATGTTGATGAGCACCGACCGGGCGCCGACGATCGAGACGTCGTCGAGCAGCGGCGAGCTGATGGCCTGGCGGGCCGCCTCCACGGTCTTGTGCTCCCCCCGGCCCCGGCCGACGCCCATCATCGCGCGGCCCCGACCCGTCATCGTCGTGCGAACGTCGGCGAAGTCGACGTTCACCATGCCCTGGTGGTTGATGAGGTCGCTCACGCCCTGAACCGCCTGCAGCAACACCTCGTCGGCCATCTGGAAGGCCTCCTTCATCGAGGTACGCTCCGAGGCCATGGCGACGAGGCGCTGGTTGGGCACGGTGACCAGGGTGTCGGTGGCCGACAGCAGCACCTCGATGCCCTCCTCGGCCTGGCGGCGCCGCTTCTTGCCCTCGAAGTTGAAGGGCTTGGTCACGACCGCGACGGTCAGCGCGCCGCAGTCGCGGGCGATCTGCGCGATGATCGGCGTCGCCCCGGTGCCCGTGCCGCCACCCATTCCGGCCGTCACGAACACCATCTCCGCCCCCATGACGAGCTCGGCGATGCGGTCGCGGTCCTCGAGAGCCGCCTCCCGACCGATCTCGGGGTTCGCGCCCGCACCGAGCCCTTTGGTGAGCTGGGTCCCGAGCTGGAACCGTCGGGGGGCCAGCGAGCGGCGCAGGTCCTGAGCGTCGGTGTTCATCGCGACGAACTCGACCCCGGTGAGCCCCGAGCCGATCATCGTGTTGACGGCGTTGCCTCCGCCTCCTCCGACTCCGATGACCTTGATGCGGGCCCGGGCGGGCACCTCGTCTTCGTCGGTGATCTCCATCATCGCGGGATCCTCCGGGTCCTGAAGTCGCCGTCCGCGGTCGTAGCCTGGGCGAGCCTCTCCGCGCCGACGGGCGGCCGGAAATCGTTCGTTACCGTGGGATAGCGGCCCATCGTGGGACGCACCAGCGCGACGTGCTCGGGAGCCAGATCGACGGTCAGGCGCTCGCCGAGGTTCACGCCCATCGCGACGACGCGTGCGAGGCGTCCGACCTGCCGTTCGATCTCTTCGATCCCGAACAACAGCGTGGCGCCTCGCGTGTGCACCACGAATCCGACGTTCGCGGCGAACCGGATCTCGGAGATCTGCTGCAGGAGAAGCCCCTCCTCGCGCTGGAGAACCTGGAGGATCTCCACGGCACGGGCCCGGGCCAGACGCCCGAGGTCGGGGTGGATCCGATCGAGCTCGCGACCCATGCCGGAGAGAACTGGATGATCCAGCTCCACCGCCTCGAGGAACGCCGCTCCCTGATCGTCCACGTACAGCCAGCGCTCCCGATCGAGGACGATGCCTGCGACTTTCCGCTCCTGAACTTCGATCTCGACCCGGTCGGGCCACGCCACCTCCACCTGCGCGGACCGTACCCAGGGGTGACGCTCGACCGCCGACGCGACAGACGACGGGTCGATCGCCCAGACCGGTGTGCCCAGGTGGACGTCCGCCAGGTGCCGGACCTCGACGGGGCGGGCTTCGTCGGTCCCCGAGACCGTAACGGTGGTCACGGCGAACGGGAGATCCGCGAACGCAGCGGAGGGGCCCGAGGGCACGAGCGCCGCGAGGACGGCGGCAACGAGGCCAGCAAGGGCCAGCGCCGCTCCCAGGAGGAAGGGTCGGAGAACCATGGCATCCCAACCGAAGCAAGGGTGAGGCATAGTGGAGGGGCGAACACCATCCAGTCGCCCATCGTCTTCGGAAGTAGCCGCGCCCGCGCTCGGGTCCCACCGACGCCGGGAACACGCCGGTTACAAAGGAAACGACTAAAGTTTCAGCGACCCGGCGGAACTCCGATCCAACGTACGCGAGGCGCGAGCGTCTCTCCTCGAACCGTCTTCACGCGATCCACCATCGAGCGAAGCAGAAGCTGGACGTCATCCGCGGTGGCGCCTCCCAGGTTCACCAGGAGCTCGGGGCTCTCGCGCGGGATCGCGGCTCGCCGGAGTCGAACCATCGGCAGCCGGGCGCTGCGGATCAGCTCGCGCAGCTCGTCGGACCGGGGGGCCCCGAACCACGACCCCGGAGGCACCGGCTCGGCCTTCGCGAGGACCTGCCGAGTGCGCGCGGTGACGCGGCCCACGGTCGACACCTCGAGGGTGAGCGTCGCCCCCACGACGATCGCCGTCTTCTTGCCGCGCACGTCGGTCGGGTCCACGTCGGTGATCCGTCCGCGCCGCCAGACCTGGACGGTGTCGACCACGTCGTCCCAGCCGTCGTCGTGCACGAGAGCCGCGCCGAGCGAGCCCGCCGTGCACGCGAACGGCTCGAGCCCGCTCTGACCCAGCGTCATCGCGCGCGCGACCATCGCGGGCACGGGCCGCGCGGCCCCGACCCAGTGGATGGCGTCTCGCACCTCGTGCCGGGCAAAGCCGTGCCCGAGCCGCAGGATGGCGCCGCGCAGGCCTCCGTCGCGGGGTAGCGTCCGCGTTCCGGCGCCGAGCATCGTCGGCCTCAGACCGCGCTCCCGACACCACGCCCAGGCCTCCGCGAGTCCGGACTCGTCGTGGGCGACGAGGAACGCGTCGCACGGTCCCCCGAGGCGGATGGCGACGTGACGCGCGAGGGGCTCGTCGGCGAGCCGCGTGAAGCTCAACCGAGGCGCTCGTTGAGCTCGTGGACGACCTTGTTCACGTTGCCGGCCCCGAGCGAGATCACGACGTCGCCCTCGCGGACGTGCTCCACCAGCTCCTCGACGGCCGCGTCGAGGGACTCGACGGCGCGGGTGCCGCGGTGCCCCCGGTCCCGCATCTCGGCCGCGATGCCGTGATGGTCGACGCCCTCGATGGGGGACTCCCCCGCGGGGTAGACCGGCAGCACCAACACCTCGGCGGCACGGTTGAACGCGGAGCAGAACTCCGACCACAGGCTCTGCACCCGCGAGTAGCGGTGGGGCTGGAAGAGGGCGATGGTTCGGCCCTCGGGCCACGCGGCCTCGGCCGCCTGCAGCGTCGCCTCGATCTCGACGGGATGGTGCGCGTAGTCGTCGACGAGCACCACGCCCGCCGGCTGGCCCACCACGGTGAATCGCCGCTGCACGCCCGTGAAGTCGTGGAGACCCGCCTGGATCTTGTCGAACGGGATCAGCAGCTCCATCGCCGTGGCGATGGCGCCGGTCGCGTTCTGGACGTTGTGGAATCCCGGCATGCCGAGCACGATCTCGCCGAGCGGCCGGTCGTGGTAGAACATGGTGAACCGGCTACGCATGCCCTCGAACGTGGGCTGTCCGCAGCGAAAGTCGGCGTGGCGGGCAAAGCCGTACGTGACCACCGGACGACGGACCCGCGGGATGAGCTGCTGCACGCGCGGGTGGTCGAGGCACAGCACCGCGAAGCCGTAGAACGGCACGCGGTTGGCGAAGTCGGTGAACGACGCCTCGAGGTTGCCCACGGTCCCGTGATGGTCGAGATGCTCGGGGTCGATGTTGGTCACGACGGTCACCGTGGGCGACAGCTCGTTGAAGGTCCCGTCGGACTCGTCGGCCTCGGCGACCAGGTACTCCCCCGCGCCGAGCTTCGCGTTCGAGCCGCCCAGGCTGTCGAGGCGCCCTCCGATGACCACGGTCGGGTCGAGCCCCCCCGCGGCGAGGCAGCTCGCGAGCATCGACGTGGTGGTGGTCTTGCCGTGGGTCCCCGCGACCGCGATGCCGTACTTGAGCCGCATGAGCTCGGCGAGCATCTCCGCTCGTCGGATGACCGGGATGCCGATGCCCGACGCCGCTCGGCACTCGGGATTGTCGTCCTTCACGGCGGTCGACCGCACGACCACGTCGACGTCGCCGACGTGACCCGGGTCGTGCCCGATGTGCACGGTCGCCCCGAGCTCCCGCAGTCGCTGAACGGTCGGCGAGTCGCGGATGTCGGACCCGCTGACGGTGAAGCCGAGGTTCACCAGCACCTCGGCGATGCCGCTCATGCCGATGCCACCGATCCCCACGAAGTGGATCGCCTTGACCTTGCCGCGAAACATGGCGTGTCCCCCCAAGCCCCTTAGCGGGCAGGATCCGCGGTGGGCGACCGCGGGGCAGTACCGAGGCTGGCCAGGATCCCGATGCCCGTGACGTGGACCGCGACGGCCGAGGCGCCGTAGGACACGAAGGGCAGCACGAGGCCCTTGGTCGGAAACACGCCGCCGACGACCCCGATGTTGATCGTCGCCTGGATCGCGAACAACACGGTGATCCCGGCCGCCACCCACCGTGCGAAGCAGGCGGACTCCTCGTCGGGGCCGGTGACCCGCTTTGCAATCGCGAACCCCGCGGCCACGATGGCGAGCTCCAGAGCTACTACGATGCCGATGCCGACCGCGCCCAGCTCCTCCCCGACCACGGCGAGGATGAAGTCGTTGTGGACCTCGGGGAGGAACCCTCGCTGAACGACGCCGTTGGCGAGTCCCACCCCGAACGTGCCGCCGGTCGCGAGTGCAATCCAGGCCTGAACCACCTGAAAGCCCGTTCCGGCGGCATCGGCGTGGGGATCGACGAAGGCGGCGACCCGCTCGATGCGGTAGGGCTCCATCGCGACGAGCCCGACGAGACCGGCCACGACGACGCCCGCGCCGCCGAGCAGCCAGACCCACCGCAGCCCGGCGAGGACGAAGAGCACCCCCGCCAGGGCAAGCAAGATGGCGACCGTGCCGAAGTCCTTCTGCACGACCACCATGGCGATGGCGGGTAGCACGAGACCGAGACCCGGAAGGGCCACGCCGATGACGTCGTCGAGTCGGTTCCGGTAGAAGGCGAGGTAGTGCGCGAGCACGCCGACGACGCTGAGCTTCGCAATCTCCGAGGGCTGAAGGTGGATCGGCCCGAACGCGAGCCACCGGGTCGCCCCTCCCGCCGTGTGCCCGAGCGGTGTCGCGACGAGCAGCAAGAGCGCGAGGGTCGACAGGTAGGCGGGGACGGTGAGGCGACGCAAGACCTCGGGCGGGGCGCGCCCCACCAGGAGAGCACCGAACAAGCCCAGGGCCAGGCCCGCGGCCTGGCGACCGACGAAGTGGGCGGCCGTTCCGTGGTCGTGAGCCGCCTGCATGGCAGTGGCGCTCTGGATGACCACCAGACCGAGCCCCGCGAGGGTGGCCGCCGCAATCACGAGCACAGCCACCGCGATCCGGGATCCGGGGGGCGGAGGAAGCAGCGCGGTGGGCGGGGCGGTCGCGACATTGGCGTCACTGACGTGGCTCATGCGTCTCGCGTAACCAAGCGAGCAAACGCGGTTCCCCGGGCCTCGAAGTCGGAGAAGGCGTCGAAGCTCGCGCAGCCAGGCGAGAGCAGCACGGCGTCGCCCGGACGGGCCTGAGCACGGGCCTCCGCCACGGCCTCCTCGAGGGTTTCGCGGGCGTTGCACGGGATCCCCTCGGCGGCGAGCTCCCGAGCGATTCGAGGACCCGCCTCACCGAAGGTCACGACGCCGCGGTGCCGCACGAGCACGGGAGCGAGCGCGCCGAAGCCCAGCGTGCCGTCGGCGAGCTCCTTGCCTTGGCCCCCGAGGAGCACCACCGCCGGCTGGCGCAGTCCGTCAATGCCGGCGCGCGCCGCGTCGAGGTTCGTCGCCTTGCTGTCGTTGACGAAGCGCACCCCGCCGATCTCGGCCACCACCTGCATGCGGTGGGCGAGGGCCTCGAGCGTCGCGAGCCCCTGGGGGAGCGACGCGGGATCCGCACCCATGGCGATCGCGAGCAGGCAGGCCGTCGCCGCGTTGTCGAGGTTGTGGTCGCCCGCCACCCGGACGGGCTCGAGATCCACGTCGACGGGCGCTGCGTCGGGGAGCTGGAGTCGGGCGGCACGTCCCTCGCGCCGCACCCCGGGCAAGCCGCCGAGGAACGCCCGGCGCGCCGCCGTCTTCACCACGTCGTCGAGCAGCTCGTGCTGGAGGGGAACCACGGCGAGCGCCGTGCCCGACATCCCAGCGAACAGCGCCGCCTTGGCCTCGGCGTAGGCCCGCATGGTCTTGTGCCGGGCCAGGTGGTCGGGGGTGAGGTTCAGGATGGCGCCCACCCGCGGCGTGAAGCCGCCGCGGAGCTCGAGCTGGTAGGACGAGACCTCCACGACCAGCACGTCGTGGCTTCCACCCACCGCGTTGGACAGCGGATTTCCGAGGTTTCCACCTACGAAGCAAGAGATCCCCGCCGACCGCAGCAGCTGCCCCACGAACGACACGACGGTCGACTTGCCGTTCGTGCCGGTCACCGCGACGATTGGCCGCTTCACGAAGCGGGCGGCGTAGCCGAGCTCCCCGACCACCGACTTGCCGGCGCCGAGCGCCCAGGCGAGATCGGCCTGCGTGAGGGGGATACCGGGCGAAACAACGATCTCGTCGGCCTCCTCGAACCACTCCCGGCGGTGGGGCCCCCCCGCGATGCGAACCCCCGGGATCGGCTCGTGCTCCGGCCGCAAGTCGATCCCGAGCACCTCGGCCCCCTGGGCTCGAGCCAGCGCCGCCGCGGCCCGCCCGGACCGGCCGAGCCCCATCACCAGGACCTTCGGGGCCACTACCGGAGCTTCAGCGTGGACAGGGCCACGAGCGCGAGCACGACGCTGATGATCCAGAACCGCACGATGATCTTGGGCTCCGACCACCCGAGCTTCTCGTAGTGGTGGTGGATCGGCGCCATGGCGAACACCCGCTTGCCGGTCAGCCGGAACGACGCGACCTGGATGATCACGGACATCGCCTCGAGCACGAAGATGCCGCCGACGACCGCGAGCAGCACCTCCTGCTTCGACATCACCGCGAGCATGGCCAAGGTGCCACCGAGCGCGAGCGACCCGACGTCGCCCATGAAGATCGACGCCGGATACGCGTTGTACCAGAGGAATCCGAGCCCCGCCCCGATGAGCGCGAAGGCGATGACCGTCAGCTCGCCGGTGCCCGGCACGAACGTGATCCCGAGGTAGCTCGAGAACGCGGCGTGACCGGTGAGATAGGCGATGAGGCCGTAGGTGGCCGCGGACGTCATGACCGGTCCGATGGCGAGTCCATCGAGGCCATCGGTCAGGTTGACCGCGTTGGAGGCGCCCACGACGACGAACAGCGCGAGTCCGACGTAGAGCCACCCGAGCTCGGTGGGCGCCCCGTCCCACAGGAGCCCGAAGTCGATCACGAAGCCCGTCAGGAACGGAAACGACAGCGTGGGGGCGATGATTCCGGCCGTGTAGCCATAGGCGAGCGCACCGCCGCCGATCAGGATCTGGAAGAACATCTTGAAGCGCCCGGCGAGGCCCGCCGACGACCGCTCCATCACCTTCTTCCAGTCGTCGTAGAACCCGATGGCGCCGTAGCCGAGCATGACCACGAGCACCAACAGCGTCGGCGGCTCGAGCTTCGCCCACAGCAACGTGGCGACGATGACCCCGGCCAGCATGGGGACGCCGCCCATCGTGGGCGTCCCCACCTTGGTGAGGAGGTGGCTCTCGGGTCCGTCGCTGCGGATGATCTGGTCGACCTTCCGCTGCTTCATCCAGCGGATGAACCAGGGGAACACGAGGTAGCTGATGAGCAGCGCCGTGATCATGCCCCAGGCGGTCCGGAAGCTGATGTACCGGAAGACGTTGGTGCCCGGAAGGATGTCCGCGAGGATCCCCTGTCCGGGCAGTCCGACCTGACCGGGATCGGGCGCGATGAACAGGTAGTAGAGCATCAGGGGTTTCCTCCGCCCTCTTCGGGCTTCAGTGCGCGTAGGACGTCTTCGAGGCGGGCCCCGCGACTGCCCTTGAACAGGACGACGTCGTCGGGGCCGAGGCGACCGGTCAGCCAGGTCGCGGCGTCGTGGGGGTCCGTGAAGGCCTGCACGGCCGGCCCCTTGCAGGCCGCCGCCGCTGCCGCCATCAGCGGCCCCACGAACACGACGTGATCGAGGCCGAGCGCGCCGGCCTGGCCGGCGACGGCGCGGTGCCACTGGGCCTCGTTCGCGCCCAGCTCGAACATGTCTCCGAGGACGGCCCAGCGGGTTCCGGGCATCGCGGCCAGCACGGACAGCGACGCCTTCATCGAGTCCGGGTTGGCGTTGTAGGCGTCGTTGAGCGCCAGGGCCCCGGACGGCAGCCGCTCGGGACGCATCCGCATGCCCACCGGCTCGTAGTTGGCGAGGCCCGCCGCCGCGGCCCGTGGATCCACGCCGAGTGCGGTGGCCACGCAGAGCGCTCCGGCCGCGTTCAGCGCGACGTGGCGTCCCGGGGCGGGGAGCACGACCTCGATCTCGCCCTCGGGCGTGCGGTACCGGGCCCGCGTGGCGAGCTGATCGGGCACGAGCTCCGCCTCGAGCAGCGCGATGGTGTCGGCCTGCGGCCCCCCGAACTCGAGCCGGCGCACCCCGCTCGGGATCGGGATGGCAGCGACCCGCTCGTCGTCGACGTTGACGCAGCACACGTCGCCGGGCCGGGCCGTGCGGAACATCGACCCCTTCTCGACCTGAACGCCGTCGAGCCCGCCGAGCTCCTCCAGGTGCGCAGGGCCCACGTTGACGATCAGGCGAACGTCGGGCGACGAAATCCGCGCGAGCAGCTCGATCTCTCCAGGACCGCTGGTCCCCATCTCCACCACCAGGGCCCTTGCCGTGTCGGGTGTGGCCAACAGCGTCATCGGCACGCCCCAGTGGTTGTTCAGGTTGCCTTGCGTCTGGTGGATCTCGCCGAGCGGCGCCAGCGCGCAGGCGACGAGGGCTCGCGTGGTGGTCTTGCCGGAGCTGCCGGTGAGCCCGATGACCGGTACCTCGACCTGGCTGCGGACGTACCTGCCCAGCGCCTGCAGCGCCCGGGTCGTGTCCGGCACCACGACGGCCCCCCCGGTCCACCATTCGGGAACCGGGCGGCTCACGACACAGCCCACCGCATCCTGCGCCTGCGCCTGCTCCAGGAACTCGTGACCGTCGAACCGGGCGCCCGTGATGGCGAGAAACCAGTTCCCGGGCCGCAGCGTGCGCGTGTCGGTGATCACGTCTCCGGCGGGTGCGTCCCGGTGGAGGGTGCCTCCGGTCGCTCGGGCGATGGTCGCCCCGTCCAGCTTCATGAGACCTCCGCTGTGCCGCTCCCGTCAGGGAACGTCCGCTCGTAGCACGGTCCGGGCGACCTCGCGGTCGTCGAACGGGCGCCGCTCGCCTTGGACTTCTTGGTAGGTCTCGTGGCCTTTCCCGGCGACGAGCACGGTGTCGCCGGGTTCGGCGTCCCGCAGGGCGAGCCGGATCGCCTGGGCCCGATCGAGCTCGACCAAGGCGCCGCCGGGACGAGCGAGGCCCCCGAGGATGTCCTGCGCGATCGCCTCCGGGTCCTCGGAGCGAGGGTTGTCGGTGGTCACGACCACGCGGTCGGCGTGGCGCTCAGCGATGCGGCCCATGGCCGGTCGCTTCTGGACGTCCCGATCTCCGCCACAGCCGAACACCACCCACAACTGCCCCGAGGTGAGCGGACGCAGGGTCGTCAGGGCCTGCTCGAGGGCATCGGGTGTGTGGGCGTAGTCGACCACCACGAGCCGACCTCGGGGATCGGCGAGTCGCTCGAGCCGTCCGGGGGGCGCCTCGGCCTGCTGAATGCCCCGGACAGCCTCGTCTCGCGGGACCCCGAGCAGCACGAGGATCCCGTAGGTAGCCGCCACGTTCAGTGCGTTGAACCTACCGATCAGCGAGGACTCGATCCGGACGGGTCCGGTGGGGGTGGCGAGCACCAGGGCCGTGCCGGTCGCGGTGAGCGTGCTCTCCACGATGCGAAGCGTGGCGCCCTCTTCGAAGCCGTAGGTCCACGCGTCCGGTGGAGCGCCCATGGCCGTCCACGCGGGGTCGTCGGCACACAGCAGGGCACGGGGCCCGCCGCCTGGGGGGCGGAGCAGCTCGCGGAACAGGCGGGCCTTGGCCTCCCGGTACGCAGCGAAGGTCTCGTGAAAGTCGAGGTGGTCGGGCGTGAGGTTGGTGAACACGGCGAGCGAGAAGCTGGTGCCATCCACCCGGTGCTGGGCGAGGCCGATCGAGGACACCTCCATGGCGACCGCGCGAACCCCGCGGTCGACCATCTCCCGGAGCAGCGCCTGAAGATCGGGGGCCTCGGGCGTGGTGAACCGGGTGGGGAGCACCTCGCCGGCGATCACGTTGCCGGTGGTCCCGATGCGTCCCACCGACCAACCGATCGTGGTCAGCGCGTGCTCGACGAGGCTCGTGACCGTGGTCTTGCCGTTCGTCCCCGTGACCCCCACCACCGGGACCTCCCGCGACGGCCACCGGTTCAGGGCGCCGGCGAGCTGGGCCAGCGCCCGCTTGGCGTCGGCGACGCGGATTCGGGTGGTGCCCTCCGGAACGTCGACGTCACGCTCGACGACGGCCACCCCCGCTGCGATGGCGGGCACGAAGTCGTGACCATCGACCCTCTGGCCGGGGATCGCGACGAAGATCGAGGAAGGTCCCACATCGCGAGAGTCGCGACTCAGGTGTGAGACCTCCCGGTCGATGGATCCCTCGACGGAGAGCGTGTCGACCTGGGTGAGCAATCGATCCAGGCGCATCGGGCACTCCAGGCAGCGCGAGCCGTCGAGATGATAGACTGCAGCACGCGAGGAGGGGCACCGGCACCGGTCGGGGGCGTTTTCACGCAGGGGAATGCGAAGTGGACGGATCGCCGGAGCCGCCGGACGTGGGGCTGCTGTGGGGACAGCAGCACGAACCACGCCAGGTGAGCGACGGTCGGCTCTCGAAACGCCTGGGGAAGGACGTCATCCAACGCACCCCGACCGGTGTCGGGCTGGAGAAGAAGAAGAAGAAGAAGCGGGGTGCCGTCATTGCAGCACCAAGGTGATGCGGTCCCCCGGGACCAGGACGGACCCTGGCTCGGGGTCCTGCTCGACCACGCGCCCGCTGCCGCGGACGGTCCACGACAGCTCAGCGTCGCGAAGGACCACGACCGCGTCGCGGAGCAACTGGTCTCGGAGATCGGGGGTCACCCGAACGGACGTGCCTGGAATGGGCTCGACCTCCATCGGACGAGGCTCCGCAGCGTGCGGTGAGGCCGAGAGGCCAGCCACGGGGTCGAAGCTCACGTCGTTCCCGGTTGCGGCGCCGACGTGGCGGAGCCCCCGGGCGAGGATGGCGGACGCCACGGGAGCGGCGACCGAAGCCCCCGAGATGCGACCCCGCGACGGAGCGTCCACCACGACCGCTACGGCCAGCGCGGGCTCGTGCGCCGGAGCGAGGGCGATGAACGACGAGACGTGCTGGTCGCCGTAGCCACCAGGGCCCGGCTTCTGCGCCGTGCCGGTCTTGCCCGCGACGTCGACCCCGGGAACCCGTCCGAGCGGGGCCGGCCCCCCGGGAGCGGTGACCCGGACCATCGTGTCGACGACGGCTCGCGCCACCTCGCTCGAGACCACGCGACGCACGGTCTGCGGGCGAGTCATCCACTCGGGAAGCCCGTGGGCGTCCTCGATGCGGCTCACGAGTCGCGGCTTGGTGAGGACGCCGTCGTTGCCGAGCGCCGCCGTGGCCATCGCGAGCTGCAGCGTGGTCGCGGTCATTCCCTGCCCGAAGCTCGTGGTGGCGAGCTCCACGGGACGAATGGCATCGGCGTCTCGCAGGATGCCCGTGCGCTCCGCAGGAAGCTCGATGCCCGTGCGCGCCCCGAAGCCGAAGGCCCGCAGGCGCGCGAGGAAGCGCTCGGCGCCGACCCGATGAGCGAGCTTGCTCGCGCCGATGTTCGAGGAGTAGACCACGACGTTCGCCGCAGACAGGTACGAGGCGGGATGAACGTCGTGGATCGTCGCGCCAGGGACCCGCCAGGCCCCGTTCTCGACGTCGATCACGGTGTCGAGCGAGACCACCTGTTCTTCGAGCGCCGCGGCCAGAGTGAAGACCTTGAGCACCGACCCAGGCTCGACCTCGGACTCGATCGCGCGGTTGCGACGCGCACCGGCATCGTCGTCGAGTCGATTCGGGTCGTAGTCGGGCCAGGACGCCATGGCGAGCACGTCGCCGGTGGGAACGTCGATCACCACCGCACTGGCGGCGTGCGGGGCATCGCGTGCCACCGCGGCCAGCAGGGCGTCCTCGGCGGCGCGCTGGATGGCCCGATCGAGCGTGAGGTGCACGGTCATGCCGGCGAGCGCAGCGTCGGGCGGCCGTGGGTCGCCGACGCCGTCCCCTCGCCGATCCCGACGCCGCTCGAGCTTGACCCGACTGCCCTGGAGGTAGGACTCCATGGTCGCCTCGACCCCGATGCGACCGATGCCCGCAGCATCCACGAAGCCGAGCACGTGCGAGGCGAGCCCCTCGTCGGGGTAGTGGCGGGCCTGGGCGTGCTCGATGCCGAGCGCCGGTTCGCTCATCGCCATCACCGCTGTGGCGGCTGCGGGATGGACGTGCAACGCGAGTCGGGCATACCGCCCCTCGCCCCGGAGCTTCGTGCGGAGTGTCGGCTCGGGAACGTCGAGAATCCGCCCGAGCTCGGCGGCCAGCTCGGCCGCGCGCTCGGGCGTCTCGACTCGGCTCGGGTCGGCCACGACGTGCGGGGTGTCGACCGAGGCGGCGAGGCGATGGCCCGACCGATCCACGATGGCTCCGCGCCGGGCCTGCACCTCGACGGTGCCCCAGCGCTGGATGGCCGCGAGCTCGAGCGTCTCGTCGGCCGGCGCGATCGTGAGGAGCACGGCGCGGAGCCCCACGAGCCCGAGCCCCGCGAAGGACGCGAGGCGCACGACCCCGAGCCGGGCGTCATCAGCGTGCACGGGGCCTCTCCGGTGCCTCGACGATGGTGACGTCGTCGGTGAGCCCCAGCTCCACCGCGTGGCGCTCGGCCTCGACGAACCGCTTGCGCGCGTCGAGCTCGAGCACGAGCTGGTGGTTCAGGTCGGTGGCCGCGTCGATGGCGGTGCCGGTGCGGTCGAGGTCCTTGCGCAGCTGGTGGACCTCGATGCGGACCTGCAGGAACACCATGAGCACCACGACGAAGCAGGCCAGCCAGGCGCCGTAACGGATGGGAACCGGGCTCACGCGACCCTCCGGGCCGTGCGGAGTCTCGCGGAGCGGGCGCGCGGGTTCGGGTCGTCGTCGGCCGGAGTCACCGAGCCCTCGAGCACGACCCGCACGTCGCCAATCGGGTTGCCGAAAGCGTCGCGTTCGCGGTCCTTGCCGGCATGGTGGGCAAAGAACCGCTTCACGATGCGGTCCTCGAGCGAGTGGAAGCTGACGATCGCGATGCGGCCACCGATCGCCACGATCTCGAGAGCGCTTTCGAGGAGCGTCCGCAGCTGGCCGAGCTCGTCGTTCGTAGCCATGCGCAGCGCCTGGAACGTTCGCGTGGCGGGGTGGATGCGCCCCTTCCCGCGACCCACGACGCTGGCCACCACCTCCGCGAGCTCGGTCGTGGTGGCGAGGGGCCGCGCGGCCACGATGGCCCGAGCGACCGCCCGCGCCCGCCGCTCTTCGCCGAGCTCCGACACGACGGCGCGGAGCTCGTCCTCCGGGGCCTCGTTGACCCAGTAGCTGGCGGTCCCCGCTGCGTGGGGATCCATGCGCATGTCGAGCGGTCCTTCGGCCTGGAACGAGAAGCCTCGGGCCGGCGTGTCGAGCTGGTGGGAGGACACGCCGAGATCGGCGAGGATCCCGACGACGGGCTCATCGAGGTCCGCCGCGAGCGAGGCGAGGTCGCCGAACGACCCGTGGACGAGCCGAACTCGCTCGCCGAAGCGCGACGTGCGCTCGGCCGCGGCCGCGAGGGCCGCCGGATCGCGGTCGATCCCCAGGAGCCGACACGACGTGGATTCGAGCAGCGCTTCCGCGTGCCCTCCTCCTCCGACGGTGCAGTCGACGACGAGCCCCCCATCGGGGGGTTGGAGCGCAGCCACCACCTCGTCCCGCAGGACGGGCACGTGGTGGAACCCCGTCACTCCTCGCGCCCGGGCATGCCCACGCCCCGCTCGGCGGTGCGGGAGAGCGACTCGCGAAACCGCTGATCCCAGGCATCGCGGTCCCAGATCTCGATCTTTCCCAGGAGGACGTGCACCACGCACTCCTTCGTGAGCCCGGCCAGCTCGCGGAGCGGCGGTGGGATGCGGATTCGGCCCTGCTTGTCGATCTCGCAGTCCTGAGCGGTGGACATCATGGAGTGGGCGAAGTCCAGCACCTTCGGCTCGAAGGGATCCTGCTCGAGCATCCGACCCTCGACGTCGGCCTCGTAGTGTGCCGCCGTCCAGGCCCACACCGCCCCCTGCGCGAACGTGAGCACGAGCGAGCTCTGCTCCAGCTCGTCGAGGGCGCGACGAATGGGAGCCGGCAACGCCAGCCGTCCCTTGGCGTCGATGGTGACGTGCTGCTGACATCGGACCCGGATCACGTAGAGGGAAGCCGTTTCGTAGGAGGACCTTGGCTGCTGCTGCCTCCCACTTTACCCCACTCTCTCCCACCAGCAAGCCGAAGGCGCTCCCCAACATGGCTTCCACGTCAGCCGATCTCCATTTTGAACCCTTGGATTGGCGACACCAAGTCGGTGGTTGACGAGCCAGGTCGGATGGGTGCCAGGGACGGCGTTCCCGATTCTGGGGAGCGCGCGTCTCCGACCACCCACTTTGAACCACTCGAGGACCTGCCGGCTGGAGGCGCACCGAGCGACCAGGGGTCGAATCGGCCATCGACCCGCGCACTTCACGCGATACGAGTCACGTCATGTCCAAGCGACCGGGAAACGGCGACCGCGTGTTGATCGACAACCGCAAGGTCCGTCACGAGTACGAGCTGATCGAGACGCTCGAGGCCGGTGTGTCGCTGCTCGGCAGCGAGGTGAAGTCGCTGCGACTGGGCAACGCGAACCTCGGCGAGGCCTACGTGCGCCTCCAGCCTGCGGGTGCATCGCTCGTGGGCTGCTACATCGCCCCCTACGCCGAGGCGAACCGCCAGAACCACGAACCCGTGCGGCCGCGCCGCTTGTTGTTGCACCGGCACCAGCTGACCAAGCTCGAGCGGGCGGTGAAGCAGCGGGGGATGACCGTCGTACCCG
This sequence comes from uncultured Enterobacteriaceae bacterium, assembly GCA_964655065.1. Lineage (GTDB taxonomy): Bacteria > Myxococcota_A > UBA796 > UBA796 > DRPG01. Next base: position 13,049 of record CAZZLC010000061.1, on the reverse strand, counting down.
TCAAGCTCTACCTGAAGAACCGCAGGATCAAGCTGGAGATTGCGCTGGCCCGAGGCAAGCGCCTCCACGACAAGCGACACGACCTGAAGGCGCGGGACGCGAAGCGAGAGATCGCACGGCAGCGTTGATCCGACGGGCACTCGCGCCCAATTGCCCTCCACGTGGCGCGAAGTTAGGCCGGCCCCCATGGAAGATCTACGCTCCTACGCGCCCTTCGGCGTGGCGGCCCTCCTCGGTCTCGTGGGCTTCGCTGCCGGCGATTACCAGCTCCTGACCTGGCTCACTGCCGTCGCCGTCGCGGCGGGTGGCGTGGTCTGGCACGAAACGCGGTGGGGCATCGTCGCCACCGCCACGCTCGGCCTCGGCTCCGCGGCCTACCTCTTCTCTCGCAAGCTCGACGCCTCCGGGTTCTCGCTGTGCGACGTGAACGAGTTCCAGAACTGTGACCTCGTGAACAACTCGGCGGCCTCCGAGGTCTTCGGGCTGCCCGTGTCCCTGCTCGGGAGCGGCTACTTCCTCGGCCTCATCGTAGCCGCGTTCCTCGCCTCCGAAGGGGATCAGCGCCGTCGACTCTTCCAGGTCACGACGATCACCGCGGCGGCCGGCTGCGTGTTCTCGGTCTACCTGTTCACGCAGATCCTCGCCCTCGGGACGAGCTGCCCCTTCTGCTACTCCATCTACATGGCGTGCGGGATCCTGCTGTGGGCGGGCCTCCGCGGCCTCGGCGAGGTGGACAGCACCGCCTTCGACGAGATCGCCCAGCTACCGTCGTCGACGACGTTCGTGACCCTCGCCGGGATCTTCCTCGCCGTGCTGCTGTTCGGCTACAGCACCTACTCGAGTCGTGACTCCTCGGCGGCAGTCCGCCCGGTCGACCCCACCAACGAGAGCGACGTCGAGCGCTTGGCTACCCTGTACGCCCCCCCGGCCGGGCCCGTGTCGCTCGAGGGCGACGAGCCAATCCTCGGCGACCCCGATGCGCCCTACATCGTCGTCGAGTTCGCGGACTTCGGCTGTCCCCACTGCGCGACCGCGAGCCAGCAGCTCAAAGAGCTCGTCCAGCTTCACCCCGAGATCCAGGTCCGCTTCCGGCCCTTTGCCCTGTCCGGTGCCTGCAACCCCGCGCTTCCTCCATCGGACCAGGGGCTCGATCGCTGCCGCGCCGCCATGGCGGCCGAGTGCGCGACTCAACAAGGCAGGTTCTGGGACTACGCCACCCTCGTGTTCCAGAACCAGCGCGATCTCTCGGATCCCACGCTCGAGGCCGCCGCCGAGCGCGCCGGGCTCGACATGGACGCCTGGCGTACCTGCATGTCGGATCAGGCCACGGTCGCGGAGATCGTGGCGGACGCCGAGGCAGGCTTCCGAGCTGGCGTTCGCGGCACGCCCACGCTCTACCTCCAGGGCGTCGCGCCCGGAGAGCAGTGGGTGGACGTGTGCATGGGTCCGGAGGCGGTCCTCGTGCTCACCGACCTGCACGCGACCGGCCAGACGCTGCCCGATCCCAAGTTCGGGAGCTGCGAAGAGGCCCACGCGCACTGAAGCTGGATGACCAGTCGTTGCTATGGAAGATGGTAAGCTTTCAGCCGTCAGCGAGCCGCCCGCTGCACCTGGCCGTCGGTTCGCGGGCACGGCCCGCGGTCGGCTGAACGCTGACCGTTCGCCGTGGGCTCCGGTGGTCGGAGAACGCAGGCTGTCCACCCACTTCAGGGAGTTCGCGTGACCGTCGAGGTCCAGATCGCCAACCTCCCCCGAGCTCGGCTCGACGCCGTGATCGGGGTCGCCCTCGCGCACGGGGCGACGGGGTTCCACGAGGACTGGATGCCGGAGGCCGACCCGCAGTTCCGGCAGCCCTGGGAGGACAAGGAGGATCCGGTTCCCGACCCCGTGTTGCTTCGCGCCTGGTTCGACGACCTCGATCAGCCCGCGTTGCTTCGGGCGCTTGCCGCGCACGGCGTCGACGACGTCGCGGTTCGCCCGGTGGACCCCGTGGACTGGCAGGCGCACGCCGAGGAGCAACACCGACCCGTCGTGATCTCGGAGCGGCTCGTGGTCGCCCCCCCGTGGGACGCGCCGGAGGGGGCCCTCGTCATCGAGCCGGGGCTGGGCTTTGGTACCGGCGCCCACCCGACCACCCAGCTCGCCCTCCGGTGGCTCGATGCCCTCGCCGACGACCATCGCACCTTGCTCGACGTGGGAACGGGGTCCGGCGTGCTCGCTCTCGCCGCCGCTCGTCTCGGACTGGACGTCCTCGGGATCGACAACGACCCCGACGCCATCGCGGACGCCCGCCGCCAGCGAGACCACAACGAGCTTCGAGCCGAGCTGTCGACCACGCCCCTCGATCAGATCGACGGGACCTTCGACCTCGTGCTCGCCAATCTCAACGGTCCACTGCTCTGCCGGCTTTCCGGCGCGCTGAAGGCGAGGGTGGGTCGAGCGCTCTTCGTCACCGGCATCCTCCCCGAGCACGAGCCGGACGTCGTGGCCGCCTTCGCCGACATGGTCGAGGCGGGTCGGTGGACGGACGGCCCGTGGATCGGACGCCAGTACTCGTGGCCCACCACGTCCTGATCGAGGGGCAGCCCGCCCCTGGCACGGCCGTCGTGCTGGACGACGCGGCATCCCACCACCTGCTACGGGTGCGCCGTCATCCCCGCGACGTGCCGTTGACCGTCGCCGACGGCGAGGGAAACGAAGCGCCTGCGATCCTGGCCGCGGTGAGCCAGGGCAGGGCGACCTTGGCGATCACGGGACCGTGGGTCGCGCGCCCTCCTCTGGCCGCGCGACACCTCGTGTGGGCCATCCCCAAGGGGCCAGCCCTCGATCACGGTCTGCGCATGGCCGTCGAAGCCGGGGTCACCGCGATCCACCTCGCGCTCGGCGCTCGCTCCGTGGCTCGGTCGGATCGGGGCGAGCGCTGGCGTCGCATCGTCGACGGCGCGTGCGAGCAGTGCGGACGCACCGATCGGCCCAGGCTCGATCCGCTGTGGCCCGACCTCGGGTCCGCTCTCGAGCAGGTTCCGCCCGGCGCCGCGCGGTACGTTGCCGCACCGGGCGCACGCTCGGAGGGCCCGACTGGCGAAGCGCGCGCCTTGGCGATTGGTCCCGAGGGCGGGTTTGCCCCGGGCGAGCTGGACGCCTTGCTCGACGCAGACTGGGTGCCCGTCGGTCTCGGCCCCTGCGTCCTGCGGAGCGATACCGCGGTCGCCGTGGGCGTAGCCTGGCTCAGTCGGGATTGAGGGCCATCTTCAGGCCCTTGCCGGAGCGAAACACCGGCACCCGCCTCGACGGGACGTACATTGGCCTTCCGTCCTTCGGGTGGTGACCCTCGAATGCCGTGCGCTGCGAGACCGTGAACGTCCCGAAGTCCGGGAGCGTGACCTTCTCGCCACGGATGAGCGCTTCCTGGATGGCCTCGGTGATGATCGTGATGTAGCTGGCCGCTCGAACCTTGGGAATCGCTCCCCGGGAGGCCAGCACATCGGTCAGATCAGCCTTGTTCATGCCCGAACTCCTGGGGATGCCCACACGGCAACCCCAGCAGTCGCCTAACCGCCCCTCGCAGGGCGGCTGGATCAAGCCGGGTTGAGGGCGTTCTTGAGACCCTTGCCGGCACGGAAGACCGGAATCCGACGGGCGGGCACCTGCATCGGCTGGCCGTTCTTGGGGTTGTGACCCTCGAACGCCGAACGCTGCGACACGGTGAAGGTGCCGAAGTCCGAGATGGTGACCTTCTCGTCGCGGACGAGGGCCTCCTGGATCGCGGTGGTCAGGATGTTGATGTAGTTTGCAGCGCGAACCTTGGGAATGCCTCCCCGCTGCGCGAGCACTTCGGTCAGATCTGCCTTGTTCATGCCATCTCCTCGTAGCTGAAGATCTCGTTCCCCAAAACCCAAATTCTCTAACTTGCGACATCGTAGGCCGTACAGGGTTTGCCCTACTCGACCAGGACCGACGTGCGGGTCAGTCTTCTTGGGGGGTGTCAGCTCCTACTGTCTGCGTCTGACGGATACTTTTTAGGCATCTTGGGCGAACCTTGCAAGCGCCGCGCAACGTTTTTCTGGTCCGTTCAAGCTGCCATCTGGATGCACCTTACGTGACTTTGTTTTTTTGGCTTTTACAGCGGTTCTCGTTTTGGAACCTGGAAACTCACAAATCAGCAGTTCCGGAGACAATCCGCAAGACCCGTGGGACCACGCGGATCTTCAGAGGAAGCCGTCCCGCAAGCTCCCCATCGAGATCCACCATCACCGAGTCGTTCGTTGACGACATCGTGAGCGACGAAGCCGAGGCGCGCACGACTCCGCGGACCCGGTCCACGGTCCCCGCGTAGAGCCGGGGCACCTGCACCAGCATCCGCAGGGCCGGGATGTCCGGGATCAGGGTCATCTCGACGTGTCCATCGCGCAGGGAGCCACCTCGACCCATCCACATGCCATGGCCGCAATACGCGCCGTTGGCGAAGAAGCTCGCGGCCAGACGTCCCGCCCACCTCTGGTTCCGACCCTCGGCATCGCACCACGCGAGCTCGACATCGGCCAGCGGGCGCTCGATCACCGCCTGGACAGTTGCCCAGGCGAACGTGGCCAGCCCTCCCCATGCCTTTCCGCTCTGATTGGCGATCTCCACGACCCGGCCGTTCATGCCCGCGCCCGCCACGTTCGCGCTCACCCGAAGCCGGCGCCCGCCTTCGACGGACTCGAGCTCGACCAACAGAACGTCGACAGGCACCGGCGCTCCGGTGAGCGCGAGGTCGAGCTGCTCCCGCCAGCCCGTCGGCGTCCGGAGCCCACGGCGAAAGTCACCACCGGTGCCCAGGTGGACGACGCCCACCACCACGGGAGATCCCGAGGGGGTGGCGCTCTGGAGGTCCTCGACGTCGAGCAGACCGTTCACGACCTCGTGCACGGTGCCATCGCCACCGATGGCCACCACCCTCGAGATCCCGGCCCGCCATTGTCGCACGAGCTCCTCGGCGTGTCCCCGTCCTTCGGACTCCACCCAGTGGATCGTGGTGGGGACCTCGTCGACGGTGCGCCTCAAGAGCGTGCGCCACCGCTCGGCCCTTCCGCCGCCGGCCACCGGATTGAATACGACGAGGACTGCTTCGTCGACGACGTCGCCGCTGTCGGGTGCGCCCACGCTCTGCTCCTGCTGGTCGAATGCGTCCCAGCGGTACCACGCGGGGGAGCCAATGAAAAAACGCCCGACCGCAATAGGCGGCCGGGCGTCTCACGCGGTTGTCGGTTTCGCCGGCACCCGCAAAGCTCCTGTCTCTCTCCGCTCGGCGTTCATGCAGCGGGTGTGCCAGCAGCCGCCCTTCGACCGATAACGATGTTTCCAACAAGCTCGGGCTCGTTCAGCTCGGCGTGCCGTTCCCGTCGGGGAGCCCAAACCACGACATCTGTGTCGCGGCAACGGAAGAACCTGAACGAATCAAGAGCCCTCGGGCCTCCGATGACTCGCAACCCGTGGCCCCATGCCAAGCCGACATGCTTCGAAAGCCGAATATCGAAGCACGATCACCATGTCAGGGATGTCAGGGTTGCGGAGGCACGGCTCCCATCGGGAACGCGTCTGGCCTCTGGAGTCCGGTGCGAACGGCGTCGGTGTCCGATCCAAGAGGGTTGTCCGGGGATGCCAAACCCACTACGTACGCCCGGCCTTCAGGCGCAGACCGAAACCAGTCCGCTGGAGATTTCCATTGTTCGACCTTATCATTCGTGATGCGACGATCGTCTCGGCGGCGCGTCGCGAGGTCGCCGACGTCGCGATTCGCGGCGACAAGATTGCCTACGTCGGACCTCGGCCTCCGCGGCCCGCCCGCTCCGAGATCAGCGCGATGGGTCGGTTCCTCGTGCCCGGAGTCATCGACAGCGGGCTGCAGTTCGGGGGCGCGGGCCTGCCCGAGGTGATCACTCGCGAGACGCGGGCCGCGGTCACGGGCGGCGTGACGACGGTGCTCGGGTTGCCCGAGCCGGCGCCCTCGCCCCAAACCGCCGGAGAGCTCCGCGAGTCCTGGCGCGACGCCGCGCGGCACAGCTTCTGCGACCTTGGCTGGTGGGTCGACGATCGCCAAGGTCCGTCCTCGTCCATCGACGAGGTGGTGTCGGATGGGTGGGTCGTCGGCACGTTGGCGACCCTCGACGAAGGCGAGGCCACGGCAGAGCGCATCGACCGCTGGCGCACCGTCCCCGGACTGCTCGCGCTCCACTGGCGCGCAGATGATGCCCCCCCAACGCACCTGCTCGACGCGGTTCGGGAACGCGCGAGCCCCGCGCACCTCTACGCACTGGCCAGCAACCACCAGCTGGACTGGCTCGACCCCGTACGGCACGACGTGTCGCTGACCTCCACCGTGACGCTCCCCCACCTGTTCCTCTCCGCAGACGAGTCGGACGCGAGCACCGTCGTCGCCGACCCCCCGCTCAGGAGCGAGCAGGAACGTCGAACCCTGTGGACCGCCACGAAGCGGGGCCGACTCGACTGCGTCGCCTCGCACCACCATGTCGACCCAAAGCGCGGGGTCGCCGGAAGCGAGGTCCTGCTGCCCCTCATGCTCCACGCGGCCCAGACCGGGCGGCTCTCGCTCGAGCAGGTCGTCGACCTGTGCTGCGAAGGGCCGGCACGGCTGTTCGGACTCTCCGCCAAGGGACGCGTTCGGAAGGGATTCGACGCCGACCTGGTGTTGTTCTCCGAGAGCAGCTCACGACGCATCGAGCCGCACCACCTGCTGTCGCGGGGAGAATCCCCCTACGTGGGGCGCGAAGCCGCATCCAAGCCGGACCTCGTGTTCGTGGGTGGGCAGCTCGTGGCCGAGAGCGGGCAGCTGGTGGGCGAGCATCCGGTGGGGCGGGCGCTGGCGGCCGGTCGCGCCGCTTGAGCGCTACTCGGAGGCGGCGGGCAACGAGCCGAGGTAGCGCGCACCGGAGTCGGCGAGCTCGCCGGCCGTGGTGACGAGGTTGTCCTTGCGAACGCAGTCCAGCGGACCATCGTTGCCCTCGACGAGGAGCCTGGTGCCGACCGCGGGGATGGGGGCGCCGGCCTTTCGAAACCCGTCGAGCGTCGCCACGAGCGCACTGACGGGACTGAGCGCCTCGGGGACGACCTTGGTGAGGGGCTGCTCGGAGAGTCCGAGTCGGCGCACGTGTCCGGCGATCGCGTCGGACCAGCCTCGAACATCGGAGGGCTTCGCGGCCAGCGGGACGAGACACGCCGACGCCTCCCCGCCGAGGCGCACCTCCTGCGGCCCCCGCTCGCCCGAACACATCGCCTGGCGGGCGGGCGCGTCGTAGATCTCCTTGCAGTTGGGGGCTGGGGTGCACTCACGAGGGAGGAAGTCGGTGGGCACGTCGGCCACCACGGGCAAGTGACGGGCTTCGCCCAGGAGCCAGGTGCCATCGCGCCCCGTCTGGATCCAGAAGGTGACGAGCGGCTGGGTACCGGTGACGGTGTGGGGCCCGTCGGGGCAGGGTCCGCCGAGGGCATAGCGCGGCGCTGCATTGAGCACGTGCGCTCGGTCCCCCCCGGCCTCCGAGATCACCAGGGGCTCGAGACCCGCTCGCTGCGCCGCGTTGATCAACTTCCGCGCCACGAAGAAGCGGGCATCGCTCGGAAGCTCGATCCACCCCGGTCGCCCGCGGTGACCCGCCAGCGCTCGGCCCACGATGGGCACGTCGTCGTCGGTGGGGTCGGACTCGAGCTGCTCGGGGGTCGCGACACGCTCCCCCGCCACGGCCACCCCCCGGGTGCTCACCGCGATCTTGACGGCGCCGTCGGGAACGTCGGCGACCGGACGACTGAAACAGGCCTGCAGGAAGACAACGAGCATGGGGCCCCGTAGCCCGCTCGCCGCCCGAGCGGGTCAGGAGCGGACCGAGGTTGCGCCCGCGTCGGTTCGGAACGTGCAGCCCTCGCGCCAGCGGCTGCAGCCGAGGGCACGCTTGCCCTGGATCACGGTGCCCTGCTCGCAGACGGGACACGGCTGCCCTACGCGAGGCCCCGCCTTGTCGACCGGGGATGGCGGCCCCCCTGGAGAGGACGAGTCGGGAAACCAGAAACGAACCCGCTTCTCGTCGGCATCCCAGCAGAGACCGGCGGCGAACGGCGAGCCGTCGCGCTTCTTCTTGAACCCCTTCACCGGACGGGTCCGCCCGTCGCGCAGGAGCTGCTGGACCATGCGCTCGCTGATCGCCCGGCGAGACATGGTTCCGAAGACGACGAACTCACAGGCCCGGCCGCGATCGCACGACCACACCCGACCTCGCTTGCGGACCGGGGAACCACAGGCTGGGCAGGCCCCCAGGGAAGGCCCGACGGTCGACGGATCGACGGCCGGGGCCGCTCCGTCGCGCAGCGCGTCGACCACCTCGGCGACGTAGACGCGGACCGCCTCCATGAAGTCCGATCGCGAAGGGCCCCGCCCATCGGACATCGTGGAGAGCTGCCCCTCCCAATCGCCCGTCAACTCCGCGGACTTCAGGGCGTCGACGCACACCGCGTCGATCAACGCCACGCCAGAGTCCGTGGCGTGCAGGTCGCGACCAGCGCGCCGCACGAACCCCCGCTCGACCAGCGTCTGGAGGATGGAAGCGCGGGTGGCGGGCGTGCCGAGCCCCTTGCCCCGGAGCGCCCGCTCCAGGGCCTCGTCGTCGAGGGCCCGGCCTGCGGTCTCCATGGCGCGCAGGATCGTGGCATCGTTGTGCGGACGCGGCGGCCGGGTCTGCCCCTTCTTCGCCTCGGGCCGGCTGGCGTCCGCCCGATCTCCGACTTCGACGCCGGGTAGGTCGACGTCGCGAGAGGAGCCCGGCGGATCGATGGCCCGCCACCCCTCGCGCCGGCACACGCGGCCCCGGGCTCGAAACCGCAGCGGACGGGGCACCGCGTCGTCGAGCGCCACGTCGGGCAGCGGCGGAACCGCCACGACGAGCCGGGTCACGTCGAACCAGGCGTCGTCGCCGAGGGCGGCGAGCAACCGTCGAGCCACCAGGTCGAAGATGCGCTTCTCGTCGTTGGAGAGACCCGACGACGACGGGGTCTTGCCCGTGGGGATGATCGCGTGGTGGTCGCCGACCTCCGCCGCGTCGACCACGCGCTTGCCGGGGCTCGGGGCGCCATTGGCGAGCAGGGCGGCGACGTAGGCCTGGTACGGAGGAACCGGCTGCAGCCCCGCGAGAATCCCCGGCAACAAGGGAACCTCGTCCGGCGTGAGGTAGCGCGCGTCGGTTCGGGGGTAGGTGATCAGCTTGTGCTTCTCGTACAGGGCCTGCGCGATGGCGAGCGTCTGGGAGGCGGACAGGCCGTAGCGCTGGTTGGCGCGGCGCTGAAGACTGGTGAGGTCGTAGAGCAGCGGGGGCGGCTCGGTCGTGCGTCTGCGCTGGGCCGTCTCTACGGTTCCCGCCGCCCCGTCGACCGCGCGGGCGATCGCCTGGGCGAGAGGCTCGTTCGCGATGCGCTCCGCGACGGGAACCTGCTTGTCGGATCTGTCTGCGGGACCCGGCTCCTCGGATGTCGGCACGAAATAGGTCGCCCGCCAGGTGCCGCCTTCGGGACCCGTGGGACCGCGGCCGGTGAACGTCGCTTTCACCTGCCAGAAGTCCTCGGGCACGAACTGCTGAATCTCGCGGTCGCGAGCCACGATCATGGCGAGCGTCGGCGTCTGCACCCGACCCACGGGAAGGAGGCCCGAGCCGCCGACATCACGGGCCCGACACGTGAGGGCACGGGTCGCGTTGAGGCCCACGAGCCAGTCGGCCTCGGCCCGGCTTCGCGCGGCGTCGGCCAGCCGATCGAACGCCGCGGACGGTTGGAGGCGACGCCACGCCTGCTGGATGGCGGCGTCGGTCAGTGAGCTCGTCCACAAGCGCAGAACCGGACGAGTGCACCGCGCGAGCTCGTAGACGTAGCGGAAGATGAGCTCGCCCTCGCGACCGGCATCGCAGGCGTTGACGACGTCGACGGTCGCGCGGTGGTTCAGCCAGTCCGCGACCACCGCGAACTGGTCGTGCGCGTCCTTGCGCACCCGAACCTCGAAGCGGTCCGGCAGCATGGGGAGCGTGGCGAGCGACCACTTCTGCCACTGTGCCTGGTAGTGCGCCGGATCCTGGAGCTCGGCGACGTGCCCGTGACACCAGGTGACGACGAGACCCTCGCCCAGCAGCGCTCCCCGGGCCCGCTGCGTGGCCCCGAGAACGCGCGCAAGGTCCCTCGCCACGCTGGGCTTCTCGGCTACGATCACGCGCACCGCGGCCCTTTAACACCGTCGTCGGTCGGCCTCGAACCTCGCACACCGGATTTCCCCACCGTCGCGCCACCGCCGTGCGCCGCGATGGCGCATCCCGCTCGCTACAATGACCGCGTGGTCGAGAGCGACGAGAGCAATGCGACGCGGACCTGGGGCCCAGTGCTGCTGGTCGTCTTGTTGCTGCCGTTCGCGTTCGCGGGGCTGCGGGCCTGCGTGCCGCCCTTGGGGCACGTCCCCCCGGAGGCGCCGCTGCCGGACGTGAGCGGCTCCGCCGCGTGCGCGGCGTGCCATTCCGCCGAGCACGAAGCGTGGGCGCGTTCGACCCACGCGGCGGCCGAACAGGAGCTCGATGCCGTCTCGCTCGCTCCCCTCGAGGATGGGGCGCTCGACGTCGTGACCGCGGAGGGGGTCCAGCAGGTCCGTACGGTTCGGACCATTGGCGTCGACCCGCTCTGGCAGTACCTCGTGCCCGCCGAGGACGGTCGACTGCAGGTGACCCAGGCCGCGTGGGACCCGGTCCGAGGGGAGTGGTTCGACGTGTTCGCGGACGGCCGCGAGCCGGGGGAGTGGGGGCACTGGACGGGTGGCGGCATGAACTGGAACGCGCAGTGCGCGAGCTGCCACGACACGGGCGTCGACAAGGGGTTGACCCTCGGCCCGCAGGGTCGGCCTGGCTACGCCACCACCGTCCAGGAACACGGCGTGGGCTGCGAGGCGTGCCACGGAGAGGCCGAAGCGCACGTCACCGGAGCTCCTCCGCCCGAGGTTCCGTCCGACCGTTGGCTCGACGTCTGTGCATCGTGCCACGCCCGACGAGCCGAGCTCACCGGGGCCTTCGAGCCCGGAGAGGCGTTCCTGGACCACTTCCGGCCCGCGCTCGTCGATGCGAGCGATGCCTTCTGGTCCGACGGCCAGGTCCGGGAGGAGGACTTCGAGTACACGGCGTTCATCGGCTCGACCATGCATCTTCGCGGCGTCACCTGCACGTCCTGCCACGACCCGCACAGTGGCGAGCTCGTAGAGCCAGGCGACGCCTTGTGTCTCGGATGCCACGAGCCCATGGGTCTCGAGGCGCACGATCCACACGAGGACAGCGTGGGCTGCGTGGCGTGTCACGCGCCGGTGACGACCTACATGCAGCGGGATCCCCGGCACGACCACGGGTTCCTCGTCCCGGACCCCGGGATCGAGGGAGTGCCCGACGTGTGCACCCGCTGCCACGAGGATCGCGACGTCGCCTGGGCGGCGAACGTCGCGGACCAGTGGTGGCCGGACCGCTCCCCCGAGCGTCGGAGGCGGGCGGGCCACACCGTTCGGGCGAGGCGCGGCGACCCTGCGGCGATTCCGGGCCTGATCGCGCAGCTCGCGAACGCGGAGGCCGAGGCGTGGCGGGCGAGCGCGGCGACGTTGCTGGAGGGGTTCGTCGATCGTGAGGACGTCGTCAGGGCGCTCGTCGCCTCCCTCGAGGACACGTCGCCGCTCGTGAGGATGGCGGCCGTCGAGTCGCTGGCCTCCCGAGCCCACCGTCCCGACGTAGAGGGTCCGCTCGAGCTGCGGCTCGAGGACGAACGGCGAGCGGTGCGGGCAGCAGCAGGACGAAGCCTGGGACATCGCCTCGCGCCCAGCGATCCCCGCGCCGAGCCCTACCGGACCTATCTCGAGTACAATCGTGACCAGCCGTCCGCCTTGCTCGACGCAGCGGGGTGGGATCTCGCGAGAGCTCGGCACGCGTCGGCCGTGACCAAGCTCGAGCACGCCATCGCGCTCGACTCGGGTTCGCCCGTGCTCTACGACCGACTGGCCACTGCCCACGCCCGGCTCGGGGAGATGGAAGAGGCCGCCGAGGCGCTCGAGTCCGCCATCGAGGCTGGGGCCGACGACGCCGACAGCTGGTACCGCCTGGGGCTTGCCCAGCACGGGGCGGGAGACCGCGTCCGGGCGCGTGAGGCACTGGAGACCGCCGTCGCGCGAGATTCCGCGCACCCCCGTGCGGCGTACAACCTGGCGGTGCTGCTCGCGGAGTCGGGCGATGTCGACGGGGCCATCTCGACCCTCGAGCAGGCGGCGCGGGACGTTCCCGACGCGATCGATGTCCAGCGCGCCCTCCGTCACTACCGGAACCGCCGGTAGGTACGGGTGCAGGCCTCCGCGTCACTTCCCCTCCTCGATTTCCTTGCCCCCGGTTGCCGTAGAGGTACAACCAGCCGCGCTGGAGGTACGAGTTGACGCGGTACAAGTGGATTGTGGCGGCAGCCGCGATGGGGTTCGCATCGGGTTGCAGCACCGGAACCCTGTTGCCATCGGATCCCCCGTTCTGCGGTGACGGAATCGTGTTGAACGCGGGGGAGGAGTGTGACCTCGGCGACGCCAACGCAGACGACGCCGCGTGCACCTCGAACTGTCAGCTCGCCCGCTGTGGCGACGGCCTCCTCTACGATGCGGCCGAGGAGTGTGATCTCGGGCCGGCGAACGCCAACGACGGCGCGTGCACGGCGTCGTGTCGGCTCGCGGCGTGTGGGGACGGGTTCTTGTACGCGGGCGAGGAGGACTGCGACAACGGCACGAGCAACGGCGACGACGCCGCCTGCACTTCGACGTGTGCGAAGGCGAGGTGCGGCGACGGGCTGGTGTGGGCGGGCGTCGAAGAGTGCGACGACGGGACGTTCAACCTGGTGGGCGAGGTGTGCACGCCGCTGTGTAGGATCGCTCGGTGCGGTGACGGCTTCCTGCGCCGCGAGGACGAGGAGTGCGACGATGGGAACCCGTTCGGGGCGGACGGATGTGGCCCCACCTGCCGCCAACA
>CAZZLC010000060.1:0-35325 GCA_964655065.1 uncultured Enterobacteriaceae bacterium | reverse complement strand
TGACGCGAATCCACGACATCTCGCGGCCCTGCTTCACCTTCTCCTTGCCGACGACCGGGAGATTGTTCTCGGCGTAGCAGGCCACCGCACAGGCTCCGCAACCCGTGCAGAGGTTGGTGTCGACCGACATCCCGAACCGGTAGTTCGGGTGGTCGGGAAGCTTGTAGAAGTCGGTGTCCTTCGTGCCCTTCAGTCGGGGGTCCACGGGAAGGTGGTGGATGCCCGTGAGCTCGCCAGGATGGTCGCTCGGCTCGTCGCCGCCCGCGTCACGCCAGGCCTTCTCGGGGACCAGCGCCACGAAGTTGCGGTCGCTGTCGCTCTCGTTGGTGAGCGCGCTCCCGGGCTCGTAGGTGCGCGGGTAGACCCCGTAGGTGCTGTGCAGGTCAGCCTTCTTCTCGAGCTTGCTGGCGGTGCACTTCGTCTGCTGCCAGGCAAGGGCCCCGTGCGCGTCCGGCTTCCCGCGCAGCAAGGTCACGGCATTGACGCCTACGTTGGCGGCGTAGCGACCGCTCGCACGGGTGTGGCCCCCGCCCATCGGGACCGCAAGCACGTCCTCGGCGACGCAGGGATGAACCTCGACGCCGACGTCGATGGTCATCTCGCCGGACGAGATGGCCAGGGTGTCGTTGTCGCCGACACCCAGCTTCGCTGCGGTCTTCGGATGCACGAGCACCCAGGTGTCCCAGACCTGACCGGTCATGGGGTCGGGCACCTCCTGTGCCCAAGGCTGGTTCGCATACCGCCCGTCGAGGAGGAACGCGTGCGGGTAGACCACGAGGTGGTACTCGCCCTGTCCCTCGGGGGCGCCGTTCAGGTCGAGCCGAGGCTGACGCTCCTGCGGGAACGGCACGGGCGCCGCGGTCCGACGATGGAAGCCCGCGCGGAGCACTCCCTGCCACCAGGTCTCGAACTCGGGCTCGTCGACGAGGCCGTCCGCCTGGGCGGAGCTGGCTGCGACTCCGGCCACCTCGGGCCCCCACACGTGGGTGGCCCAGTGACGCTTGAGGTAGGCGTGCCAGTTGCCCTCTGGCGCGTTCTCCGCGTCGACGGCCCGCCAGAGGTCCAGGACGAGGTCGCCGAGCATCGGGGTCCCCTCGTACAGGGTGCCCATCACGGGCTGGCGAACGAGACGAATGCGCTGGTCGGGCCGCTCGTCGCCCCACTCCTCGAAGATGGAGGCGACGGGAATCACGAGATCCGTCTTGGTGGTCGTCTCGCTCGGGTGCGAGGTGAGCGAGACGGAGAAGATGCCTTCCTTCTCGAGGTTGGCGAGGAACGACCCCTGGTCGGGGAGCACCGACAGCACGTCGAGGTCGCCGAGCAGCAAGACGCCGATGCTGCTGTCCTTCTTCTTCATCTCGTCGACGAGGCTCTGGATGTCGCCGAAGGTGTGGACCGGCCCGGGGTAGCCGTCGTTCGTGAACAGGTTGCTCACGTTCGCTCGGGCCACGATGTTGAGCAGGTAGGTCGCCGCTGCGAGCGCGGTGCCGGCCGCTGACGCACCGACCACGCCGCCCGGCAGCGCGATGGCGCGCGAGTTCGCGAAGCGCTCCGCGATCTCCTCGATCTGCGACACCGACAGTCCGGACGCTCGGGCCGCCACACCCTTGTCCGCCTGCTCGATCAGCCGAGCGAACGGGGGCGGGTTGCCCTCCTCGTCTCGCTGGCGAAGGTACTCGGCGCCGGCGATCTTCGCGATGGCGAGCGCGACCTGCGCTTCGGACCCGGGCTTGCAGGCATACCAGTCGTCGGCGTTGGCCGCGGTCTGGTCACGCAGCGGCGTGACCGCAGCGAAGCGGGCCACGCTGTGGTCGTGGTTGGCGTCGCGAGCGAGCGCGTAGGCGGCCTGGTGGCCGGGCCCGCCCCAGGCGTCTCCCAGGAAGGGGGCGCCGAAGGAGAGGATGAACTGGGCGCCCGAGAGGTCGTAGCGGGGCAGCGACGCTCGGCCCTCTTCGTCACCGAAGAGCGCCCGGGCGGCAGCCGCCTCGTTCTCGAGCCCGAGCGGCTCCCAATAGATCGACTGGTCGACGAAGCCGTCGAGGAGGTCGACGATGGCACCCGAGGCGTAGGGCCCGAGGTACACGACCTTCTTTCCGGCCGCGCGTGCCTTGGTGATCTCGTCGGCGAGCAGCTGCGTGGCCGCGTCGAACTCGAGGACCTCGCGCTGCTTCTCGCCAGGGCGCGACGGCTCCTGGATGCGGTCCGGCGAATAGTGGCGCTGCAGCTCGAAGAACTGCGTCGAGGACACGGCGCGGGCGAGGGCGCCCTTCGAGTCGTTGAACGCGACGTGGTTGGCCGCGACGTTCACGACCCTGCCCTCGCGGTGGATCGCGGTGACGGGCCACGCTCGTGGGCCCGTGCCCACCGTCGTCGCGAAGTAGTTGGGGGTTCCCGGTGCGGTCTGGACCGGATGGGCCAGGTACGGCACGACCTTCTCGACCGGGGTGTAGTACCGGTTGTCGTCCCAGTTGCAGCCAGCAGCGGCAGCGCCGCCGCCGATGCCCAGCGCGTGGAGGAAGCTTCGGCGATTCATCGAGGCGACTCCCGGATCACGTGTGGCAGGTCCAGCAGTCCTTCAGCTCTGCGCGCCGAAGGTCTGCGGACTCGCCGTAGTTTTCATCGATGGACGGGTGCTCCGCGTGGCAGTTCAGGCACCAGCCCATCTGCAGCGTCGACTCGCGGATCATGACGTTCTCGACCTCACGGTAGGTCCGGCCCTCGGGATCCCCTGCGATGGGCTTGATCTCGTAGGTGCCCTGGAGCTTGACCTGGCCGTGACACTCGGTGCACTGCACGCCGCCCCGGACGTGGCGGTTGTGAGCGAAGTACACGTAGTCGGGCAGGTCGTGGACCTTGCTCCACTCGGGGGGGCTACCGTTCGGGTCGGGAATGGGCAGACCGTACTCGTCCTTGGCCACCGTGCACTTGGGCTTGCCGCACCAGTGCTCGTGGATCTTCTGGACCTGCGGGCTGTAGGTCTTGACCTGCACGTGGCAGCCCATGCACGTCTGCAGCGGAGGCACCCCGCCGTGGATCGACTTGCGGGCCTCGAAGTGGCAGTACTGACAGTCGATGTTCAGCTGCCCCGAGTGCAGGTAGTGCGAGAAGCCAATCGGCTGGTCGGGGGCGTCCCCGGTGACCACGCCCGCCGCGATGTGACCGTTGCTCGGTCCGTACTGGGGCAGCAGGTCGTGTGGGTCGATGGGGAACTCTTGTTCGGGATTGTCGTCGCTCCGAGCCTTCTTGGCTTCCACCACCTCGCAGCCCGACACCGCTAGGGTCAGGACGAGGATGGACGCCAGCGACACCTTGTGGCGCATGCTCCCTCCGAGGGACTGGTCTACGGTTGTTTGGAGTTACCAGTGACCCCGGTGGCCATACAAGGGAACCGCAACGACACGCGGCATCTCGGTGCTTTCGATTGCCGGGGAATCCCCCGCATCCATTCATGCAGCCGATCGCTGCGGGAACCCTCCGGTCTCGCGACGTGCCAGTCGCTCGACCACGTCCAGGACGTGCAGGATGCGTGCTCGAGACACGTAGTCGGCTTTTCGGTCGAGGATGATCGCCGACGCCTCCAACTGATCGCGTCGAAAGAGGGAACCCATCCCGAGCAGGGTCTGCGGCGCGCCGTTCCGGGTGAGCGTGCCGTTCACCTGCTCCCAGGTCGTGCCCCCTGCACTGCGGATCCGGAGCACCGTGCGACGCCGCAGCTCGGGGGCCTGATCGAACGTCGCGCTCACCGTGCCGCCGCTCGGG
The DNA here is from genome assembly GCA_964655065.1 of uncultured Enterobacteriaceae bacterium. Lineage (GTDB taxonomy): Bacteria > Myxococcota_A > UBA796 > UBA796 > DRPG01. Next base: position 31,566 of record CAZZLC010000060.1, on the reverse strand, counting down.
AGGGAGAAGCGGGCGGTCAGCGCCCGACCGTCGTGCTCGACGTGGTCGAGCTCCCCGAGGGGGCCCGTGAGCGCGGTCACCCGGTGCAGTCGCGCCACGTTGCCGATGGCCAGAACCTCCGGGGAGGCTCCCGCGGGACCGGACCGTTCGAAGTAGACATCGACGTGCTCGACGACCTCCCGACGTACGTGCGCCCGCAGGGTCGTGGACGGAGGGTCGAGCAGCTCGATGTGCTCGACGTGCAACACGCGACCGATCTCGTCGGCCAGCCCGAACAGCGCCTCGGCTCGGCGCGCGGTGCCGGCGAGCGGGAACTCCACGACGACGTGGCGCCCCGCCCGCAGCGCGGCCTCGACCTGGTCGGGGTGGTGCGCGTTCGGCGAGCAGATCGCCACCACGTCGGACAGGGCGATGGCTTCGTCGAGGGTGGCGACCTCGGGTGCTCCGGTGTCGCTCGCGAAGCGGCCACGGTACACGGCCACGAGCCTCGCCCGCGGGTCGTCGCCAATCGCCCTCGCTCGTGCGCGCCCGGCGACGCCGACCCCCACGACGGCCCACTTCAGCTTCGCCCGAGTCTCCATCCCTTCCCCTGACGGCGGCGGCGTCTTATCCGTACGGGTGAACCGCGCCACGCTCGGCCCAGGAACCGGAACGAAGATGACAACCCCCCTCGTCGCCCTGATCGTCGCGTGCTCCACCAAGCCCGGACCGCCGGAGGTCCCCGAAGCGCCAGAGGTTCCCGAGGTCCGGGTCCCCGAACCGGTCGAGGTACCCGAGGCCGACGCGGACACTGCTCCGGCCGATCCAGCGGCGCTCTATGCGGCCTGCGAGGCGCGCGTCGAGCAGCCTCAGAGCCCGGGCGAGTGCGCGACGGACGGCGACTGTGTCACATCGGGGTGCAGCAGCGAGCTCTGTGTGCCGAAGAGTGCGGGTCAGATGATGACGACCTGCGAGGTGAAGCCCTGCTTCGCCGTCTTGCAGACCTGTGGGTGCCACGACGGGCAGTGCACGTGGACGGTGGGCACCGCCGCACCGCCGAGCCCCTGAAGCCCCCCCGCCTCACGGGAGGCCGGGCTCGCGGGCGCTCGCTCGCTGCCGTCCCCGACGAGGGGGTCCGGCCGACGTCGTCACGGGTCCGCGAGGCCCTGTTCTCGATCGTCGGTCACGATCTCTCGGACCTCGCGGTGCTCGATGCCTGCGCCGGGTCGGGGCTCCTCGGGCTCGAGGCGTGGTCGCGGGGGGCCCGGGTGACCGCCGTGGAGCAGTCGAGTCGCGCCTTCCGTCAGCTGCAGGCCAACGTACGCGCGCTCGGCGCCGACGTGGCGTGCCTCCGCGGGGACGTGCTCGGCCTCGCGGATCAGCTCGGAGGGTTCGACGGCGTGCTGCTCGATCCACCTTACGCGCTCGACGCGACGCCCTTCGTGGCACGTCTCGGCGCGCTCGCCACGAACTGGCTCGTCCTCGAGTCGGAGGCAGACCGTGAGGCACCCGATGTGGACGGGCTGGCCATCGACCGTCGACGGACCTACGGAGGCACGTCACTGACGCTTTACCGGAGGCAATCTTGAGCAGCCCTTCCCCCTCGCGAACGGACTGGCTCGCGCGGGCGATCGACGGCGATCGGCGGGCGCTGGCGCGCTGCATCACCTGGATCGAGTCGCTCGACCGCGCACTGGCCGAGCCGCTCGGGAAGGCCCGGGTGCACCGCCGCGAGGCGCCGGGGAAGCCCCACGTCATCGGCGTCACCGGTCCGCCGGGAGCCGGCAAGTCGACCCTCGTGAACGAGCTGATCGCCGCCCACCGCCGGGACGACCGGACGGTCGGCGTGCTCGCCATCGACCCCAGCTCGCCCTTCTCCGGCGGCGCGATCCTCGGGGACCGCATCCGAATGGAGCAGCACACCGGCGACCCCGGCGTCTACGTGCGGTCGCTGTCGAGTCGGGGCCACCTCGGCGGCCTCTCGGCCTCGACAGCGGAGGTCGTCGACCTGATGGACGCCGCCGGATTCGACGTCGTGCTCCTCGAGACCGTCGGCGTCGGGCAGTCGGAGCTCACGGTCATGGAGGTGGCGGACACCGTGATCGTCGTCCTCACGCCCGAGTCCGGCGACGCGATCCAGGCCATGAAGGCAGGGCTGATGGAGATCGCCGACATCTTCGTCGTCAACAAGGCCGACCGGCCAGGCGCGGATCGCTGGGTGCGCGAGCTCGAGCACGCCGTGCGGATGTCGGATCGCCCCTGGCGCCCTGATGTCCTGCCGATCGTCGCGACCGAGGGTCAGGGCATCGACGGCCTGGTGGAGCGGACGCGGGCCCACCTCGACTGGTGTGGCGCGGACGGACGTCCGGTGTGGCGCGGCCGTCGGGGGGACGCTGCGATGCGCCTCGTGCTCGACCGGGTCGCCCACGAAGCCCGTCGCCGCGCCCGGATCCGCCTCACCGAGGAGGGCCTCGAGGCGGACTTGCGAGCCGGTCGGCTGTCGCCGCAAGATGCCGCCCGGAGGGTGCAGTGAACCTGCTCGAAGCCCACGACACGATGGCGGCGCTGGTGCACGACGGGACCCGGCCAGGCAGAGTCCTGCTGGACCTCGAGGGCGACGTCGCGCACCTCCGCATCGACAACCCCGGGGCTCGGAGCGCGATGACCGTCTCGATGATGCGCGACCTGATCCGCGCCATCGAGGAGCTCACCAGGTTCCAGGGCTCGCTCGTGGTGGTGTCGTCGACCGATCCCACCGCCTTCTGCGCCGGGGGGCACCTCGCGGACGTCGAACGTGCGCTGCAGCAGCCCGACGCCGCGAAGGCCATGTCGCGGGCGATGACCGTGGCCCTCGACACGCTGGGCGACCTGCCGCTCGTCAGCGTGGCCGCCCTCGACGGTCTGGCCATCGGCGGGGGAGCGGAGCTCGCGGTGTCGTGCGACTGGCGGGTGGCCGCCCCCCAGGCCCGCATCCACTTCGTCCACACCAAGCTCGGGATCGCGCCTGGTTGGGGCGGTACGGCCCGTCTCGCGCGCATCGTCGGACCCCGGAGAGCGCTCCGCATCCTCACCTCGGCGCGATGGATCTCGAGCGGTGAAGCCCACCGCATGGGCCTGGTGGACCGACGCTGCGACGGGTCGGCCGAAGAAGAGGCGCTGCGCTGGTGTCGCTCGGTGCTCGCCCGGGCGCCCGAGGCGGTGCGGGCCGCCAAGCGCCAGCTGGTGGCCGCCCGGTACGGAGACGTCGAGGGCGCCTCCGAGGCCTTCGCCGACGTCTGGGGAGGGCCCGCTCACCGCCGCGCCCTCGACCGGCTGGAGCGGCATCGCCGATGAGCTGGCCGCTCCTCCTGTGGATGTCGCTCGGCTGCCCACGAAGGGAGCCCCCGCCGGTTCTGCCGCCCGTGGTCGCCCCGCCTCTCGAGACGACGGACCGCCGGCTCACGGTCGACGCCGGCGGCTACTGGTCGGAGTCGGGAGGGCTGTGCCTCGAGGTCCCCGCCGACTGGAGCGGCACCACCGGCTCCCCGCCCCACGTTCTCGAGCTGCGCCACCGGGACACCGAGATTCGCTTCGACGTCTTCGTCTGGTCCGCCGACGCTCCCGAGCCCGACATGGGCGACGAGTGGGTCCTCGAGTTCGAAGATGCCGGAGGCTACCGCACGGTCCCCCTCCTGAGCCCCGCCGCCACTGCGACCTGGCGGACTCGGGAGCCCAAGGGCCCCACGCGCACCACCTGGACGGGAGCCGTCGGCGACCGACGGGTACGCGTGCAGGCGACGTTTGCCTTCGGCCAGACCGTACAGGGACTCGACGAGGTCGAGACGCTGCTTCAGGCGCTCTGCACCACCTATCTGTGATCGCGTCGGCGCAGGATCACGAGGCCGAGCGCCCCGATGAGGCCGAGCGTCGTTCCGGTGGGCAGCCCGTAGCTCGCGCAGCCCTGGTCACAGCCTCCGCCGTCGGTGCAGCCCGCGCCGAGGTACGGAACGGGTCCCACGTCTCCGTAGGCCCCGAGGACGGACCCGTCGCTCGCCGAGGCCGCGGTCTCGAGTCGCTGCAGTCCGAACCCCTCGAACGAGGGCAGGGCGAGCGAGAGGGACGCGTTCGCGAGCTGCTCGTCGAGCACCGGACCCGCGATGTCGACGAGTAGACCCCTCACCTTGTTCGCGACGTTCTCGTTGGTGTCCGGAGCGAAGTCGTTGTGCGCGACGGCGACCTCGATCGTCTCTGGCCCGATGTCGGACAGGCCCAGCACGATGTCGCCCGACTGCCCGTCGAAGTCGAGGGCCGCGCCGAGCCGAGCCGTCACCTCCACGTCGAGGACGCGCGAGCGTCGCCCGGCGACCTCGGCCTCGATCACGAAGCCCACCGGGTCGACGAGGATGGTGACATCGTCGGGGCCCGAGAGATCGACCACCGGGGGAGCCTTCGGGTCCGTGACCACCGACAGGGGCGCGGTCTCCTCGAACAGGTGCTCGAAGGTTCCCGCCGGAGCCACGATGTCGAGCAGGCTCGTGTCGAGCGCGAGCCCAAGGTCGAACGTGTTGTCGGGATCGCCCAGGTCGAGGCACAACAGTCCGCCCGACCACGCCGACCAGAGCGCGAGGTTCGCAAAGTCGTCCTCTGCGAACCCGACCACGTGAGGCCCCGGGAAGGGGCTCTCCGGGTAGGGCGCGCGAGGCAGCGGCGCAGACGACGCGATGTAGTCGTCGATCCCGTAGCGGTCGATGCAGGGATCCCGGGGCGCATCGGCGAAGCTCGCGAGTCCCACGCGGATCCCGTCGCGGTTCACGACGATCGAGTCGGGCCACAGGGCGACGAACAGCGGCACGCCGAGCAGGTTGATCTCCTCCGCCACCGCGAGGCCGCGGAACGGCTCCTCGAGGAGCGGCTCGAGCTGGGCCGGGAGATCCTCGACCGCCGACAGCAACTCGGGCCGGACCTGGTCGAGGATGACGTCGAAGAGATTGAGGCCGATGCTGGAGAGCAGATTGTTGATCGGGGTGAGCACGCAACCGGGGGTCTGGATCAGGCTCCCCGTGGCCCCGTCGGTCACCACGACCGGCCCGACGATCACGTCGAGCTCCTTCGTGTCGGGCTGACCGTCACGATCGAAGTCGATGCCGTCAGGGTCGTCGACGAGGAGGAACTGCGCGCTGGTGCTCCCGGTGACCGGGAACGGCTGAATGTAGAAGTTGCAGCCGAAGCCGCCGAAGCTGGCAATCACCCGCGCCGGCGCGTTCTGGCTGTTGACGCTCACCGTGGTCTCGATGTCGAGGTCCAGCACGCCGTTGGGGCGCGGCGTGACCACGACCTCGTCGACCGCGACGTCGATGGACAGGTTCACCACGTCGATCGTGAGATTCCCGAACAGGGGAATGGCTAGCGTCGTGCTCAGGTCGCCGGGCTCGATGGGCGACGGCACCGCCGCCTCGACGAAGGGCGCGAGCTGATCCAGTCCGTCCTCGGTGAGGTCGAGGACGATGGCATCGTCGACCCGCCCTCCCGCGCTCGGGGGCGGGTCGGCGGCGAGGGCCGCAGAAAACCAGAAGAACAGGGTCACAAAAACGAAAGCCACCGCTCGCTCCACAGACAAAACCACGAGCGAGCTTACCTCCCATCGAAACGAGGCGCTACGGCGACCACTCCGCGATGCGTGCCGCGAGGAACTCGACGTGGCCCGCATATCGCTCGTGAACATCGTGTCCCCGCGTGCGCTCCGCGAGCCCGCGATAGTAGTCGCGCAGCTCCTCGAGGTGGTCGAGCAGCAGGGGATGGCCATCGCGGAGCAGGCGAGGGCCAAACGACAGCCAGCGGCCACGGGCGCTCTCCTCACCCGGCCGAACGCGGCTGATCTCGGCGTACCGTCCCGCCTCCTCTGCGAGCGCCTCCGCCTCGATGGCGAACCCGTGGTCGGCAAGCCAGTGACGCAGCGTCACGGGGTCGTCCTGGGCATGGAGGACCGCCCAGCCCGGACGAGGCCCCTCGTCGAGGATCCGCGCGATGGTGTTCGCGCCCATCCCGGCGATGACCACCCCGTCTACCCGAGCAAAGGGACGCAGCCCGTCCGCGATGACCCAGGGCACGCGAGCGCCGCTCTTTCGGTGGGGCATGCGTTCGGTGGCGATGGCCCCGATCTGCTGTGCGATCCTGCCGTGATCGGCCCCGACGTCGACGCGCACCTCACCGGGTACCCTCGGGGGGCACAGGGCCACGATGGCGTCGCGACGAGGACGGCCCGACCGCTTCACTGCCGCGTGCGTTCGGCTCGAGCCTGCGCGACGAGCCGCTCCTGCCGCCTTCGGGCCTCGTCTCCGTCGGCTCCTGCGTTCCGGACCGCCTCCTCGACGTGACGCGCCCCCACCCCGAGCGCGGCGAGCGCTTCGTCGGGTGAATCCTCGGCGAGTCGCCCGAGCACCGCGCCCACCTCGGCCAGCGCGTCACGCAGCCTCGTGGCTTCGACGATCCGCAGCTCCTGACGACCTCGGACGTCGTCGAGGTCCGCGACGATGCGGGTGAGGCGGTCACGCTCGGACGCCTGCGCCGGCTCGAGGGACGACTCGCGGTCGAACGCGGCGAGGCGGCCCCGGAGTCCCGCGACGTCGATCTGTCGTAGCGCCGAGGCCGCCGCGCTCCCTTGCTCCGCGAGCGACTCGATCCTCTGATCGACCTCCTTGAGCACGCTCCGGAGATCCGAAGCGGCTGCCGGCGGCAGATCTGCCTCGGCGAGCTGACGGCGAACCGCCGCCAGGTCGTCGCTCACGGGCTGCAGTCCGAGCTCGGCCCGAGCCTCCCGGTGGTGCTCGACGAGGCGCCAGGCCTCCGCGGACGCACCGAAGTCGGCCGCCCACCGGCGCATGGTGAGCCAGGTGATCACGGCGAAGGCGCCGTCGGCGGCGAGGGCCAGCGCGGCGGGCACCGCCAGCCACAGGACCCCGAACAGCCCGAGGACGAGGGTGAGCAGCGCGAGAGGCGCGCCGATCGCCAGTGCGGCGAGCAGCGGGAGCCACAGCCCCCTCCCCGCATCGGTCACCCCGGCCTCGAGGGGCAGGCCCACCCGCTCTGTCAAGTGCTGGGCGTCCCGAGCCGCCTGCACGCGCAGCGAAGCCCCACCGACCACCAGCGGCAGCTGGCGCTCCAGCGCCTCGTCGACGACGGCGAGCGAGACGCCCGCGACCCCCGCCGCGGCGTGACGACCGGCCGGATCGAGCCTGGAGAGGGCTCGGTGGGGCACGACCACGAGGGCGCGGGGCGGCTCGTCCCGCCGGGGCTTTCGTGAGCCGCTGGGGAGCGGGTCGGCCGTGGTGTCGACCTCCCCCAGGACCGACCGAGGCTGGACCCGTCCGCGCAGGTCGACAACGGCCTCCCCGTCGGCCGCGGACTGCAGCAACGGCAGGGCGCCGGCGCGGACGGCGGGGTCCGGCGAGAGGAGGAGCAGGATCGCCTCGTCGAGCGCTGCTGGCACGCCGTCGCGGGTCGAAGAGGGGGGCGCTGGGGGAGCTCCCCCTGTGGCGACCGCGGGGAGCCGTCCCGTCGCCAGGCGGTAGAGCATCACCCCGAGTCCGAAGAGGCCAGAGGCCGCGTCGGCAGGTCGTCCCGCGAGCACCTCTGGTGCAGAGGCTCGCGTCGTGCCGCGAACCACCTGATTGAGGGGCGTGCCGCGAGGAGCGAGCACTGGCCGACCCTCCGTGTCGAGTGCGATGTCGGTGGGCAGCAGGGTTCCCCGCGTCGAGCCGCCCGCCGCGAGGATCGCGGGAAGGAGAGAGGCCCCGATCGCTGCCACGGCCGACCCGCTCATCGGAGCCTTCAGCTCGGCGAGGGTGGCTTCGCCGAGCCGCGGGCGAACGGCCCAGGCGCGGCTCTCTCCGTGTTCGACGGTAAGCGTCGACACGGCCCCGGGCGTGTCGATGCCTCGCATGGCGTCGTGCACCTCACGGAACGCCTTCCGATCGTCGTCGCTCGCCCGCGTTTCGTCGAGAGCGAGAACCTCGACCGACTCGCCACTGGATTCGTCGATCGCCGAGAAGCGCAGCACGCCCCCTGTCGTGGGCAGCGTGGCCTCGAGGCGCCAGCGCCCGCCAAGCCGGTCTCCTGCTCTCATCCTGGACCACCCCCGCTCACGGGGCCTCTATCTCGGCACTTTCCATCAGCGGGGAATCGCACGACCGTACACGCGCCAGCCCTCTCCATCAAAGCGCACGATCTGAGAGGTCAGGGGATTCGACTGTGTGTCGTGGATCTCGCGAACGCCGACGGCCATGATCTGGTCGAGCTCGCGGTCACCACCAGGCCAGAGCAGGAGGAGATGCTCGGTCGGCAGCGCCGCTCGGAAGCTCGTCCACGAGGCGGCCTTCGCGATCGCGGAGGGGCACAGGATTCCACTCACCGCCCAACCGTCTCCGTCCGCGAGGACCGCGTAGCGCGAAGAGGCACCCTCGACCCTCCGGGTCTCGATCCGACCCACGGACTCCACACAGTGACTCTCGATCCGAGCCCGCAGCTCACGCGGGGTCACCTCCCACCGGTCGCCATCGGCCTCCGTCACCCAGCGTCGGCGGTTTCCCTCCCACACCCTGAAGCAGAGCTGCACCTCGGGAAAGGGGAGCGGCTGACAGAGGGGCTGGCTGGGCGACGCACCGTGAGCGGTCTGCCACCTCGCGAAGCGCTCCAGCACGTCCGGCGTGGCTGCCACCGGTGACACGCGCACCCCATCGGGGATGCCCGCCAGCACCACCCCTCCGACGGCCCAGGCCAACATCGGTCCTCCCGGGATCCGATCGTGTCTCGACGGCGAAGTCTGAAGGTCTCGACAGACTCTGTTGAAGCGACTGCCGTTGCCCGAAAAGTTCACTCTTGGCAAATTCGGCCCTTCCAACACCCCATTCTGACCGATATATTGTTGATATGGATGACCAGAACTGCTCCGGGTCGGATCTTGCTGTCGATCGCGACCTCGGGCAGGGTGAGGGGCGCCGGCTCAGCCGCGCGCGACGAGCTCGTCGATCTCGCTGCGGCTCGCGACGACGCGCGAGATCAGGCCGAGCTCCATGGCCTCGTCGACTTCGACCCAGCGGTCGCGCTCCATGAGCTCCTCGAACTGCTCCACACTTCCGCCGGTGCGTTCGGCGTACAGACGGTGCATCTTCTTCTTGAGGGCGATGATGTCGGCTGCGTGGATCGCGATCTCGGCCGCCGAGCCGCGCAGCGTACCGCTGATCAGCGGCTGGTGGATCAGCAGCTTCGAGTTCGGCAGGGCCACCCGGTCCTCCTTCTCGGCGCACAGCGCGATCACGGAGCCCATCGACCACGCCATGCCCGCGACCACGGTGATGATGCGCGGCTTGACGAGGCGAGCGGTGTCGTAGACCGCGAAGCCCGAGTAAACGGCGCCGCCGGGCGAGTCGATCCAGAGGATGATGGGCTCGTCGGGGGCCGCGCGCTCGAGCGCGAGGAGCTGGCGATTGACGCGGTGCGCGAGCTTGTGATCCACCTGACCGCTCACGAAGACGGTCCGGGACTCGAACAGCAGCTGATCGATGGGGGTGAACGGGGTGGTGCCGTCGCCCGGCTTGGGAGTGGCTTCGGTCTCTTCTTCGTCGGCCATGCGGTTCTCCACGGGCGGCTCGAACGTCGAACGCCGCGCTCTCCGATCTGTAATTTGGCCTGCCGGCCGGACGGGCTACCCGGATGGTCGGGTCGGTCCCGCCCGGCGGTCACCAGCCCGTGGTGGCGCCCCACGCCGTCTCGTAGAGCGAAGGGAAGTACTCCGCTCGATAGACCTCGTCTTCCCTGGGGATCGACTGCACCCACCGCCGCTCGACCGCCGCCGGGACCCCTCCCCCGATCGCCAGCTCGGCCACGAACGAGCCGCCCACGGCCCGTGTGACGAGCACCCCACCCCCCTCGGGCATTCGATCCGCGTCGCCGGCAGCGTGAGCGAAGAAGTCGGTGTCGTGATCCCGGAGTCGGGTGGCGGTCTTCACCGATTCCTCGTCGCCCGGTTCGCCGTGTGCGGACCAGTCCCAGAGGACCTCGCCCTCGACGGGATCGTAGACGATGATGCCCGCACCGATCTTGCCGATCTCCTCGTCCTCGGTCTTGGTGAGCACGGCCCAGGCTCCCGCCCAGCTGGGCTCTCTCCAGAGCCGAACACGCCACCACGCCCGCTCGAGCCCACCCACACACCTCCGAGAGGACAAACGATCCGGGTTCGGATGGTGGGGCACCTCGTTTCGCTCGCCCGGACCGATGACGGTGCTTCGTTCACTATCGTGCGTTCTCCGGCCGTCGGAGGCACGGGGTGTCGTCGGCTGAGCAGCCCGGGTCTCTCGAAGGCGTCCGGATCGCACCCGGGCGTCGATCGGCCGAGCGACGCCAGGTGTTCGCGGACCGCGTGGGTTTGTCGCAGAGGGCCGCATCCGGCGGCGAGCCCCTCGAGGGGACCGGTCGCCCGATCCGCGAGGTAAGGTCCCCGGGCTGCCGGGAGAACCCAATGCGAACGCCCGTGCGCACCGAGGAATCCCCCCAGGAGGTCCAAGGCTCGCACCTGTCGACCCGATGGGGCCCCATGGTCTTGGCTACCCCCCCGACGCCACCCGACGACCTTCGGCTCACGCTGGGGGCGACCGAGCTGATTCGGCGCACCGCCCTCATCGGGATCATCGCCAGCATCGCTTCGTTCCCGATCGGGTACGCCATGATCGGACCGCTCCGCGCCGCGATCGGTTCCGTGATCATGGTGCTGCCGTTTGCGGGCGTCCTCTGGCGGCTGCGCCGTGGCGACCGCCGCACGGCCACCACCCTCCTCATCGCGACGGCGCTCGTGGGGATCGGGTTTGCTCACCTCGCGTATGGCGGTCTGTCCGGCGTCGCGTTCGCGATGCTGCCGATCCTGCCGACCCTCGCCATCCTCGTGGACACCGGCAGTCGGGCGCTCGGGGTACAGGTCGGGGTCTTGGTGCTCGGACTGATCGGTGTCTCCTATGTCCTTCCCGACGCGTGGTGGCTCGTCGACCAACCGTCGGACGACACCATCCGGTACCTCCGCTCCGGCATGGCGTTGCTCTCGGCCACCTCGGCAGGCGCCGTCGCGACCTACACCGTGGAGCGACTCGAGGCCGCGATGGCCGTGGCGACGGAGACCGAGCAGCAGGCCCGCCTCGCGGCAGAGCGAAAGAGTTCCTTTCTCGCCAACATCTCACACGAGCTCCGCACGCCGCTGAACGCGATTCTCGGCTACAGCGAGCTCGTCGCCGAGGACCCTGCCGCCTCGGACGAGGTGCGCAGCGACACGGGTCGCATCCGCCGGGCCGGCGGGGAGCTCCTGGCCCTCATCGACGAGGTGCTGTTCCTCGCGCGGCTCGACGCCCTTCCTCGCCGCGCCGGGGAGCGCCGAGAGGTTCCCTCCCTGGTCGCGGGCTGGGTGGACGCATCGGCAGGGATGCTGCGGCTGTCCGCCCTGCCGAGCTCGCTCCCGAGGGTGCAGGTCGACGAGACACGCCTTGACCGGCTCGTGGCGGATCTGGTGAACGGGTACCGACAATGTGGGGCCGTCCGGGTGGATGTGTCCGTCGAGTCACGGCGCCGTGCTGTCGCCGTCGGGCTCCGCCCCGAGGGCTGGTCCCAACCCCCGCCGACCGAGATGCCGCTCGCGTGGCGGCTCGCGGAGCGCTCCGCCGAGTCCGCAGGCGTGCAGGTGGATCTGCACGACGGTGGGGTCGCCGAGCTCGTCCTCCCGATACGACCCAGCTCGCCGCCCGGGCGCCCGCCGAGCGACTCCCCCGTCGTCGAGCACGAAGGCCTGCCCGACCGACCGCTCGATGCCCTTCGCGTGCAGCTGTCGATCCAGCTCGTCTGGCTGTGCATCGCCATCGTTTGCATCGTCAGTCCCGTGCTCGTGATCCTCGAGCCTGGCTCGACCCTCCTGCCACCGCTCGCCGTCTGCAGCTTGCTGGTGGGGGTGCTCGTGATGTTCCGCGTCGGTTGGCACCGCACCGCGAGCACCACGATGGCCGTCGGCCTGCTGATCGGCATCACCGTCAACCAGGCGCTCGCGGGCGGCACGGCCGACGTCGGCATGGTCTACCTCCCCTGCGTCGCCATTCTCGCCACGCTCGTGGTCGGGTCGCGAGGTGGCTATGCACCGACCGTCCTCACCGGGCTGTGCATCCTGGCGATGACCGTCGCGGACGAGCTCGGTTACCTCCCGCCCGCGCCCCCCGACTCCCGCGAGACGGTCGCGGTGGCCCTCACCAGCGCCACCAGCCTCTTCGCGGCGCTGGTGGCGACGTGGTCGCGTCCCGTGGAGGAGCTCGTCGCGTCCGCGAGCGATGCAGCATCTCGGGCATCGGCGGCCGACCGGGCGACCAGCAGCTTCCTCGATGCCGTCTCGATCGAGCTGCGCACTCCCCTGAACGCGATCCTCGGCTATGCCGAGCTGCTCCTCGAGGACCAGGAGGCCGGCTCCGAGATCCACGACGACCTCACCCGCATCGTCGAAGCGGGACAACACCTGCGCGGGGTCGTCGACGACCTGCTCGACATGTCCACCATCGTCGCCGACCAGCTGCAGCTCGAGTGCGAGGCCGTGGACATCGTCGAGCTGCTTCCCTCGGTGCTCGTGGTCGTGCGTCCGCTCCTGGATCGCCACGGGAACACGCTCGAGGTCGACGTCGAACGGGACGTGGCGACCGTCTGGGCCGACCCCAAGCGCCTCCGGCAGATCCTGCTCAATCTCCTGTCCAACGCCGCCAAGTTCACCCACGGCGGCTCCGTGAGGCTGACGGCGGTGAGACCACACGCTCACGAAGTCGTGATCCGGGTGGAGGACACGGGCATCGGCATCGCGCCCGAGGATGTCCGGGAGCTCTTCCAGCCCTTTCGGCAGGTGCACCGCGGAAACCCAGGCAAGTACGGTGGCACGGGCCTGGGACTCGCGATCTCCCGAAGGCTGGCCCGCAAGATGGGCGGTGACATCGCCGTCCAGTCCCAGCTCGGCAGAGGCTCGCGCTTCGAGCTCTCGCTCCGCGTCGCCAGCCGTCCGGGGTGAGACCCACCGCCGGACCAGCTCGGCGACGAGTGACCAGCATTTGAATCGAATGGGCACGATCGTGCACAGCGACCGATCGTCGATCGATTCCAAGAACATGGTTTGATGCGGGTCGACACGGAGGCCCAGAATCGCTAACCCTGTTCACGAATGCTCGCCGAAGCGCACAGTGACTCAAAACCGATTCAAAAGCCCCAGCGGGCCGGTCGACACTCTGCGTGCGCGTCCTCGAATCCACAAATCAATCTGGAGTCCGCGATGTCGTCCCACGTCGTGATCATCGGAGGAGGCTTCGCCGGGCTGGCCGCGGCCAAGCGGCTGAAGAACGCCCCCGTGCGCATCACCCTCATCGACCGAACCAACCACCACCTGTTTCAGCCGCTCCTCTACCAGGTCGCGACTGCCGGACTCGCTCCGAGCGACATCGCCGAGCCGATTCGCTCGGTCCTCGCCGGACAGGAGAACCTCGAGGTCCGCCTCGCGGAGGTCACGGCGGTGGACCTGCCCGGCAAGACGCTCGCGTTGACCGACGAGTCGGGGCGAACCGACGTGCTCTCCTGGGACAAGCTGGTCGTCGCAGCGGGAGCGCGTCACTCCTACTTCGGACGTGACGACTGGGCCCGGCACGCGCCCGGGCTCAAGACGATCCACGATGCGCTCGAGATCCGGCGCCGCATCCTGTCGGCATTCGAGCGCGCCGAGTGGACCGACGATCCGGCAGAGCTCGAGGCCCTCCTCACCTTCGTCGTGGTCGGGGCCGGGCCTACCGGGGTCGAGCTCGCGGGGGCCATTGCGGAGATCGCACGCAACACGCTCCGTCGTGAGTTCCGTCGCATCGACACGTCCAAGGCTCGGGTGATCCTGCTCGAGGGAGCCGACGCGGTCCTCACCGCGTACCCCCCGAGTCTGCAGCAGGCCGCACTCCGCCAGCTCGAGGATCTGTCCGTGGAGGTGAGGCTCGGAGCCCGGGTCACCGATGTGGACGAGTCCGGTGTGTGGACGGGGGCTTCGCACGTTCCCGCTCGGACGGTCTTGTGGGCCGCTGGGGTCCAGGGATCGCGGCTGGCGCGCACCCTGGACGTCCTGCTCGACCGCAACGGCCGCGTGGTCGTGCAAGCCGACCTGAGCGTCCCCGAGCACCCCGACGCCTTCGTGGTCGGAGACCTCGCTGCGGCGAAGGACCCCAAGACGGGCGCTCCCGTCCCTGGAGTGGCTCCCGCCGCCACGCAGATGGGGGATTTCGCCGCGTCGATGATCCGCCGCGACCTTCGCGGGCGGAGCCGCAAGCCGTTTCGGTACTTCGACAAGGGCTCGATGGCGACGGTGGGTCGAACCCGTGCGGTGGCGGACATCCTCGGAGTCCGGGTGAGCGGAGGTCCGGCGTGGCTCGCCTGGGTCGGGGTCCACGTGTGGTTCCTGCTCACCCTGCGCAACCGCGTGCTGGTCATGACGAAGTGGGCCTGGGCGTGGGCCACCTGGGAGAAGTCCACCCGCCTGGTGTGGCAGACTCCCGCCGAGGCCACCGAAGCCTCCGAGCAGCGTGAGCGCGCCGCGGACCGGCAGCCCGCGTAGGCCCTGGGGCGCGACGGCTCGATGTCCGAGCGCCACGACCCGCTGACGCGGCCCTACGCCGAGCCGGATCGCCGCCGTCGGCCGAGCAGCGCGATCAGTCCCAGGACGAGCGCCGCCTGTCCCGACGAGCGGCTGGTCGAGCAGCCGAGCGGGTCGGGCTCGGGACGCGCGGCGGGCGCAGGCGCCGAGAGGTCAGCCCCGTCGCAGTCCTGGTCGATGGCGTCGTCGGGAATCTCGTCGGCGCCGGGGAAGGTGGAGGCGTCGTCGTCATCGCAGTCCCCGCCGTCGAGCACCGCCCCCTCGGGCTCCTCGCAGGCCACCACCCGCTCGCTCCCGAATCCGTCACCGTCGCGGTCGATGTAGTAGACCTCGGCGTCGAACGCGTCGTCGTCGATCGCACCGTCGCAGTCCTCGTCGACTCCGTCGCAGCGCTCGAGCGCACCCGGGAATACCGCTTCACGGGTGTCGTCGCAGTCACCGAAGCCCCCGGCCGCAATCGCCAGATCCGGCCACGAGCAGGCCGTCGTCTCGGTCTCGGGGTCGCCGAAGCCGTCACCGTCGACGTCGAGCCAGTAGGCCGCGGCGTTGGCCGCGCCGTCCTCGTTGACCTCCCCGTCGCAGTCCTCGTCGACCTCTCCCGCGTCGCAGACCTCGAGCGCCCCCGGGGAGACGTCGGCCCTGACGTCGTCACAGTCCGTGGCATCGGCGACGTGGTCCGCGGGCGCAGCACAGGCCCGCACCGGCGAGCCGGTGGCGTCGCCGAATCCGTCGCGGTCGCCGTCGACGAACCAGTCGCGCGCATCCTCGGAATCCGGCGGGTCGATCACCGTGTCGCAGTCGTCGTCGATCCCGTTGCACACCTCGGCAGCGTCGGGATGCACATCGGACCGCCCGTCGTCACAGTCGCCGAGCAACCTCACGTGTCCGGCGGGCTGGGTACACGAGACCTCGACCACAGCGACGGTGCCATGACCGTCTCCGTCGGCGTCGCGGTACCACGTGAGGGTGCCGAGCGAGCCGGGCGGATCGACCACCGTGTCGCAGTCGTCGTCGATCCCGTTGCAGGCCTCCATCGCCTCGGGGTGCACCGCGTCGTCCTCGTCGTCGCAGTCGTCGGGGTTGCGTACGGCACCGGTCGGCGCCACACAGGCCACCGTCTCGGCCGCGGGATCTCCGAACCCGTCGCCATCGGCGTCGGCGTACCACGACACGGCCCCGGCCGCGTGGGGTCCGTCGACGGTGCCATCGCAGTCGTCGTCGGCGAGGTTGCAGACCTCGGCGGCCCCCGGGAAGACCTTGACCTCCCCGTCGTCGCAGTCATCGGCGTTCCCGACGTAGCCGGCCGGGGCCACGCAGCCGAGCGCGGTCCACAGGGGGTCGCCATACCCGTCCCCGTCGGCGTCGTAGTACCAGGTCGCTACACCGGTCGCGTCGGGGCCATCGATCTGGCCGTTGCAGTCGTCGTCGACACCGTTGCAGGTCTCGGGCGCCCCGGGGAACACGTCGGTCGAGCCGTCGTTGCAGTCGCCCTCGCAGGTCGTGAACCCATCCCCATCGACGTCCGTGCACACGACGCCGCCCGGAACGGCCTGCCAGGCGTAGAGCCGCGCGTCGTTGAAGGTCCAGTTCGACTCGACGAGCACGGTGTACACGCCCGGGGTGGCCGGGTCGAACGAGCACACCTCGCGGGTGCCGAAGCTCTCGGATGCGCAGTCGTGGGCCGTCGGCGTAGGGGCCGTGCTGCCCTCGTTGACGTAGAGATCGGCGTCGCCATCGTCACCGACGAGCAGGAAGCGCACCGCATGGGCATCCTGGGCGGCGGTGAACGTGTAGGTGTGAGACTGGCCCGAGGTCATCGACACGGGCCCGACCTGGTCGAACACCTCGTAGGCAGGCGTGCCGGGCACGTCGACGATGGACCAGCCGTAGGCGACCGCCGCGACCTGGGGCCCAGGACCGAACAGATCGAACGCCGCCTGCTGGGTGGCGGTGCGCGCCTGGGCAAAGGACGTGCGCGGCGTCATGTAGTTGGTGAGCGCGGTGTACCAGATGTCGCCGGCTTGCTCGATGGTGAGGTCCGGGCTGTCGACCCAGGCCACGAACGCCCGGTTCGCGATGCCCGAGGTGACGTGGACGTCGAGGGTCGGGGTGTAGTCGAGGTAGCTGTCGATGGCGCCGAGCTGACGTGGGTTCGACATGGACCGGAAGCCCGATCCGCCGCGACCCTCCCCGACCCGCCAGGTCTCGAGCTCCGTCACCGTCCAGCCGTCTTCCCACGACTCGATCACCGCAGCCATGATGTCGGAGGTTGCCTCGTTCAGCCCACCGGACTCCTGGTTGTACACGAGCTCGGCCGTGTGGGAGGTCACGGCGTGGGTGAGCTCGTGGGCCACGATGTCGAGCGACTCCGCGAAGCCCGGGTTGGGCCCGCCGTCGCCGTAGCCGAGGATCGAGCCGTTCCAGAAGGCGTTGTAGTAGTCGGGACCGAGCTCCACGACGGACACCACCGGTGCCCCTGCATCGTCGAAGCTGTCGCGCCCCTGCAGCAGATCGTAGTAGTCCCAGGCGATCGCAGTGTAGTCGTGAGCGGTGTCGACGGGGACGGAGCCGACGGGCGGCTGGGTCTCCGTGCGAGCCGGGGTCGCTGGCCAGCTCTCGGTCCCGCCCGCGTCGAAGGTCCTCCGATCGCGGGCGGTCTGCAGGTTGTCGTACTGGAGCACGACCGCTCCGGAGCCTGCCTCCACGAACACGATGGGCAAGCTGGGGTCGGCGCCTTCGAGGTCACGCAGGGCCACGCGCCAGGTCAAGTGGTCGACCCCTCCCTCGCGAACGATGACGAGCTCGATGCCGTCGAGCGACGCTGCGGGGCGCCCGCTGGCCGCTCTGGCGATCGCCTCGGCCTCGGTCCCGGCCAGGTGGGGCACGACGTCGACGTGGAGCTCGTGCAGGAGGTGATCGGTGACCGCGATGGGCAGCCCGTCGGCGGGGACGTGTACCACGACCTGGCCCCCGAGAACGGGCACGCCGCCGTACGACTGATCGAGTCGGACGTGCGCGGTGTCCCGCCGATCCACGCGAACGGCGCGCGCCGACAGCGCGTCGATGTCGTCCAGCACGCCGGTCGTGGCGAGGTGCTCCGTCGCCACCCGCTCGATCTGGTCGATGTCGGGGGCACCCACGTCGAAGCGGAGGGTCTTCTCGCGCGGCGCGGGCTCGGTGCAGGCTGCCCCGAGAGCGGCAATCAGGGCAACGATGAGGGTCGATCGTCGAGGCAAGAGCAATCTCCGGACGGACGCCCATTGTCCACGACGGAGAGGGGCCGCGTCCAGCGTTCCGCAGCGGCGATCGCCCGGGCATTCTGCTCAAATCCAGAGCCGGGTGCCCGATTGGAGCCACATGACCTCCGATCCCATCGTGATCTTCGGGACGGGTCGCTGCGGCTCGACCCTCATCAACGACCTCCTGGCACGGCACGACCACGTCGCCTGGCTCTCCCGGTTCAACGTCCTGTTCCCGGAGACCCCCTGGGTGAATCGCTGGTTCCTCCGGGCGGTCGACCTTCCCGTCATCGGGCCTCGCCTGCAAGACCAGATCGGGCCCAGCGAGGCCTACCCCTTCCATCGGTTGCTCCACGCCGGGATTCCCGAGTCGCTCCGAGACCTTCAGGGTCACGACGTCCTCGAGAGCGAGGTCGGGCGGATCCGCAGGGCGTGGATGGCGAACTGCGGCGGTCGACGGCACCGGCTCCTCGTCAAGTTCGCGGGGTGGCCGCGGGTCGGGCTCGTCCGGAGGGTCCTCCCCGAGGCCCGGTTCCTGCACATCGTGCGTGACGGCCGCGCGGTGGCGAGCTCGCTTCTCCGAATGGCCTGGTGGAAGGGCTGGCGAGGGCCCGATGCGTGGCGGTTCGGGCCCCTCTCCGAGAGCGACCGCGCCACGTGGGAGGCCAGCGGCCGCTCGTTCACGGTCCTTGCCGGGCTCCAGTGGAAGATCTGCCTCGAGGCCGCCGAAGCCGCGAAAGCCAGCCTTCCCGCCCATCGGGTCCTCGAGCTCCGCTACGAGGACCTCTGCGCCGAGCCCAGCCGCGTCATCGGCGAGGTCTGTCAGTTCCTCCAGCTCCCGCGGACCCGGCGCTTCGAGCGCGCGTGGGCCAGGGTCGACATCCGCCCCCCTGGCGACTCCTGGCGGCGTCAGCTCGACCCGCGGGAGCTCGCTCATCTCGAGCGGGCGATCGCCGAGCCGCTGCGACGCTTCGGCTACGAGGTGTCGCCGGCCGCACCGCAGCCGGGGGCGCAGGTCCCCGCGCCGGAGGCGTCGTGCAACCCCTAGGTCTCGTCAAGGACATCGTCCAGAACGCCCTCATGGGCATTCCCGTCGTCCGAACGCAGGCGATGCGGCTCCACTCCACGGGGATGAACGACGACCCGGAGGCGCTCGGGCGCCAGTGGGCGTTCTACGTCGAGCGGGGCGGCGTCGACGGAAAGCGGATCCTGGAGCTCGGGCCCGGTCGCTCGCTGCAGCTCCTGGAGAAGGCCCTGCAGGAGGGGGCCACCCAGTGTGCCGCCCTCGACGTCGTGACCTACGAGGACGCCCTGGAGGTCGCCCGCCGGGCAGGGATCGACTTCCGGCGCTACGACGGCACCCGCTTTCCCCACGACGATGGCACGTTCGATCTCGTGTGGTCCTCGGATGTCCTGGAGCACGTGGCGGACCCCCGAGCGGTCCTCGGCGAGTGCGCGCGCGTGCTGGCCCCCGGCGGCCTCTGCGTCTCGCGCATCGACCTCCGCGATCACCTGCACCTGCAGGACCCCCGCGAGTGGCTGGACTGCTTGCGCTACACCGACGCGACCTGGCGTCTCATGACGTCGAATCGCAGCACGTTCGTGAACCGTCTGCGCGTCTCTGCCTGGGAGCGGGTGTTCCAGGAGACCGGGTTCGCGATTCGTGGTCTCTCGACGCTCGAGGTGCCCGACGACGTCCTCTGCCACTACGCCAGCCTGTCGTGGCTGCGCCCCTGGGGACGCCGGGACCTCGCGGTCTATCGCATCGACGTGGTGCTGGAGAAGCCGCCGACCGCGTAGGTCATCCCGGGCAACCGGGCTCGCCCCGACGCTTGGCGCACCATCGATCGAGCGCTTCGAGCAGTCGCGCGGTCCGCTGCCGCTTGCCGTCTCGGGACAGGTGGTAGATCGTGTCGAAGAACAGCTCGACACCGTAGCCGGTCGGCTCGTTCAGGACGTCGACGGTGCTGGCCGACAGCGCCTGGTGGACCCGGTCGAGCGGACCGCGCCGCAGCGCGTACGTGCGCTCGGGAATGGGCGGGTGGACGTAGACGACCTCGGCGCCGCGGGCTCTCACGCGCGCCGCGAAGCCCTCGAGCCGATCCACCAGCTGACGGGTGGTTCCGGGCCGGATCGCCTCGAGGCGCTCGCCGCTGACCGAGAACGCTCGCGGCCGCATGGTTTGGTGACGCACGACGTCACCGTAGTCGTCGAAGCCGTCGCGCAGGTAGGGAGGCCTCGACACCGGGCGCCCGGTGAGGCTTCCGATGAGCTTCTTGGCCCGTCGTCCGACGTGCTCACACGCCAGGTCGGTGAACCAACCGGCGTAGGCACCCTCCAGGTAGCGCAGGGCGTCGGGATGGGTCTCGACGAGCTCCAGCAACACGGGCTCGGGTCGCAGTCCCGCGAAGTGATGGTACTCGAGCGAGACGACGACGAGGTCGTCCTCGCGCACGTGCTCCGCGGTCTCGTCGAGCATGTAGGCGTAGCCCAGCCCCGCGTGCAGTCCCATGTTCACCGGTACCCGATCGGTGTGGTCGGCCACGAACGCGGAGTCGAAACCGAAAGCGGCGTTCGACCCCCCCACGAAGATCACGCGGGGGGATGCAGCCTGCCGAATCCGCGCGTGCTTGTCGGCGGCGGCCCCGACGTAGACGTCCGGATCGACGGGGGCTGCCGCCCACAGGCCCAGCAGCACCACGCCCTGAACGGCGAAGAACCCCGACACCTCGACGGCGAAGCGGGTCAGGGTGGCCCGCTCCCGGCGGCTAGAACTGGAAATAGATGAATTCACCAGCGGATCCCTGCAGGGCGATGGTGGACCAGAGCAGGCCCGTGTAGACCACCCACCGCACCGGCCGCGGGAGGGGCAGGGCGTGCAGCGGGTGAGGGTGGCGCCGGAAGACCCACTCGATCGCCACGAGGGCGCAGATCGCCGGCACGGAGATCATTCGCTGCAGTCCGCCGCCGAGGAGGCCCGCGACCTGTGACCACGACGCCGGATCGAGCCATCCCGTGGGCGCGTGACCGAGCACGAACGTGGCGTCCGCGAGCGTCTCGGCTCGGAAGAACACCCAGGCCGTGCAGGTCAGGGCGAAGGTGAGCGCCATGCCGGCGAGAACTCGCGGTCCGGGGACGAAGCGCTCGCCTCCGGGCACGTCGTGGGCCGAGGCCTTGGGCGTCGAGGACATCGTGTAGGGAATCACGGCGAGCCCGTTGATCGCACCCCAGATGAGGAAGTTCCAGGACGCGCCATGCCAGAACCCGCTCACCGTGAACGTCGTCACCAGGTTGAGGGCCTGACGCCAGCGCCCGTGCCGGTTGCCACCGAGCGGGATGTACACGTAGTCGCGGAACCACGTCGACAGCGAGATGTGCCACCGGCGCCAGAACTCGTCCATCGACGACGCAAAGTAGGGGTAGGCGAAGTTCCGACACAGCCGGATCCCGAACAGCCGGGCCGTCCCGATCGCGATGTCCGAGTACGCCGAGAAGTCGGCGTAGATCTGGAACGCGAAGAGGACGGTCGCGAGCACGAGCACGGGTCCGGCGTGTCCCTCGGGGTCCGCGTAGACCACGTTGACGATGGCCGCGACGTTGTCGGCGACCACGAGCTTCTTGAACGCCCCCCACAGCATCTGCCGCGCGCCGTCTCGTGCGTCGTCGAGGTCGAAGGTGCGGGGGCCGAGGAGCTGGGGCAGCAGCCGCCCCGCGCGCTCGATGGGCCCCGCGACGAGCCGCGGAAAGAAGCTCACGTACGCGAGATAGTCGACCAGCGAGCGCGTCGGCTTCACCCGTTCCCGGTAGATGTCGATCGTGTACGACAGCGTCTGGAACGTGTAGAAGCTGATTCCCACGGGCAGCACCAGGGCGAGGACCGGCAGGTGGGGCTCCAGGCCGAGGCTCGCGAGCAGACTTGCCATGCTGTCGATGAAGAAGAGTTGGCGTACTTGAAGAGGCCGAGCAGCCCCAGGTTCGCCACGAGCGACACGAGGAGCAGCGCCCGCCGCCTTCCCGGGCGCGTGGTGGACGCGAGACCGAGCCCCACGCCGTAGTCGACCAGCGAGCTCACCAGCATCAGCGCGCCGAATCGGTAGTCCCACCAGCCGTAGAAGACGTAGCTGGCGACGAGGAGCACGAGGTTCTGGGGACGCCGCCTCCGCACACCCCAGTACACCGTCCACACGAGGAACAGGAAGAGCAGGGTGGTGAAGGTCACGTGCACGTCCCGAGCGTGCGTTCGCGTGCCGCTCGTGGGCTGGAATCGGTCGTCGGCGCTCAGAGTTGAGTCGCGAAGGAGACCGGGCCCAAAGCCAGTGCGGAGGCGCATGGGACCTGTCGGCGGGGCGCGTTCGGGGTGGCCGGATTACCGGGTCCGCGATGTGGCTTCTCGGGTTGACCTGGTCGCTTGGTCTTGCCGGCGAGACCAATGCAACGTGCATCGTTGGCGCCGAGACCGTGGATCTCGCTGCCGCCAGGTGTGCGTCGTGGCGGGCCGACCCCGAAGCAGCGTGGTCGATCGACCAGGTGCGCAACTCCGAAGACTGGACGCCGATTCCGGAGTCGGGCCTGCAGCTCGGCTACGTTCAGGGCGACACCTGGCTCCGCGTGGCCCTCGCACCGGGGCCGGACGCACCTCCCGAGGTCGTCCTCGCGCTCGGGCTGCCCCAGACCGATTCCGTCGACGTGTGGGTCGGGGACGCGGCGACGCCGCTCGAGAGCGGTGATGCCCGCCCACGCAACCCCGAGTTCCCTGCCAACGCCCAACCCGCGGCCATTCTGCCCCTGAAGGAGCCCGCCGAAGTGTGGGTTCGCGTGCGCACCCAGTCCCTGGTCTCGCTGCGTCCGACCGTCTATGACGTGCCCGCATTCCGTCGTCGGGTGCGCGCGCTGGACCTGACCAACACCGTCATCCTCTCCGTCATTGCCACGGTGACGGGGTTGTTCGGCTTGATCGGAGCCATCGGTCGTGACGCGGTCCTGCTCCGGTACGCGCTCCACCTCTTGCTCGGGTTGGTGTACGGCGCGAGCATCACCTCCTGGGGCGGGGCGCTCCTCTCGCCCGGGCTCGCTCCCCAGGTCGTGCTCACCCTCGCCATCGCGAGCGTCGCGGCCGGGCTCTCGTACCTGCAGCACCTCCTCGCGATGCCCGCCGCCGAGCGCTGGCTCCGTCGGGGACTGCAGACTCTGGGGGTCGGCGTGCTCGGGCTTTGGGTCTCCCCGGTGTGGTTCGGTGGACCGCTCGCGGCCCTGACCATCGTCGCCGCCCTCTGGCTCATGCTGTGGGCCACGCTCCTCGCCGCCAGGGAGGCGCGCCGGTGGTCTCGAGGCAGCCTGGTGGCCTGGAGCCCCCTGGTGCTCTCGACGGCCGTGGGCTTGCTCGCGACGCTCGGCGTCCTGGCCTTCGACTACTACCTCTGGCTGGTACGAGCCGCGTTTCTCTGGCAGTTCGCCGTCATGACCACCCTGCTCGCCCAACGCTTCGCGGAGCAGCGTGACCGGGAGCTCGCGGCGCAGCGGGATCTCCGAGCCCGGGAGCACGAGCTCGTCCAGGCCCAGCGTGTGGAGGCCCTGGGGCGGCTCGCGGGCGGCATCGCTCACGACTTCAACAACGTGCTCACCGTGATTCTCGGCAACCTCTGGGAGCTGCGGGACGAGAGCGCTCCCCACCTCCAGAGCTCGGTCGACGACGCCCTCGGAGCCGCGGAACGTGGCGCGGCGCTCGTGCGGCAGCTCCTGACCTACGCCCGTGGAGCGCCCGAGGAACACACCACCGTCGCCGTCGATGCCGTCATCACAGATGTCGCGTCGATGTTCCGACGAACGCTCGGCTCGTCCACGGACCTCGTGATCGAGCTCGATGCACCCTCGGCGATGGTCTGGGCCGATCGCTCCCAGCTCGAGCAGGTCGTCGCGAACCTGGTGGTCAACGGGCGTGACGCGCTCCAGAGCACAGGCGGGAAGCTCGTCGTCCGAACCCGCCGCGATGCCGACGAGGTCTGCATCTCGGTCGCCGACACGGGCCCCGGCATCCCAGAGGACGTGCTCGACTCCATCTTCGAGCCGTTCTTCACCACGAAGGGCGAGCATGGCACGGGCCTGGGTCTCTCCACGGCGCAACGGGTGGTGAGAGCCCACGGCGGCCGACTCTGCGTGACCAGTGCCGTAGGCGAGGGCACGACCTTCGAGGTCTGGCTTCCTCTCGCGATGGCCAACCGTGCGGCGTCGACCCGATAGCGCTTGCCTCTGGACGCCTTCCCCGTGTAGGGGTGGAAGGGGTGGCGTAGAGGCTGAAGCCCAGGAGGCCGCGTGCTTCGACCCGGCTACCTCGACGACCTCGCGGTGTTCCTGACCGTCGCGGAGTCCGGGAGCATGGCGGCCGCAGCCCGCGAGCTCGCCGTCGACCCGTCGACCGTGAGTCGACGGGTCGGTCGCCTCGAGGAGGAGCTCGGCATCTCTCTGTTCCAGCGCACGGGACAGGGCATGGAGCTCTCGGAGGCCGGTCGACGCTTGGTGCGACGCGTCCGCCCCGCCGTCGAGCTCGTCGAGCTCGGTCTCGACGAGGCGGTGCGAGCCCCGGACCGCCTCGAGGGACTCGTTCGAGTCACCGCCCCCACCGAGATCGGAGCCGAATTCGTGGTGCCCGTGGTTCGCGACTTCATCAATGCCCACCCGGCGGTCCACGTCGAGCTCGACCTCGGACCCCGGATGCTCGCGTTGACCCAACGGGAGGCCGACCTCGCCCTGCGCACCTCTCGCCCCGCCCATGGCGACATCGTGACGCGGAGGCTCCGCGGCGTGCCCCTGGCGCCGGTGCACGCCCCCGCGTTGGCCCCTGACGTCGCACGCACGCGGTTCGTGGCCTGGACAGGTGGCGACCCGATCGTGGACGCACTGGTCGAGGGACTGCCAGGAGCGCGCATCGTTCTCCGGAGCAACGACCTCGCGGGCCTTCGGTCCTCCTGCGTGGCAGGCGTCGGCACCGCCGTGCTCCCAGTCCCCATTGCGGACCTCCACGGCCTCGCGCGGCTCGAGGGCGTGGACGGGGTTCGAGGTCCTCCGGTGTGGCTCGCCGCCCCCCGAACATCCGTGGAGTTGCCGCGCGTGCGCGCACTCTGGGACGCCATCGTCGTGGCGTGGGACGCCCTGGATTCGGGCTGACTCCGATCGGTCACCGGGATTCCTGCACGCCCCCCTTGCGACATTGGGCACGTGCACGGGTCCCGGATCAGGACACAACCTCCGCACGAAGCGTAGCGCCGCTCGGCGGCCGGAGGATGCGCGTGCACTGGATGATTCTGCTCGGCCTCGTGGCCTGCAACGGTCTCGCTCCGATTCCCGCCCTCTCGCTCTCCGCGCTCTCACCGGCGGAGCGGGCCGAGGTGGAGCTCGGCCGGGCACTGTTCTTCGACCCGGGGCTGTCCGCCAACGGCGAGGTGGCCTGTGCGACGTGTCATCGTCCCGGGGACTTCGGCGCCGAACCGCTCGCCACCTCCGTCGGCATCGACGGAGCCGTGCTTCGCCGCAACGCCCCTTCTGTCTTCAACGCGGCGCTGAAGACCGCGCAGTTCTGGGATGGACGCGCCACGTCACTCGAGGAGCAGGCCCTCGCACCGCTTCTCGCGGCCGACGAGATGGGCCGAACGGAAGAGAGCCTGCAGGCCCTCCTCGACGCGGAGTGGACCGAGCGCTTCGCCGAGGTCTACGACGAGCCGGGGCCCACCGTCGACCAGCTCACCCGCGCGGTAGCCGCCTACGAGCGCATGCTCCCCGCACCGTCGGCCTTCGACCGCTTCCTCGAGGGCGAGCGCGACGCGCTGTCCGACGAGGCTCGCCGAGGGCTCCGCCGCTTTCGCACCAGCTGTGCGTTCTGTCACGGCGGGCCCGGCCTCGGCGGCGAGCAATTCGAGCGCCTCGGCGACGAGCGACCCTGGCCCGCCGATCGCCAGCAGGACCGTGGCCTCGAAGAGATCACGGGCGATCCCTCGGATCGGATGGTCTTCGTCGTCCCGTCGCTGCGCAACGTCTCCCGCACCGGGCCCTGGTTCCACGATGGCTCGGTGGAGACCCTGGAGGAGGCGGTGGTGCTGATGGGCAGGCATCAACTGGATCAGGAGTTCGACGACACCGAAGTCGCGGAGCTCGTCGCGTTTCTCGAGAGCCTCGAGGCCGAGAGCGTGCCCGAGTGGGCCTGGCCGCCCGACGCCAGGTAGGGGACCGTGATGGCGGCTCGAACCCGGCCGGTCGGAGCTCGGGCCATCAATCCATCCGCTCGGGAGGAACCACGATCTCGAGTGGTCCCGCTCCGGCCGGCACCTCGAACTGGAAGGGCGGCCCGGGCGGGGGGACCGCCACCTGGTGGGACCCCGGCGGCAGCAAGAGGGTGACGCGACCCGCCAGGTCGGTGAGGGCTGCGTGGGGCTCCATGTCGCTGTCGGGATGGCCGAGCCGGAACCCGACCTCGGGCCAGTCCGCACGGTCGCGGAGCACGAAGGTCACCGGCCGGGCGGCGATGGGCTTCAGTACGACATCGACGGTGTCCTGGGCGTTCACCGTCACCTCCGCCCCGAGCAGCGCGCCCCGGGGGTCCTGGGCGAGGACCCGATAGCGGCCGGCGGGAACGGTGGTCTTCAGCCCGAGGACCGCTCTGCGATGGTCGGGGTGCGCGTCGCCCCCGTCGAGTCGCGTGACGACGGCCACGAGCGACGAGCGGACCCGAAGGGTGCCCGTCCGCATCAAGAGGACGTCGCCGTCCGTCTCGAGCTCGGCGTCCCTCGGAACCCAGGCCCACCCCTCCCCGTCGCTGACGATCCGCACGCCGCGATGGCGCGTGTCGAGCTGGAGCGGAGCCTCGGTGCCATCGGCGCGCCGGCCCCGGATGCGGATGCGGCGACCCGGTTCGAGCGTGAGCGTCTGGGGTTCCCCGTTCGGGGTCACCTGCGCCTCCACCGACCGACCCTCGGCGTCCCAGGCCTCCACTCGGACACCGGCGGTCGTCCAGGGTCCGGCGTCGAGGCTACCGTCGGGGGCGGCGAAGGTCTCTCTCCCGATCTCGACCCGAACGTCCTTCGCGGGGGACCCGTCCTCGGTGACGAGGAGCAGCGAGAGCGGCGCGACGTCGCCTCCCTGCAGGCTCCTCGAGCCGTAGACCCGACGAAGCACGGTGATCCCCCGACCCCAGCCACCAAGGCCAAGGCCGGGGTTGGTCGAGACGAGCTTGGCCTCCGCGTCTGCAGGGAGCTCCGCGTACAGCACGTCGCCGTGCGGCTCGAGCTCGTGGGGCGCCCCGTCGACGAGCAGCCTCACCTCACCGGCCTGCTCGGGGCCGTCGAGTTGGAGGGCCAACGAGCGCACGGGCGACGTCACCCGGGGCGCCCCCACCAGAGCGGGCGTGCCGCCCAGACCGACGGGCCGTGTGTCGAGGGGTGTCGTCTCGCCAGTGGCGAACACCCAGATCTCCCAGTTCGAGGCCACGACGAGCCACCCCTCGTGAGCGGCGACCTGCTGGTCCGGTGCGCGGAGCTTCAGGCCGAGGGGCTCGAGCGTCGCCCCGTCGTACGCCTCGACCTCGAAGCCCTGACCGACCCAGGCGGTCGAGCCGTCGATGCCGACCTCCAGATCGAAGGGGCAGCGGCCTTCGCGGGGCGTGAGCTCCTGGCTCACCCGACCGAAGTGCCGCTCGTGGCCGGCGCAGACCAGCAGGTGACGGTCGGAGGTGAACGCCAGCGCCACCTCCTCGAGGGGCTCGCCGATCCGCTGCCGGTGGATCACCTTGCCGTTGCGGAGCTTCACGACGCGCAGCTCGCCGGTCGGCGCCATCGACGCGGCGAGTCGACCGTCGGGCGACACGGCGCGGGCACGGCCGCTGGGTGCAGGCACGTAGCGGACGCGGTCCCCCCGGGGGTCCCACCGGATGATCCCCTCCTCGTCGTCCACGAGCACCTCGCCGCGAGGCGAGAAGCGCACCAGGGCCTTCCGGTCGGTCCGTTCGAGGGGCAGCACCGCGTCGCCCACCGAGACGAACCGTTCGTCGAAGAGCTGGTGGACGCTGGCGAAACCGTGCTCCGTCCGCTCGCTCGCTGCAGAAGGGGGGACCGGCTGGAACGTGGGCGGAGCGTCGGAGGCGGGATCGAAGTGCATCACGAAGTCGTGGAAGGCGAGCGAGCCCCAGACGTGAACCCCGGCGTCGTCGACGGTGATGCCCTCGATCTCTGGCGGCTGGAGATCCCCCGGCGGCTGAAAGTCGCCCACGTGGACATGGCGCTTCAGCTCGAGACCCTCGGGCACCTCCCCGAGCGGCGCGATGGGGGAGGACGTGCGAATCCTCGGCTCCGGCCTGCACCGGGGGTCCGAAGCAGGGAACCAGCGACACACGTAGTTGCGCAGGCGGTCCCGGAACTCCCGGTGGGGCAGGTCCGGGCCACGAGCGACCACGGCCTCGCAGGCCGTCTGCTCTCCGTCCGAGCAGGCCTCGATGGCTTGGGACAGCCCAGGAATCTCGGTCATCCGACGGGTGCGGGGACGCGCGGGCGGCTCGCTCTGCTCCGGCGGAGCGAGCCCGCCCTCGCTCGCGACACCGGCGAAGTCCGGGCCCTCCACGACAACGTCGCCGATGTCCACCTCCTCGCCGGGCGGCACCTCGACCTGGCGCCCGAAGGCGGCGACGGGCTGCCCCGCACGCCAACCCTGCTTCCGGAAGCGCCCGTCGACGCCATCTCCACGAAGCGAAGGCCACCCATCGGGGTCCAGAGCCCGACCGGTGACGAACGTGTCGCCCTCGGCGCGCTCCTGCCGCGGCTCGCGAAAGAGCCGCTCCTCCAGCGGCGGATGGGCGAGGTCGAGGGCCGGCCTGCGAAGCCGGGCCGCCGGGAACGTCACGCTGGCGAGCTGCGACGAGGGGGGCTCGGCGTAGACCAGGACGCGCCCCGTGCCCGTACCGTAGACGAAGCCGCGATCGTCTCCCGTGGTCCGCCACGCGAAGATCGCGGCCGCGGTGACCCACGAGGGACCGGGCTTCCCGGCCCGAACGAGGCGAATCCTCCGCACTTCGGGACCTTCGTCCAGCCAGAACCTGGCGTTCGGGCCGAGGCGCTTCGGCTCCCCCCACCCCGGGGTGACCCGTCGCAGTCGCGCCCTGTCGAGATCGATCTCGGCCCACACCCCGTTCTCGAGAGGCACCCGAACGTCGCTGCGGACCTCGGGATCCTCGATGACCTCGCGGAGCTCACCGTCCTCCGGGACGGCCACCGCGAAGACGCGGTCGTCACCCGACCCCCACGAGAGCAGGGTACGACCCGATCCCTCGTCGTGGACCGGAACGGCGAGCGTCTCGCGGGGGACCGCGGTGACCGTGGGCAGCGCCCGACCGTCGAGGGTGGCCCGCAGTAGCAGCGCGCCCTCCTCGCCGTCCACCCGCCAGGTGCAGTGCCAGGTCACGAGGGTGCCCGTGCGTCGGAGAGCGGGACAACGTGCCCGCTCGGGCAGCGGGACCTCGCGCCACTCGCGGGGGAGATCGATCACCTTGCCGTCACGCCAGAAGCCGACGAGGTGCATGTCCCGATTCTGCTGGTGCACCTGCAGGGGGAACCAGAGCTCGTCCTCCGTCCACCGGCCCACCTCGAGGACGGGAATCGTCCTGGGAGGAAGCGCGAGCTCGCGAAGCCGCTCGCCGTCGCGGGCGAACCACCAGCCCCCGTCGAGCTTGCCGAGCACCGTCTCGGCATCGGGTCCGACGAGCAGGTCGGCGGGCCGAACGTGGCGTTCCGTCGGCAGGTCCAGCGTCCGGATGATCTCGCCACCACGCAGACCGTTGGCCTCGAGGTGGCGGCACGCCTCGCTCGAGCCCTCCTCGCAGCGCTGCATCAGGCCGCCGGGGTGGGCGTAGACCCCCTCTGTCCAGCGGCACGCCGGAACGTGACCGAGCTCGCAGGCGCGACCCGGAAAGCAGAGATCGAAGCGCCCGAGCTCACAGGCCGCGGCAGCCGCGAGGTCGGCGAGGGGCGTGTTGCCGTGACGGAACGCGATCTCGGACGCTTCCTCGCAGGCGGACGCAGAGCCGCGCTCACACTCCGCCGCGACCGCGTGAAAGTCCTCGTCGATCTGCGGGGGAAGCCCGATCTCGAACGGCGCCCCCGACGCCACCGCGAACCCCAACCAACCGTACATGCCCCCTCCGGGAGCCACTGTCGCCCAGACCGGCAGTGCCGCGCTACCCGGGGCCCAACCGAGTTCCCCTGGCGGGGCGACGGCAGGCCAGCGGCGATGGGGCGCCCGCGTCCGTGGTTGCTCCTACGTCCGATCGAGTCCGAGCGGGCCGAGGGCTCCCTCGGCAAGGTACGCGGCGACCCAGCCGGCCATGGCGGTGGGCTCGGGCACGCAGCCGCGCTCGACCCACCAGGCCAGGCACTCCACGATGCCCGCCGCGCTGAAGTGCGCCACGAGCGCCGACGGGCCAGACGAGTCCACCCCCAGCTCGTGCAGCCGCTGCGCGCCGAGCTCCACGAACGCGGCCTGCAGCGCGGCCCGAAACGGGAACCCTCGAGTGGGATCGAGGACGACCGCCAGCTGATCCCGACGGGTCCGAGCCACCACGAACAGGCGGACGAGATGCCCTGGCGAGATCCTGCGCTGCAAGCTCCGCACGGATTCGTGCGGGGAGGGAGCCTCGGAGGCCATCTCGAAGACCAGCCGAGCGGTGCCGCGCTCCACGAGATCCTGCTTGTCCTCGAAGTGACGGTAGAACGTGGATCGATGGACGCTCGCGTGGCGACAGATGTCCGCCACCCGCACCCGAGCGAGGCCCTGGTCCCGAGCCAGGACGACGCACGCAGCCCACAGGCCCTGGTCCACCGGTCCCACTCGTCACCTCGCGCGACACTCTCGGGCCGAGTGTCGCACGGCGCGACGTCGGGACCTGATGCGTCGACCGGCCGACGGCTGCGCCCCGCGTGACGAAGACCGCGAACCATCGGGGGACGAAGCCATGAAGATAAATTGGACAGCCGGGCTCTTGGCACTTGACGTCGTCCACGTGGCGGTCGGCGGGCTGCTGTACCTGCTGCGCCAGCAAGCGATGCCGTACCACGAGGTCGTGCTCGGCAGTGCCTGGGCCGAGGTCCCGCCGGGCACGCAGGCGCTGGTGCTCGGGCTGATGCGGGTGGTGGGCGGCAGCGGACTCGTCGTCGCGGGATTCGCAGCGGCCCTCCTCGCCGGTCCCGCGAGGCGG
This sequence comes from uncultured Enterobacteriaceae bacterium, assembly GCA_964655065.1. Taxonomy (GTDB): domain Bacteria; phylum Myxococcota_A; class UBA796; order UBA796; genus DRPG01. The sequence continues at coordinate 464 of CAZZLC010000060.1, read as the reverse complement.
GGCGAGCGCTGGGCGCTCACCGTCGTGACGGCTGGTCTCGTGGCGCTGCACCTGGTTCAGCTGTGGGTGATCTCCGGTGTCGCGGCGGCAAGCGGGGCCGAGCCGCCTTGGCAACCGGCGGCAGCAGGGCTGGTCGTCGTCCTGGTCGCGGGCATGTCCGGCGCCCTGCACCGACCTCCCGAGGACAGGCCTCGGCCTGGATGACGGCACAGCAGATGCAGAGGCGGAGGCACTTCGTCGCCTCCGCGACCGCGCCCAACTGGACGATGATCTGCGCCTACTGATCCGACCACCAGGGCAGGGCGGGGCTCGGAGCTCAACCCTCGCGTGCCTACCGCGGTAGACTCCTTCCGCACGGGGGAGGCGGCTTGGCACTGACGTTGGGCACCTGGGGTCTGCTGTGGGGCACGTCGAGCGCGCTTGCCGGACCCGACAAGGTCGCGATGGTGATCGGCAACGGCGCC
>CAZZLC010000059.1:26860-36468 GCA_964655065.1 uncultured Enterobacteriaceae bacterium | reverse complement strand
TCCCTCGAGCCCCGAGGGACCGGGGGGCCGGTGGGGCGCGCCCCCCGCCCCTCGACCCGCCGGGCGACGATATGGTCGGGGCGGGGGGAGCGTGGATCGCGAGCAAGACGAAGTTCTGCCCTCGACGAGCCCAGTGGGGCGAGCCCTGTACGCGACCGCGGGTGTCGGGTTCCTCGGGCTCGCGGTGCTCGGAGCGATGCTGCCGGGCCTGCCCACCACCGTCTTCGTCATCTTGGCGGCGTGGTGCTTCGGCCGTAGCGTGCCCCGACTCGAGCGCTGGCTGCTCGAGCACCCGCGCTTCGGACCCCCGCTCCGGGCCTGGCGTACCCACGGAGCGATTCCCCGACGCGCCAAGGCCATCGCGCTCGTGTCGATGGCGCTGTCCGGAGCCCTGACCCTGGCCACCGCCCCGCTCGCGGTGGGGATCGGAGTGTCGCTGGTGCTGGTGGCCAGCGCCGTCTACGTGGCGAGCCGCCCGTCCGACAGCGGCTGAACGCGTCAGCGCGGCGGGTCGACGAAGGCCGAGGGGTCGACCTCCACCCACACGGCGTGGGACCAGCCGAGTCGATCCCCGTCGTCCCCGAAGAGGGCCGCGGCGCCGAAGTGCTTGCGACCGTCGGCCGGCCCTCGTCGCCAGCCGATGACCACGCACTCCTCCCCGATGCGGGGTGAGCGACGAATCGACGCGGTCAGCCGACCGAGCACGGCAAACGGCGCGTCGCCGAGCCCGAAGAACGTGGGGCAGTCGAGCGCCCCCCAGACCACGGGATGCACGATGTGGCCCGAGCCATCGTCGTCGACCGCTTCCGGCACCCAGGTCGAGGCGACGATGTCGCGGCCTTCCACGGGACCCGGGTGGATCCGCAGACCGTCGCCCACGTCGCGGGCGGTCCCACACACGTAGCACTCGGGCAGCAGGTGGTGATCCCGGTTTCGGTAGCCCGCCATCGCAGCCCGAGCGGTGTGGGCGTCGACCGCGGCAGGGACGTCGTCCGGCAGGCTGGCGCGTCGGGCCGTGGCCACCACGGTCTCGCCGTGGGTCACGGTGACCTTTCCATCCCCTTCGACCACCTCCAGGTCGGTGTCCAGCGGAGGCGGGGCTCGCAGCGTGACCTCCACCGCGGCAGCTCCGTCGAAAGCGGGACAGGACGCCACGAACCCCGACGAGATGCCGCCGTTTCCAGAGTGCGTGGGCCCCCGGAAGCGCCGGGGAATGCGGAGGGTCGTCACGGGACCACCCTGGCGCACGCGCGCACCACAGGGTCGTCGTCCCAAGCCTCGTCCCAGCTCATCGCCCCTCCACGTCCGCGGAGCGTACCACTCACGGGCCCGACGCTTCGGCCACTGCAGCATGCCGGGCGTCGAGCTCGGCGCGGATCTCGAGCGCTCGCTCTTCGACCAGCGGGTAGAAGTACATCGCGAGCATGGCCAGCAACGACGTGATCATCGGCACGATCACGTCGTAGATGCGGAGCCACAGCAGCGTCTCGACCGATTGGTCGGCGCCGAGCTCGACCTTGAAGCCCGTGGCGTTGAGCAACAGCCCTCCAGCGATGAGGGCGAGCGACACGCCGAGCTTGACCATCAGCCAGTACACCGAGCCGAACATGCCCTCGCGACGCTTGTGCGAGCGCAGCTCGTCATAGTCGACCACGTCGGCGATCATCGAGGGCATCAGGGTGAACAGACCGCCGAGCGAGAACGCGATGAGCGGCGTGGGAATCAGGATCAACCACGGCGTGGTCTGGCTGTAGCAGAACCACTTGAGCCCGTAGCCGAGCGTGGCGATGCCGGTGGAGAGGAGGAACGCCCGACGCTTGCCGATGCGGTTCGCGAGCCAGGTGACGAGCGGGATCACGCCAAAGGTCGCGATGATCTGCGTCGTGCCCGTCCACCCGAGCCATACCGAGCCCCCGTCCTGGTCGCCGCCCATCACGTAGTAGATGAGCACGTAGCTCTGGAACGCAGCGATGAGCTGGAAGCCGTTGAACACGAGGAACGTGGCCGCGCAGAGCAGCAGGAACGGGCCAGAGGTGAGGGTCATCACCATGGCGACCCCGAAGTTCCAGATCGCCCCGCCCACGCCACCGGGTCCCTCGGACTTCTCGGTAGGGGGAAGCGGACGCTCCTTCAGGAAGATGGCGGGAATGACGCCGAGCGTGGCCGCGGTCAGGGCGACGAGCAGCGCGAGCACGGAAGCGCCTTGAGCCTGCGACGAGAAGTAGGACCACGTCATGAAGGCGAGGAACCACGGCGCGATGAGGTACGGGATCTGCCCGATGAAGAACTGCACCCCCATGAGCCGCGTGCGCTCGTAGTAGTCGGGGGTCAGCTCGAACCCGAGAGCCACCCACGGCGTGGCCCACATCGTGTACGAGATGAAGAACAGCACCGAGCCGATCAAGAACCAGTAGAAGTAGAAGTCCTCCATGTGGCCATCGTTGAAGATCGCGCCCGCAACCGGGCCATCGAGGCGGATGGTGGTCTCGAGCGACTCGCCGGTGTCGGGATTCCACAGGCGCGCGGTGGCGTCCTGGCTCCAGGTGAGCACGCGCGTCTGAGTTCGGTTGAGGCGAGCCCCCACCACCGGTCCGTCGTGCTGCATGGTGCCCAGGAGCTCGCCGGACGTCGCCTTCCAGACGCGGGCGGTATGGTCGTCGCTCCAGGTCACGAGCTGCTCCTCGTCGACGAGCACCCCGTTCACGGGGCCGTCGTGCCGCAGGGTCGCCGACGCCTTCCCCGACGCGAGGTTCCACACTCGGGCGGTGCCGTCCTCGCTCCAGCTGACGACGTTGTCCTCGTCGAGGAACACGGCCCCGGTCACCCTTCGGTCGTGGACGAACGGTCGCGAGATCGGCTCGGCGTTCTCGGCCCCCCACACTCGCGTGGTGTCTCCGCTCCAGGTGAGGATCCGGTCTCCACGCGCGACGGCTCCGGTCACTGCTGCGTCGTGGTGCAACGGGGACCCCTGCGCACTGCCCGTCTGGGCGCTCCAGAGCCGCACGGTGCCGTCCTTGCTCCAGGTGATCACCCGCGGCCCGTTGAAGGTGGCCCCCGTCACCGCGGCATCGTGTCGCAACGGGTCACCGATCGGCGTGCCCGAGTCGGCGTTCCACAGACGGGCGGTCTCGTCGGCGCTCCAGGTGAGGATGCGCTCTCCGTCGATGGCCGCTCCGAGTACCGGCCCGTCGTGGCGCAGCGGGCTCCCCTCGGCCGCCCCCGTCTCGGCATCCCACCGGCGCACCGTTCGGTCCTCGCTCCAGGTCAGCACCTGTCCGTCGGCGAACGTGGCCCCCGAGACCGGGCCCTCGTGGCGCATCGGCGTACCGAGCGCCTCCCCGGTCTCGGCATCCCACAGTCGCGCGGTGCCGTCGTCAGCCCAGGTGAGCACCCGCTCGCTGTCGATCGAGAACGCGGCGCCGCGCACCGGACCCTCGTGAGCCATGGGGCTCCCGAGCGCCTCGCCCTCCGTTGCGTTCCACTGCTGCGCCGCGCCGTCCTGACCCCACGCCACGATGCGGGTGTCGCCGGTCGGCATCTGCCACAGCAGGAAGAACACCACTGAGACAATCATGGCACCGACGAAGATGTAGGGTCGCCGCCGACCCCACCGGGACCGGGTGTTGTCGGAGATGTGCCCCATCAGTGGGTCGGTGATGGCGTCGACGATGCGAGGGAGCCCGCCCAGCGCGCCAACCAGGGCCGGGTTCATCCCGAAGCCGAGGTTCAGCACGATCATCATGTTGCCGATTGCAGCCGACAGCAGGTTGTTGACGAAGGCACCGGCGCCGTAGGCCACCTTGTTGGGGAACGGGACGATGTCTTCGGGCGCGGTCTGGCGTTGCGGCTCCTCTTCGGCCTGGCTCACGGGTACCTCCGGGGGGCGGAAACGCGACGGTACACCAGAACGGGCCAGGAGCGATGCGCTCCGTGCCGACCCGGCTGGCCCGGGCGTTCTGTCCGGAGGATGGGCGACCGGGCCACGGCCGTGCCGTCGACGATCGAGGTGGAACGGCGCGCCGCGGGCTCAGCGGCGACGGCGACGTCGACGCTGGCCGCTCCCCGACGGCTTCTTCGGGGCGCCCTTGCGCCGGGTGGCGCCGAGGGGGCCTGGGTTCACGACCTCGTCGGGCAGGCCCAGGCGATTGCCCGCGACCTCGACCCGAGCACCGATGAGCGCCTCGATGCTCCGCAGGTAGGGCACCTCCTCTTCGTCACAGAACGAGACCGCGAGCCCCGACGCGCCCGCTCGAGCCGTCCGGCCGATGCGGTGCACGTAGGACTCGGGCACGTTCGGCAGGTCGTAGTTGATGACGTGGGTGATGCCTTCGACGTCGATGCCGCGGGCGGCGATGTCGGTGGCCACCAGGAGGCGGATGTCGCCGCTGCGGAAGCCCTCGAGCGCGCGCTGGCGCGCGGTCTGGGACTTGTTTCCGTGGATGGCCGCGGCCTTCACGCCGTTCTGATCGAGGAGCTTGACCACGCGATTCGCGCCGTGCTTGGTTCGGGTGAACACCAGCGCGCGCTCGACCCGAACGTCTTTCGCGACCTGCAGGATCAGCGCACGCTTGCCAGGCTTGTCCACGAACATGACCCGCTGGGTGATGCCCTCGGCGGTCGTCGACTCCGGGACCACCTCGACGTGAGCGGGATCGTGGAGGATCCGATTCGACAGCTCCACGATGTCCGGCGGCATGGTCGCCGAGAAGAAGAGGTTGTGCCGCTCGGCGGGCAGGCGCTCCACGACTCGCCGCACGTCGGGCAGAAAGCCCATGTCGAGCATGCGGTCGGCTTCGTCGAGGACGAAGGCCTCGACTCGGTCGAGGTGGAGCAGCCCCTGCCGGCAGAGGTCGAGCAGGCGTCCCGGCGTCGCGGTCAGGATGTCCACACCGCGCTCGAGAGCCGCGACCTGTGGCGCTTGGCCAACGCCTCCGAAGATGCAGGCGGTCGAGAGGGACAGGCCGACGCCATAGTCTCGAAACGATTGGTCGACCTGGATCGCGAGCTCGCGGGTCGGCGTGAGCACCAGGGCGCGGGGGCGACCCGGGCGCGCCTGCTTGCCGGCGGCAGCGAGCCGGTCGAGCAGCGGAAGCGCGAAGGCCGCCGTCTTGCCCGTGCCCGTCTGCGCGCTGCCGAGGAGGTCACGGCCCGCGAGCACGTGGGGAATGGCCTGGGCCTGGATGGGGGTGGGTGACGTGTAGCCGAGCTCGGCGACGGCGCGGGCCAAAGGCGCAGACAAGCCGAGGTCGGAGAAGGAAGCTGAACTTTCGATGATGAGGTTCCTTGATTCAGGCGCGATTCGCGCCGCTGGTCGCCACGTATCGCGGCTCCAGGTAGCTTCGCGACGACCTTCGTGACCCAGCGACCGCGAGCGTGAATCCCACGGGTCAGCGTTGCGTGGCGAGGGCGGGGCCGGGGTGTGACACTGCTCGCTCTCGGAGGTCCGATGCTCGCGTTCTCCTTGCTCGCCGCAACCCCCGCCCCCGCACAGGACGTCCTGGTGAACATCCTGGACGACCCGCAGCTCCCGTTCCAGCTCTCCTCCACCGTTCGGGACGCGTTCCTCGACGTGGGATCCACGGGCGTGCAGGTCGTGCCGACGGTCCCCGAGGGGGACCTCGACGCCTACAAGGTGGTCATCCTCGTTGCCGGCAGCTTCGAGTCCCCACCGCGCTTCGACGCAGACCAGTTTCGGGACTTTCTCGGGAGCGGCGGGTGGCTGATGCTGGTCGGGGATTCGTTCATCTTCACCCCTCAGCACAACGACGAGTTCAACCGGCTGCTCGGCGAGCTCGGAAGCGATCTGCGGCTGGTCGACATCCCGGGCGACAGCGGGTGCGGCCAGCCGGGCACCGTCGTCGACCCGGGCGGCCATCCGCTGACCGTGGATGTCACGTCCTTCAGCTACGCCCTCCAGAGCGGAATCGAGCTCGGCCAGGGGGGGATCGGGCTCGTGGAGGGGCTCGACGGGTCACCCCTCGTCGCCGTGCAGAACCGCATCGTGGTGGTGACCGATGCCAACACGATCGTCCAGGGTTGTCCGATCGACGACGGCAATCTGAAGCTCGTCCAGAACCTCTACGAAGCGGTGGACCTCTGCGGGGACCAAGACGACGACGGGTTCGTCTCGACCGACTGCTTCGGCCGGGACTGCAACGACCTCGACGGCACGATCTCGCCGGGCGCTGACGAGGTCTGGTACGACGGCATCGACCAGAACTGCGACGACGCCTCGGACTTCGATCAGGACGGGGACGGACAGGACAGCGACGAGTTCGGCGGCGAGGACTGCGACGACCTCGACCCCCGGATCTTCGCTGGAGCCCCCGACCCCGCCTACGACGGCATCGACTCCGACTGCCGGGGCAACGACGACTTCGACCGCGACGGCGACGGCTTCGATGGCGTGGACGGAGGCGGTGACGACTGCAACGACATCGACCCCGAGATCAATCCGGGCGCGGCCGAGATCGCCGACGACGGCATCGACCAGGACTGCGATGGCGCCGATCTGGTCACGCCCCCTCCGGCCCCGGTGGTGTCGGAGTCCGAGGGCTGTGGCTGCGCCTCGTCCCCTGCTCCGGCCGGCGGCGTCCTGGGCCTCGCCCTGCTCGGCTTCGTCGCGGGACGCCGACGCCGGTGACGGTGGGGGGCAGCCCACCCGGGGGTGTGTTCAGAAACGCACGGAACCGCGCTGCGAGCGCTGGGGATCCCCTCGAGCCCGGGCACGACCATTGCAGCTCGTGAGGGCGGGACCCGAGATCGGCCATGAAGCGACCCGCCGCTCTGTACGGCTTTGGCATCTGCCAGGAAGACAGCCGGATCGACCACCAGGTACTGGCTCCTGGGGCGGGTCGTCGGGTGCTCACCATCGCGTCGGGCGGTGAAGCGGCGCTCGCCATGGCCGCGCACGGCAGCGAGGTCCTCGCCGTCGACATCGATGCCGGCCAGGTGCACCTCACGGAGCTCAAGCTCGCCGCGGCCCGCGTGCTCGGTTCGGCCGACGGAGCCCGCTTCCTCGGCTACGCCGCCCGAGCCCCCGAGCGCCGCCTCACCGACTACGGACGGCTCCGTGCCACGCTACCCGCCACGTCCCGCACCTACTGGGACGCACAGACGACGGCCCTGCGGTGCGGCGCGCTGTGGAGCGGGCGCTTCGAGCGGTTTGTTCGGCCGGTGGTCCGCGCGGTCCGTCGGGTGTGGGATCGCCGCCACGTCGACGCCCTGTGCCGGGGCGACGGGGGGCCCGACCAGGCGGCGATCTTCGACCGCCACATCGACCGGGCCTGGGTTCGTGCCGCGTTCCGACTGCTCTTCCATCCTCGCGTCTACGGGGGACGGGGCCTCGACGCACACGCCCTCGCTCACCGCAGTGACGAACGGCCGCTGGGCGAGCAATACCACGGGTGGTTCCGCTCCCTCTGCACCGCCACGGCGGGGTCCGACAACTGGTTCCTGCAGGTGGTGCTCCGCAGGGCGCTCGTCGATCCCGAGCGGGGCCCCGACTTCCTCCGACCCGCGGGCGTTCGGGCCCTGCGCGAGGGGCCTGGACGGCTTCGGACGATGACCGGCGATCTGCAGGAGGTGGTCCATCGGAACGCCCTGCCGCGCTTCGACGCCGTCTCGCTGTCCAACCTCGGCGACTGGCTGGATTCCGACGGCTTCGCCGCGCTGCTCCGCGCAGCGGTGGCTCGCCTGCCCGACGGAGCCCCCTTGCTGTGGCGCGAACTCCAGACCGTCCGTCATCCGCCGGAGGACGCGCCGCTCGTCGAGGATCGCGCTCGCGGAGAGCGACTCCGGGAGCACGACCGATTCCCCTTCTACCGGATCGTCCCGACGACCGTGCGGCGAGCGGCATGACCGGATTCACCATATGTCGCCTCGGTCCTGCCGACGTCGACGAGCTGAGACGGATCGATCGGGCGTGCACCATCGAATCCGAGATCGCGATGCGGTTCGATCGTGGCGACGACTTCTTCGCTTGGGCGAACCTCTGCTTCGAGCGGCACGTCTACCTCGGGATCTCCGCAGGGGGAGAGCTGGTGGGTTTCGCGCTCGTGGGTCTCTTCACCGGCCAGGTGCTCGGCGAGCCGACGCCCTGTACCTACGTCGGCGACGTCCGCGTCGCGCCGGAATGGCGCGGCCAAGGTGCGCTCGGGGCCATGATCCGCGAGAGCACGGCCTCCGTGTGGCCGGAGGCGCCCCTCGGCCTCGGGGTCACCAAGTCCGGGAACCGCGCCGGCGAAGGCGTCGCGTCTGCCTTCTTCCGGCAGTCGGGCGTCTTCGCGGCCCCTCCGGTTCCTCTCGAGGTCGACGTGCTGCCGACGTTCCTGCGACCCCGTCCCCCTGGGGGGATCGACACCCGCCCGGCTCGCCGTGAGGACGCCCCGCTCGTCGCGGACCTGCTGTGGCGACACCTCGCCGGGCGCTCGTTCGCGCCACTTCCCACTGCCGATGACGTGGAGGCGCTGTTCGCTCGTCCGGGCCTGGAGCCCGCGTCGTGGGTGGTGGCCGAGCGCCGGGGCCGCGCGGTGGGCGTGCTCGGGGCCTGGGACCTCACCCCCCTCCGGGGAACCGTGGTCACTCGGTACTCGGCCGCAGCGCGCTTGCTGCGCGGCCTGCATCGCCTGGCGAGGCTCGCGTGGCGGAGGATGCCGCCCCTTCCCGAGCTCGGGGAGACGCTGCGCGTGCTCGTCACCACCCACGTCACGGCCGACGAGCCAGTCGTGCTGCGGGCCATGCTCGTCGAGGCACTCCGGCGCGGGCACGAAGCGGGACACCACGCCGTGACGGTGGGCTTCGTGGGCCACGACCCGCTCGCTCCTGCCGTGCGTGGGCTGCTGCGACTCCCCGTCCGGTCGCGGCTACACCGCTTCGGGGTCGCGGCCGGAGGCCCCCAACGAGCGATCGACCTTGGTTCGACCTATCTTTTCTCTAAGCGCGCGTATCCAGCTCGGGCTCGCCGGGTACCGCGTCACCCGAGCCCGGGCCGAATGTCGAGCACCGAGGGGTGGTCCGTGGTCGCAGGATCGGTCAGGGCCGCGATGGCCGCGCGATGGTCCACGAGGATGCGGTGACGGGACACCGTACCTTTCGCGGTCCGCGGCACGGGGAGATTCACCAGGAGCAGGCGCGCGATCACGTGGTGCCGGTACTCAAAGGGCTCGAGGCGGTCGGAGAGCTCGCTGGTACGTGCCTGCCATGCACGCAGGGTCTCGGCGGTGGTCGTGTCGTCGGTGACGACGCCGGGAGGCAGATCGTCGCGCGTCACGAACTGCAAGGCGGCCATCCCGGGGGTCCCCCGAATGGGGAAGAGCTCGACGTGGTCGCTGTCTGCCAGCTCGTCCGCGTAACGGGCCCACAGGGGAGCCAGCGGGACCTTCACACCGAATCCGTCGTTGGTCTCGTCGGCCTACACCCGACCCGCCGAGCGGAGGGTGCCGTCCCGGCTCGCCACGACGAGGTCGCCCGACTCGAAGAAGCCGTCGGGCCGGAGCGCCGTGTGAGGGGTCAGGTAGCGGGTCAGCCCGAACGGCGAGCGAATCGCCAGGTGGAGCGTGGAGGTGCCTTCGGCCACGGGAGTGAGCTCGAGCTCGACGCCAGGCAGG
>CAZZLC010000059.1:0-26760 GCA_964655065.1 uncultured Enterobacteriaceae bacterium | reverse complement strand
TCGTAGAGGTCGGCGACCAGGGTGCGCAGCTGCGTCAGCGACAGCGGGTGCGGCTCGTCGCCCTCGTGTCCGAGCAGCACCGTCCCGTCCTCGGACCGGTGGGGCAGGGCCCGGAAGATCATCTCGGTGAGGGTGTGGACCGGCGGCTCGGCCACGGCACGGGAACTGGACACACGTTGGATGGGGTTCGACATGCTGGGTTGCACTGCGAGAACCGGGCCAATCCGCTACCGACGCGAGGCCCCCAGCAGCGCCGCGACCACCTCGGGATCGTGCCGGGTCGCGGTCCGCTCCCGGGGCAACCACGCTCGTGATGTCCCGCCGGGCTCGCGCAGCGCTGCGAGTTCGGCTCGCTCGGGCTCGCTCGCGTGGAAGCGCCCCGCGGCATCGACGGCGAGCCACGCGTCACGAGTGGCCCCCAGCCAGCCGAGGAAGCGCCCGCGTTCGGCCTCGAAGAGGTGAACCCCGTCGCGAGTGCCCACGGCGTAGCGCCGGCCGTCGGGACTGAACGCGACCGACCTGGCCTCGAGCGGGTGCGCGGCCAACGAGACGCCAGTACGCGCATCGACGAGCCGCGTGGGCCCCCGGAGCACGCTCACGACGAGCCGGTCGCCGTCTGGCGAGATCGCGCCGCGCTGTATCGTCGACGCCACTTCGCCGCGGATGCCCGACCGCGTCCGTCGCCCGAGCTCGTAGACCTGGAACGCTCCGCCATCGAGGAAGGCGAGCAGGCGGCCGGCGCTGGTGGTCGTGCCCTTCAGCTCGGCCCCCTGCAGGTCGATGGACGCCCTCAGCGCCCCCGTGCCGAGGTCGAGCACCTGCAGCGGTGCTGCGTCCTGACCCACCACGAGCGGCCCGAGCGGCTCGATCCACTCGCGCTCGAACCCTTCGAGAGTGCCCTGTCGCACCACACGGCCCGTCGCCACGTCGATGGTCTGGAATCCCTCGTCCTGGATGGCCACGAACCTCCCGTTCGCCAGCGGGTGCAGCGAGCGGGCCGGCGCCTCGAGCTCGATGCGGTGAACGACGCGGGTCGCCTGGGCGTCCCACACGACGATGTCGCGGGAGGCCCCGGTCACCACCCCTCCGCCGTCGGGCAGGATCGCGCCGAACACGCCGCTCGCGGCATCGAAGCGCACCGTGGGTTCGCCCGTCCCGAGATCCCGCAGGGTCAGCGGCGGGGTCGACAGGAGCTGCTCACCGTCGGGCGACACCCACCAGTGAGCGGCGTCGAAGGTCGCCTCGGCGCGTCCAGTGGCGCCGTCCCACACCACGACCCGACGCGAGCCGCCCACCACCAGCTTCTCGCCGACGAAACGGAGCTGCTCGGCCGACATCCCGTCCGGCGAGCCGAGCTGACGAGGCTCGGAGCCAGCCGCCACCCACACCGAACCGCGCCGGCCGAGCCAGGCCATCCGCCCCCGCGCGTCGACGGACACGGGCTTCCCACCCGCCCGCTGATCGTGGACGCGGGTGAGCTCGAGACCCGTCGCGACGTCCCACAGTCGGGAGGTCCGATCGTGGCCGTGCGTGGCGATTCGGGTCCCGTCCCCCGACCAACGGACGGTGTCGATGCGCCCCTCGTGCCCCACCAGCCGAGCCAACACGCGCCGCTGCGGGACGTCCCACACGAGACCGGTGCCGTCGTCGCCCCCCGTAGCGAGACGCCCATCCGGCGACCAGGCCACCGCACGGACGGTCTCCCGGTGGTCCTTCAAGGCCACGACCGAGCCATCCTCGACGGCCATCACCCAGACCGTGCCCGTCTCGGCCTCCGGAAACGCGACGTGGCGTCGGTCGGGCGAGAAAGCGGCCCCTCGAGGCAAAGGCGAGAAGGAATCCTCGGGCTCCACTACCGTGGCCTTGGCCGCTTCGGGCTCCCAGATCGCGACCCCGCTGCGGTAGCGCAGGGGGGCCACGATGCGGGATCCAGCGAAGACCGGCTCTCCAACGTCCTCGCGAGCCGTGTCCAGCCAGCGGACCGTGTCGTCGTCCAGGTTCCAGTGGACGTACGCGCTCCCCCCGGTCACGACGTGCCGGCCGTCCGCCGAGAGGCTGGCGCTCGCGAAGAACCAGGACTCCTTCTCCGGCACCTCGGTGGTGACCACCCGCTCGGGAACCTGCGCGGTCGGGTCCCACACCTCGATGGTGAGCGTGGACGGTGGCGTGGGAAGCCGAAAGCCGCCTGGCGCCTGGCGGCCGAGCACGAGGCGAGGCCCTTCGGTCGTCAGGCGCGAGCCCACGATCTCGAAGTCGGGATCAGGCACGTCGAACACGGCGAGGATCCGCTCAGTCGCGAGATCCCACAGCCAGGCAGTCGTCCGGTCGTCGACGAGCAGCTGGTCGCCATCGGGCGACACTGCCGTCGCGCGTGTGGTCGGGAACGAGTGGACGTACTGCGGAACGACCTGAATCGGAGCCTCCCGGAGCACCGGGGCCGGGTCGGGCGCCGACGACCTGCCGCAGCCGAGCACCATTGCGAGGGCAACCTCGATCATCGGGTCCTCCCCACGTCCCGATACGGTGTACGCCACACCAGAATGTGGTTGGCGACGGTGAGGTCGGGTTCGCGACGGCCCACGAGCCTTCGCAGGCAGCGCAACCGACGCTTCACGTCAGCGAGATGGACCGCGAGGACCTTCCCCGGGGGTACCGCGTCGACGTCCGCGCAGGTCCCGGTGCTCACGTCCGCTCCCTGGTGGCGCACCTCCGCCGCCGCACCAATTCCGTAGGGTAGGTACACGACGTCCTCGTAGCCCTGGTCGCGGACGAAGCGACCAAACTCGACGGTGTCCTGCCCCCAGTCCTCGCCGACCACGGAGAGCGCGTACCCCGCCGAGCCGATGTTGAACCACGACAGGAACGACCCCGCCCGGGCCGCGGCGACGACGGGCAGCGACAGCAACAGCCCCAGCGCCAAGCCGTGCCCCCAGCGTCCCCGGCTCCGGCTCAGGCCCTCGAGCCACGGCACCAGCGCGTTCGCGGCCACGACGCTGACGAGCGGCACCAGCGGCAGGGCGTGGCGAACCCCGATGTTGAGGTGCGACCTCATCAACAGCAGCAACAGTGAGCCCGCCACGATCAGGAGGATCGCGATGGGCCCGGACGGCCAACGGCGCGTTCGAACCGAGCCCACGACGGCGAGCCCAAAGCCGAGCAGCACCACCCACGGCGTCTTCACGAGCAGCAGCACGGGGAAGTAGGCGGGGTGACCGAGCGCGTACTTGTGGCCCGCAAACCAGGTGCCGTGCCCCACCGACCCGTGGTGGCGCACCATCTCGACGCCGAACAGCCAGGTGTAGGGGACGGGCAGCCGAAGCCACTCCGGCAGCCCCGCCACCAGCGGACGCTGCTCGAGGAACCCCTGGTCGAAGCGGATGGTGAGCCAGCACTGGGGCTCGGGGTGCGCGAGGATCTGGGCGACGGAGAGCCCGACCTCTTCGAAGCGATAGCTGGCCGCGACCCCGACGAGCCCGACGACCGCGACGGCCCCGATCTCGGCCCCGAGACGCGCCAGGCGCCGGCCCGGCGTGCCGTCGGCGAACCGCCCCCAGCCCTGGGCAGCCCACACGAGACCGGCGGCGCCGAGCACGGGGATCAGCGCGAGCGCGGTGAACTTGGTGCACAACGCGACGGCGACGGCGACGGCGAACCCGGCCAGGCTGACCCTGCGCGCGAGGGGGCGTTCCGCCCACAGGTACTCGACGAAGGTGGCGGTCACCCCGAAGATGGCCAGCGTCACCGGCAAGTCGGTGGTCACGAGCTGGGCGTGGGCGAGCACCGTGGGGTTGAAGGCGACCATGAGCAGAGCAACGAGTCCCACCCGCCGACCAAACCGCCACGACGTCCAGACGTAGACGGCGAGCGCGAGCACGACGCCGAGGGCCATGGTGACCCGACGCCCCGCGACGAGCAACGAGCGAACGACGTCGTAGTGATCCTCGACCAGGTGGGCGGCGACCTGGGCGTGGTTGGCGTCGCCCCAGCCGCGGAGCGCGGTCAGGTCGATGGGGTCGGCGAACCAGGCCGGGAAGGCCTGCAGCACGTTCGCGAGCGGAGGGTGGGCGAAGGACAGCCGCGTGGAGTCGGTCCACCACCAGGCGAGCCCCCGCACGAGGTGCAGCGGCTCGTCGACCGTGGGGCCGATGAGCTCGGTCCGCCAGCCGAGCAGGGCCACCATGCCGACGATGACCACCGCAGCTGCGGCATCGATTGGGTTCCCCTTCCCCGGGTCGGGTCGCGTCATCAGGTTCGTCGCCTCGCCGGGCGAGCCGTAGCCAACCCGGGGCCCGTCGGCCATTCGAGCAGGCTATGTGCGTGGCCCGAGGTTCCTGCTCCATGAGCGCTGACGCCGAGGCCCCGCACCGGCCCATCTGGTCCATCGTCGCCGTCACGACCATCGTGTCGGTCTTCGCTGGCGTTCCCACCCTCACCTACCCCATGGGCAGGGACCAGGGGAACTATGCCGCGGCCGGTTGGGTCTGGCGGGAGGGCGGCGTCCTCTACCGCGACGTCCTGACCTTCAAGCCGCCGGCGACCGCGTGGCTGCACGGGCTGTCGCAGATGCTCTTCGGCACCAACCCCGTCGCGGTGCGCGCGTGGGACGTGCTGTGGACCTCCGCCACCGTCGGTGCGCTCACCTGGCTCGCGTGGCGACTGTTCCGGCGCCGCGACGTCGCGCTGGTCACCGCGGTCGCCTACTGCCTCGCCTACTGGCGAATCAGCTACTGGCACATCGCGCAGACCGACGGCTGGCTCAACCTCGCCGCCATTGTCGCGGTGGGGCTCGTGATCGTCGCCGGCGACGCGTGGGGGGCCGGACGACGGCCGCTCGCCTGGCTCGGCTTCGTGGCCGCCGGAGCCGCGTCGGCGTTCGCGGTGCTCTTCAAGTACACCGGCGCCTTCGTCGCCCTGCCGATGCTCGTCGCCTTCGTGCTCGTCGCGCACACCTACGGCCGCTCGGTGTGGTGGGGGCTCCTCGGCGTCGTCGCCGGCGGCGCCGGCACGCTCGGGCTGGTCGGTCTCGGGCTGTGGGCCCAGGGCGCAGGCGAGATCTTCCTCCGCACGCACACCGAGCTCATCGCAGGCTACGTCGGCGAGGCCGACAAGTCGTGGGCCGACCGGCTGTGGGGGCTCTTCCGTCCCGTCACCCGCACCAACCGCAACCTGTTCTACCTGGTGGCGAGTGGCTGGCTGTCGCTGCCCTTCGCCGTGGCCGCGCTGTGGCGCGTGGAGGACCGACTACGAGTCGCCGGGGCGCTGGTGCTCGTGTGGTGGGTGGGCGCGCAGCTCGGCGTGATGGCGCAGGGGCGCTTCTTCGCCTACCACTACCACCCCACGGGCATCCCGAACGTGCTGCTGCTCGGCATCGCGAGCACCTGGCTCCTCGACCGGGTTCCCGCGGGACTCGTGCAGCGCGTCACCCAGCCCCGCTGGGTCCCCCTGGCGGCCACGGTGATGCTCTGTGGGCTCGTCTACTACGCGCGGCCCATCGGGTATCGGGGGATGTGGTCCATCGCCTCTGGCGAGGAGACGCTCGAGGAGCACTACGGCCGCAATCGGTTCAAGGCCTACGGCTGGCCGATCTCCGACCAGGCGGAGCTGTCGGCGTGGCTCCGCGAGAGCACCGTCCCCGACGAGCGCGTGTTCGTGTGGGGCTTCGACCCGGTGATCCACGTGTGGTCCGAGCGGCGACCCGCGAGCCGACTCATCTACAACTTCCCGCTCGCCTTGCGCACCAGTGACCACGACTTCTGGCTCGACGTCCTCCTCCGCGACCTCGAGCGTGCCGATCCGCCCGTCTTCGTCATCGCCACCGGCGACGCCCTGCCGATGGTCACGGGGTTCGAAGGCGACAGCCGAGACCTGTTCCTGAGCTACCCCAAGCTCGTCGCCTACGTTCTCCACAACTACGAGATGCCCCAGTCGATCGGCGCCTACGAGGTGTGGACGCGCCGATGGGAGGTTCCGTGACGCCGTCGAGCAATCAGCTGAAGCACGAGACCACGAACCCCGTGGTGCGAGCACTGCTGGACCGCTTCCACGATCGAGTGCGCCGCGAGGTCGAGGCCATTCGGCCCGAGAGCACCCTCGACGTCGGCTGCGGGGAGGGCTTCGTGCTACGGGCCCTCGGCGAGGCGGCGGGCCGGGTCTACGCGTGCGACCTGTCCCCCACCGCCGTCGAGGCCTGCCGCGCGGCGGTGCCCGGGGTCGAGGCCCAGGTCGCCTCCGCCACCGACCTCCCCTACGATGACGACGCGTTCGACGTCGTGATCTGCCTCGAGGTACTCGAGCACCTCGACGATCCGTCGGTCGCGGTGCGCGAGCTGGCTCGGG
The DNA here is from genome assembly GCA_964655065.1 of uncultured Enterobacteriaceae bacterium. Classification (GTDB taxonomy): domain Bacteria; phylum Myxococcota_A; class UBA796; order UBA796; genus DRPG01. The sequence continues at coordinate 20,424 of CAZZLC010000059.1, read as the reverse complement.
TGTCGCGGGGCCACCTCGTGCTGTCGGTGCCTTGGGAGCCTTGGTTCCAGCTCGGGAATCTGGCCCGGGGCAAGTACCTGTCTCGCTGGGGCAACCACCCGGAGCACGTCCAGCGCTGGAGCCCGGGCGGGTTCCGTCGCATGCTGCTCGGCACGGGAGCCGTCGGGCCGGTGCAGGTGCGGACGAGCTTCCCGTGGACGGTGGCGGTCACGACGCCGACGGCCTGACCGCTACGTGGCGTCCGACTGGTCGCTCGATCGCGCCATGACGAGGTTGTAGGACATCAACCCGAGCGTGGCGAGGTTGACGAGGAACAAGCCCGGTGACTGGACCCGGACCGACTCGACGACGAGCAGCAGCGACCCGCTGAAGCGCATGGCGAAGAACCGCCAACTGACGACGGGTTGACCGGCTCGCCGCGTCTCCACCGCCTGCAGAATCCAGGAGCCGAAGAAGATCGCGCCGCCGATCAGACCGACCAGGGCACCAGGGTCGAAGGTCGACCAGTCGAGCTCAGGCATGGGACTCGTCCGGGGCGACGATGTAGCGGTCTCCTCGCGGGGCGGCGAGCAGCTCCGCGACGAGTCCGATGAGCACGCTCTGAACCCCGATGAGCAGCGACGTGACGCCGATGATGAGCGCGGCCAGGTGCTGCGAGAAGTTGTCGCCGGCCAGCTTCATGGCGAGAACGTAGACGAGCAACCCCACTCCGATGCCAATCGGCACGAGGCCGACCGTCCCGAAGAAGTGCAGGGGCCGGTGCCGGAAGCGAGCGAGGAATCCGACGGTCAGCAGATCGAGCATTCCGGTCCAGAACCGGGTGAGTCCGTACTTGCTGACTCCGAAGACGCGCTTTCGGTGGACCACCCCCACCTCGCCGACCCGAAACCCCGCGAGGTGGGCGAGCTGCGGAATGAAGCGGTAGTTGTCGCCCGACAGATCGAGCTCCCTGGCCACCTCGCGGCGCATCACGCGGTAGCCGCTGTTCTGGTCGCGGAACGACACCCCGAACACCAGGCGATTCATCGCGTTGAACACGCGGGAGGGCAGGGTCTTGCCCGGTTCGTTGCCCATCCGCGCGATCTTCCAGCCCACGACGATGTCGTTGCGGTCGAGCTCGGCGAGCAGCTTGGGGAGCTCGGCGGGATCGTCCTGCAAGTCGGCGTCCATCGTGACGACCAGATCGCCGCGAGCTCGCTGGAAGGCCGCCGTGTAGGCAGCCGCCTTTCCGAAGTTGCGCGTGAAGGAGACGAGCCGGATGCGGTCGTCCTGGGCCCGGGCCGCGCGGACCGCGTCCACGGTGCCGTCGGTGCTGCCGTCGTCGACGACGATGACCTCGAACGTCCGCCCCACGGCGCGGCACGACTCGCGGATCTCGTCGAAGAGTCGGGGAAGCGACTCGGCTTCGTTCAGCGCGGGCACGACAAAGGTCAGAGCAGGGGATGGTTCAGGGCTCATCGACTGGCCTCGGATGGAGCCCTGCGATAACTCGCGGGCCCATGAAGCTCTGCGTCGTGGGTTCTGGATACGTTGGACTGGTGGCGGGCGTCTGTCTCGCCGATGCCGGGAACGCCGTCACCATGGTCGATCGCGCTCCTCAGCGCGTCACCGACATCCTCGAGGCCCGGAGCCCCATCTGGGAGCCCGGGTTCGACGAGTTGCTCCACGGCGTGCGCGACCGCGCGCTGCTGGACGCGACGACCTCCATCGAGGAGGGCATCACCGATGCGGACGCCGTGTTCATCGCGGTCGGCACGCCATCGATGCCCGACGGGACCGCCGACCTCTCGGGGGTCGAGGCCGTCCTCGACAGAATCGCAGCCACGAAGCCCGAGAAGCTCTTCGTGGTCCTCAAGAGCACGGTGCCTCCGGGCACCAATGACCGGCTCACCGCACAGCTCGTCGAGCGTGGTGTGACCGGCATCGAGCTCGTGAGCAATCCCGAGTTCCTGAAGCAGGGCGACGCGGTTCGGGACTTCATGTCTCCCGAGCGCGTGATCGTCGGCACTCGCAGCGAGCGCGCGTCCGAGCTGATGCGCGCCATCTACGGACCGTTCATGGTCCGCAGCAAGCGGGTGCAGGTGATGGACCCCACCTCGGCCGAGATCACGAAGTACGCGGCCAACGCGATGCTCGCCTCGCGGGTGAGCTTCATGAACGACATCGCCCGGCTCTGCGAGGCGCTCGGGGCCGACGTCGAGTCGGTGCGCCAGGGCATGGGCAGCGACGGCCGCATCGGGCCGCGGTTCCTCTACCCGTCGCTCGGCTATGGCGGCTCGTGCTTCCCGAAGGACGTCGCCGCGCTGTCGGCCATCGGGCGAAGCGTCGGGGTGGTGCAGTCCATCGTCGAGGCCACCGCCCACGTCAACGCCCTGCAGCGTCGTCACGTCCTGAAGCGCGCGCTCGACGAGCTCGGACCCGATCCGACCGGCAAGCGGGTCGCCGTGTGGGGCCTCGCGTTCAAGCCGCTGACCGACGACGTTCGCGAGAGCGCCGCAGTCGCGGTGGTCGCGGGGCTACGTGACGCCGGCGTGCACTGCGTGGTCCACGATCCGGCCGCCGTCGACAACGCGCTCGCGGTGCTCGGTCCCGAGGGCATCACGGTGGTGGAGAACCCCCTCGACGCCATCGATGACGCACACCTGCTCGTGATCGCCACCGAGTGGCGGCACTACCGCACCCCCGATCTGCGGGCCTTCGTGAAGCGGATGGCCAACCCCGTGATCGTGGACGGGCGCAACGTCTACGAGCCGCAGTGGTTCAACGGCACGCCGGTCACCTACCACTCCGTCGGACGACGCACGACCGGCGGCGACGGCGAACGCACCACCTGGTAGGCTCACGCGATGTCGATGAGGACGTTGCCCTGCTTGTGTCCGGTCTCCACGTACCGGTGGGCGTCCCGGATTTCGTCGAGCGGGTACCGCCGGTCGATGACCGTGTGGATGACTCCCTTCTGAAGTAGCTCGGCGAGCAGAGCGAGGTCCGACGCGGTGCCTTCACCGCCGCCGAGCAGAATCCGGCGACGCGAGACGAGCCGCCACAGGCCCGCTCGCAGCAGCTCCCCGAGGCCGAACACGGTGGTTCTCACGTAGACGCCCCCCGGCTCCAGGACGCGCAGGCACCTCGCGAAGGGCAGCCGGCCCACGATGTCGATCATCAGGTCCCAGCGCTCGCCGGTCTGCCAGAAGTCCCGTTGCTCGTAGTCGAGGACGACGTCCGCTCCGAGCGCCCTGACCCGGTCCACCCCGATGGCCCCGCACACCCCCGTCACGTGAGCCCCGAAGTGGTGCTTGGCGAGCTGGACCGCGTAGCTGCCGATGCTCCCCGAAGCGCCCCGCACCAGCACACGCTGGCCGCGGGCGATCCCTGCGCGACGGAGGTAGCCGAATGCCTCGAGCGCGCCGACCGGCAAGGCGACGGCCTGGTCGAGAGCCACGTCGGCTGGAACCCGGCGGACGGGATCGTCGATCGAGAGGCAGGCGAGCTCGGCCTGACCGCCCAGCCCCATCCGGGTCATCCCGAACACCTGCTCACCGGGCTCGAAGCCGTCGACCTCCTCGCCGCGGGCCTTCACGGTGCCCGCCACCTCCATGCCGAGGACCAACCCCGGCCGAGGTCGCCACGCCCCGAGCCAGAGCCGGAGCGGGATCCGGAACAGCCAGGGGAGCCGGGACCTCCGCAGCTCGGTGTCCCCCATGGTCACCGTGGCGTGATGCACCTCGACGAGGAGCTCGCGAGGCCCCGGCACTGGCGGATCGACCTCGCGGATCTCGAGCCCATCGGCCGGCCCGTACGCCGTGAGCACCGCCGCCCTCACGAGGCCTCCGACTCCGGTACGACCCCGAAGAACAGCGCGTACAGCACGGGCACCAGCAGGAGGGTGAGCACCGTGCCCACGGTGAGCTCGCCCATCAAGGTGACCGCCATCCCCTCGAACAGCGAGCCGCCGCCGATGTAGAGCGGCGCCCCGGCGTAGACGTCGCTCTCCTCGACCTCGAGACCCGCCTCGAGCCGGGCGAGCTCCTCGGTCAGCGACTCGGCGAGGTTGGCAGGAGCGATGGTGCCGTCGACGACCACGGCCACGGATCCGGCCATCGCGAAGGTCATCGCCAACCAGGTGAACAGCATGGTGACTCCGGTTCAGGATCGGGACCAGCGGACTCGACGGCCCCTGGACGCGCGCTGCCGGAGCCTAACCGCCGCTCGCCTGCGCGTGGGTTGCCTCCGCCGCAACGCGTGGGCGACGAAGACCCGACCTCGATCGTCGACCTCTGGCGCTCGATTAAGCGGCATTAAACGGAACATGGCCGGGGGTCGGCCTTATCCTTCGGTGGAGCGTCGAGCAGGCGCTCCTCGATGGAGGCTCCGTGAAGCTGCTGCCCATGTTCGTGCTTGCCCCTCTCGTCGGCTGCGTCGAGGCGGAGGCCCCCGCTCCGGCGGATCCGACGCCCGAGGCCCCTGGGGACCCCGAGGCGCCGGAGCCGCCCGACCTTCCCGACGCCCCCGAGTGTCAGAGCGACGCCGAGTGCCCCTCCGACGAGACGTGCTGGGTGAACCCGGTCGCGCTCTGGAGCCGGTGCGTGCCGCGCTGTGAGACCGACGCCGACTGCGACGGTGACCAGCTCTGCCGCACGATGTACGACGCGCGCGCCTGCGTGGACCCGCAAGCGGGCGAGGACCCCCTTCCGATTCCCGTGGACGAGGACGACGGCCTGCCGGTCGCGCCGATCACCATCGAGTGCATCGGGCCCGTCGACAACCAGGTGGTCGACCTGCCGTTCTCGCTCGACGCGGACACGACGTCGGCGATGGTGGTGCCGTTCACCGCCGACGGCGGCCCGATGGCCCCCATCGCCCTCACCGTGCCCGACGGCCGAACCTTCGACCTTCGGCTGTCCGGCAACAGCTTCCTCGGCGTCACCGCGGGGCTGATCGGCTTCACCTCGCCGCTGTTTCTTCCCCAGAGCCCGGTCGCCGAGGTCCTGGTGCAGGAGGGCGACTACACCTTCACCGTCGCCGCGATCACGGAGGACCTCTGCTCCTTTGTGGTCACCGAGCGGGCCGACGCGGGGCGCGCCCTCGACCTCAACCTCTACTACGTAGGTATCGACGGCATCGACGCCGCGTCGGCGCCCACCGACCCCGACGTACAGCAGACCATCGGCGCCCTCGAGGCGATCTACGGCGAGGCGGGCGTCTCGATCGGCGAGGTTCGGCACTTCGACGTCGACGCTGCCGTGGCCGACGCCTTTTCCATCATCGACGACGTGAACACCCAGCCTGCCGAGCTCGTCTCGACCTCCCTGCCCCCGGGCGCCGACGACGAGGACCTGCTGAGCGTGAACGTCTTCTTCGTGGCGGAGATGGCGGACGGCAACGTGATCGGCATCTCCCAGGGCATTCCGGGCCCCATCGGCCTGCACGGGACGCCGGGAAGCGGCGTCGTTCTCACCGCCGAGTTCCTCGGCTCGAGGGGCGGCAATCAGCTGACCGGACAGATCCTGGCCCACGAGCTCGGACACTGGCTCGGCCTGTTCCACACCTCCGAGATCGCAGGCGGGTTCTTCGATCCGATCGCGGACACGGCGCAGTGCGACAACATCGCCCAGCTCGTCCAGAACGGGACCTTCGACCAGTGCCCCGACTTCCTCAACCTCATGTTCCCCTTCGCGAACGGTGCCGCCAACGCCCTCACCGCCGACCAGGGCTCCGTCCTGCTCGCGAACCCGGTGACCCGATGATCGCCTGGCTCTGGCTCGCGTGTAGCGGCTCTCCGGTCGCGATCCCCGAGCCCGGGGTCTCGACGGACGGCCGAGACCGAGGGCGCCCGGACATTGCAGCCTCGAACTCGGCCGTAGCGGACATCGCGATGGCCCTGTCGGGCTACCACCACGTGCCCGACCTCGAGGAGCTGTCGGAGCGGTTCCCCGAGCTGCCGACCCATCTCCGCACCCTCGCCCTGGACCCCGAGACGGGGCCGTTGGTTCGGAGCCGCGCCTGGATGCTGCTCTCGCGCACCCCGGGGGCCGGCGACCTCGCCCGCGAGGCGTTGAGCGACCAGACCCTGCTCCCCGCGACCCGCAACAAGATCCTGCGAGGCCTCGCCGAGGCCCACCCAGGCCACGCCGCTGCCGTCGTGCCGCTCCTCGTGTGCGACCCCTCACCGACCGTTCGGACCACGGCGCGGGCGGTCGCCGTCGCCCTTCGTGGGTCGGGCGTCGAGGTCGACGGAGACACCGGAGCTACGGGCTGCGGGTCTCCCTGATACACCCGTTCACCTGAATGCGGATCCTCGCGTCTCCGTCGGTGCCCCTGCCGGATGGCGTCGGGCGACGATCATCACGTCGACCTCGTCGTTCAGCGTACGCCGTACCGCCACCAGGTGTGGACGTAGCCGGTGGCGGTGGGGTGGTACCACAGCGCGGACTCCTCGGGCGGGGCGTCGATCGTCGTCCGGTCGCCGCTCGCGAGTCGTTCGACCGCGTCGAGGAGTAGCGGCACTCCCGCGGCCAGCTGGAGGAGGGGGTAGGTCGCGTAGGTGTCGTCGGCCGTCGGGCGAATCCGCGCCTGGGCGAGCACCCCGCCGGTGTCGACCCCGGAGTCCACGAGGTGGATGGTCACCCCACACAGGTCGGGGCGCTGCTCGGCGAGCGCCCAGTAGCCGCCGTGCACCCCTCGATAGCGGGGCGTGATCCCGGCGTGGATGTTCACGAAGGGGGCCTCGACGCAGCCGAGCACCTTGCGCCCGACGATTCGCGTGCCGCTCACCACGACCACGTCGGGCTGATGAAGCCAGAGGGTCTCGACGGTCTCCCGACAGTTGATCGTGTCGAGCCGCGTGGTCCGGTCGGCGGGGCCCGCGGCATCCTGCCAGCCGTGCTCGACGATCAGCGCTTCGCGACGGCGACGGCTGGCCAGCGCGACGAGGGGCGCCCCGGCGCTCTGGAACGCGAGCTGATTCAACACGGTCGGCCAGCCGAGGCGACGCGCGCGACGCGTCACCATCCGCCGCCGGGAGGCCTTGCGCTCGACGAGCACCCGTCGCAGGTCGAACCGCTCGTCGAGAGCGCGCGCGACGACTCGCGAGCCGAAGTCCGGTCCCGAGAGCAGGACCACGCGCGGACGGTCATGCGGCACGCCGCACCTCCTCACCCAGCTCGGCCATGGCGCGGGACTCGAGACCGAAGCGGTCCCGGAGGTAGGAGGCGTGGATCAGGATGGTCTCCAGGGCTTCGAGGTTCGCCTCGAGGTGCGTGCCGAAGCCGTGGGGATGCCACCACAGATGGTAACTGCGTCCCCGCTCCGTCGCGGCACGGAGCTCGGCGAGGATTCGACGCAGCCGAAGCTCCCCCAGCAGGGGCCCGCCGCCCGACGGCCGGAGCAACCGCGAAGCGGGCACGTTGACGATCCCGTGCTCGGACTCCGGCACGAAGGTGAGCTGGTCGCTGCCCACGACGGGCAGGTGGGCATCGACGAGGCGCAGCGCTCGCCAGCCTGCGTGCTGCGCCGCCCCCGGGCGGGGACGGTACATCGGCACGTGCGGCTGACCCCTCACGAACGAGAAGCCCTCCTCGGCCGCGATGGCCAGGTGCTCCGGGGCATACTGGTTCCGCGGAAAGACGAGGCTCCGAGCCTCGCGCCCCGTGCGCTCGATCATCGCTCGAGCCGCCCGCAGGTCGGCGCGGAACTGCGCGAACGTCTGACCGGGCTCGAGGCACGTGTAGTGCGAGTAGGTGTGGGAGCCGATCTCCTGGCCCGGGGTAGCGAGCACCCGATCGACGAGATCCGGGCCGAAGAAGCGCTCCTCGTTCGCCGGCAGGGACTCGAGCCAGCGGTACGGCGACAGCCGCGGATCCGTGTAGGTGGGACGCAGATCGGGGGCGTTGGCGAGCGCGTCGTCGCGGTCTCGCGCCATCAGCAGGCCGACGGTCGCCCAGGTGGCGTGGATCCCGTAACGCTCGAACAGGCTGCAGATGCCGTCCGTGGCCGCCCGCACGCCGTCGAGGTTCGCGGCGTGACGGCCGACCTCGGGCAGATCGTGGAGACCCCAGAACAGCTCGAGGTCGAGCGAGATGACGAAGGCAGATGACACGCGACCCTCCCGCAGGGCCATCGGTCAGCGGGTCGCGGACTGAAGTCCGGCCGGGTGCCAGGGCCCGACGCCCCCGAGACGAGCGCGCCCGAGCCGCCCGGTCGCGACGAGCGAGGCCAGCCCGTGGGCACTGGCCCACAGCACCCACGCCCAGCGCTGGGGGGGACCGGGGGCGAGCCACCCCGCCCCCTGCCAGGCCGCGATCATCGTCACGAATCGGGCCAGCGCGCTGCCGGCGGGCGGCGTTGCCAGCGTGGAGAGATCGTCGCGGCGGCGATGACCGAAGGCGAGCAGGTACAGGCGGGGCCTGGCTCTCGCAAAGGCGACGACCGCCCGACCCGTGGCGAGGTACTGCGCTTCGGGCTCGGTGTGAGCATCGAACGCCGCCTGCAGCGCCTCGCCGAACGCCGCCATCCCTACGGTCGACACCGCGTGCAGCAGCGCATCCCGGTCCGCGAAGTGCTTGTAGGCAGCCGCGTGGGTCACGCCGATCACCCGACTCGCCGCCGAGAGGGTGAAGCCCTCGACCCCCTCCTCCTCGACGAGCCTCGTCGCCGCCTCCACGAGGGCCTCGCGGAGGTTTCCGTGGTGGTAGCCCTTCTTCGCCACTCCCGCAGCGTAGCCTGCGCACCGATCAACGGGTCCTGCGACCGTTCGTCCCGACGATCGCTGCCGCCACGAGGCTCGCGGCGAGGACGGTCGCCCACGCGGGCACCTCGGGCAGCCCATCGCCACGGGCGGCCACGATGACGAGTCCGTTGTACACGGCGTGAATCCCCATCGCGAGCCACAGGGACCCGCTACGGACGACCACGAACCCGAGGACCAGTCCGAGGGCGGCCGTGGGCAGGATGCGCGGCCAGACGAGGTGGGTCAGGCCGAACGCCAACGCGACCAAGCCCACGCGGGCTACCGTCCCGACTCCCGCCCGACGGAGGAGTCCGAGCAGCAGCCCGCGGAACAGGAGCTCCTCGCAGATCGCGGGCAGCCCCGCGAAGACGAGCACCGGCACCCACCAGGGCCCCTCGAACTGTGCCAGCTCCGAGAACTGCTCGACGAGGAGCGGGTGGGTGGGCAGCAGCGGCTCCTGCATCGTGACCACGAGCTGGGCGACGAGCGGCATGGCCAGAGCGATCACGACGGCGAGCGCACCGTCCCGGAGGGACGGCCGACGCAGCGACAGGGTCTCGCGCCCGGGAAGCCCGAAGAACCCCACCGCCCCCACGGTGACGCCAAAGAAGAGCACGACCTGGGTGAAGACGGCCCCGAGCACCAGATCGAGCGCCTGCGCGGTGCTCCCGAACATGGCGGCCGTCGCGGTCACGCCCGCCCAGAGTCCGAACGCTCGCGCGACCTCCAGCCCCCGCGGATCGCTGCCGCGGGGCAGGAACGCTGCCTCCCGGTCGAGGAGTCGCGACGCGACGACGACGGCGCCCGCCACGAAGCCGAGCGACGCCACGACGGCGACCGCCGTGGCCCCGGGGTCGGCGACGCCCGCCACGAGGCCGCGTCCCAGCAGCGCGAGGTTGGCGATGGGGACGAGGGCGGTGAGCGGGTTCAGCTCCACGTCGGGGAACAGCGAGAGTCCGGCCGGCGCGGTGACGAAGAGCACCGCAGGCACCGATAGCAGCGTCATCGAGCGGTAGTCGGGCGCAGCCGCCGACAGCACGATCACCAACGGCACGGTCTGCAGCGACCACCCCACGACGAGCAGCGCAAATCCCACTCCTGCGGTGGCCGACAGCGCCTCGGTGTGCCCGGCCATCCCCAGGAACACCGCGACGGCGAGCCCGGTCCACCCGGCCGTCAGCGCCGCGAGCAAGGTGACCAGCCCCTTCGCGACCACGAACCGGTGCCGGGGATGCGGGGTCGCGAGGAGCGTCTCCATGGTCTTGCGCTCCTTCTCGGCGGTCAGGGTGTCGCCGACGAGGGTGAGCGCGGCGAGCACGATCACGAAGACGAGCACGCCAGGTAGCCGCCCGCCGAGCGGATCGGGCTCGGACGCGGGGGTCCCCTCGACGGTGACGGTCTCGACGTCGAGCAGCTGGGCGTAGCTGGCGCCCACGCCGGACGCCGCGAGCGCCTCGTCGCGGGCCTGGCCCCGAACCCTCCGCAGCACGTCCTCGACCCGGTCGTGAGCTCGCCACGCGGCGGGTACGTCGGGGCGGATGTCCACGGCGACCTCGTCGTCACGCACCTCGATGCGGGCGACCGCCGCACCCTCGGCGAGGGGCCCCTCGAGCGGGAACGCCGCGTCTGCCTCGACACGAAGCCCGTCGCCGGGCTCCACCCAGCCGGCGAACCGCGGACCGGCCACCACGATCAGGTCAGCACGTTCGCCCGTCCCCGCCCCATCGTCGCGCCCCGCCTCCCCGGCCACCGGCGCGAGGAGGCCGAGCGCCACGAGAATCGCGGGGCTCACCAGCACCACGAACAGGCTCTCCGGATGTCGCAGCAGCTGCCGGACGTCGTTGCCCATCACGATCCAGATGGCGTTCACGAGCGAACCAGCGCGAGGAAGGCGCCCTCGAGGTCGGAGGCACCGGTGGCCGCGACGAGCTCGCCGGGGGAGCCCACCGCCTGCCCCCGCCCGTCCTTCAGGATGACGATGCGATCGCAGAGCCGCTCGGCCTCCCGGAGGATGTGGGTCGAGTAGATGACGCACCGCCCGTGTTCCCGTGCGTCCTCGACGAACTCGAGCAAGGTCTGGGCGGCGATCACGTCGAGGCCGGCGGTGGGCTCGTCGAGCACCAGCACTGGCGGGTCGTGCACCACGGAGCGCGCGATGCTCACGCGCTGGGTGTTGCCGGTCGACAGCCGCTCGCACCGCACGGAAGCGTACTCGCCGAGCCCAAAGCGCTCGACGAGCTCCTCGACCCGGCCCTTGGGGTCGGCCACGCCCTGGAGCCGGGCGAAGTACCGAAGCACCTCTCTCACGGTGAGCCGGCGATAGAGCTTGGTGGTCCCCGAGAGAAAGCCGATCCGGGACCGGACCTGCTCGGGAGCGACCCGCGTGTCGAGCCCGTCCACCCGGATGGTGCCCTCGTCGGGCGTGAGCAGGGTGGTGAGCATGCGCAGCGTGGTGGTCTTGCCAGCCCCGTTCGGCCCCAGGAGGCCGAGTACCTGACCGCGGGAGGCCTCGAAGTCGAGCCCGTCCACCGCGGTGACGGGCGGCGGCCCTCCGAAGCGCTTCACCAGTCCGCGGACCTCGATCACGCCTCACCTCCGCAGATCTGGCGCCACAGCGTTCCGACCGACCAGCCCTCGAGGAAGTCCTCGCGCTCCACGATGCGCAGCGCGAGGATGCCGGCGACGAGGCCGAGTCCCCCGTTGACCAGTACGGGTACCACCGCCTCGAGCAGGCCGAGGTCGCCGACGATCCCGCGCTGCACGGCCACGATCGTGTTGGCGAAGGGGACGACCAGGAGCTCCGGAGCGGGCTCGCCCTCGAACGCCGTCGCCGCCGCCGAGGCAGGAACCAGCGGGAGGATCATCAACGTGGTGCCCAGAACCTGCCCCTCCTTGTAGGTACGGCCGATCGACACCGCGAGCAGCATCGTGGCGGCGATCAACCAGGCGGTGGCCAGGAGCGCGGGCATGCCGCCGAGGGTCGACAGCCCGTTCCATCGCAGCAGGATGTCGTTCGGCAGGACGCCGGCCGCGAGCAGGAGCTGCACCTGGAGCAGAGCCAGCACGAGCAGCGCGACGTTCGCCAGGCTCCCGAGCACGGTCATGGTGGTGCACGCCAGCGCCTTGCCGAAGAACCAGGTTCGTCGAGGCACCGCCGAGACGAGGAGAGTCTCCAGCGTCTCGTGCTCGCGCTCGGCGCCGATGGCGTCTACCGCCGGGTAGAGGGCGCCGAACAGCATCGGCACCACCGCGAAGGCTCCGAGGAGCAGACCGCCGATGCGCAGGAGCATCCCCTGGACGGGCCCCACGAACTCGAGATCGACGTCGAGGTCGGCGAGGCCTCGCGCATCGTCGGACACCAGCGCCTCGAACCGTCGCTTCCGGAGTGCGCCCAGGGCGTCCTCCACCTTCCCGACCGCCCGCCGGGCCCGGGGGAAGACGGCGACGTGCCGCAGGGTGACGGACCAGCGCGGGCCGTCGAACTGGCCGGTCAGAGCGACGTCGAGGGTCCCTTCGATCAGCGCCGGCTCCGGGTCGGCGACCAGGGGACGCGCCGAGAAGGGTGGCTCCGCGAACGCCTCGCGCAGCGCGTCGGGCACGTCCGATGCGATGGCCAGGCGCACGACCTCCCGTTCGTGGCGAGCATCCTCGGCCATCAGGAACTGGAACGTGCCGAGCACGATCATCGGGTAGACCACGGAGGGGCCGACGAGGAAGGCGATCACCATCGGGTCCCTGAGGATCCGCGAGAGCTCGCTGGCGGCGATGACGAGTACGCGACGCATCGGCGTGAATCTACCCGACGGCGGGGGTCCAACCACGCATTCAGCCGCCGGAGGCAGACTCGTCCCTCAACCGGCGGCGGTGACCGGAGGTCGAAGCGAGGGGGAGACCACGAGCGAATCGCGCGGAGCCCGATTCACGACGGCGAGCGGGACCGGTAGACATTGAGGTGACGGCGCACCGCAGAGTGGTGGTCGAGGTCGGGCTCGTGGGACCACGCGAGCACGAGCCAGGTGCCAGACTCCTCGTCGAGCACGGGGGCAGGGATCCGGAGACGCACCGCGGTGCGCCCCTCCCGTTGAGCCGATGCGAGAAGCGTCACCCGCGGCTGTCGAACCGCACGATGCACCCCTGGCGCGAGCACCTCGTGGTGCGCCACCTCCCCCACGCCGCCGACCACCGAGCCGAAGAAGAGCTCGGCACCCACGATGTCGTCGCTGCGGTTCGTGCCGAAGACCACCCACCCGGTCGTCTCGGCCTCGAGCTGGACCACCCACTGGTCATCCTCGACCCGCCAGCGCGCCACCATGCCGTCGATTCGCGCCTCGTCGGAGAACGGCTCCGTGGGGGGCGGCAGCAATGGCCCGCTCGCGCCAGAACGCGGAAAACACGACCCAAAGGCAGTCGCCAGAAACCCCATCCACCACACGGACACCTCGATGCTCAGGTGCCTCGCAATTAACAAACTAAGTTTGGTTTGTCGATCAGAAGCCCTCGGGGTCCAGCTCCTCGGCAAGCCGCGCGAGATCTCGAGTGAACGCCTCGAACCGCTCCACCCCCAGCAGCTCGGCGATTCGCTCGTGCTGCGATTCGAGACGCTCGAGCGCCATCTCGACCATCGCCCGACCGTCGGGCGTGAACTGCACGAGGCGGGCGCGCCGATCCGCCGGGTCGACCTCCCTCCGGACCAGCCCCATCGAGGTCAGCTCGTCGACCAGCTTGCCCATCGCCTGGGCCGAGATTCCGGACCGGCGGGCGAGCTCCGAGATGCGGGTGCCCTCTTGATCGAGCGGGATCATCACCTGGTTGTGGGCGAGGGTGACCGCATAGCCCCGACTTCGCAGGAAGCGGATCGTGTCGGTCTGCAGGGCGCGGCTCAGGCGGGTCATCAGCCGGGCGACAATGCGCGTGCGTCGCTCGTCGAGGGGGTCCATGGGCGAGGACGTATCTCGCACCCGGTTCCCCCAGGACAGCGGTTACCCACTTCACGTGAGCGCCGGGGGGCGTGACGGTACGGCACGACACAACGCCCCCGAGGCGCTGGACCCCGTGCCCGAAGGAGCCCTCCGTGCTCGACACCACCACTCCTCCCATCGAGGGCGCCGAGCGAGAGCTCGGGTTCGCACTCACTCGTCGTCTGCTGAGTCGCCAGCGGCCGTTCCTGCTCCGCTCGGACATCCGCGCCGAGGTCTTCGGACTCTTCGACGAGCGAGACCTGTCCCCGGCCGACAGCGACCTCGCCGCGACGCTGCTCCGCGTCCAGGAAGCCGCCTGCGAGGCGCCCTGGATCTACTTCGCCGAGCGCCCCGAGGTCACCGAGTTTCGGTACTTCCGCATGCACACCGAGCTGCTCCACATCGAAGCCATCGACTGTGAGGAGTACCTCCGGTTCAAGGAGTGGCTCGTGACGGGGCGGAACCCGAGCGATGGCCACGTGCTCGAGATCGACTTCGGCCCCTTCTCGCGAGAGACCCCCAAGCTGCGCAACGCCGCCTCGATCGGAAGTGGCGTCGAGTTCCTCAACCGGAAGCTCGCGAGCCAGCTCTTCGAGACCAATGGCATCGGCTACGCCCAGCTGCTGGACTTCCTCCACGTCCACCACGTGGGCGGGCAACAGCTCATGGTCAACGACCGCATCGCGAGCGTCGAGGGGCTCCGCAAGGCCGTCAGCGACGCTCTGCAGCTCCTCGGTTCGGTGGAGGGCGACCGGCCCTTCGAGGCGTTCGTCCACGATCTGCAGACGCTCGGCTTCGAGCCTGGCTGGGGTCGCGATGCGACGCGCGCGCGGGAGACCCTCGCGCTGCTGTCGGAGATCCTCGAGGCGCCCGAGCCGAGGGTCTTCGAGCGATTTCTCTCCCGGATCCCGATGATCTTCAACCTCGTGATCCTGTCGCCGCACGGGTGGTTCGGACAGGAGAACGTGCTCGGTCGCCCGGACACGGGCGGGCAGGTCGTCTACATCCTCGACCAGGTCAGGGCGCTGGAGCGCGAGATGCGCAGTCGGCTGAGCGAGCAGGGCGTCGACGTCGAGCCGCAGATCCTGATCGTCACCCGCCTCATCCCCGACGCCGACGGGACGAAGAGTGATCAGCGGCTCGAGCACGTCGCCGGAACCGCCAACGCACGGATCCTGCGCGTGCCCTTCCGCGACGAGGACGGGCGCATCGTGCCCCAGTGGATCTCGCGCTTCGCCATCTGGCCCTACCTCGAGCGCTTCAGTCTCGAGACCGAACGCGAGATCGCGGCCGAGCTGGGCGCACGGCCCGATCTGATCATCGGCAACTACTCGGACGGCAACATCGTCGCGACCCTGCTCGCCCGCCGGTTGGGCGTGACGCAGTGCAACATCGCCCACGCGCTCGAGAAGACCAAGTACCTGCTCTCCGACCTCTACTGGGAGGAACGCGACCACGACTACCACTTCTCGGCACAGTTCACGGCCGATCTGATCGCGATGAACGCGGCGGACTTCATCGTGACCAGCACGTACCAGGAGATCGCGGGCCGGCTCGATGGCATCGGCCAGTACGAGTCCTACGGCGCATACTCGATGCCGGGGCTGTACCGCGTGAGCAACGGCATCGACGTCTACGATCCGCGGTTCAACATCGTCTCTCCCGGGGTCGACCCGGACATCTTCTTCTCCTACCGCGACACCGAGCGACGCTTCGTCGACGTGCAGCCGGCGGTCGAGGAGCTGCTCTTCGGCACGCAGACGGGCGACGCCGCGCGGGGGGTGCTGGCCAGCCCACAGAAGCGACCGATCTTCACCATGGCCCGGCTCGACCGCATCAAGAACCTGACCGGTCTGGTGGAGTGGTTCGCGAAGAGCCCCGAGCTCCGCGAGCGGGCGAACCTCGTGGTCGTCGGCGGCTACCTCGACCTCGCCAAGAGCGGCGACACCGAGGAGCAGGAGCAGATCCGGCGCATGCACGCCTTGTTCGACGAGTACGAGCTCGAGTCCGAGGTGCGCTGGCTCGAGCAGTCCCGCGACAAGCCCTTCAACGGCGAGCTGTACCGGATCATCGCCGACCGTGGCGGCGTCTTCGTCCAGCCGGCCCTCTTCGAGGCGTTCGGGCTGACCGTGATCGAGGCGATGACCTCGGGCCTGCCCACGTTCGCGACCTGCTACGGCGGACCGCTGGAGATCATCGAAGACGGCGTCTCGGGCTTCCACATCGATCCCAACGAGGGGGCCAGCGCGGCCACGCGGATCGCCGAGTTCCTCGCAGACTGTGACCGCGACCCCACGCGCTGGACGGCCATCTCCACGGGAGCCCTGGAACGGGTGCAGGCACGCTACACCTGGGAGCTCTACGCCGAGCGCATGATGACGCTCTCGCGGATCTACGGATTCTGGAAGCACGCGAGCAACCTGGACCGCGCGGGAACCCGCGCGTACCTCGACGTGCTGTACGGCTTGCTCTACCGGCCGCTCGCCGAACGGGTCGGGTGAGGAGGATACGTGCCCGACGGGAGGCGGAGTGCCCGCGACCGCTCGAGACGTGCTGCGGCTTGCCCGCATCGAAGATGGCACTCCCGAGGTGTTCTCGTCGCTGCAGGGCGAAGGGCCGTTCCTTGGGCGGCCGAGCACCTTCGTGCGCACCTCGGCCTGCAACCTCCAGTGCTTCTGGTGTGACACCCCGTACACCTGGAACTGGACGGGCACGGGCTTCGCCCACCGCGAGGCGGGGTCCTTCGACCGCGACGCGGAGACGGCTCGCCTGACCATCGACGCCCTCGCCGAGCGAGTCGCGGCCTTCGGCAACGCCGCGCTGGTGTTGACGGGGGGCGAGCCGATGATCCAGCAGCGCCTCCTCGCGAGGCTTCCGGAGGCCGTCGAGTCTCGGCTCGGGCGGGACGTGATCGTCGACGTCGAGACCAACGGGACCATCCGGCCGACCGCGGAGTTCGACGCCGTGGTCGACCACTACGTGGTGTCCCCCAAGCTCGCGAGCTCCCGGATGGACCGGGCCAGTCGCATCAAGCCCGACGTGCTGCGCTCTTTCGCGAGCCGTGCCGACGCCTTCTTCAAGTTCGTCATCGGCGGCGAGGACGACCTCGTCGAGGTGCTCGCCCTGGTCGAGGCGATGGGGATGTCCCGCGAGCGTGTGTACTTGATGCCCGAGGGCGACGTTCTGGACCGCCTCGAGGCGAACCAGCGCGCGGTGGCGGAGGCCTGCCTCGCCCACGGGCTCCGGTTCTCCGACCGGCTGCACGTCCGCCTCTACGGAAGCCGCCGCGGGGTCTGACCAGGCGCGGGGTGGCCGCCCGGTTCCGAGGCGAGGACACCGTTCGCGGCACGCTCACCGCTCCGTACCGCCCCCTCCACGAAGGGGTGATTGAGGTAGTCGCCGCAGAGGAACAGGCCGTCCTGCCCTTGCTCCTCGACCCAGAAGCGGCGCACCCGCGCGAGGTGACCGGGACTGTACACGGGCATCGCGGAAGGCCACCGAATCAGCGCGAGAGGCTCGAGCGGACCCTGGTGGTCGGGTACGATGCGCTCCACCTCCCGAGCGATCGCGTCCAGCACCGTCTCGTCGGCCTCCTCCCACACGGTCCGGGCGCCCTCCTCGTGGAGTCCGACCGAGAACACGCATCGCCGGCCGTCCACCGAGCCCTTGCTGGCCTCGTTGGAGACCACCGAGACGAGACCGCTCACCGACCGGGGCACCCAGAGGGCCTCGAACGCACTGGCTTCGTCGACGGCCGTGGTGAAGGCCGCGATCATGGTCGGCACGTAGACCGCGCCGTCGAGCACGGCCCGGGTGCGCGGCGGGACCTCGGGCAGCAGCCGCGCCGCGACGTCCCCCGTCGTCGCGACGACGACCCGGTTGGTCGGCAGGGCCTCGTCGTCCGTCTGGACGGACCAGCCAGCGTCCTGGGGTACGACGCCGCGCACTGCGACACCGCAGCGAACGTCGAGTCGCGCGGCGAGTGCATCGGGCAGGGCCTGCAGGTAGCCCCGGAAGCCGTGGAGCTTAAACCGCTCGCCCTGCCAGAGCAGCGCGAGCAGGGCCTCGAGGTAGCGCGCGCTGATCTGCTCGGGGCCGTGAAAGTGAAAGGCACGGACGAACGCGTCGATGACCTGCTCGGCCGCCTCCGATCCCAGGCGCGCGGTGACGAACGAGGCAACGTCGTCCTCGTCGTGGGCCTCGGGACCCAACGACAGGTCGAAGAAGTCGAGGGACCGACGGAAGCGTAGCGACTCGAGCAAGCTGAGCAACAGCTTCACCCGCTCCGGCACCCCGAGGCCGTGGAAGCCGAGCAGCGAAAGCGGGCTCTGCCGCGAGAGCGCGTCGACCTGACCCGGCTTCCGGACGATGTCCCCGGCGGCCCCCGCACCGAACGCGAACCACTGTCGATCCAGGCCCACCTCCGCCGCGAGGGCGCGCGTGCGGGCGTAGGACTGAAGCAGCCCGTGGGCCCCGCGGTCGATGCGGAAGCCGCCCACGTCCTCCGAGCTGGTGCGCCCGCCCACGCGGGGCGCCGCCTCGAGCACCGTCACGTCGTGACCGGACTGCTGAATCCGCCACGCCGCCGTCAGGCCAGCGATGCCGGCCCCCACCACCAGGACCCTCACGTCGCCTCCCGGCCGGAGTTCACCCCACGCAGCAGCAAGTTCTGTTCCAGAGCCTGCGAGGGGGACTCCGGGCGGGGTCACGCGCTCCGGCGTCGCAGGCCGACGAGCGCGAGCAGGAGGAGACCCGACAGGCCCGTGAACGACGCCCCCGTAGAGCAGCTGGCCGAGTTGTCGCCGCTCGGTGCGGGCGTCGGCGAGGCCGGAGGCGATGGGGGTGCCGTGGGCGCACACGCATCCCCGATGCCGTCCCCATCGGCGTCGTCCTGCGATGCATTGGCCACGGTGAGGCAATTGTCGCAGAGATCGCCGACGCCGTCTCCGTCGACGTCGGCCTGCGTCGGATCGTGCACGAGCGGACAGTTATCGCAAACGTCGCCCACTCCGTCGCCTTCGAGGTCGGCCTGCGCGGGATCGACGTCGTTCGGGCAGACGTCGCAGGCGTCGCCGAACCCATCGCTGTCCGTGTCGTCCTGGTTGGCGTCGGCGGCCCTGGGACAGACGTCGCAAGCGTCGCCCACCCCGTCACCGTCGAAGTCGGCTTGGTTGGGGTCGGGCAGGAACGGACACACGTCACAGTCGTCGCCGACGGTGTCGAAGTCAGTGTCCAACTGGCTCGGATCGGCCAGTGTCGGACAGACGTCACAAGCGTCGCCCACTCCGTCGCCATCCACGTCCAGCTGGTCGTCGTCGACCACGAAGGGGCAGACGTCGCAGGGATCGCCGAACGCGTCGCCGTCGGTGTTCAGCTGGTTGGGGTTGAACATTGCGGCGCAGTTGTCACAGACATCGCCGACGAGGTCACCGTCGGTGTCGTTGGCTCCACCCGCCGCCAGGAGGCACGGATCGCAGACGTCGCCGAGGCTGTCGTTGTCTTGATCGAGCTGGTTCGAGTTCGGCGTGTCCGGGCAGTTGTCGCAAACGTCGCCCACGCCATCGCAGTCGAAGTCCTCCTGCATCGGGTTGGGGAACGACGGGCAGGTGTCGCACTCGAGGAGGTAGATCGCGGTGGGGTTCGGGGAGTTCAACGGCAGCTGGATGATGCCAGACCCGAAGCCGTCGCCGTCGGGGTCGAAGGACCCGACCGGAATCTGGCAGCCGTAAGCCCCGTAGTCGAAGTAGTAGTCCCGATTGGCAAAGGGCAGCCCCGTCTGCGGCGACACGTTGGACAGGCAGAGGGGGTCGTTGAGATCGACGGGCAGCTCCTGCGCCTCGGCGATCCCGTTGCAGTTGAGGTCCTGTTGAACCGTAGCGGCACACTGTGCCAGGGCGGGCTCGGGACTAAGTAGAGCAAGAAAGGTCAACATGGCCGACTCCGCAATGGTTCCGACCACGCTACCACGGGCTGCGGCCGAGTGTCAGAATCGAGCGACCGGCCCAGTGGCAAAGACGTACTCGCTGAGTCCGTTCTTCTCGAAGAGGTGGCCCGCCGAGACCTCGAAGTCGAACCCGAGGTGCGAATTGGCCCACACGTATCCCCCGGCCACCGCCATCAAGGCGGGAAACGCCTCGCGCTCGCCGTCGACGATCACGACGTCGAGGGTGGGTCCCACCCCAACGTAGAGCGTCAACGCGGGCGCTGGGACAAACGGCTTCTTGACCAACAGCTCGAGCGGCATCACCGTCGCTTCCCGGCCTCGGCACACCAGAGCCGTGACCTCGACGTCGAGCATGCCGTGCACGAGGGCCCGCTCGTAGAACAAGCCGGCCCCGAAGTGCATGTTCTCGCCGAAGTGGGGCAGGTCGGCGCGCTCGATGGCGGTCAGCCCGATCAGCTTGAGGCCGAAGAGGTTCATCGGTTCGCGATGGTGGGCGTCCTCCTCCTCCGCCGCGGGGTGGTGGGCCGCCTCGGCGTGGTGGAGTTCTTTGGGAGGCTCCTCGTCCTCGCCTTCCGGGTGGGGAGGGGAAGCCCCGGCCACCGGAACAGCCAGCAAGCCGAGCGCCACCGCTCCGCCAACGAATCCAGTTCCCGAGTACCCAGTCATGTTCGCCTCTCGTTCAAGATGAACGAAGACGCGGTTTGCAACGATCGAGCCACGAGGCAGTCTGCAGTGGTGGAAGCCGCACTGTCGACCGGTCCCGCTCGCCGTCGCGAAGCGCGCTCCGCGCGATTCGC
>CAZZLC010000058.1:0-36689 GCA_964655065.1 uncultured Enterobacteriaceae bacterium | reverse complement strand
CGAGTCGGGGCTCGGGCACCACAGGCGGGGAGGAGGCACGCGAATCGGCCTCCGGTGGGCTCGTGGACACGTTCACGAGCTGCATCGAGGCAGCCCTCGACGGGCTGGACAGGGGCACGGCAGTCTGTGTCGGTGGCCCTGATCTCGGCCCAGAGATTGGGTTTGCTGCAGGACAGTTCTGCGACGTTGCCGGCTCGCGATCGCTGGGAGGCGCTACGTTCTCCGTCGACCTGGGCAGGGGTTGGGTGTTGCGGCCGAAGGGCGAGGCATCGGTCGACCAAGAGACCGGCAAACTCGAGTCAGTCTCGATCGGCGCCTCTGTCGGCCCCAAGACGACCCTGCCATCCGACTACCCCGGCGCCGACAAAGCCCCGCAGGTGGAAGATGCGCGCCAGCGCTACGAACAAAGCAAACGAAACGCCGATGAAGCCTTCTCCGAGTACGTCAAGAGCCAGGCCGAGCTCAAACAGGCGGAAGCCAAGCTCGAGGCTGCCCGGAAAGACGCAGAGGCGGCAGCCAAGAAGAAGAGCCCGGTACTCCAGACGATCGAGACCGAGGAGGTGAAGTCGGCCAAGGCCGAAGTGGAACAGAAACGGAACGACGCCGAGCAGAAGGAAACCGACTGGGACCTGAAGCGGCAACAGGCCGAGACGGACCGCCGCGAGCTCGAGCAGCTCGAGAAGAACCAGGGCAACTCACTCTGCGAGAGCTACGCCGAGACCTGCCGGGACACCTGCTCGGCGGGAGAGGCCTCTCCGAGTCCGGGCGCCTCGTGGGGTATCGGCTTCGACGGCGGTTGCGCAGCCGGCCGTAAGCCGCTCGACCCGGGCCAGGGAACCACCGACCCGCCCGATGCCGAACCGAAAGGCGGGGTGTACGAAGCGATCAGTCGCTGCATGCTCGGCATCGGATCCGACCTCACCGTCGACGCCTCGCCAGAGCAGTGCGCGTTGATGGTCTGCGGTGACGGGCGCGTGGCCGCTCCGCGGGATGGCGAATGCAGCTGCGACCGGTCTGCTCCACTGCCTCCGGAGGTGACTTCGATGCCTACCGTGCGGTGCAACCAGCAGATTCAGTGCCAAGAGGGCAGCTCGCCCTGCACCTGCCCCCTGGGTGGAGGTCGTACGCGACCGGTGCTTCCCGACGACGGGGGTACGACGTTCGCGGCGCTGGTTGCCCTCGAGGGGCCGGCTGGAGGCGTGACCGTGGTTCCGGTCGCGCTCGAGGCCCTGCCGGTCGCGATCCGCGGCGCATCGGCCCCCGACATCGAAGACCCCCACGGCGCACTCGGCGCGATTCTCCCCACCGTCCGATAGCTGGGAGGCCAATCGTGAACACACGCTTCACCTGCGCTCTCCGTCCGTGGGCGCTGCTCGGGATCGTCCTGTTGGGGCTGGCTACGGCTCCCCACGCCTACGCCTTTGGCGGCGAGGACATTCTGCTCGGACGGCCCTGGCACCACGTGAACACGACCGTACGGGCGCTGGCGGGCGACGCCGCCCTCGGTGCGGGCGTAGTCCCTCCCGGGGGTCCGACCTACCGCCCCGAACGTGGAGCAGGGTTCTCCCGTGATGCGGCCATGAACATCGCTTGGCACGCCGACTACATCGACTCCTATCTGTACAATCCGAAGTGGTGGGCCGAAGGCGGACCTGCCAGGACGAAGGCGGCGCTCCGCACGTTCTCGGACCTGGCCAAGCTGCACTTCGACGACAATGCGAGTCGATTCGAGGTGTGGGACGCGTGGGAGCGGTACGCGTCCGGCACCCTGGTCGGTCTGCAGTGGGCATCCGAACAATGGCGGTCCGCGTACGCACGGGGCGACGTCGCGAGGCAAGACGAGGCCATCGCGGCCGCCCACCATCTGCTCGGGCTGTCCTTGCACGCTGTGCAGGACTTCTACTCCCACTCCAACTGGATCGATGTGCCCGTGCGACGTGACCGGACCGTGTTGGAGACGGCATCCGGAGATCGAGCAGACCTGCAGCTGTATTCCGGCGCCTACGAGCTGCTCGCCAGCCAGGCTCCGGCTCACCACGGCGCCTACTCCCTCGAGTGCAGCGCCGTTGCCCTGATTCAGGACCCGCTGGGGCTCGAACAGCTGTGCTCCGGAGTGTCGCCCTTCCAGAACCTCGGCCTGTGCATCCAGCGTCGGGTGTGCGGCACGGGCCGCCGCGTGGACAGCGTAGCGCTGGATCTCGATCAACAGATCATCGTCCAGCATCCCCCTGGCATCGCGCTCGACACGAGCTGGCTGGCCCGGTTCGGCGGGCAGTCGCGGGGCCTGCTCGATGACGTTGGACAGCTCGAGGACGCCCAGGGATGGGTCCTCGACGAAGACGACTGCAACGCGATCGTCAACTTCGACGTTTCGTGCGACTACGAGAGCGACCTCGAGACCTGCGCACCCACGAGCACGTCACCGCGAACGTGTAGCGACAACCCAGGCGGCTCGCGGATCTTTGCCACCGCGAAGCGCCTCGCGATGCGCTCGAGCGGGTCTTGGGTGAGGTTCCTCGGCCAGAACGTTCGCGACCGCCCGTTCTGGACGGCCGTGAAGTCGACCAACCCCCACCGCAACCTCGGGTGGCGAGCCCGCATCGAGGCTCGCGCCGAGAACTACGAGGATCCTGCGAACGCTTGGTTCCAGTTTCTCTCGGCGGGGCCCTACCCCTCGAGCAACTCGAGTGGGACCTACCTCCGGGTGCTCCTCGAGACGGGAGCAAGCCGTGATGCAGGCACCAACGCCGATATCGTCCTGGTGGCCTACGATTCGAGCGGCACTGCACTCGAGGTGGACGAGGCGTCGGCGGTTCTGCTCGACTACCAGCCCACCTGGGACGAGAGATCGCGCACGCGCAATCCGCTGCTCGTGTACGACGACTTTGCGCGCCGAAGTCGCACGGTCTACACGGTGGGACCCTACGAGAGCCCGCCAGCCTCGATTGTGCTCGAGAACCGCGCCCCGAGCGCTCGTGACCTCGTCGAGCAGTCCGTGGATGACTTCGTGGAGCGGGTCGACGATGCGCTCACCTCGGCCCGTCGCACCGCACTGGGGCTCATCGGGGGCAACGCCGACTACGTCGGATCGACCCAGAGGACATACCGAACGAGCGAGCTTCGCAGTCGCGTCGGGCGCTTCTTGGAGATGCGGGTCGATGGGGGCGACGAGGGGGTAGCGGACATCGGCTTCCGGGTCGTGGAGCTCAACCCAACGGAGCCTGACTGGACGCGTTGGCGCTTCGAGCTGGAGCGGTTCGAGCTCGTCCGGGAGTCGAAGGTCGATCGGCTGTCGATGCGAGACGAGCCCTTCTTTTTCATGACGTTTGCCCCCCACAACGGGCGGCAAGACGACGTCGAGGGCTATTGGGGCGGTCCCTACCGTCGTATGGACCAGGGCGACACCCGAACCCTAGGGGGCAGGCGACGCTTCGTGGTCGAGGTTCCCGAAGGAGGCACGGTGGCGGTTGCCGCCCAGGTCTGGGAACACGACAACGAGAGCAAGCGGGACCGTCGGAAGCTGTGGAACACCTTCCGGACCGGGTTCGAGGACGGGGCGAACGCGGCCAACAGCAACCTTGCCCTCGAGCTCGCCAAGTTGGTCGAGCCCGAGTGGACGTTCACCGAGATCGATGTCTTTGGCTACGAGCGCGGAGCCGGCGCTGGAACGGTGGGCACCGTCCTCCGCGACTCCGGCAAGTGGACCGTGGGGGCCGGTAGTGCGACGGTGAAGCTCGACCTCGACTGGCAAGGCGCTACCACCTTGCCGGCGATTGGGGAGCGGCTCTCCCAATGGCAGCGCCAGGTCCTCGAACGCCTGGACGTGTCGACCCTCCCCGAGGACCTCGTCGTACAGCGCAGAGATGCGGCCGTGCCCCTGCTCCGACCGCCGTTCCAGGGCACGTGGTCGTCGAGTTACGGCACCCTGCGCCTACGTCAGCAAGGCTCGCGCGTGTATGGTGACTACGCAGATCGCGGTCAGATTGACGGCACCTTCGATCCCCTGTCTCGCCGTCTCACGGGTACGTTCACGAACGGAAGCTGGACCGGCTGGATCGATCTGACCCTCGACGGCAGCGCCTTCGCGGGCACCTGGGGGTGGCTCGGCTCCGCGTCCGTAGGGACCTGGAGCGGGACTCGGAGCGACAACGCCACTCCGACCCTCCAGAGTTGGTGAGCCGTCGGGGGGAAGCTCCGCTGCGCTATGCCAGGACGTCAGGGGGAAACATCCCAGGTGTGAAACCCGACACAGCGGGTGGAGCCGACGACCGGCGTGTAAAGCCGGGAGTGGGAGCGTGGGGGTCCGGGGGAGAGAGGGTGAACCGCTCACCACCCCATCCCCTCGACCCCAACGTCCGACGCATCGGCCAGCTCCTCCCAACCGCCGCCGAGCATGGCCTTGGCGGCCCGGCCGCCGTGCCGGACCCGAAGCGCCTCCACCAGGGCCGTCAACTCCGGACCGGTAGCGCGCAGCACGCCCTCTTCGGGCAGCGGAGGCCCGGGCCGTCGAGGCTTGCGGCGGCGGTCTGGGCGTTGGCGTCGTCGAGATCGTGGAACGTGCGGCCCGACCCGAGCTGACCTACAGCTCGGCGGCCGCCAGCGCCAGCGAGATGCGGTTCGTGGCCGCGGTCTGGTTCCACACCAGGTCCGTGCGTCCATCGCCATCGAAGTCGCCCGTCAGCACGTCTTCGAACGCCTCCCAGCTCGGCACCGACCAAGGGTTGAGCTGCGGATCTGCGGCCCGGTCGAGCGAGTGGTCGTTGTCGGAGCCGCGAGAAAATGCCACGACCACCGACGCCGCCCTGTCCCACTCGGCGTGCCAAATGATGTCGGTTCGACCGTCGCCGTCGACGTCGCCGGTCAGCGGCTCGTGTGCAGACCAGAAGAGGCGGTTGGCGACGCCAAGGCCCATCGCGCTTTTCGCGCTCGCGACGACGTCGATTTGCTCCCAAGCAAACAACGGAGCAAACGAGAAGGGCTGTTGTTCCAGGGCGTCGCCGTCACAGTACGGCGTACACCCCTGAGCCAGGCCGATGTAGACTCCGCCGTCGTTACGAACATAGATCCCATCGGCCCGCCCGTCGGCGTTGACGTCCCCCATTCGCGGCACGTACGCACCCCATACATCTGTGTACTGACTGAGCGTGTCAGCCCCGTCGTTCAGCGACGTGACGCCATCGTCTTCGGCGATCATCATCCACGAGCGGTTGCCGGCCGAGTCGTCGAGCCTCGAAAACCAAAGATCGTCGTCTCCATCGAGATCGACGTCGCCCACGAGGGTTTCGTAGTGCTCCCATCCGTTGTTCGCGGAGTGCAACGTCGCGTCGCGGACCTCGAAGCCCTGGCCGACGACGAAGTCGACGATGGGGTACGCATAGTTGTCGGTCCCCGTCGACCGGTCGTTGAAGACGATGTCATCCTTGCCGTCGCCATCGAGGTCGGCCACCACGGTGACCGCACCTCGCCAATCGCGACCGGTGGGGTGGCGCTCGATCGGGTCGAAGACGAACCCCGACGAGGTGGACCGTGCTACCGCCCACTCGTTGTGGTCGGGCCCCGTGTCGTTCCACAACAGGTCGTCAGACCCATCGCCGTCAAAGTCCCCGATGTGGAGGTCGAAGTTACTCCACGGGCGGTTCGGTGAGTCGGGATGGGCGATGGGTTCCGACAGCTCAAGGACGCCGCCGACCGAGCCGTAGCCAATGTAAAACAGGTTGTCGTCCCCGTCGCGGTGGTTCCAGACGAGATCATCGAACCCGTCACCGTCGAAGTCGCCTACCATTGCCTGGTAGCCAGCGGGAAGCCGACTCTCGTGTTCCTGAACCTCGACGAAGTCGAAGATATCGCCGACCGTCCGGGCCACGCACGACGTGATGTCGTACTCGGTGCTCTCCGAGACGAAGGCAATCGAGTTGTCGCCGAGATTCCGGAACGTGTACGACAGCGGAGCCGCACTCGACAGAGGCGAGTCCTCGCTGAAGTATTCGCGCCAGTTTCCAGATTTGATCATTGCAATGGTGGCCTCGGCGTTGCCGCCGAGTGAGCTCACCGCGATCTCGGACTCTTGGAGAATCGTCTTCTGACGAGCCGACAGGCTGGCCTCAACCCCACCGACAAGCGCGTTGTACGAGGCAGAAAGCGTCGCCCGCATTTCTTCTTCGCTCGCCGTCGAGGTCATCGAGAACGTCATCATGCGTCCGTAGACGACGTTCGAGACATAGATCGGCAGGTTGTCGTCGCCGATTCGCCCGAGGTCCCGCTGCGCCTCGTAGTCTTCGATCGTGAAGTCGTCGGAGAACACCGCGGACGGCGTCTCGGGGGGGGCGACCACGACTTCGTACATGCGCTGGAAGAACTCGGCCGCGATGGTCGTCCGCGACTGGCTCCGGTCGATGTCCCCCGTCGCAGACCCCTCGAAGCCGTAGTAGCGGCCCGACACGTCAAACGACAGCGCGAACTCGCTCTCGGAGTTGTAGGTCTTCTCCTTGAACGTGATCGTCGACGGGGTCACGACGTCGGCGGCAACGGCATCGCCCACGATCTCCCCGATCGCCGAGGCCACCTGGGCCTGCGTGGGTTGCTCGACCAAGCGGAAGTTGCCGCCCGCGGCGACGGCCGGAATCGACACCTCGAGCGGAGATCGCTTCGTGATGGGCAGTGCATCGAGGCTTCCCAAACCGACCCCATCCCGGTGGCTCTTGCCCTGCAACAAGGCGCCCGGCCACAAGAGCTCGACGTCGGGATTGAACATCACGATCTGCTGTGGCGTCGAGGTCATCGTGTACGGCACGGTGCTGCAGCGGTAGACCACGTCGCGAGTCTCGGTCTCGACCGCGTCGCCCCCGTCGGTGTCGTCGTAGGAGATGATGGTGTGTTCGCCAGGCTCTGAAAAGACGGTCGGTTCGACGTCCGGCACGGGCTGCGGCGCGACGTCGGCAAGCGGCGGCGAGAACGTCTCCCAAGCGGGAAGCTCGCGCAAGAGTTCGTCAACATCGGTGTTCTTGGAGCAGCCGATGGCGAGCAGCGCGACGAACGGGACAAACAGCGGACGGTGCGGGGACATGGTTCACTCCTGGATCTGCTTGCCAGGTAGGCTGCACGCGTACGCCCAGGCGATTGCACCTGATTTCAGTCAATTACGAAGACCGCACAGGTTCGTGTGGCGCGTCGCGCCCACCCGAGCGCTACCCAGCGACGATGCCGCGGCCCCCAGCCCCCCGACAGAAGGCCCCACACGACCGTGCCGTCCCCTCTTCGCAACAGACCTTCACAAAGCGACGGAGAGCTTCGGAGTCGGACAACGGGCTCGACAAGGGCGTGGCCTAGGTTCAGGACACACCTTGAGTGGAGGTTCCATGTTCCGTCGCTCCCTGTTCGCCGCCGGCCTCGGCGTTGCCGCTCTCCTGGTCACCGCTTCGGTGGCCGTCGCCCACGGCGGTGCCCGTGGTGGCCCCGTACGCGGGCTCGTGCGCTCGCTGCAGACCGTCGAGCTGACCGAAGCCCAGCAGGCCGATCTCGACGAGCTCGTCGCTTCGCTGCCCACCCGCGAACCCGGCGAGCGTGCCCATCACGACCGCCGCGGCACCCCGCCGACGCCCGAGGAGCGGGAGGCCCGCCGGGCGACCCGTCAGGCCCACAAGGCGCTCCTGCTCGACCAGCTCGCCAAGGAGACGCCCGACGCCGAAGCGCTCCACGCCATGATCGACGGCGGCCCTCGCGGGACGGCCCCCGCCGAGGCACACGACGTGCTCGACGAGGTCCTCGCCTTTCACGCCACGCTGTCTGCCGAGCAGCGCACCGCGTGGGTGAACAACCTGCAGAGCGCGATGGAGAGTCGCGGTCGACGCGGGTGGGGACGTCGTCACGGACCTGCTTGCGACGACGCCGCCGAGGGATAGGCCGAGATCGTGTACCGCGTCTTGGTCGTCGACGATGATCCTGGTCTGCGCGAGCTCCTCGCCGAGTACCTCGGCAGCCGGGGGTTCGCGGTCACGACCGCCGTGGACGGTCCCTCGGGGCTCGAAGCGGCGCAGGGGTCCGACGTCGACGCGGTGATCCTCGACATCATGATGCCCGGCCTCGACGGGATCGGCGTCTTGCGGGAGCTCCGCACCACGAGCCAGATTCCCGTGATCATGCTGACCGCGCGGGGCGACGACGTCGACCGCATCGTGGGGCTCGAGCTCGGTGCGGACGACTATCTGCCCAAGCCCTTCAATCCACGCGAGCTCGTGGCCCGCCTACAGGCCGTCCTGCGGCGCAGCCAGACCGCCCCCGGGCCTGGGCAGCTCCTGCGAGCTGGCCCGTTGGTCGTCGACCCCGATCGACGGGCGGTGACCGTCGAGGGGCTCGAAGTGCTGCTCACCACCACCGAGTTCGAGATCCTGCGCGTCCTCGTCGAGCGCGCCGGCCGCGTGGTCCCGCGTGACCGGCTGATGGAGCTCGCCCGAGGCGAGGACTACGCCTCGTTCGAGCGGGCGGTCGACGTCCACGTGAGCCACCTGCGCCGCAAGCTCGGGGACGACACGCGCAGTCCACGCTTCATCAAGACCGTGCGGGGCGTCGGCTACACCGTGCCCCGGGAGCCCGAGTGATGCCCCTTTCCTGGCGCCTGTACCTGGGTCTCGGTCTCGTCGTGCTCGCAACCGTGGGGCTCGCCTGGCTCACCACCGGCCGCGGGGTGCTGGGCCCGCTCAACGATCGGGTGTTCGACGCCTTCGTCGACCAGGCGGTCTACGTCGCCGAGCAGGTCGAGCAGGGGGTGCCACCGGAGGTCGCGGGTCAGCGGATGGGCCTCGAGGTGCACGTCCGCCACCGGCCCCACGACGGCGAGCACCGACGTCGCGGCTCGTGGCGAGGTCACGACGTCGAGATCCTCGAGCGTGACGGGCGGGAGGTTCGGTTCCGGGGCGGCCCTCGCAACCGGGTGGCCGTCGAGACCTCGGCCGGCTGGGTCGCGGTGCGTCGAGACCTCGATCTGGAGCGTCCGCGGCAGCGACTCGTGTGGCTCCTCGTGGGCTGCGCCATCCTCGTGGGCCTGGCGGGCACCTGGGTCGTCCGGGCGAGCCTCCGACCCGTGCACACGGCAATTCAGGCCATGCGTCAGGTGGCGGACGGTGACCTGGCCCACCGCATTCCCGAGGATGGCCCCCGAGAGCTCCGCGAGGTCGCCCGAGCGTTCCACCGCATGACGGAGCGGCTCGACGCGCTCACCCGGGCCGACCGCCAGCTCGTCGCCGGGGTGAGTCACGAGATCCGTACTCCGCTCTCCCGCATGCGCCTCCGCCTCGAGCTTCTCGCCGACGAGATCGGCGACCACCGTCGAATCGACGACATCGCCACCGACCTCAAGGAGATCGACCGCCTCGTGGGCGAGCTCGTGACGCTGTCCCGGCTCCAGCTCGGCGGCTTCCGCATCGACCGGAATCCTGCGGTCCTCGGCGAGTTGGTGACCGAGGCGCTCGCCGCCACCGACCTCGACGGCGGTCGAGTCCTCCGGTCTGGCGACGACGACGCCGAGGTCGAGGTGGACCGTGAGCTCGCGGTCCGCGCGATCGCGAACGTGCTCCAGAACGCCCACCGGCACGCCCCCGAGGGCTCCGTGCGCGTCACCTTCGACGGCGCGACGGTGCGCGTGGAGGACGAGGGTCCGGGGATCGACGAAGCCAAGCTCGCCACGATCTTCGACCCGTTCGTGCAGGGTCGACAGTCCGCGAGTGGGCTCGGCCTCGGGCTGATGATCGTCGAGCAGGTGATGGACCTTCACGGCGGCGAGGTGAGCGTCGCAAACCGCCCCGAAGGCGGCCTCGCGGTCACGCTTTCTTGGTCCACCGCCCCCTCGCGGGCGTCTCCGGGGTGACGTCGGGCCCGGGTCGCGGACCTGCGGTCACTCGGGACGGTCGAGCTCGTCGAGATCCGACACGGTCAGCCCGAGCTCCTCCGCGAGCGGCGCGTTGACGTCCTCGAGCAGTTCGTCGGCCTCTTCGAGCGTCCAGTAGACCCCGGCATGCCTCGGCTTCCTTCGGATCCGGTTTCCGATGCCGACCCCGTTGAGGGCCAGGACGGGTCCGACCGTGCAGCCGGCGAACCAAGCGGACCGACGGCGCTGATTGCGACGGAACTCGGTCGTACCCGCCGGGAACTCGTCGAGGCTCGGAGCGGTCGCAGACCAGACCAGGGTGCTCGCGCAAGCCGCCAACCCGATGGTCAGCGATGTCGCGGTGATCGCCCGACCGCGTCGCCGGTGCCGGTCCATGCGCGTCAGTCGGTCGGCGTCGCCGGCTCGGATGGCGGCGTCCGCGGGCGCGATCAGGTTGCCCCGGCCGTCGGCGAACGCCCAGGTCCTGGCGGTGTTCTCCCGACCGATGTGGTCGACCTTCAGCGTGCGTCGCACCCAGCGCTGGTCGAGGTAGGTCTCGATCGACTCGAGTCGGCGGCGGTACGCGGCCTCGAGCTCGTCGATCTCTCGGCCGAGCGCAATCGCGCGCTCGAGGGACAGCTCCCGCTCGACCTGCGACGAGGGGGACCCGAGCGCAGCGAGCAGCTGCGAGGCGACCGCGTGCTGCAGCCGCCCGACCTGTTCGGGGAGTCCCTCGACGCTCGGGGACCGTCGAGCCTCTCCCGAACCCACGTCGACGAGCTGGGCGTCGATTCGTATGCCTTCGAAGGTGGCGGCGAGGGTTCCCGTGACGACCCACGACGCCTGGAGCCGCTCACCGACGAGGCGTGCGGTGTCCGGCTCGACCGCCTCGCCCACGGGCAGGTCGAGGGCCGCCCGAGCCTCGAACCGCTCCGGCCGCTCCACGGCCGCTACCCCCTCGGCCGACTGCAGGTCGGCGCTCAACAGCTCGGCCATCGCCCGGCCCAACGGCTCGAGCTCGCGACCCAACCCGGCGGCCTCGAAGTAGAGCACCGCCACCCGATCAGCGGCGCTCGCGGAGAGCGTGAGCAGGGAGAGCAGGATGAAGATGTGACCTCCGGCACGAGAGTCTACCCAATGCGACGAGGCGCCGCGTTAACTGAGCTCGTGCCGATGGTCGAAGGAGGCTCAGTGGACGATGACGCGCGCTACCGGGTTCACGATGCCTCCACCGGACTGGCCAGGTTGGCGAACACGACACTGTGGTGGGCGTTCCCCTCGAGTGCGCGCGCCCGGTTGATGGACGTCTCGACGGCGCTCTTCGAGTCCGAGGACCTCGACGACGCCGAGCCTCTTCCCCAGGTCAGCGACGTGGTGAGCAGCCTGCTCGAGGCGACGACCGCTCCTCCGCTCGTGAGGGTGTGGCGTCTCTTCCGCCAGCGACAGGACCTTCGACGTGCGGCTCACCTTCTCGCCGAGCTCGACGCCTCCCTGCAGGCCAGGGCGCCGGGAGCGATTCCGCCCATCGAAGAGGGTGGGCCTCGCACCCAGCGAACCCGCATCCCTCGACAGTCGACCGCTCGCAACGTCAACGCGGGCTGACGAGAACACCGGATCCCGCGTCCTCCCCCCTCGTGTAAGATGCGGCTGCTGCTCACGCCTGGAGCGCAGCGCGAGCGTGGCCCGACCGCCGGCCCACCTCCTCTGACCCTTGGAGGACTGCGACAATGACCAGGACCGTGAACGCCATCCACTTCGGACCGGCCGGCGCGCCCATCGGGACCCGCGAGCTGCGCCCCCCGGGGCCCGCCGACGTGGTGGTTCGCGTGACCCACACCTCGCTGAATGCAGGTGAGATCCGGCCCCCGAACGCCCCTCGAGCCAACGGGTGGGACCTGGCGGGCCTCATCGAGGATCCTGGGCCTTCGGGTCTCGGCGTCGGCGTGCGGGTCTGCGGGTTCTCGGCGGCCCGGGAGGCCTGGGCCGAGCAGGTGGTCCTCCCGGCCACCGCCATCGCGCCGATCCCCGACGAGGTGTCCTCCGAAACGGCGGCCAGCCTGCCGGTGGCCGCCGGGACCGCGCTCGCGATGGTCGACGCCGCGGGGGGCGGGCTCGTGGGAACCCGGGCGCTCGTCCTCGGAGCCACGGGCGGGGTCGGGGGATTCGCCGTACCCCTCGCGAGGCTCGCAGGTTGCCGCGTCACCGCCCTGGTTCGCAGCGAGACCCAGGTCGACCACGTCCGAGCGCTCGGCGCCGAGGATGTCCTGGTCGGAGAGATCGGCGACGCGGGCCCGTTCGCGTTCGTCGCGGCGCCGGTGGGTGGACCGCTGCTCAGCCAGGCGCTCGGCAGGCTCGAGCCCGACGGGACGGCCGTGGTGGTGGGTCACGGCGGGGGTCCCGAGATCGCCTACGGCCCCCTGATCGGCAGAGGACGGGCGCGTCTCGTGGGCCTCAACCTCTACGCCCACTCCGAGGTCGTTCCGCCTCGCCGCTGGCTGACCCGCCTCCTCGCCCTCGTGGCGCAGGGGCGTCTGAAGCCCGACGTCGTCGACCTCGGGGACTGGACGAACCTCGATGCGGCGATCGCGCGCCTGAAAGCTCGCGACTTCATGGGGAAGGGGGTCGTGAGGATCGTCGCGTCCCAGTGATTCCCAGCCCGGGGTCGAGGCTGGTCGCCCCTGGCGTTCGTGGTGGCGCTCCTGCCACCCGAGTCCACCGGGCGACGTTCACCGAGCCCGGCGAGGTGCGGTCCGCAGCGACGTGGGTCCCCCTGTGAGGGGGATGCGGTGCCCCGTGTCCGCGAGTGACCCGCCGACCAGCTGATACGTCGCGATCTCCTTCTCGACGTTGAACTGCACCAGCACGCGCTCGCTGTCACTGGTGAAGGCGACCCCCTGCGACGCCGTGCCGCCAGGCACTCGGTCGAGCTCGAACGCCCGGCCGTGCCGCACTTCGAAGAGCACCAGCGTGCCCTGGTCCTGATGCCCGAAGGCCTCCGGCCCGAGGTTCGAGCCGTCCATGCAGTTCGCCACGATGAAGCGACCGTCCGGTGAGATGGCGACCCCCTCCGGAATCGACGGGACCGTGAGGTGCTGAACCGCCCGGAACGGACGCTCGGAGGTGTCGATCAGCGTGAGCGTGTCGGCGTCGGGCACTGGGGTCCCGATGCGGTCGTCGATCGCAGCCAGCCCGACGTTGCTCACGACCGCGAGGCGACCGTCGGCCGAGACGTCCACCGCGTAGGGCGTGACGCCGCTCGCGATGCGCTCTCCGCTGAACCGGACCTCGGTGCCTTCGATGTCGAGCACGCTGAGTCCCTGCTCGTCTCGGTTGGCGACGATGGCGCTCCGACCGTCGGCGGTCACCGCGACGCCCGCGAGCTTGCCCTTGCCGAGGGCGAGCGTCGACGTGAGCTGTGCGGTCTGCTCGTCGATCGTCAGTACGGCCACGGTTCCGCCGGCGGTGGCAGCCAGGAGCAGCCGCTCGTCGGGGGTGAGCGCGAGCCCCTGGGGGTGGGCGCCAACGTCGATTCGGGCCGTCACCTTCGGCGGGTCCAGCGTGAAGTCCACGACCTGGAGGGTGTCGAGCTTCGTCTGGACGCCGCGCCCGTGGTCATATCGGTCTGGCGCGGACACGAAGCCGAGCCGACCATCGGCGGTGACCGCGGCGGACTGTGGTGGACCGTGGATGGTGTGACGGACGGGGACCGTCGCCACCACGGTGGCCGGGGTGGTCGCCGCGTCGAGCAGGGTCGCCGTTTCGGACACGGGGTTCGGCGGATAGGTCGCGCGGCCGGCGTCGCGGACGAACTTGCTGTCGTTGGCGGAGATCACGAAGTCGGGGCCCTCTGGCGGCGATGCAGGCTCGTAGTGGGCCCCCCGGGCGTTCACCCGGAGCCGCAGTACCCGGTCGCTCGAGGTCACGAACAGCGTCGAGCCGTCCTCCCCCCAGCCGAGGTTGCTGGTCACGATGCCGGTGACGAGCGCACCGAGGAACGCGCCATCGGGGTCGAAGACGTAGACTCCCTCCGGGCCTGCCGCGAACAGGTTGCCCTGCTCGTCGACCTCGATGCCATCAGGGCCCCCACGACGGCGCTTCTGCCATGGCTCCGCGCCGGCGAACATCCGGCCTTCGCCCAGCTCGCCCGAGTCCTCGATGGGGAAGGCCCACCACCCCGGGCGCGAGGGATCGACGTCGCTCACGTAGAGCGTGCGCTCGTCGGGGGACAGCGCGATGCCGTTCGGCCCTCTCAGGTCACGGGTGAGCAGCGTCAGCTCACCTGCGGCGGACAGCCGGTACACGCCGCTGAACGACAGCTCCTTGGCCGGGTCCTCGTAGGTCGCCGGCAGTCCGAACGGGGGATCGGTGAAGTACAGATCGCCGTTGCCCGCGAACACGGCGTCGTTGGGGCTGTTCAGCCGCTTGCCCTCGTAGTGGCTCACGAGGGTCTGCATCCGGCCCCGCTCGTCGAGGCGGACGATGCGGCGGTCGCCGTGCTGGCAGACCACCACGCGGCCCTCTGGATCGAGCGCCAGCCCGTTGGAGCCCGGCTCGGGGCCGGTGAACGGCTCGGCTCCGGTGTAGCCGCTCCGGTCGAGCCACACCCGCTCCCCGGCCCGCGGGTCCCAGCTCACAATCGCGTTGTCGGGGATGCTCGAGAACAGGAGCTCCCGCCGTCCAGGGTGCCAGATCGGCCCCTCGAGCCACCGGTAGCCGTCGACGACCACGGTGAGATCGGGACGTTCCGGGATCAGCTCGATGAACCGCGGCGACGCCACCTCGACCTGGGGTCGGAGGGTCGCGATGCTCGTCGGAGCGGCGATGTCAGCCCCTCCGGTCGCACACGCACCAAGCCACAGCATCGCCACGCCAATCCATCGCACGGGACAAACTCCTTTCGAGGCCATCGAGGCCGCGAGTGCACCCGAGGGGGAGACTCCGCGTCCCGGGATGCGTTTCAGGGAAGCGTGTCGACGAAGTCGGGGACCGCGTCGGCAAAGCCGTCCGGAGGGCCGGGCCCGCGAGTGCGGTCGAGAAGAGGCAGGTCAGGACGAACATGGGGCAGCCTGTCGCGCAGGCGTGCGAGACCTCGCCGACCTCATCGAAACGCGGCCTGCCCCAGTCGCGTGGACCAGCCGTCGTCGTACTCGACCACGAGGTAGGTCCCGCTGCCGTGTCGCACGAGCTTGCGGCGCTTCTTGCCGTCGGCCGGCCCGAGCCAGCCGCCGTCGTCCACGATCCGGTCGAGATCCGCGACGCTGCGGCACGCGCCGAGGACCTCGCGGTCGGTGCGGTGGGCGACGGGATCGAGAGCGTCCACGAGGGTCTGGAGGGCCTGGTCGAAATTCACTGCGTGCTCCTGTCTCTCCGGAGCCTACTGCGCCGTCAGACGGGAGGCAGCTCCGCCGCCCCCTGATCGTCTCCGGCTCGCTTGGCTCGCGCGAGCGAGACTACTCCGGAACGTTGGCGACCACGGCCTGAAGAGCGAACTGGTCCTTTGCCGCCTTCTTCGCCGCGCTCTTCGCGGCCAGCCCCGCCGACTCCATGGCGTCCTCGAGGTCGATGATGGCTTTCTCGAGCTCGGACGGGAGCGCGGCTTCACGGGCGCGCGCGACGGCGGCCTCGAGCTTCGCGGCGGCGCTGTTGGCCTCGAGGCCCTCGTCATCGAGCTCCCGTTTCGCGACCTTCAGGACCTCCTGCGTCTTCGAGTAGGTGCTCGCGAGATCCAGATCGCACTGCGGCACGTCGGACGTCTGCTGCACGAGCTCGCGGAACAGCCGCTCGGTCTGCTCGATGACGGGGTCGAGATCGTCGGGCGTCTGGGTGGAGTCGACCATGCTCGCGAGCTTGGCCTTCAGAGCTCCCGCCTTGTCCGCAACGTCGGTGGCCAGGGCCTCGTCCTCGACGCACGTCGCGTCCTCGATCAGGTCCTCGGCCTTGGCGAGCTTCCGGGAGGCAACCAGCGTCTCGAGAGACCGCATCGCACCCTTCGCATCGCCGATCTCGTCAGCCACCTTCTTCAGCCGGCGCCCAGCGTCGTCGAGCTCCGGGCTGTCGAGCAGCGACCCGAGCTCCGCCGGTTGCGTCGTTGCCCGGAGCTTCCCCAGGAGGTCCTCGAGGTCGTACTGGAGCTGCTCGAGGGCGTCCTCGCGGGGCTCCAGGAGGCGGGCGCGGCTGACGAGGACCTTCTGCTTCGCGAGCTCGAGCGTGGACGCGGGGTTCTCCCAGAAGCAGTGGGCCTCGAAGCACGGCGTCGAACGCACGATCGTCGAGCCCTGGTGCAGCTCCACCCGCTTGGCCCACACGCTCCCGACGTTCATCGCGTTGGACTTCACCATGTTCACGCTCGCCTTCGGCGCGACGAGCGAGCCCTTCAGCTCCGTCTCGAGGTGGATCCAGCTCGACGTCTCGGCCAGAACCGTGCCGAGGGGACGCCGGCTTCCCACGTGCTCGACATCGCCTGCCCACTTGATGGCGCCTTTCACCGCGATGTTGACGGGACCCAGGCTCTCGTCGAGAACCAGGCGACTCCCTGGCTCCATCTGGAGGCGCTCGATCACGTAGTTGCCGGCCGCGACCTTGACGGTGGCACCGCGCTCCACCTTGACCGCCCCGTAGGTGGCGGGGGAGAGCTCCACGGTGTGCACCTGGTCGGGCTTGGTCAACACGCTCGGCGCCTCGGCCTTGGCGACGCGGCGCTGCGTCACGGGGTCGACGGTCTTGGCCACCTTCTCGTTGGCCACCCGAATGGCCATCTGCTCGACGGCCGCCTTCTGCGCGACCTTGAGGTCGCCGAGGATCTCCACCTGATTCTGGGCTCGGTAGACGTCCGCTTCGACGTCTCCGGTGGCACAGGAGCGGTCCCGCATGAAGACCTTCCCGTTGGAGATCACGTCCTGAACCTCGGCATCTGCACCGACCTCCACCTGGCCGGTGTCGTTGGTCGCGATGACGAAAGCCTTGGCGTTATCTGGACTCACGGCGAGGGCCCGGTCGTTGACCGCGACCCTGTCGGAGCCCGACAGCGCAACGTCCTGCAGCGCGATCACTGGAATGAACGAGATGGACGTGGACACCTCGGCGGCGCTCGCCACGGGGGCGAGGCTCGAGAGGAACAATGCAGCAAACGATGAAAGGTAGGGTTGCACGCAGGCCTCCTTGCGCGACGGTCCGCCCGCCGCGTCGCGTCGTGGCTGCAAGCGCCGGACCAGATTCCGGGCCCTCTCGCCAATCGATGTGGCTCGAGGGTGGTACGCAAGGTGGCCGGCTGGCTATCTGCTCTTGGCGGAGCCCAGGAGGCAGGCGACGGCTATGCGGCTCGATATCGGCGCACAGGTCGGTCCCTACCAGGTTCTCTCCCACCTCGGCCGTGGTGGGACCGCAGACGTCTATGAAGTGCGGGACGCGCGTGACGACTCGCTTCACGCGCTGAAGGTCGTCCACCATCCCGATCCCCGGGTACGAGCTCGGATCCATCGGGAGGGTCAGGCGCAGCAGGCGGTACGCCATCCCAACGTCGTCGCGGTGACCGATCTCGTCTGGGTCGACGGGGAGGCTGGCCTGATCATGGAGCTCGTCCGCGGTCCGACGTTGGAGACGTTCCTCGCGACGGAGTCGCCGCTCGACCTACCGCTCGTCGATGCTCTCGGTGAAGGCATCGTGCGCGGCGTCCAGGCGGCCCACCGGGCAGGGCGGCTGCATCGGGACCTGAAGCCCGCGAACGTGCTGCTCGCACCGACCGGGGAGTCCTGGATTCCCAAGGTCGCCGACTTTGGCCTGACCAAGCTCACGGACCCCGTGGGCACCCAGCTCGGCAGAACCGAGACGGGCATCCTGATGGGCACGCCCGGCTACATGGCACCCGAGCAGGCTCGGGATGCCCGGAGTGTCGACGTGCGTGCGGACGTGTTCTCCCTCGGATGCGTCCTGTACGAGATCGCGACGGGGCAGCGCGCGTTCGGAGGCGAAGACCGCTTCGAGGCCCTCTGGCGAGCCACGCGCGGACACTGTACACCCGTCCACCTACTTCGCACCGACCTCCCTGAACGCCACGTCCGGGCCATCTCGGGGGCCCTGCTCCCCCGCCTTTCCGACCGCATCGGCGACTGTGACGTCCTGCTCGCGGTGTGGCGGGGCGAGCAGCACCTCGGTTCCGTGACGCCGCGCCCCTACGACCCCACCACGTTGCCTTCGGTGGCCGGCTGGTCGAGTGGCTCGACGACGCGAGAGGAACGGCAACGGCCGCGCCGCGAGAGCCGCTGGAGATGGGGACTGCTCGCGGCGCTCGTCGCGCTGGGAAGCATGGTCGCCCTGGTCTCGGGGACGCCTGCACCCTCCTCTCCGACGGTCGTTCGCATCCATCCGCCGCCCGACAGTCGGGGCGTTCGCGTCGGGACCAGGATCTCGATTCGCTTCAGCGAGCCCATGCACCGTGAGCGAACCGAACGAGCACTGGTCACCAGCGCGCCGGCCACGCTGACCTGGAATGCCGATGCTACCGAGCTCGCGGTCGACCTGCCGCTCGAGTACGCCGACGGGACGGAGCTCCGAACGCCGGCCCGGCGCTACGACCTCCGCCTGACCACCTCCGCCACGGACCGGTGGGGCCACAACCTCGAGACTCCGGTCGCGTGGAGCTTCACCACGGCGCGGCGGATCCGCTGGTCCCCCAGCGTGCACGTCTCGTTGTACGGCAACAGCGCGGATGGAGGCCACTCGCGCTTCTACTTCATCGGCGCAGGCGATCACGGCGACGCCGAGTTTCGCAGCATCATGAGCTGGCACCTCCCGGACGTCGAGGTCGTCGAAGTCGAGAAGGCGACGCTCACCAGCCGCGTTCACCGACGCTCGGGTACGCCAGAGCACGACTTCTCGGGGTTGGTCGCCGAGCGAGTTCGCGCCGACAGCTTCACCGAGGGGTTCAGCGGACGTACCTCGAGCGATCCCGTGCTCGTGCACAACGACGACGGCTTCGCCCTGGAAGGGGCGCTCCGAGCCGACGTGCGCGAGCCGCTCGCCGACGCCTTCGCCGTCGAGGACCCGATGCTCCAGCTGCGCTTCCGCTTCGTCGGCGCGCCGTCGCTCGACGGGGAGGCCGACCACGTCTACTTCCGAAGGAGTGAGACGAGCCTGACCACCACGCTGCTGGTGCGGTAGCGCCGCCAGTGCCACCAAACGGCCCACTCTGCCCGCCCGACGCCCGGGCTCGTCAGGTCGACGCCGCACCGCCATCGCGTGAATGGGTCGCATGTCACTCGATGGTGAGACCCTCGAAAGCAAGGCTGAAGTCCCGGAGACATCGGACTCGCTCTTCCGCGGGCTCCAGCTCGTGATCGCGTGGAGCGTCGCCGAGCCCGCTCGAGTCGGCGAGGTCGGCCGATTCGGCGGCTCGGGCATCCTCGGTCGAGGAGACGATGGCTCGAAGGACCGCGTTCGCTGGTACCGCGAGCGTCCCTCGGGCGTCGAGCCGCGCCCACCGCTCGCCGACCCACGGGTCTCTCGTGAGCAGCTGGAGATCCGGCGGCTCGACGACACCTGGCTCGAGGTCCGCGCCATCGGACGTCGGGCAGTGGTCATCGACGGTCGGCCGCTCGAGACGGGCGAGACCCGGTGCGTGAGCGTGGGAAGCCGTCTGACCATCGGCGACCGTCTGCTCCTCGCTGTCGCGCCGACAGAGCCCTTCCCGCCTGCCGAGGGACGGCTTCACCCGTTCGGAGAACCGGACGACGATGGCCTCGTCGGGGAGTCGCCGGCCTGCTGGCACCTGCGCGCACTCCTTCGAACGTATGGCCCGCGAAGGCGACACGCGCTGGTGTACGGCGAGACCGGTGTGGGCAAGGAGCTCGTGGCACGCGCCCTCCACCGTCACTCCGCGCGAAGCGCGGGGCCCTTCGTGGCCAGAAACTCTGCCACGTTTCCCGAGGGACTCATCGACGCCGAGCTCTTCGGCAACGTCCGGAACTACCCCAACCCGGGCATGCCCGACCGCCCGGGGCTCGTCGGGGAGGCTCACGGGGGCTCGGTGTTCCTGGACGAGATCGGCGAGCTGCCGCACGCTCTGCAGGCCCACCTCCTGCGGGTGCTCGATTCGGGCGAGTACCAGCGCCTCGGCGAGGCGCGGTCGCGCGTCTCCGACGTGCGACTGATCGCGGCGACGAACCGGAACCCCCACGACCTCAAGCACGACCTTGTCGCGCGTTTCGTCATCCGGATCCCGATCCCACCCCTGCGCGAGCGGATTCGCGACGTCCCGCTACTGCTCCGTTTCCTGGGGCGACAACTGGCGACCGAGGATCCGCACCTCGCTCCCCAGCTCCTCGATGAGAACCGCGAACCTCGGATCGCCTGTGATCTGGTGGACAGCTTGCTCTCGCGACCGCTGGACGGGAACGTCCGCGAGCTGGAGCAGGCCATCTGGGACGCGCTGGGGGCGACGCCGCCGGGATCCCCGCTCCGGCTTCCCGAAGCCGATGGTGTCGGCGCCCCGGACACTCCGGACCAGGTCACGCGGAGGCACCAGAGCGACATCTCCCGCGAGGAGGTGGTGGCCGCCCTCGACGCCTGCGGGTGGAAGCGGGAGCAGACCTGGCGGTCTCTCGGGCTCAAGGACCGATACCAGCTCCGTCGACTGATGCGTCGCTACGAGATCACCGACCCGGCAAGCGAGCGCTGACCAGGCTTCGTCCGGGGTCGCGGCTGCCCAGGGTTCGCTCGACGGGGGCGTGGACTCTCCGGCCGGACATCGGCGGCTCGGGCCGCTACACCGGCCGTGGGCGGGCCTCCGTCCTCGGAGGGAGCGATGCGGCTGGTGGTCTTCGGAAACTCGGGCGCGGGGAAGTCCACGCTGGCACGCTCGTTGGTCCAGGATGGGCGGGTGGCCCACCTCGACCTCGACACCCTCGCCTGGGCGCCCCCGGAAGCCCCGACGGCCTCCCCGGAGCGCGCCCCCCTCGACCAGGCCGGCGCCGCGGTGCGCGCCTTCGCCGAGGCCCACGAGGACTGGGTAATCGAGGGTTGTTACGCCGACCTGCTCGCATTCGCGCTCGATCGCGCGACGCGGCTGGTGTTTCTCGATCCGTCCGTGGAGACGTGCCAGGCGCACGCGCGCCAGCGGCCGTGGGAGCCGCACAAGTACCCGAGCCCCGAAGCGCAGGATGCCAACCTGCCGATGCTGCTCGACTGGATCGCTGGGTACCCCACCCGACGGGGGCCGCTCGGCCGGCCCGCGCACATCGCGCTGTTCGAGGCGTTCGACGGCCCCAAGGAGCGCCGCACCTGAGCGGTCTCCGCGCGCTTCCTTCAGGATCCGCGACACCCGGAGCTGACGGTCCAGAGCCCGGCGACCACGTGCGCCTCGGCGAGCCGTCCCGCCATCCGGGCGTGCCCCGGGCGCCGGGCGGACCTTCTGGGCGGCTCGGGGACTCGGGGCCCCCGCATCTCGATCCTGTGCCGTTCGCCCGTGGCACGAGCCTTGCTCCGCGGCTGGCGGATGGGCGAGCTCCGCCCCGGCCCGTGGAGTGAAGGGATGAACGTGATGGTTTGGCTGGCCGCAGCCGGAGGCTGCATCGAGCAGGTCCCGCAGGACACCCCCAGCGCGACGGACCCGAACGATTCGGACGCGCCGAGCCCGGATCCTTCGGGGCCTGTCGGCCCGTCCCCCGAGGGGCGGTGGGAGCCCGTGGAGCTCGACCTGCAGTTCCTCGCCGAGAGCATCGAGCAGCAGACGGACCGGCTCGAGGGGTGGCTCGAGGTCGAGAACGACCGGGCCTGGCTCGACGTGTCGTTCCGATGGGGAACCATCGACGAGGACGTCAGCCTGTGGGATGGAATGAGGCTCGACGTCGAAGGCACCTTCGAGAACAGCGACGAGGACTGGCGATTGTCGGCTTCCGGGCCGTTTCTCGTGGCGGGCTCGCCTTCACGGGGGTCCGCCGCGGTGGATCTGCTATGTGACCTCGACGTCGACGTGCCGTCCTCGGACGGCGCGGGTGGGCGAGTCGACACCCTGCGCTGCGAAGGGACCATGAGCGCCGCTACGGGCGAGCCGCCCACGGCAGACCTCTCCATCGAACTGTGGGACTGACGAGGAGCGTGCGATGCGTGCAGTGACGACGCTGGTGGTGGCGAGCCTTTGTGGGTGCCTCGAGCTGCAGACGCCGGAGCGGGAGCCTGCGGTCGATCCGTCCGGCGAAGACCCGGCAGAGGACACAGCACCGGAGCCCCGTGGGCTGGACGGTCGGTGGGCTCTCGTAGAGCTCGATGTCGAGTTCTTCGACGATCCCGGCACCTACTACACGACCCCGCGACGCGGGGTGCTCGACGTCGACGCCGACCTGGCGAAGCTCGACCTCGCCTACGCGATCAGCAGCCAGCCCGACGGCTCGGGAACCGGCTTCGGCCTCGAGGTCCGGGGAACGGTCGAGGAAGAGGGTGACAGCTGGAGGATCAGGGGCGAAGGTGAGGGATTCGTTGCCGGGGTGCCCTTTCCCGCCGAGGTCGTCTTCGAGGCGACGTGCGCGCTTTCGCTGGACGAGGTCCCGTTCGACGACCCTGGCTACGCTGTCGACGTGCTGAACTGCCGGGGGACCCAGGCCAACGTTGGCGAGTCGGCCAACCGTAGGTTGACGGCTGTGTTCTGGGACTGATCGGTCCCGGGGTCCTGGCGACTGGTGGGCCCTCCCCGCACGGGAGCGGCCATGCCACCCAGGAGAGCTCCGCCGTGTCGGTGCGCGGGCGAAGGGTCGTCTTCAGAGCACGGCCTCGCAGCCGTCGACCGTGCAGATCAGCGTAGCGTCGTCAGCGTCGGCGAGATCGAGGGTGCTGCCGTCGCTGTCGAATCGGAAGTCGTGGGGGGCATTGCGCGCTCCGGCGTCGGCGAAGTCGCAGTCTTCCGCGAGGAAGGTGCCGCTTGCGATGGTCACGGCACCGCCGTCCGGCGACGTCGTCTCGTTGTCGAAGATGCCCGCAGAGACGCCCACCGTACCCCGACAGGTCATCGTCGCGTCGGCCGCCAGCGCG
Organism: uncultured Enterobacteriaceae bacterium; assembly: GCA_964655065.1. GTDB lineage: Bacteria > Myxococcota_A > UBA796 > UBA796 > DRPG01. The sequence continues at coordinate 13,813 of CAZZLC010000058.1, read as the reverse complement.
AGCTCGATGGCTCCCGCGACGGGGGCCACGTTGCCCTGCACCACCGTGTCCTCGAACAGTGAATCGGCTCCACCGCCCAGACGCAGGGCGCCGCCCCGCTCCGAGGCCTCGTTGTCCAGGATCCGCGTGTTCCGCGCGGTGAGGCGAGTGTTCGCCAAGATCCCGCCCCCGACGGCCGCCGAGTTGTCGATCACGTCCACGCCGTCGAGGTCGAGAAAGCCATTCAGGACGGACATCCCGCCTCCGCTGCCTCCGCTGACGTTTCGGGTGAGCTCGGTGTCCTGGAGCACGATCTGCGCGCGGTCGGTGGCGAGGCCTCCCCCGCGGTTCTCCGAGGCGTTGTCCGAGATCACGACGTTCGTGAGCGTGTGCGTCCCGATCGCCGCGAACATCGCGCCTCCAATCTGCGCGCGATTCCCCACCAGCACCAGGTCCTCGTAGGTGAAGTGGCTCGCGGTGTTGCGCACGCACATCGCGCCGCCCGCGCCCGCCACGCAGCTCGTGTCGGCTGTGGCATCGCCGTTCTGGAGGGTGAGGCCCTTCATGGAGAAGCTGGAGTTCGCAGTGAAGATCGAGACGATGCGACCGGCCCCGGCCGCATCCAGGATCGTGCGCTCGGAGCCCGACACGCCACGGAGGTGAACGCCCTTGGCCTGCACGTCGAAGCGCGTGAACCACGTGCCCTCGCAGATGTGCAGGGTGCCTGGCGCGTCGAGGGCCACCAGCGCGGGTTCGTCGGCGGTTCCGGCGAGGACGGCACCGAATCCGGGGTCGACGCTGCCATCGTCCGCGACGAACGCGGCCGTGGACGCCTCGGACGTCAGCGGGTCGCAGTCGTTGTCGAGCCCGTCGCAGATCTCGAGGGCGTCGGGGTTCACGTCGTTCCGGGTGTCGTCGCAGTCCCCGCCGATCGCGACGAGATCGGGCGTGGGGGCGCAATCGACCGCCTCGGAGGCCGGGTCCCCGAATCCGTCACCGTCGAGATCGTCGAAGACGATGAAGTCCTCGTCCACGACGTCGTCGCAGTCGTTGTCGATGCCGTCGCACTGTTCGGGGGCCTCGGGAGACACCGACGCCAGGGCGTCGTCGCAGTCGCCGTCGATGGCCACGTGATCGTCAGGGGCCGCGCAGGCGACGACCGCCGCGTCGGCGTCGCCGAACCCGTCACCGTCGATGTCGGCGAAGAAGGTCTGGTCCAGACCCTCGTCGACGTCGCCGTCGCAGTCGTTGTCGACCCCGTCGCAGACCTCGTCGGAGGGAATGCACGCCTGCTCGGTGGTCTCGTCGGAGGTGGGCTCGGGGCCGCCCGAACACGCGAAGAGCAGCACGGCGGTGAGTGAGGAGAGGGCGATACGAGTCATGGTCGGCTCCCGTGTACGTTGTCCACGCACGACCAGTCGCCCGGAGCGGAGATCGGAGCGATTTAATCGAGCTTAATGCCAGCCCTTTCCGGACGGCGGAGCGTCGATGGGGACAGCGTCACGCCGTTCACCAGCATGTCGTGGACCCACTGTGGCGTACTCGCACGCTGCCGCAACAGGGGGCGAGTGACCATCAGCCCTTCACCGACGCCGCATCGCCCTCGACGAGCTGCCCGCGGCGATTGCAGCCCGAACGATCGAGCAGAACAACCGTCGCAACCCTGCCTCCCGTGCGGCCGGGCGCACGCGGCGAGCGCCCTTGGAGGAGCGCGACACAACCTCGCGGTGCACTCCAGGTCGCCGCTCCGGGAAGCTCACGTGTTCTGGCGGCGCATGGTAGAGCGCGGTCCGGGAGCTGCACGTGAACGAGGCCACGGTCCTACAGGGCGCACACGGTCGAGCACGGGTCCATCCCATCGGGGCAACCGTCGTCTCCTGGGTTCCCCACGGGCACGACGACGTGCTGTGGGTGGCGTCCAGGGCGCACTTCGAGGAGGGACGGGCCATCCGGGGAGGGATCCCGCTGTGCTGGCCGTGGTTTGCGGACACAGGCACCCCGGCTCACGGGCTCGTCCGGACCCGCCGGTGGACCCTGCTCTCCCAGAAGACCGTGGACGGGGCCGCCTCCGCGGAGTGGGGCCTCGACCACGACGACGGTGACTGGGCGTTCTCGCTCCGGTACCGCGTCACCGTCGACCGCGACCTCACGCTCCAGCTCGTTCACGACGATCGGTCGGGGCGGTCCCGCTCGATCACGGGCTGCCTGCACACCTACCTGCGCCTGGACGCCGCGAGAGCGCGCGTTCACGGTCTCGATGCCGTGGGCTTCGACAAGCTCACCGGAGCCGACCGACGCGTGGAGGGACCGACCTCGCTCTCCGGTCCCGTCGACCTCGTGGTGCCGCACTCCGGACCGGTCACGGTCGAGGACGGCCCGCGGCGGCTCGTCATCGAGGGGCGCGGCCACCGCGACGTGGTGCTCTGGAATCCGGGCCATGCCGAGGTCTCCCAGCTGACTCCTGGAGAGGAAGCCGACTTTGGCTGTGTCGAGACGGCGATCGTGTCGAGTGCCGTCGACGTGCCTGGCGGGGCTTCCGTCACGCTGGGCGCGCGGCTGCGCCTCGAGGGCTGAACCGCAGGCCCGGCGCCAGAGGTCGCGCCGGCACGCTGACCGCGATGTCTGGGCGCCCCTCGGTCTCGGCCGGCAGTCGACTTCGTCGCCTGCTCCGCGCTCGGCTTCGCCAAGCGCGCCGGCGCAGAGACCGAGACCGCACTGTCGACCGGTCCCGCTCGCCGTCGCGAAGCGCGCTCCGCGCGATTCGCTCGGTCGTCTCCCCTCGCTTCGCTCACGCGAGAACGCGGGACCGTGCCGCGTCTGCTCACCTTGATCGTCCTCGTGCTGTTGCCGTCCTCGCTCAGCGGCTGCGGCGGGCTCATCTTCCCCATCTGGGACCCGTTGTACTTCGACGAGCCACCCGCCGAGCTCGGCCCCTACGAGTGGACCGAACGCCGGGTGGACGTCGTCGACGGCGCCAACGACGAACCCACGGCGATGACGGTCTTCGAGCCCATCGGAGCGCCCAGCCCGGCCCCATCGATGTTCTGGGTGCTCGGCTCCAACGTGCAGGCCTACTACCACCAGAGCCTCCACGAGACGCTGGCCAGCTGGGGCTACGTCGTGGTCGTGTCCGACGGGCTCGAGCTCCGGTACAACTCCCGCAAGTACCACCGACAGACCGTCGACCTCGTGAAGCAGGCCATGGAGCTCTCGCTCGACGGAGACGTCACCGAGGCGGTGGCCCTGGACCCCGAGCGCATCGCCGTCGGCGGCTACAGCATCGGCGGCGTGATGGCGCTGTTCACCGCCGCAGAGCGGCCCGAGGTCGAGGCGGCGGTGCTGTGGGCCCCCGCGGGTGCGCCGTTCTGGCAGGGGCTGAAGCCCAAGCAGCTCTACCCGCTCGTCACCCAGGACGTACTCTTTCTGCTCGGGGAGCTCGACCGCGCCGCTCCGCCAGACGGCGGGTTCCCGGAACGTCTCCAGGAGCGCATGACCGAGGCGACCATCGAGAAGGTCGTGCTCGAAGGCGCGGTCCACACCCAGTTCCAGCAGCCGATCGCCGAGAGCTCCCGGGAGCCCGACACCGACCTCACCCGCTTCGAGCAGCAGGGGCTGGCGATCACCGAGACGCGCCGCTTTCTCGAGGAGCGGCTGGTCTCGGAGTGAACCCTCCAGGGATTGCGGGATCGGAGTATCCCGTGCCGATCCTGGGCAAAGCCTTCCAGATCCGGATCCCATAGGTTCGGCTCGAGCAGCGGAGGCGCCATGTCCGAGACCACAACGACCAGGCACGTCATTCTGGGCGCGGGGCCCGTGGGCCGGTCCGCCGCGCGGGTACTCGTGGAGCATGGCGTGCGTCCCGTCCTCGTCAGCCGCACGGCTCCGCGCGAGCCGGTCGGGGGAGCCGATCATCTCCTGGGTGACGTACGGGACCGCGCGTTCCTCGACCGTGCGGTGCCCGACGGCTCGCCCGCCGTCGTCTACCAGGCCCTCGGGCTGCCCTACCACCTCTGGAAGAGCCACTGGCCCCCGCTTCAGGCCGCGGTCGTCGCACGATGCGAGGCCGCGAGAGCCCGCCTGGTCAGCTTCGAGAACCTCTACCTGTACGGTCCGCCGGGCGACCGCCCCTTCGCCGAAGACGACCCTCACCGACCCAACTCGGACAAGGGTCGGGTGCGGTCGGCGATGGCCCGGCAGCTCGAGGAGCTCCGAGTCCAGGGGCGGCTCGAGGTCGTCCAGGTTCGTGCGAGCGACCTCTTCGGACCCGAGGTCGACGCCTCGGCGCTCGGCTCGGAGGTGTTCGGTCGGCTCGGGCGCAAGCAGACCCCGCGGGGGCTCGGCGACCCCGACGCGCCCCACTCCTGGACCTACATCGACGACTGCGGGAGGACCCTGGCCGCAGTGGGGCTGCACTCCACCCCGCCGCCGGTGGTCCACGTACCGACCGAGGCGCCACGCTCGTACCGGCAGGTGGTGGAGCTCGTGTCCCACCTGCTGGGTGAGCGCGTGAGCGTCCAGGTCACCCCGCCCTGGCTCCTCCACCTGGTGGGATGGTTCGATCCCGTGGTCCGCGAGGTCCCGGAGATGCTCTACGAGTTCCGGGCCCCGTTCGTGATGGGTGACGCCGTGGCCCGGGAGCACCTCGGGCTGTCGTCGACGCCGTTCGAGCAAGCGGTGCGCCAGACCCTGTCCGCTCGCGGGCGGCGACTGGCCCGCTGAGGGTCGATGGCGACCGCCGCGGACGCTCGTGGTATGCCCCGTCCCGGAGGACTGCATGGCCCAGGTCGAGATCGTCGCGGCGCGCGAGGACCGAGAGCGAGCCCAGGCTCTGGCGAAGTACCTCGAGGCCCGGGGCCTGTGGGTGCGAGGGGAGGTCAGCAAGCCGAGCCTGTACCCGATCACGCCCGACGTGGTCGTCGTGGTGCTCTGGTCGAAGGACGCCGCGTTCTCGACGGAGCGCATGACGCTCGAGCGGCGCGCGTTCGAGGCGTGGGCCGCGGAGCGACTCGTCCTCGCCCGGCTGGACGTACACGCGGCCGCGGTCGGCCTCCGCGACCTCCCGGCCATCGACCTGTGGAAGACGGTCGAGCTCGTCGGCTTCGAGGCCATCGCCAAGGCCGTGCGAGAGACCCTGGCCCGGCGGACGCCGACCGACGGCGGCCCGGACGAGGCACCCGACGGCCCCTCGGACCAGGGGCGAGGCGGTCCCCCGGAGCCGGAACGCGGCGGGCCACCGGCCCAGGCTCCGGCTCCGCCACCGGCCAGCGAGGCCCTCCCGACCAGCGCGCCCGAGTCTCGATCCACAGGCGGATGGCTCGCGATCGCGGGGGGTCTGGGGGCGGTCGCCATCGCGCTGCTCGTCGTCTTCACCCTCACGCTGACCTCGGGCGCGGTCCGCTACGGGGCCTACGCGACCGTCCTCGTCACCGTGGTGGCTGTCTTCGCGGCCCTCGCTGTGGGAAGCCGTCGACGCGTCGACCGCCCGTCCGCGACCGAGAAGCGCGCCGCCGAACCGCCCCCTCCCCCGGCGCCAGCCGCACCCGCTCCCGAGGCCCCCCCGCTGCCCACCGGCGCCTACCTGTTCGTCTCGTACGCCCATCGGGATCGGGACCGCGTCGCGTCCGTGATCGAGGCGACCCGCGAGGTCGGACGCGAGGTCTGGACCGATCAGCACCTCCACGGAGGTCTCGGCTGGGCCGGCGAGATCGTCAAGGCGATGAAGGCGTCCGAAGGCGTGCTCGTCTGCTGCACCGTCGGGGCGTTCGAGTCAGACCACGTGAAGCGCGAGGTCTACCTCGCCGCCCGCTTCGACAAGCAGATCCTGCCGGTGTTCCTCGAGGCCGTAGAGCCCCCCGACGATTTCCTCTACTTCTTCGCCGATCGGCAGTGGCTGAAGGTCGACCAGGCAGGCCCGGACGAGCTGCGAGCGCAACTCGCCGAGGCCCTGGCTTGAGCGGAGCCTGGCGATCGGCGACTCGAAACGGTACCCCGCTGCCATGCGTTGGTTTGCCGGATTGGTTTTCTCGCTCGGGCCGCTGGCGGGCTGCGTTGATTACACCTTGCAGCTCGCCCGGCCGCAGCTCCGGCTCTCGGCCGAGGACCTTCGCTGGGACGGCGTCGTGGTCGGCACGGAGGAGGTCGAGACCGTCACCGTGTCCAACGAGGGTCTCGGAGACCTGCTGATCGAGGACCTCGTGCTCGACGAAGAGCCGTCGTTTCGCCTGATCCGCCCGGAGGCCCTCCGGGTCGGGCCCTCCGAGCAAGTGGCGCTCGACGTCACCTATGTGCCTGGGTGGCCGGGTCGGCACACCAGCCAGCTCGAACTGGTGACCAACGATCCGGACCGGCCCACGGTCACCTTGGCGCTCGACGGGACCGCCATGGAGCCGCGGGTCGACGTCGAGCCCGCCCGCTTGGGGTTCGGCTGGGTGTTGCCCGGAGAGGCGGCGACGCGCACCGTGCGAGTCGTGGCCGGCGGCACGGGGAGGCTCGACGTCCAGGCGGTCCGCTTCGAGGACGCCGCTACGCGCAACACGTTCGGCCTCGACTTCACCGAGCTCCTTCCGGCCGACGTCGCCGTCGGCAGCGCGTTCGAGTTCGAGGTCGTGTTCCGGCCGCGGCGTCCCGGACGGTTCGGTGGGCGCATCACGATCGACAGCAACGCGGTCAATCCGGACGAGGGGTTCGTCGAGCTCGTGGGCAACGGCGACGTCGACCTGGAGACGAACGCACCTCCCGAGGTGCGGATCCTCGAGCCGACGGACGGCACTCAGGCATTTCCCGGCCAGTCCGTCCCTCTCGAGGCCCTGACCTTCGACGAGGAGGACGATCCCGACCGACTCGTGACCCACTTGCGCGTCGACGGTGTGCTGGTCGACACGAGGACCCCCGACGCCGCCGGGAGCGTCGACTTCGAGGCCATCGTCGGGCCCAGCGACGCCTCGGTGGTCGAAGTCACCGTGGTGGACTCCGAGGGCGCCGTCGGAGTGGACACCGTCGTGATCGACGTCCTGGACCCTGGCGAGCGACTGACCTACGTGCTCTCGGGCGGCCCGGATCCGAGCCAACCCTTCGTGGTCGACGACGACCTCCGGGTCGAGGTCGATGGCGAGCCCGTGTTCGTCGACGACGACGGCTCCTGGAGCCTTCACCAGCCTGTGTCCTTCGAAGCCCAACGGGACTCGGTGATCCGACTCGTGGCGACCGACCAGCAGTTCTGTACGTCGGCCATCGACGCGCTCGTGTTGCACGCCACGGTCGGCGGTCAGCAGTCCCTCAACCCCGCCCGCTGCCGCAGCGCCTGTCCCTCGGACCCGTGCTTCGACTCGGGCTTCGACGGACCCTGGCCCACGACGTTCCTGGACCAGACCTACCCGATCGCGGTGCCTTGACCCGCGGCGACGCGACCTGACGACCGGGCCGACCCGCGCCGCCCCCGACGCTCGAGGGGTTACGTGCGGCGAGTCATGGAGGCGAGATGTGGTGGACGTTGACCGCCTGTTTCCTGCTGTTCGACAACGACAGCGAGGGCCAGGAGCCAGGTGACTGCTCGGACGCCGCCGACAACGACGGCGACGGAGACTTCGACTGCGACGACGAGGGCTGCTTCGGCTCACCCGTGTGCGAGGATCCCCCTTCGCCACCAATTCCGACGGGACCGACCGCCCCCACCCCGCCCATCCCGACCGATCCGCCCGATACCGGCACCGAGCCGATCCCGACCAGCGACCTCGACCTCAGCTGGCGATTCCCCGACAAGCAAGGCTGCGAAGCGAACAACGTCGACACCATCGACGTCTCGCTGTTCCTGGGCCCCGACCTCGCCCCGGGGTTCCCCGTCGGGGTTCCCTGCGCCGACGGCGGTGCCCTCTTCGTGGGACTCGACGCTGGCGAGGTGGGGCTGCTCCTGGAGGGCGTGAACGCCGGGAACGACTCGCTCTTCGGCGGTCAGGCCGTCGTGGAGCTCTTTCCTGGCGAGCAGACCTCGGTCGAAGTGCTCCTGACCCCGAACTGACGGCCGCAGCCTGCAGCGACCCGATCACTCCACGACGTCGGACGTCGACCAACGCCTCGCGAGGACCGCGAGGTAGAGGGTGATCGCTGCGGTGACGACCGCCACGACCACGGTGACCCAGCTCACCCCGCTCCCCACGGCCAGCACGACCCCGGCGACGGCGAGGGCGTTGTTGGCCACGTGCGTGGCGACCCCGGGCCACACGGATCCCGACTGCCAACGGAGCCACCCGAGCCACGCGGACACCGTCAGGACCCCGAGGACGTGCAGGGGGCTCAGGTGCACCAACGCAAACCCCAGCGACGTGAGGAGGAACGGCACGATCTGGGGCGCCCACCGCTCGTAGACGGACCAGAAGTAGCCCCGGAACAGCAGCTCCTCGAACACCGGTGCCGCGATGGCGATCGTGAAGAAGCCGAACGCGAGCTCCGTGGAGGTGGACCGCGCGACGGACGAGGCGATGATCTCGGTGGTGGTGTTGTCGAGACCGAGCCGAGAGTCGAGGAGCTCCAGCAAGAGGCCAGGCAGCCACGACACCGTCAACCCACCCGCCGCCCCGAGCCCGATCCAGCGTGCGTCCACCCGACGCAGCCCGAACGCACTGGCGAGCCCGGCCGACCAGCTGTCGTCGCCGTCCGCCCAGCGTCGGCGAGCCCCCACGGTCAGGGCCGCGAGCAGGAGAGCGAGCAGCAGCAGCGCCAGGTTCTGGACCCAGACGGAGGCGTACAGCCACCACGGGGGCACTCCGCTCAACAGCAGGGGCACGACGTCGTTGGGCTCGAGCGCCTCGAGGTCCATCGCCAGATCGGGATCGAAGAGCCAGCCCTCGATGTCGAGGCTCGGCCCGGTGAGCGCCCCCTCACCGACGTCGCCCATCACGCCGAACCCGAGAGCGACCGCGCCAGCTACGGCGAGCGCGCCGACGGCGAGCGGTCCGTAGGACAGGATCTGGACCAGGCCCGCTGCCTGTTCGAAGCCCTTCACGGGGCCACGAACCACTGCAGCAGCGGGCGGAGCTCGAGCTGCACGCACGCCAACGAATAATCGGCGTCACAGGCGCGCCGCCAGAGCTCCCGCGCGCGCGACCGATCGACGGGAATCCCCGCGCCGTGGTCCAGGTGCCAGGCGAGGCGAGCACACCCTACTGCGTCGTCGGCATCGCACGCCTTCTCGGCCGCCCAGGCCGCACGAGCTTCGTCGACGGTGCCGTCCAGACCGACGTGCGACCGGATCGCGAGCGCGACGCAGCCGAGCGACTCGCCCCCCTGGCAGGACCGCTCCGCGAGCTCGGTGATGCGCGGGTCGCGCGTGGCGGGGTCGCCGAAGAAGCGCTTTCCGTTGATGGGCGTGAGCCAGCGAGCGATTCGCGCACAAGCGAGGTGGGAGCCGGCCTCGCACACCGGCCACAGGTGCGCGACCGCGGCCTCGGCGGTCGCGGGCTGCAGCACCCCCTCGGCGTGCAGCCCCGCGAGCTTGTTGCACGACATCACGTCCTCGAGGGCGCACGCCTGGCGATACCAGCCGATCGAGGCGCTCTGGTCGGCCGGCATGCCATCGCCGTCCTTCGCCCGTCGACCGAGGAAGCGCATGGCCTTGACGTCTCCCATGGCGGCGGCGCGCTCGTAGGTCGCGACGGCCGCGACGTCGTCCTCGGGAACCCCGAAGCCCTTGCCGAGGTCGATGCCGACCCATCGACACCCTGCGGGCAGACCGAGATCACAGGCGCGCTCGCGGCTCCGGTGCGCATCCGCTCGCCTCTCGGCATCGGCGTGGACGGCGGCAGCCGAGAGGCAGCCTCCGGGAAAGCCCGCGGCACAAGAGGCTTCGAACCGCGCGAGCTTGTCGGTCTCGTCGAGCTGGTCGTCGAGCCGGGTCTGCTGGCGACAGCCCCGCTCGGATCCGAGCGCACAGGCCCGGGCATGGGTGGCGAGAGCGCGCTCGGGCTCCTCACGGTGGACGAGGGCGCGACCGAGCTCGAAGCAGGCCGGCGGATACTCGCGATCACACAGCTCACCGAGCCGAGCCAGCCCCTGGTCGGGGTCGGCGGGAGTCCCCCGCCCCTCGAGCTCGCGGACCGCCACGCCCACGCACCCGCACGGCTCGCCGACATCACACGCCTGCTGGTATCGGCTGAACGAGGCGTCGGGGTCGAGGGGCGTGCCTCGTCCCCAGCGATGGGCGGCCGCCTGCTCGCAGCAGGACGGCGCGTGACCGGCCCGGCATCCTTCGGCGTAGAGCCGAAAGGCGCCGGGCAGGTCGGGCTCCCCGGCCTGGCCACGACGCAGCGCGAAGGCGGCCTGGCCGCACGCTGCGCCGTCGCCCGCCTCGCAGGCATCGGTCAGGCCCTCGAGGCCCATCGGGGTCGACCGGCCCTCGTTGGTGCCGCACGCCACCGCGTCGCCCCAGGCGCAGCGGACCACGGGAGAAGCGCCGAACGGAGCGGCGCCGGTGACCGCGAGTGAGAGCAACCACACCATGGAGCGGAGTGTGCCACGTGAACGCTACGGCGCCAACGGATCCCGCGACACCGTGAGCACGGCAGCCCCGAAGTCGCCGGGGCCGTAGCCGTCGATCACCAGGAGCACCGTCTCCTCGGCGTCCATGTCGAGCTGGACCTCGGACAGGACCCCTTCGGTGTCGTCATTGCAGTCGATCTCGGCCCCGTCGCAGCCGTCGAACACCGCGAGGACGGTGTCGAACGAGGAGCCGAGCGTGTCGAACACGTAGGTCCCGGCCTCGGGAGCCGTGAACTCGAACGTTCGCTCCGGCGCACCGAACGAGCCGGCGCAGAGGGACTCGAAGCCGCTGATGCGGTTGGGAACCACCGTCTCCACGGTCACGGGTAGCTCGCCCATCACCGTGCCGTCCGGGCACTCCACGGTACACGCTTCGCTGCCGAAGCAGCTGTCGTCCTGACAGTCGATCAAGAAGTCGGCGTCGTTGTCGAGCTCGTCGTCGCAGGTCTCCTCCTCGTCCTCGACCTCGAAGATCGACAGCCGGTAGTCCCGGGCCTCGCCCTGACTGTACGGGGAGATCTCCACGATGACGACATCACCGGCCTCGAGATCCGCCTGGACGAACGACTCGAGGTCGATCCAGTCGTCGTTGCGGGCAATGGCCGACTCGTCGCACGCCCGGCGCAGGGCGACGACGGTGTCGAAGTTCGATCCCTGCGTCGAGAAGCCCCAAAGGCCCGTGGTCGGGATGGTGACCTCGATTCCCTCGGTGCGTCCGGCGCGCGTTCCCTCGAGGGAGCCCGGAACCTGGGCATCCCAGGTCCGCGTGATGCACGCGTTCGGGGTGGGCTCGTCCTCGGGCGGATCCCCGTCATCAGACCCGTTCGTGCAACCTGCCAGCAGACCCAACCAGAACATCGTGCCTCCACGTCAACCACTCGCGTATGACGCGGCCAATCTGTGGTCCAACGCGCCGCGTCCGATATCCAGCTCCCGCACGATGAACGGTGCAGATCCGGGGGGCGGGCTCGCCCGGGTCGCCGACGCCTTGTCCTCGGACGCCGCGTCTGGCTCGGGCAGGCGTCAGAGCCAGTAGCGACTCAGTGTGAAGCCACCGCTCGGGGGAATCGTCAGCACCACGAGCCGTCCCGCGACCGGGTCCAGGATCATGTCGAGGAGCGGACCTCCGACGAAGGTGAACCCCTGGGGGACCAAGTCGAAGTTGGGGCTCCCGTCGGGGTTGAGGGCCCCGAAACCGTAGTTGTCCGCTGCTCCACCGCCGAGGAGCACGCCGCCGTCGTCGAGCACCACGAGGCTCTCCCACCGCGTCTCGTTGCCGTCGGCGTAGACCACCGTGCCACCGGTCCCGTAGGTGCTCACGATTGCGCCCGCGTCGTCGAAGCGAACCACCTCGGTGGTCCTGCCCTGCGAGCCGGCGCGCTCGGTGACCACCACCCCGCCACCGCCGGGAATCGGTGCCACGGCACGAACCTCGGCCCCGGCCTCGTCCACGTCGAGCAGCAGCGCTCCTGCCGCGCCGAAGGACAGATCGGGCGCGCCACTCGCGAGGCGCCGCTCCACGACGAGCTGGTCGTTGTCGGCGCGTCCCCCGAGGAGAAGCTCGCTGCCGTCGGCCGCCGCGGCGAAGAACGACGAGATCTGGACGGGCACCAGGTTGAACGCCGCCACCTCGACCCCGGCGCTCGAGATCGCGCGCAGGTCGCCCGGCGTCATCAGCACGTAGTCGTCGCCGGCCCGGACGAGCTCGAAGATCAGGTTGGGACTGACGAGCTGACCGAGTCCGAACTCTCCGGCCGCCCCGAATCCCGCATCGGGTGCTCCATCGGCCGCGAACGCAGTGAGGGCGTAGTTCTGGGCAAGGTCGATCTCCGCGAGGCCCACCAGTCCGTCGTCGGGACCGATCACGATCTGGTCGAAGGCGGAAGGAGCCTCGAGGTACACCGAGCCGTCGGTGTCGAAGCCCGTGTCGATGTCGCCGTTCGGCAGGAATCGGGTCAGCCATCCTTCGGCATCGTTGTCCTCGAAGTCCAGGCCACACACGATGATGCGACCGTCCCCGTCGATGGCGAGCTCGCTCGGGATGACGGTCGCGCTATCGCCGGCGCGGAACGTGACCTGACCGTCGAAGCTGAAGCTCGTGTCGAGGCCGCCCAGGGGCCCGGCCAGGACGAGGCTCAGCGGCACGGTGACCGGCGCGGGTGCGTCGTCACCTTCGCCGAAGGCGGACACGGAGAGCTCGACAGGCCCGCCGGGCTGGGCGGTCGCCCCGAGGTTCAGGGTGAGCGTGCCGATGTCGAGACCACCCGGGATGGTCAGCGGGGCGGCGGTGACCTGGGCGGGCAGCCCGGCGACGGAGACCTCCACGGCTCCATCGTAGTTCGTGCGGGTGACGGTGAGCTCGACGGTGGCAGTCTCGTCGGGGCGCCCCCGCACCCGCGGAGCCGACAGGGCCACCGAGATCTCGGGCGACGGCGAGGGGACGGAGCCCGTCTCCTCGACCGGCGCGGTGTCGTCGGGAGGGGCCGCGGTATCGGACGGATTGTCGTCTTCACCGCTGCAGGCGACGACGGCACCGAGGAGCAGGACTCGAATCGGCAGCATGGGCTCTCCTGTGGACGGAGATGCTACTCGATGCCGCATCCTGGCGCACGCTCCGTCGACGTTGGAGGCCTCGACTTCCGCGATCGGCTCACGGTGCCTGGCGGTCCGGGTCGGTACCCCGGGGTCGTCCAGTTCCATGGCGGGGGAAGCAGCGGTGCTGCGTTAGAGACGGTGTCGCAACTCGCCCAGCGCGGGGCCTCGCGCGGATACGCGACCGTGGTGGCACCACGACCACCGCCGTGCCCACCACCGACGAGGCGCTGGACTTCTTCGACCGCCACTGAACGCACCGGCACGTCTGGTAGTCTCCCCCGGGGAGCCTCTCGGCTCGCCCCCCGCCGCGGAGGTCCACGAGATGTCCGATCGTCCTCTCTTCCTCCATCGCGGGCGGTTCGTGGAGCTCCCCGGGCTGACCACCACCGAGGCCGGGCCGAACGTGCTCGTCGCGCGCGTGCCCAAGACCGACGAAGTCCGCCGGCTCCTCCGCACCGACGTCGTGCCCGAGGCGTTCGACGGTGCCGTGTGGGCGGTGGGTGACGACGAGAGCGTGCAGTCGCTGGGGTCAGCCGATCACGCCGACCACGTCGAGGTGACCATCATCCTGCCGTAGGGCACCGCCATCCGGGCGGCCCGATCCTCAATCCTCGGTTCGGGCGACCGATCACTTGACCTCCCAATTGGCGTAGGTCCCTCGAGCCCCGAGGGACCGGGGGGCCGGTGGGGCGCGCCCCCCGCCCCTCGA
>CAZZLC010000057.1:34698-39932 GCA_964655065.1 uncultured Enterobacteriaceae bacterium | reverse complement strand
CCAACGCTGCCTGGATCGTCCTGCTGTCGGACAGCGCGTTCAGCGTTCGGGCCGCCGCCGGGGAGACCGAGATGGGGGGCACCGACGGGCTCCACCTGTTCGTCTTGGCCGGCGTCAACGAGCGCAGCCCGGGAGTCCTGCAGACCTCGGTGCTGCTCACGAACCGTTCAGGCAGCGAGGCGCTGGTCCAGGCCCTGATCATCGAGGCAAGCTGACCATGCGCCGGAGAACCGTGGCCTTGGTGCGCCGCAGCATCGTCCCCCTGCGCAAGTCCCTCGCGGCGATCGCGGACCGGTGGGTCGATGGGGAGTACACGCTCACCTTCCGAAAAGGTGGAATGCTCGGCACCCTGACGATCGAGGGCCCAGGGCTGCCGCAGCCCTACCACGTGCTCGCACGCTCGGCGTCGGACGCACGGGGCAAGGCCCCGCAGGTCCTGGCCCAACTTCGGCAGGGTGACACGCCCGACTTCGGCGTGTTCCGTCCGCTCGAGCTCACCCCTCAGACGCTGTCGAGCAGCTACGGTGGCGTACGGCTGTGACGTCGATGGGCGAAGGGCCGGCGTCGTCGAGAACGTCGGGATGACGGCGCGTCGCATCGACAGGCGCGTCGCCGTCCTACTGGGCTCGCGGCTCGTGCTCATCGACGCAGCAGCCCTCGAGAAGGCTCGCTCGGGGCGGAGAGCACGCCGTCGATCGGGAGCGGCCAACCGCCGCCGCGCGGACGCCCGACGTCGATCTGGCCCGCGGCAGTCGTACGACTACGGCGACATCATCGCGTGGGGCAAGGGGCACAGGAAGAAGGTCCGCGACAACGAGAACGGTCGAGACATCTGGGTCAAGGCGACGCCCGAAGAGGTTGCCGAGTACCAGCGGATTCGAAAGGAAGCCCGACGGCAACAAGGGCCGGTCACCATCTCCCCGGAGTGGAAGCGGGCGAGCACGATCACGAAGAGGCTCGTCGACAAGTACGGCGCGAACGGAGCGGAGGCCGCCCTCGCGCGGCGGGCCAAGCGAGCGGGAAGCCTCGAAGCGTGGGCGACCAAACACGGCACGACCGCCCCGATGCTGCTCGACCAGATCCAGACGCGCATCGAGCTCCGTCGTGCCGCGGAGCGAGACCGGGCTCGCCAGGCGGAACGCGCGAAGGCCTCGCCGGCGGCCACGGACAAGCCGGTACCAGCAGGCCCGCGCGAGCGCGCACCAGATGTCGATGCGCCCTTCGCGGCACTGTACGTCGACCCCAAGGGGCCCTACGCCGACCTGACCGCCGCGTGGTATGACGAGGCGCGCGATGCGCGGACCTACGACGGGGACCTGCCCGTCGTCGCGCATCCGCCTTGCGGCCCGTGGGGCAAGCTCGCCTGGCGGTGCACGAATCAGGACCGCCAAACCGGTCACCACGCCGTCCAGATGGTGCGCCGGAACGGCGGCATCCTCGAGCACCCGGTGGGTTCCCAGCTCTTCGCCGCGTCCGGCATCCCGGTGGGGAACTGGGACGACCCCGAGCGCGAGATTGACGACTACGGCGGCTACACCATCCGAGTTCCCCAGTGGCACTGGGGACACCGAGGGGAGAAGGACACCATCCTGTACGTGGTGGGTGCTGCAAACCTTCCACCCCTGCCCTTGCAGACCTCGGAAACGAAGCCGCGACCCGTGCAGAACATGGGGAAGCTCGAGCGCCGGCTCACTCCGCCCGCGATGGCACACTGGATGGCCTCGGTCGCGTACCGCTGCCGCGGGTGGAAGGCTCTGCGCGAGGCCTACCCGGACCGCAGCCCCGTCGAACTGCTGCAGGTGTTGGCCGAGGCGCCGGAACCCAACGCCGAGCAGCTCCTGCAGCGCCTCGCGTCGGCGAAGCCCAATCCCGACCGCGCGATGCGCTTCGCGCGGATCCACGGCGCCCCGCGGGCTCCAGGACCACACGGCGAGCCAGGTACAACCGCGGTCGTCTGCCACGGGAAACTGCTTCTCCTGGCCAAGGCCACGCGCAAGCCTGGGGGGAGCGGCGAGCCTCCATTCGAGGGTGCACAGTTGCTTCCCTCCAAGAAGAACCCGAAGGTCCGCCGCTGGCAGAAGGTGGCCGAGCCGACACGTTCGCGGCCCAGCCACGCCGAGTTGATTGGTGTGGAGGACGAGATCCGCCATCAACGCCACGAGCATGCCAGGATCTTCGCGGGCGGTCAGTGGCACCGGGTGGGCTCGGAGTACACGCAAGAGCTCGGGTACGACCCGACGCGGATGCTCGCCGTCCCTCCTGACGTTGCCGCGGTGCTTCACGGCGACCCGGACGCCGTGTTCACCCACAACCACCCGTCGGGTCGCCCGCTGTCCGCTCAGGACATCCATCTCTGCGCGATGATGGACCCCGCGTGCATGCGGGCCGTCGGGCCCAGCGGAGTGGCGTGGGAGGCGACCCGCCCGACGAACGGATGGCGCTCTGTCGCCCAGGAGTTGTCGCTCGCGTACAGGAGTGCGGAGGCCGCGGCAGAAAGCAGAATGGACCGAATCATCATGGCGCATGGGGGGGTCCCGAAGCAGGATTCGGGCAGCCTTGACCCCACCATGGTCCAGCACATCTACCAGGCCTTGTGCGGCCAGGAGTTCCTCCATGCCCTCGAGCAGACCCTCGGGAACAGCTTCCGAGTCGACACTTCCGGCGTCCCCGGAGCTGCCGACCTTGATCATCGACGACTCGCCGCCGGTCTACCCCATGTCGCCGACGCCCTTGACGAAGCCGAAGCGCAACTCGAGGCCTTCCTCGAAGGCGCCATCCACAAGCAGCGGCAGGTCGTCGAAGCGCTGACGGCCGACGGCGCGGACGCAGAGACGCTCGCCCCGGCTCACCGGATGCTTTCACACGCACGAAGGATGCTGGTCCGCACCCGCGAGCTCCGGATGCGCAAGGCCAAGCGTGCCGAGGTGGGCGAGCCGCGAAACCGCAAAGGGGGCCTGTTCATCAAGGTCTCCGGTCCGCCCGAGAACCGCTGGCGGGGACCGCTGCGACCCAAGGCGGCCCTCCGCAGCCTCCTTGCCCTCGAGGGACGGGCCCAGCTTCGAGCACTCGGGGTGACGCGAGCCCACTACCGGGACCCCGTGCTTGCTCGACGGTGGCGGGACGCGATTGCAACGCTGATCTCCGGCCAGCGCCCGGAGTCTTGGCGCCCGGCGATGGCGAAGCTCGAGCGGCTGTACCGACGAATGACGCGCCGGAAACGCGATCCCAACGAGTCCAGGGCCCTGGCCATGCAGGTGCAAGCGGCGTACCGCCGGCTTGCAGTGGGTCGAGGTGCCATGGTGAAGCTCGCGGACCTGCGCGAGGCGCTGCCCGACGTCCCACGCAAGGCGTTGGACGCCGAACTCGTGAGGCTCGCCCGCGACCGGCGCATCCTGCTGGAGCCGAACGACAACGCGGCCGACGTCACCGAACGCGACCGCGGGGCCTCGGTACGACTCGGAGGCGAGGACAACCACTGGTTTGCGTGGAAGCTCCAGAAGTCACGCCTCGTCGGGTCCCAACAAGCGCTGGCCAAGTCCGAGGGTGCGTCGGTCACCGCCGGCCGCGTCGCCGCGATCCTCCCCGAGGACCTCGAAGGCGCCACGGACGACAACGATGACGAGGAGCAGGGGTACCGATAGAGTTCGCGAAATTTGTACGGTTTTCGGATTGCGCGCAATCTAAGATCTGGCAGTGCAGGTCTTGCCTCCCGTCTGTCAGCGGCTCAGCTCTTCGGCAAGTCGGACAAGCCCGTGGTCACCAAGCGCACCAGCGGTGAGTCGGAGAACGAAACGGTCGAGGCGACGCCATTCCCGAAGGAAGGGCTCCCAATCGACTCGCCCCTCATGGACGAGGTTTGTACGGTGCTTCCGAAAGGCGAAATCGCTCTCGTCGGTCTCGACCCCCCAATGTGAGCATGCTTCCTCGAGACCGCACTTGAAGCTGGTTTTCTTCGGCCGCTTTCCTTGTTGGCGGCAGTACAACGCCTTCAGCGCCTCGGCCGCTGTGTGCACAAGGAGAAAGGAGGGTATCGGCTGCAAGCCGCGCGCCTGAATGTAGGGTTCCATCGCAGCTTCGTAGAGCTGTCGTTCTGCGCCCACGCGCGCAGCTACTGCGAGAATCGAGTCGACAACTGCCTCAGGCTCGTTGAACCGGATCGGGATGCTCCGAGGGGAACGTCCATCCACCACCACACGCCAACTGTCGAAGGCAACCACGCTCCCGTTTCGGCACACTTCTCGGGACCGAATCGGGATCCACCGCCGCTCCAAGAACGACAAGCAGAAGAGAAGCGTCTCGAGGGTATCCTGCGCACGTTCAACCTCCGCGTCGAGGTCCTCGGGTTCACTCCCGAAGGCAAGATAGGCGCTGGGGACGAACTGCTTGGTCCGCGTGATGTAGCTCCCTGTTGAGGAGGGGAGGCTGGCCTGTCGCTCTCCGATGCTGAGTTCGATCCTTTCGCCAGTGGGAGCCGGAAGTTCGAAGCGATGGGCTTGGTCCATCTCATCCCGAATGGCTGATCTGATGTCGGTGGTCCACATCCTGATCAGAGCTCCATCGGTCATGGGAAACCATCGACCCAGGCTTGCGATGGTGGCGGAGTGAGACAGTTGCCAGCTGATGCTTGCTTCGCCGCCCGGCTTCGGTGGTCGCGACAACGAAAGGTGGTTCCCGGTGAACTCGGTGGACCGAGAACTCTCCCTCTCCAAAAAGAGCCGCTACCCGAATCTTTACATCTCCAAGAATGGATCCTTCAAGTTCGTTTTGCCTGCCAACGGGACCATGTGGGAGGCCTATGACCTTACAAGAACCGTCACCATTCAACTCAAGGAAGCCCTCGATACGGCAATGGCCCTCATCACTGGTGATGGTGGTGTTCTCGAGGATGACAGGCTCGCCCACGTTCAACATGGTTGTTCCCCTGGAATGACCAAGGCAGTTAGCGCAATCTGCACACAAATCAGCTTGTGTGCAGGTTGCTGGCGCCTGTCTGACTTCGGTCTCACCTATCCAGAGCCCGAAGTTGTTCACGGGCCCAGGCGAGCTCTTGCTGCGCCTGTGGCGTCCCGACCGCGTCGGCCACGCGCTGGAGAAGTTCGACCATCTCGGTGTAGTGAGCGCGCTGTTGGCGAACGGCTGCCGGAGTGCCGGCCCGACCGTGCTCACGCCCCACCCGGAAGAGGGAGACGGAGAGGTCGCGCAGGGCCTCGGGGGTGCCGAGCTGCTCGGCGAGC
>CAZZLC010000057.1:0-34598 GCA_964655065.1 uncultured Enterobacteriaceae bacterium | reverse complement strand
CACCTGCAAGCCTTCGTCGTAGGCGGCCTGGGCGGTGTCGAACTGCGAGTGGGCCATCGCCACGTCGCCCGCGAGGAGTTGAGCGGTACTCTGCTCGCGGGGCGTGTTCGCGACCGCGGCGGCTTGGTCGGCGGCGTGCTCGGCCTCGTCGAGCTGCCCGAGCTGTTGGTAGAGGCCGACCAACGTCACCCAGTCCCAAAAGGGCTCGGGGTCGAGCTCGGCCGCCCGTCGGTAGTGGCCCGCCGCGCCCGCGATGTCGTGTGTCGAGGCCAGCGCGCCCCGGGACCGGGCGTAGCCCGCCTGCTTGGCGCGGGCTTGTTCTCGCAGCGCCGCGATGGCCGCCTCGGCCTCGGCGAGCACGGCGTCCGCACTCGCGAGGTCCCCCCGCTCGACCAGGTCGTCGAGGGCCTTCTGCCCGTTGGCCCCTAAGCCCCGCAGCGCCCGTCCGGCCTCGAGCAGGCCCTCGAGCTGCCGCTGGTCGGCCGGCAACAGGGCCTCGTCGGGCGTCTTGCCGAGCTGCGACAGCGCCCACCGCTCGTACTGCTGCAGGTTCACGGGCAGCGACTCCCGCAACGCGGTCAGGGCCGCTGTCACGCGGGCCGCCTCGGGGTCCGCGATGCAGCCCGTTCCCACCAGGCAATGGGCCGGCGCCACCCCGTCCACCCGGCGCTCCGGGACCTGCACGAGCCGGTTCTCGGTGGCCTCGATGAGCCGGACCGCGACCCGGTCGAACAGCGGGTCGAAGTACAGGGTGGGCCAGGCCTCGAGCTCGGCGAACACCGCCTCGGCAAACGGGGAGTGCCGCGTCTCGCGGCCATCGGAGGCCACCTGCCCAAGCTGGGTGGAGCTGACGAACAGCAGGCTCTCGCGCCCGCCCCCCTCGAGGGCGAGCTCGTCCAGGCTCGCATCGCCCGTCCCGCGGCTCTCCCCTCCACACTGGCGAAACGGGTCGGTGCGGCACGCGTCCACGATGACCACCGCGGCGTCGGCGCGACGGGCCGCGTTCATCACGCCGTCCAGCGGCCACGGGTTCGATAGCGCACACGTCTCGACGTCAGGGCCGGCATCGACGGGCAACAGCACGTTGCCGTCCTTCGCCGTTTCGAAGCCGTGGCCCGCGAAGTAGACGAGGGCGAGATCGGCCCGTTTTGCGCGCTTGCGGAAGCGCCCGAGCGCCTCGTCGAGCTCGGCTTTCGTCGCGTCAAAACAGCCGGCCGTGGCGCCGCAGGCGAGCACCTCGACCCCGTTCGCCTCGAGCACCGCGGCCATCCGCTCGGCGTCCCGACGGGCGTTGTTGAGGCGCCGAACCCCATCTTCGTAGGCGGCATTCCCGACCACGAGCGCCACCCGGACCGGCGGTCGCTCGGCCCGTGCCCCATCGAGTGCCCACAGCCCCGCCACGAGTCCCCATCCCATCGCCCCCTCCTTGCCTTGACGGTAGTCTACTGCGCGCCTGCTTTGGTCGGGCTGGAGGGGTTGTGAACCGTGTTCTCCTGATGGTGGGGCTGGCGCTCGGAGCCTGCGTCCTGGCCTGTTCGCGAACCCGCCCTCCCGAAGGGCCTGGTCCGGAGCCGTCCGAAGCGCCGTCCCCATCCGCGATCGACCCCTTGCCCGTCCTGGTCGGGCCCGATGTTCCGGACCGCGACGCCCTGTGGGCGGCCCTTCAGGCCCACGCCACGTTGACTCCGTCCAGCACTTCGTCAGAGGGAGGCTTTCGGGTGGCCTCGAGCCCCGAGGGCTGGACCGTCCGTGGACCCGACGGGGTGCTCCGCCAGCGGATCGCCTCGGGGCCCGAGGCCACCGCGGCCGTGGTCGAGGCGCTGGCGGGCCACGCGGCCCAGCGCGACCAGGTGGCGCGCGTGCACGCCGCCGCGCCGGCATCTGCGGGGCTCGAGGTCGAGCTTCGCCCGTTTCCTCGGCAAAGCCCCTGCGTGACGGCACCCTGGACCCAGGCCTGTCCAAACGAAGCCCAACGCATCCCCCTGTGCACGGTGTGGACGACGTGGGTGCGAAACACGGGCCCCGACGATCTGTGGGTCGAGGCCTTCGTGTTGCGGGCCGACGGCACCACCCGAACCTTGCAGGGCGATGCGGGGCGCCACCGACTGGCCGCCGGCGGAGATTGGCTCGAGGCCAAGCCCGATCCGGACCGTCCCTTTGCCCAGAAGGCCGGGGAGCCGGTGGGGGCAACGGAGGGGGTGCTCGTGGTGGGCTACCCGAGCCCGGACGCCGCGACACCGACAGCCTCTCTGCATCTGCCATACCGCGTGGTCGTCGACAATGTCGGCTGGACGCCTCCCGATGGCGGGCGGTGCACCGATGGGCGCGAGTCGACCGTCGACCTCGACTTCGACCCGTACCTCGCGGCTGCGGGTCCCTCGCTCCAGGCGGTGCTCACCCAGGCGAAGGCGCTCACCGACGCCGAGGTTCCCTACCGCCAGCACGATTGGTCCCAAGGCTCGGATGACGCCAACCTCGAGAAGGGCATCGACTGCAGCCGGGCCATCTGGTACGCGTTCACGCGGGCGGGACTCGACTATGCAGGGGCGTCGGACGACGACTACCTGGCGACGTTCCAGATGTTCGAGCGAGGGCTGGGCAGCTGCCGAGGCGACCTCACTCCCGAGGCCACCGCGATGACCGAGCACTTCGTCAGCTGCCTGCAGGGGCCCTACCAGACCGGCGATGTCCTGGTGTGGCAGGGGGTTCGGCCCACCGACGACGCATGTTTCGGGCACACGGTGATGGTGGTCGACTCCGACCGCTACCTCGGCTGGGGCAGTCACGGGTGGGCCACCTCCGACAACCCCGATGTCGGCGTCGAGGTGCAGATGATCGGGGCGAAGACGTGGGAGAAGTGGGATCGGAAACAGTACGCGCTCAAGGCGTGCTGGCGACACCGAGACTTCCTCGACGAGCCTGTGCCCACGGCGGCAGGGCTCTCCTCCTGCGACCCGGACACATGTGCTGAGTAGCAGACGAACGTCAATGCAGTGTTCGCTTAGATTGCGCGCAAGCCGCTAACCGTACAAATTGCACGGCCTCTATCGGTACCCCGAGCACGACGAAGACGACGAGGCCGTCGACCTCGACTACAGCAATGCCCACGACCAGTATCCGCACCCGATGCGGTGGTCGGTGCAGTTCGTGAACGGCGGGGTCCTGCTGACCAAGGCGGCGAGTCCCTTTGTTCAGGGTTCGGGCGTCGATCCCGATCCGGTGGGGGTGAGAGTCCTGACGTCGGCTCGCAAAGGTTGCGAGCGTCGATCGATGGGCTCGACGAGAGGTCGCGTTGACCGTCGCCCCGCACATCGTCGAGCTGTACGACACCCCGTCTCGAGGCGGGGTCGTGTCGCTGCTCAAGGCGGCCGGCGGTAGCGAAGGCGTCCACGTCCCCACCCGCGCGCTCGGCGGCTGGGTCATGACCTACGCCAAGCTCGGTCCGAACGGGGAGCTCATCGAGACGGTGGACCGCGAGCGGCAGACCATCGACGCGGCCCGCGAGCTGGGGCGCATCGACTGGGAGCCCTACATCAAGGCCGGGCGGTGGAACGACACGCACGACGAGAACACCCTCGTTGGCCTGCCCACTGTCCTCGAGTACCACGACGCGACGAGCGACCTCGCCAAGGCACACGGCAAGGTCGGGTTCTGGACCGCCGGTCACCTGTGGGACCGCAACGACCCGCAGTCCTGGGCTGCCTACGGCGTGCCGCGACCCTCCGACCACGAGCTCGACGCCGCTGACCGGTTCTGGCGGCTGGCGCAGATGCTCAAGGGGCTTCCCCGACCCCTCGGGTTCTCGGCCCACGGGCAGATGCGCCTGTCCCGCGATGGCCGACGCGTCACGTGGTGCCAGGTGACCCAGGCCGCGGTCTGCCAGCTCCCCATGAACCCCGACGCGACGGCCGAGATCCTCGAACTCGCCAAGGCGGTTCGCAACCACGACGCCGCGTGGCCACTCGCCAAGGCCGACCGCGGCGCCTCCATCCCGAACCCACAGCCGATGCAGCCCGTCACCGAGACCGGCCCCGCTGTGGGCGAGGACCTGTACCCCATCCTGCGCGCCACCGATCGGCTCGTGCGCGTGCTGATGCAGACCTACTTCCTGTCCAAGTCGGACGCAATCGAGTTTGTACGCCGCTATCTGCGGATCACCGAGGAGGAGCCTGATGGCTAGCCCCAGAAGCCGAGCGGCCGTGCAGGCCGCCATCGACGACCACCTCGACGAGCTGGACAAGCTCATCGGGGAAGAGGCGCCCAACGCGGGCGGGTCGTCCAACCCCGAGGAGCCGAGCGAGACGCACGAGCTCCTCAAGGGCATGCAGCAGATGCAGGCGCAGATCGCGGAGCTCTCCACGCGGATGGAGGCCCGTGAGCTCCGCAAGGCGAACGACGAGGACGACTTCGACGACGAGGACGACTTCGACGACGAGGACGACTTCGACGACGAGGACGACGGCCCTGGCTACGAGGACATGCAGATGGCGGTGGACTACGCCGACGCCACGCCGCTGCTCCACGACATGGGCAAGAGCCATCAGGTGCAGCTCGAGTCGCACCGCTTGCTCCACGGCAAGGTCGCCAAACTCACCAAGGCGGTGAAGAGGATCGGCCGGGGCGACGGGTTCGCGACGCTCGAGAGGTTGGTGTTCGCCCAGTCGAAGGCGCTCACGCACCTCGCCAAGTCGGTCGCCGAGCTCGAGCACAAGCTCGGACGCGTCTCCGAGCCCTCGGCAGTTGCCGACATGCGGTTCTCGGGGAGCGGCGCCTCGCGTGTCGGGCCGACCCCGCAGCCAGGGACTCGCCCCCTGATCCGCGGCAACCGGCGCCAGATGGACCCGAGCGTGCTTCGGATGACGAAGTCTGCCGACGGTGGACGCCTCGCGAACGTCCGGGACGAGGCTTCGGAGAAGCGGCTCCTCACGAAGGCGCTCATGCAGAAGGTCATCGACGAGAGCGATGTGCGGAACTGGCAGAACCACGGACGGTTCGCCGAGGCCGACTCTGAAAACCAGCGCCTGATCGAGGCGGTCGAGGCGCTGGCCTGACGGCCGGCACCAAGGGGAACCACGATGTCGTACTTCAGCCACCAGAACACGATCCTTCAGCTCATCAAGGCCTCCGTGACCGCGGATGCGGTCGCAGCCGTCGTCCCCGAGGATCTCGAAGTCGCCGCCCACTCGACGCAGTGGGAGGAGACCGACGGGACCGAGCTCACGTTCATCAAGCTCTGTCCGCACGTGACCGCCACGCAGATCGAGCACGAGTACGCGCGCATCACGAGCTACGGCGAGCGCCGAGGCTCGGGCTTCTTCAACGAGACGGGCCTGCCCGGCAAGACCGCGTTCAAGCCGGACCGAATCAAGGCGAACATCCGGCTCATCGGTGAGCAGAGCGAGACCTTCATCCTGGCCGCGCTCGAGGAGACGGTGCAGGCGCTCGGCACCCAGGGCAACGTCAACATCGAAGCTGTGGCGTTGAGGCTCAACCTGCTGTGGAAGAAGAACCACTACAGCTACTTCGCCGACACCCGGACCATCCGTCAGGGCGATGCGGGGCCTCGTTTCAAGGGGATGCTGCAGCTCATCGAGGAGGGGACGGACGGCATCAGCCCGTTCGGCTCGCACGTCATCGACATGGAGGGCCAGCCCTTCACGCCCGAGACGCTCCGCGAGAAGATCAGCGACGCCATCACCCTCTTCGGGTACCTGCGATGCCTGATCATGCCGCCCAGCGTTCGGGAGGGCTTCGAGAAGCAGTACGACAGTGCGCAGCGGCTCGACATGCCGATCAGCATGAAGCCCTACATGATCGGGCAGCAGATCGCAGGTCTGCAGACGCAGGGCAGCACCTGCTTCTTCCACACCGACAACTCGCTGTCGCCCATCTGGCACTTCGGCAGCGGCAAGTACACGGCCGAGCTGATGGAGGACGGGCCGACCACGACCTCGACGGTCACCGGCGTCGTCAACAGCCCCGGCCTCATGTCGAGCAAGTTCGACGCACCGAGTTCGGGCGCGTTGTACTACGTCGTCACCGAGCTCAAGCAGGAGCAGGAGGGCCTCGGGGTTCGCGTTCCGGCCACCGGATTCCTCGACGTCGCTCCCGGAGAGGACGTCACCCTGAGCCTCACGCCGGGCGACCCCTCGATCGACGCGTGGCGGATCTACCGCGGCTCCGACGCAGACCCGAACAACGTGATCGGCACCGATGCGTTCTGGGTCGCGGACGTCCCCAATCTGCCCGACACAGGCTACCCCGTCGTGTGGCGCGATCAGAACCACCAGCGACCCAACACATCCTGGGCGTTCGGGTTCAACATGATCAGCGACGCGCACGTCGCGCTGACCACCGAGGGGTACGCGCAGGGCTACCACGCGGTTCAGGAGCGGTCCGCCAGCTTCTTCGGCCAACCTGACCGCAAGGGCAACACGGTCGCAATGGCGCACCTCGGGCCCAGCATGGGCACGCTCGAGCTCGCGCACCTCCTCCCGCAGGTCGCTCGCCCACTCCACTACAGCGCCTGCGCCCCGCTGCTCCGCAACCCGCTGCACGCGTTCGCGTTCAAGAACATCGGGCGGGCCTGATGATCATCGTGCGCCGAGACCGAGGCCGGCAGGAAGAGGACGGGACGGTCATCCACTTCCCGATGGCCTCCTGCACCTTCCGCCACGCCCACATCGGGCGGCGGCCGGTGTTCGCTGCGCACGTGCCCGACGACCATCCCGAGATCGACGCCCTGCGGGAACGCATCCTTCAGCACCGTCGCTACGACGTGCATCACGGTCCCGAGGACCAGGTGACCTGGGAGGCGGCGACGAAGGCTCCGACCCCACCCGACGGGTCGCTAGCGCTCCACCCGGTCGGGCAGGATGCCCTTCGCCGGGGCTGGTCGAGTCACGACCTGGAAGGGACTGGCCAGAACGGCGACCCGACTGACCACGGTGGCCGGTCTCCGCGCACTGGGCTCACGATGGCCGAGATGGCGCTCTCTACCCCACCCACGGGCTGGGTCGAGCACGCCCACACGCACTACCCCTGGGAGCTTCCGGGGTGGCACACCGACATCCTGGGCTGGCAGCTGCCGAATCCTCCGTCCAAGCGCGCGACCAACGTCGACGAGGCCGAGCCCGAACCGGCTCCCGGGCCCTCGGTCGAGGAAGGCGACGCGTCCGAGCTCGTGGCGCTGGGCGATGTCGCTCCGGAACTCGCCCACGGAAAGCCTCCAACGTCGCCCTCGCCCGAGCTCCCTCCCCCACCGCCCAACCCCTCGGCGGACGCGCCCAACCCAGGCCTGACCGACGAGGAGCTCGAGGCCTACGCCGAGCATCTCACCCTCCTCGCGGAGATGTGGGACAAGCTCGGCGAGGCCCCGTCCATCTTCCAGTTCGGCTACCAGCAGCGCACGCGCGGGCTGGCGAAGCTGGCAGGTGACACCTTCCACCGCCTCGTTCAGGCCGTCCAGGCCGATCGCACGGAGTGATCCATGCCCGCATTCGACAACACCGGCAAGATCGGCGCGTTCTTGGTCGCCGCGACGGACCGCATTCTTGCCGCCATGAACGACTACTCCAGGCACTTGGGCAGCATCCAGCTCGATCGTGCCGTCGAGGAGCCGGCCTCCCACGTGGTGTTCGACCTCCACATCGGGGCGGTCGGGGCCGACGGTTCCGTCACTTCGGTGCCCTTCCGAGCGCCATTCCCGCTGCGAATCCTCGAGATCCAGGCCGGCGCGAGCCACGGCGCCGGGGTGACCGGCTGCACCGTCGACGTTCTGGTCAGCCGCGCCCCCACGCACGGCAGCGCGACCTCGATCCTCGTCGGTGCGACGGCCGACGCTGTGCCCGACGGCGTCCCACTCGCGACCGTCTGTGAGGACGGCGAGCAGGATCTGGCGTTCAACGACCGCGTCTCGGCGACCGTTGCAACCGCGGGCGGCGCTGCAGGTGTGACCGGCGCCTACGTCAAGCTGGTCTGCCAGCGTCTCTGATCGCGAGGTAGCGCGTGCCGCGTCACGGCCAGGCCACCGGAGAGCGGTTGCCCGCAATCGGTCTCTCGGTGCCCGTCTCCGAGATCCTGGACCCCGTGCTCTGGCGGCGCCGCTACGCCTACTCGCTCGTGCTCGGGCCCGAGGTGCAGGACCGCACGATCACGCGATTCTGCAACGTCAACGGCCTCGCGCCCGAGACGGCGCAGGAGTACGCGCAGCGCTTCGGCGAAGACCTCGTCAAGGCCACCGACGAGATCCCCAACGACGTGATCCGCTGGCACCTACGGGCGGCCCTGTCGGAGCTCGAGGTCATGGTCGGCGTTCCCATGGGCATCGTCGTCGTCAAGACCGTGCCGATCGACGAGGGCGAGCAGGTGGGGGTCACCTTCGACCGCATCGGGCAACGGCTGCCCTACACCCACAGCGACGCCTACACCTACTTCCGCATCGATCTGCCGGAGTGGGTGATCAGTGTGCAGCGGGTGCGGGCGTTCTACTTCGGGTCCCAGGTGTTCGAGTGGAGCCCCGAGGGCGGCAGGGACACGACCGATCAGATCCGGCTCGAGCACGACACTCAGGGGAGCACCCACATCCTACCCCTGGAGTTCCGCAACTTCGTGGTCACCCAGGGGCGGGGCGGCGGGGGCGGGGACTACGGGTTCTGGCACACCATCGCAGCGCGTCGCACGCCGCTGCCCGACTTCTGGGCGGTCGATTACACCGTGGGGCCCCGGGACCGGCAAACCGGCCAGACGGGTCACCTCCCGGCCGTCGTTGCACACTGGGTCTACGCCCAGGCGGGGCAGGTGCTGCTGTCGATCGGGGGGGCCGCGCGGTCGCAGGGACTCACCTCGACGAGCGTGTCCTTCGACGGCTTCAGCAAGTCGGTGGGGCTGCAGGCCTCCGCCATCTACGGCCTCAACTCGGCCACCGAGCACGTCTACGAGCTCGCCACGAAGCGCCTCGACGTCAAGAAGCTCTCCCTGGCCCTGAAGGGGATTCGCGTCCGGCCGTACGGGCACTGAGAGGTCGGCGTGCAGCTCTCGGACAACTTCACCCTCCGCGAGTTGGAGCGCGCGGGGCGGTCGGCGTGGAACGTCATCCCGATGTCGTTGCGTTCCACCGTGGCCTACGGCGTGCAGAATGTGCTGCAGCCGATCCGCGATGCGCTTGACGGGCCGGTCCAAGTGACCAGCGGCTTTCGCGCGGGCGACAGCGACAGCCAGCACGGTCGCGGGGAAGCGGCGGACATCGTGGCGCACGGAAAGACCCGCCTCGAGGTGTGGTCCGTCGTCCGCGACCTCACGCTCACGGGCGGGCTCCCCGTCGACCAGGCGATCGTCTACGAGGACAGCAACCACGTCCACGTCTCGTGGACGCAGCGTCGCGACCCGCGAGGTCAGCTTCTGGTCGCTCTGTCCTCGGAACGCGCCGCGGAGTGGGCCTCGCAGCAGCTCTACGTCATGACCCAACGGCGAATGCACGAGCGGAGCATCGGCGCCACGCCCGCCCGCGAGGCGGTCCGTGCAGCCAACCCGAAGCTCGTCGCGCAGGCCGAGGGCAAGCGCCGTGTCTACGTGCCCTGGCACCACTACGAGGGGCCGCTCAAAACGTCCTCGACGGCGAGCCCGGCGAGCGAGGAATCCGCGACCTCTGCATCCACCCCTGACCCCGAACCCGCTCCCCACCGGAGCACCGAGGAGGCCCCTTTGGCCATCAACCGCGATGCCATCGAGATCGTGAAGGACACCGCGACGGAAGAGGGCCGTGAAGTCCTCGCCACCATCGGCAAGGCGATCTCCGATGGCGTCATCGACGAAGACGACGCCGAGGACTTCCGCACCAGCGTGTGGGACTCCGTGCTGGACATCATCGTCACCGTCGCCGATGTGCTCACTCCCCTTCCCGACCCGTGGGAGTCGGCAACCGACCGGGCGCTCGAGCAGATCGCCGGCCGCGCGAAAGCGCGGGGCCCCCTCCGCCTTCAGCGCACGAGCCGCTGGGTTCGCGCGCTGACGGCCAAGAATCCACGGAAGCTCGTCGCCCTGATCAATGAGATCGAAGAAGCGGACGAAGCGGACGGCGTACGGGGCAACGAGTCCCGTCGCGCAATCCACGTGGCGGCCCGGAGGCTCGTCAAGCTCGACCCCAACCTCGCTCGGGTCAACGGGGTCACCTTCAAGGGCAACCAGCTCTTCCTCGACGGGGAGGCCTACGGTGAGCCGCCCAAGAGGTTCAAGGCGGCATGATCGAGCGCATTGGCCAGCTGTTCGATGCGAACATCCTCGACGCCACGCGCCGGGCGTTGCCGGTGTTGGCGGCCGTCGTCGCTGGACTGGTCCTCAACATCGACTGGCTCGGCCTGCGCACCCTGGACCTCGAGCGTGCGTTGCATCACCTCTCGCCATGGTGGGGAGTGGCGTTCCTCGGGGTAGCCTTGGTCACCCTTGCCCGTTGGCTCGTCAGCCAGGTGGGGTCGCTTCGCGAGGCGGCCGACCTCGCCCTCGAAGCGGTCTCCCGAGACCTTGCCTTGCTGCCGGGGCAGCTCGAAGGTGCGGTGGGGTCGAGCGAAAGCCTCCGCTCGCTCGGGGACGATGACTTCGACCTGGTGGGCGAGGTGCGAGAGCTCGGCGCCCACAAGCGGCTGCACGAGGCGATGGGCTTTCTCCTCGTCGTGCTGGACGAGCGCGGACGCATCGTCGAGGCCAACCGAGCGCTCGTGGATCTGGTCGGGGAGTCCCCGCTCGGCCTGACGACGTCCGAGTTCGTGGAGGCCTTCACGATGCCCACCCTGGCGCCCTCGGTGATCAACTTGCTCGCGGCCCTGCCGAGCGATGGCTTGCCGTTCGACATGCCGCTCGGCCCCCGCGTGCGCGATGACGACCTGACCGACCCGGCGAACCGGCTGTGCCGCCCCACGACCTCGTGGTTCTTGCGCGTCGACCCTCAAACCCACCGCACCTACGGGATTGGCTACGCCCATGCCGACCACTGATGATGAACTCGTGAGCCGGCTGTCCCGTTTGGCGGCGATGGAGCAGGAGCTCCGAAGCTTCCGCGAGACCGCGGTGCGAATCGAGGCCGCGCTGCGGCGCCTCGAGGACAAGGTCGACGGGATCCAGACGGAGAAGCGCGTCGAGCCGAAGGACTTCGACAAGCTCGAGGGACGCCTGCGCCTCGTGGAAGTGGGGCTCGCGGGGGTCGGGATCTACGGCGGCTGGACGCAATTCGTCTCGCCATGAGTGGCCGTCGCGAGCAGTGGCCCGGTCGAGGCAATCGGCAGGTGATCAACGCCCCCGGCGTCGACATCGCGCAGTACCAGACCATCCACTTCGACCCCTTCGAGGTGGACAAGCTGATCCAACAGCACGGGAGCCTGTGCGAGTACCGCAAGGCGATCCCTTGCCCGTGCAGTCGGATCGAGACCCGCACGGCGGCCATCGGGTGCCAAGTGTGTCGCGGCTTGCGGTGGGTTCACCCGGAGCGCTGCGACTGGCGATTCCTCGACCACTCGCGAACGGGGCGCCGGCAGTCCACACCGGCCGGCCGCGCCACCCACGGCGAGCTGTCCGTCACCTTCCGGATGGGCATCGTTCCGGCAGAGGGAGACATGGTGCTCCCCTACTGCGAGGAGCACGTGGTCTACGAGCACTTCGTGCGCGACGTGCAGCAGGTATCGGAGCGGGACGTGCGCGACCGGATTTCGTTCCGCGAGGCGCCGCGACCGCAGCGCCCTCGGGTCGAGCGGCTGCTGTACCCCGACGTGCTGCGCGTCGAGATGGTGTGCTGGATCCGCGAGACGCGAGGGCCACAGGGTCGGGTGGAAGAGCTCGTGCTCGCGAGCCCGGACACGGACTATCGGCTCGAGCGGACCGAAGACGGCAAGGGGCGGCGCATCCGCTTCGTCGAGGGAAGGGGCCCGGCGCGCGGGGTCGGCTACGCGGTCCGCTACCTCGCGCCCGCGGCCTACGTCGTGATGGGCAGCGACCCGTCTTTCCGTCACGAGGCCGACGTGGCCCTGCCCTACCGCGCCACGCTCATGCGGCTGGACGCCTACCAAGAGCGCGACCAACGCGCCGATACGGCGATCGAGAGGTAGGCTCGCATGATTGTCACGTTGCGCGGCAAGGAAGCGCTCACGGATGGCACGCACGTGTGGGGCAGCGACGTGGTGCTCCTGCGACTGCTCACGAACGCGTACACCCCAAGCGATGCCCACGAGACCAACGCGGACCTGACGGGCGAGCTGTCCGGGGACGGGTACGCCCCGCACGTGGGCCTGACGGGCCAGTCCCGCGTCCGCAACAGTCCGTGGCTCGAGTTCCGGGCGCAGAAGGCCACGCTGGCGCCGTTCGGCGCGGGGGCGGGCACCCCGTTCTACGTCGTTGTCGAGGACCAGGCGACCGGCATCCTGCTAGCGGTGACGACGTTCTCGAGCGCGCAGTCACCGGCCGGCAACCCCTACGAGGTCCGCTGGGGTGGCGTGGACGGCATCGGCACTGTGTTTCGGGTGTGAGGAGGTAGCGATGGGGCTCCAGTGGCTCTGGAACTTCGGATTGGACCTCACGGCGACCGAGATGTCGGCGCGCGGCTGGGAAGTGGTCGGGGCGAACGTCAACACCACGGACACCAATCCCCTGGCGCTCAACGCGCCCCTGTATGGCGCGGGTGGCGACACCCGCGTGCTCACCACCGTCACGAACAACTACCTGGGCACGCAGCAGTATTTCGGCATGGCCGCAGGCTCCGCCGACCGAGGCATCTTCTGCGCCCGCGTGAAGTGGGTGGACGGCGTGACCAACCAGTCCCGCGACATCCTGCAGCTCGTTGACCCCACGGGGACCGAGCTGTTGCGGTTCCGGGCCACGGACACCAACCTGACGGCGCACGTCCTCCGCAGCACAGGGGGGACCGCGACGATCGACGGAACCCGGTCGATCGCGGTCGGCGAGACCTTCAACCTGGCCCTCGTCTACGACTTCACCACGAACCCGAGCACCTACACGCTCTACATCGACGGCGTGGCGGACATCACTGGCACCCGGAACAACACCGCCTCGGTGGGTCGGGTCCAGCTCGGATCCAACCAGGGCACCTTCTCCTGGAACACGCTCCGCTTCTACGATGATCCGGTCGCTGACCTCGCCGAGGGCATCGCCACGAACAAGTGGATCGAGCTGCTCGAGCTCTCGAGCGTGACGCAGACGGGCTGGGACACCGTGGGCGCGCCCGCCTCGGACCTCGAGGGACTGCAAAGCGACCTGGCGACCGGGCTGTCGACGTCGGCGGCCCGAAGCCTGGACGTCGCATTCGCGAACACAGCCCTCACCTCCCCCTTGTCCATCGACGCGGTCGGCGCGTTCGTGTTTGGCCAGGCCGACGGACTCGCGGGCTCGGTGGAGATCCAGGACGGGAGCGGCACGGTCGGGACCTACGCGAACAGCAGGACGATCGGGGCGGTCACCTATGTACCGGTGTTCGAGGCCGACAGCGGCGGGGGCGCTCTCGACATCGCGGACGTCAACGCCATGACCGCTACGCTGTCCTTCGCGTAGGCCGAGCCGATCGGAGGGCATGAGCTCCCCCCCTCCCGTCCGCGTCGGCATTGGCGTCGAGATCCAAGGCGACCTCCTCGGGCCGGCGCGCATCGCCGGCACCAAGGCCGCGCTCGGCCGCGCCGCACTGGCCGCGGCGACGTACGTCCGCGGCACCTGGATGGCGCTCGCTCGCCGGGTCGGGACCGGCGACAGCTACGTCAATGGGATCCAGACCGACGACGTGCAGTTCTCGGAGTCCGGGGACCACCTGACGGTCCGCGTCACGATCGTGAACACCGCGCCAGGGGCGAAGTGGGTCGAGCAGGGGCACGGGGCGTACCACCTGCCCTCCCGCATCGACTGGAGCCGCACCGACGGCAAGATCAAGCGCAACCCCCGAACGGGCGCCCGATGGCTCACCATCCCGATCCGCCACCGGGCCTACGCCACGCCGGCGCAAGCCAACCAGCAGGGCCTGTCGGAGGCGACCCGTGCCGCGATGATGCCGCGCACGGTGTACCAGGCGGCCAAGCAGCTGACGGCGTCGTTCAAGCACAACCAGGGGCCCGTGCACGCGGCGGATGGCCGTTACCTTGCCGCGGACCGCTACACCTGGGGTCGCCGACTGTCCGTCGCGCAACTGGTCCCCCTGGTCGGTCGCGAAGCGGCGTCCAGGTACCGCGGGATGGTCCGCTTCGAGCAGCTGCAGGCCGGTGGAGGGCGGTCGAGCGTTTACCTCACGTTCCGCACCCTGACGCCCAAGTCGCGCGGCTGGCACATCCCAGCGCGCCCTGGGAAGCACCTCGCCCGGCGGGTGGGGGAGCACGTCGCGAGCGGCGAAGGGCGAGCCTACCTCCAGGAACTCCTACGGGAGGCGGTACGCGGCGCGATGGGGGGGTAGATGGCGCTCGACGGTCCGATCCCCTACGGCCACGGCCACAACCTCGTCACCGAGCTCGACGTGCGCGCGGTGGTGGTCACGGGCCTGCACGCGCTCGTGAGCGACGAAGAAGCCATCCGCTCGATCATCAGGCGCTCGGATGCGCTCGCCTTCGGCAGCCAGGAGCGATGGGAGCGCGAGATGCGTCGCGCCGTCCTCGACCTGCTTTCCCCCGACGGGGACCGCTACGTCCAGGTCGGAGTGGGCTACCCGACGCCCGAGATCCGGCTCCCCTTCGTCTCGATCGTCAAGGAGTCGGGCGGGGAGAACGACGCCGAGGCGGTGTGTGGCGACCGGCTCTCGGAATCCCGAAGCGACATCGTGGGGGAGTGGACCCCTGGTCCGTCCCTCGACGGCCTCCCGCTGTGGCCCCTGCCCGACGGCACCTCGCCGCCGGTCCCGCCGCAGATCGACACCGTCCAGCCGATCGGCGGCGGCTACCGTTCGACGCTGCAGGTCGCGTGCTGGTCGGTGAGCCCGGAAGAGTCGATCCTGCTGCACTCGATGGTGTGGTGGACCCTCTTCCGCGGCAAGGGCGAGCTCGTCGATGCCGGCGTGCACGAAGTGCGCTTGTCGGACTCGGGATTCGTCCCTGACGAGCGGATGGATCCGCGTGTCGGCTACGTCCCGACCATCCGGGTCGATCTGTCGAGCACGTACCAGCAGCTCCGACGCACCCGGGCCGTGCCGGGGGTCGTGATCCTCACCAACCAGTTCACCAACTAGGGGCCGCCATGCCGCAGATCACTACCCCCGACGGGGTCACGGTCTACGTCCCGGGGACCTACACCACCACCGAGGTCGTGAGCGACCTTCCCGGTCCCCTTCCCGCGTTCCAGATCCCCGTCATCCTCGGCTCCGCGGACTACGGACGGCCGTACAACGTGGCGTCGATCAAGATCGATAGCCTCGAGCCCGAGATTGGCGCGGACGGCTTTGTGCTGTGTGGCAACCCGTCACAGGTCGCTCGGCGCTTCGGGCGCGGTTCCGGGGTACACATCGCGGCCCAGTTCGCCTGGCGCCACGGCCTGCCCTTCGCCTTCGTGGTGAGCTTGTCAGCTCTCACTCGCGCGACCGTGGTCGTCCAGGGCGGCGAGCCGCTCGTCGACGAGGCCAACCTCGTACCCCGCGACTTCGGTGCCATTCCGGCCCACGTGCTCGTCCAGAACACGGGTGGCGTCTTCACCACCACACCGGTGAAAGCCTACGCCCCGGTCGTCCAGGACGCGAGCAACACCGACACGCGCCTGTACCTCCGGGACCACAGCTGGGTCAACCGCGGCCAGTCGGTGACCGTCGGCAGCAACGTCGCCACCAACGTGGTGCGTGTCGTCGTGAACAAGGGGGAAGAGGTCGGGGCGGACGGTCGCCCGCTGTACTGGATCGAGCTGTCGGCGACGCCTGGGTTCGCGATAGACGCGAGCCTCGACTACGCCTATGTGCTCGTCTACGACACAACTGGGTCCCGCAGCTACGCCTACACGTCGGGCACCGACCTACGCGACGCGATCAACGGCGACCCGCTGGGCCACGTTTACTACGCACCCCTCGGCACCTTCGCGGGCAATGTCCCTACCGCCGTCAGCACGGCGACCGCCCTCAAGGACGTGGCCGAGTGGGGCTCGGTCACGAACGGCACGTCGCCTGCGGCGAGCCCCTCCGACGTCACCGCCTTCGTGACGCAGATGAACGCGCAGGACTGGGTCGGCTTCGTCAA
Organism: uncultured Enterobacteriaceae bacterium; assembly: GCA_964655065.1. GTDB lineage: Bacteria > Myxococcota_A > UBA796 > UBA796 > DRPG01. The sequence continues at coordinate 18,411 of CAZZLC010000057.1, read as the reverse complement.
CCGTTTTCGGCTCCTGCCGCAGGCCTACCTCCTCGCCATGCCCGAGTCCGCGGCCCACCTGACGATGCGCGACTACGGGATTGCCGAGCGCACTCGTGGCTTCCCGATCTCCGTCACCACCGGGGGCGACTGGGGCGACGTCGTGCTCGACGCAGGCGACGACACCGACCCGCTGACCCGGACGGCCGCGCTGAACTCACAGGACGTCTCGATCTGGGCCGGGGGGCTGGACTACCAGCCCCCGTGCCTGTCGTTCGCCGCGGCCGTGTTCGGTCGCCGCGTCCGCGGAGGGCCCGGCCACAACCTCACCCAGGACGACCTGGTCTTCTCGTCGGTCGAGGTGCGCTGGGACCAGATCGGGGCACTCGAGGAGGACCGCCTCACCCGCGGAGGGGTGGGCTTCTACCGCCTCGCCCACTACGCCCCGTTCCCGTTCGTGGTCTCGCAGGGGCTCAATACGCTCCAGAACAACGCAGGACCGGTGTGGGACGAGCAGACGGCGCAGACCTGGTCGGTGCACCAGCGTGACCTCGCGGACTACGTCGAGCGGGTTCTCAAGGAGGATCTGAACCGCGCCCAGCTCGGCGGGGACTCCGTCGACGCGCGGTCGATCCAGGCCGTGCTGAAGCGACGCGGGGACGACCTCGCGAGGCGGGGCTTCATCCAGGCGGGATCGCACGTCATCGTCAGCATCCAGCCGAACGCCGCAGGCAGCGGCTGGGACGTCGTCCAGCGCTTCCAGCTCCCGCAGCTGTCCGACTACATCACGATCGCCAACCAGATCCTGCTCACCGTCGCCGCGTAGGAGGGGCCCGTGGCCTACGATCAGTTCGCCAACACCGAAGCATACGCCAGCAGCCATGCCGGCGCGGCGCTCGACATCCTCATCTACGAGGAGGAGAGGCCCAGTAGACCGATCATTGGCGGCGCCACGGGTCTCAACGTCCGCAACGAGTTCGAGTCCATCCTCATCGAGGAGGTCGGCAACGAAGGACCGTCCGAGATCGTGCAGGGCCGGAACACCGTGCAGCTCAACCTCCAGGCCTTCTGGACGCCGCAGCGCGGCGACAACCTGCCCACCCGAATCAACTTCCTCGGCAAGACGCACACGATCTACGTGGCCATCGCGCCCGAGAGGGCGCCAGTCGTGGCGCGACCAGGGGCGGGCGAGACCACCGACACGTTCACGGGGGGCAAGATCGCCAATCGCGGCGACGCCTTCGGCGCTCGTGGGCCACGCACGTTGGACCTCGCCTTCAACTGCATGTTCCACTACACCGGATTGCAGTGGTTCGAGCTCGCCGGATCGATCTGACCTCCGAGGAGGTGGCGATGGGTACGGTGTCGTTCGTCGTGAAGGCGGGTCTGCCCCGGCGGGTGCAGACGCCCAATGGTCTCGAGCGGGTGCAGTTCTACGTGCGGGAGCCGGAGCCCGAAGGGCCATGGCGCTACCGAGAGACTCCCAACCCCGACCGAGCGGCTCGGTTCACACTGCGCCGGTACAACCGGGTCGGCGACAGCGACCAGATCCGGATGCGAACCCACGACGCGGTTGGCGGGATCCATCGCTACATGGAAGTTCAGTCCGGGATCCAGCAGCTCGGCGCCGTCATCCGCACCGAGATCGAGGAGATCCTGTGGGACGGCGTCCGCCCCCGGCCCGACGACGAGGACGAGCAGGAGGCGCTCGACGAGGCGTTCGAGGCCGCGTGGGAGCAGCACGACTCGCCGAGCATGATGGCGTTGATCGAACTGCAGACCCTGCTCACCCGTGCGCAGTTCCGTGCCGCCTGGCCCAACTTGGTCGTCGAGGCGCCTGCCGGCTGGGCCAAGCTGGACGACCTCGAGATGCCCGATGGGGTGCTCGGGTGGCTTCGGAGCGCCTACCTCGACGCCGTCGATGCGCTCGAGGGCGAGCAGGGAAACGAGCTCGCCTCCTTCGACGACTGAACCGCACGCGCATCGAGGCCCCCGTCTACCGGACGGCCTCGACGCTCGAGCTGCAGGCGTGGTCGGAGGCGCACTCGATTGCGACGATCTGGCGGATGCACTACCGGCTTCCCCCGAACGATCCGCGGTTCCTCGACCTCACCGAGGAGGACATGCTGCGGGACCTATTCGTGATCCGGTACCACCAGCACTTCGCACGACTCGCGAACGATCCGCACTACGCTGCCGAACAGGCGTCCCTCGACCCAGCGGTGCGCAACCGCTTCGACCGACTGCAGCAGGCGCTCGAGGAAGACGACACACTCGGTGAGATGGCGCGAGCGCACCACCGCCAGCAGGCCGTCGTCCGCCGCGAGCGGACAGCCGAGGGGCCGCACGCCGATCAAGAGCCCGAGGGCGGGTTTCGCACGATCATGCTCGGGGGGGGGACCCGGTGAGCGACGAGAAGGTCACGATCGGCGTCGAGTTCCGGGCCGACGTGGCCCAGGCCCGCAAGGCCCTGGAGGTGATGCGCGAGCTCGGCTTCGAGGCCGCGCGGATCCGCGACGCGGGCGATCCGTCCGCCGGGGCGGGGTCGCACGCTACCGCGGTCTCCGGGGCGCCGCCTCCACCTCCGAGCCGCGACAACGTGGGCGCGGGTCGCGGGTCCGCCAGCCCGAAGGGCACGTCGATGGGGGCTCCTCCACCGCCACCGAACGACGAGGACGATCCTGGGGACTGGGATCCCCGCCCCCCGGTTCCGGGACCCGGGGGCTGGGAGATCGGAGAGCCCTACGAGCCGCTGGTAGACGGACGCACGACGCGTCCCCCGGCGCCGCCCGCGGCCCGCGGGGGTCGCGGCGCGTTCGGGGGCTTCGTGGGGGGGGTGGCGAGCACCGCCGTGGGGCTTGGGCTCGGGCAGGGGGCCATCGGCTTCCTGTTGTCCAGCGGCGAGAAGTTCCTGCAGCTCGACACCACCCTCACCCAGCTCGAGCAGCGCTTCGGGTCGGTCACCGAGGCCGTGGTCGAGACCGGTCGCGCGATGGGCTACACCATCGAGCGCAGCAGTGCCCTTGCCGAGGTCATGGGCCAGGCGACCAACCGGCCCGACGAGGCTCGGTTCCGCCGACAGGCCGCTGTCGCGCGGCTGCGCGGCATCGATCCGGCGACGCTGATGTCGACGGTCGGGGCCATCGAGCAGCTTCGCCCCACCGGCCGAGGGCTGTCGCGCGCCGACTTCGCGCGGATGCTCGGTCAGGCCGATCGGGGCAACATGGGCGACGGACGCCTGCCCGAGTACCTGCAATCGGTCAGCCAGCTCGCGCAGATGCAGCTCGGGCGGGTCTCGTCCAACGATGGCGGCTTTCAGGGCGCCGTCGGAGCGCTCGAGCTGGCTCGACAGGTGTTCGACCCGAACCGCAACGAGTTCGGACGTGGCGGGCGGTCCTCGGTGCAGTTCGTCAACCAGACCGACGCGATGCTGCGGTCCGGCGGGGCGATGGAAACGCTGCTCGTGCGCGCCATGGGCTTCGGGCGTCAGGGCTCGGACCTGGACTACATCCAGATGCGCAAGCGCCTCGAGGCCGGGGTGTTCGACCCTCGCAACCTGTCCATGGTCATGGACTACCTCGGGGGGACGCGTGGGCTGAACCGCACGGGCATGTTTCGCGCCCTCGAGCCGTTCGCCCGTCAGGCGGGCATGAGCGCCGAGAACCTCGACGCCCTCGTCTCCGCCTTCGACACGCCACAAGAGCGTGCGGGCTTCCGCGCCCTCGACGACACGTCCAGGCGCGCGGGTCTCGAGGCGTTCGTCGAGGGCCTCTCTCGCGACGAGCTCCGAGCGTTCCGCAAAGAGGGGTTCGCGGGCCTCATGCGAGAACGCAGCACCATCGCCCGCGGCGAACAGCGGGCGATCCAGATCGAGGCGATGCAGGTCGCGATCGGAGAGCCCCTGTCGGCGGCCATGGTCGATCTCACCGGGGTCATGTCGAACCTGGCGGGCTCCATCGGTGACCTCGTGGGCCAGGACGTGGGCACCCTCCTCAAGGAGGCCACGAGCGCCCTGCGCGAAGCCACTGGCATGATTCGCACCTTCACCACTTCGCGCCAGGGACCCATCGGGGACAGCCTCGCGACGCAGCAGCGGGTCTACGACGAGCTCGGGCTCGACGGCTGGATGCGGCTGCAGCAGCAGGGGCTCCTGCAGCTGTACGGACCCGGCGTCAGCCCGGACGCACCGCCGCTCATCCGACAGAGCGTCGAGCAGATGATTGGAGGCGTCGGCGGATGAGCTTTCCGCTGCCACGACAGGGAGCACGAGGCCGCAAGGTCACGCGGACCCGCGACCCGAAGCCCGGCACGATCGTACACTGGCCGAGGCGGCGCTACCGCTCCGAGTGGCAGCGCTTCCACGCGGGCTCTGACGGCAAACGGCAGCCGAAGACGGACCTGACGCCCTTCTGCATCGGCTTCACCGTGCGGGCGAGCGTCAACGAGCCCGTCGGACAGTTCTCGCTCAACCTCCTGCCCGTGCCCCGGCTCGACCACGACCGGCGCCGCGGCCCGGGTCGACTCGATCTGCCCGCCACGCTCTACGGCAAGATCCGACCGGGCGACATGATCATGGTCGGGCACGACATCCCTGGCGGGCTGATGCTGGGTTTCGTCGACGACGTCCGCCGCGAGACGTCCCAAGGCCCCCAGGCGAGCTCGACGGTGATGGTGCGGGGCACGGACTTCGGCAAGCTCCTGATGCAGGACGCGATCATCCACCCGTCGCCCGAGGTGATCGAGTGGGAGTCGGTCGTTCAGCAGCTGCGCAACGTGCTCGGTGACGACCACCCGCTAGTGGAGAACCTCCGGGGGATCTGGGGGCCAGAGGTCGGCCCGAGGGGACGCGAGGCCAACGCGTTCAAGGCGGTCTCGCTGGCCGACGTCGTGGACTTCGTGCTGAACGCCGCCGTGTCGACACGGTTGCCTTTCGAGCCGCTGGGTGCCGCGCTCGGCGGCAAGCGGGCCGGTGAGTACATCACGCCTCGCGTCAGCACGTTCGACGGAGCCCAGGTCTTCAACGAAGGGCTGAACAGCTACCAGGGAAACATCTGGGGCCTGCTACAGACGGCGATCGACCCTGACTTCTACGAGATGTACTTCCAGACTACGCCCGTCCGCGCGGTCCCCGGGGGTCCCTGGGAGCCCATCCCCCGCGTCGAGCTCGTGGTGCGTCCGAAGCCCTACGACGAACCGGGCCTCGACTTCTGGCCCACCGGCTTCACCCTTCACAACTGGAAGAGCCTCGTCGCGTCGCTCCACCCCACGGGCTCCGACTGGGTGATCGAACGGGAGCAGGACCTTGGGCTTCAGCTCGGGCGCTCCGATGCGGACGTCTTCTCCTACTACGAGGTGGTGGCGCGACACGACCTCGTGAGCAACGACCTCGCCTACAACATGGGCCTGTACTATCCGCTCATCGACACGTTTCAGCTCACCCGGTACGGGCTGCGCGCCTACCGGTCTCAGGTGGGGCTGGTCGGCAACCAGTACCTGCGGAGGGTCGACCCCGAGGACGACAGCGCCCTGCTGTCGCAGGGGGAGGCGCGGGACGAGGTCCACAGGGCGCGGGGGCGGCTGTTCAACTGGTACCGACTCGCCGACTTCTTCGAGAGCGGCACGGCGATAGTCCCGGGCAACGACCTCTACCGCCCGGGGGACCCCTTCTTCTTCCCTTGGCTCGAGCCCTGGATCGGCGAGCAGAAGGGCCTACGCTTCTACTGCACCGCGATCACCTGGCAGTGGGCGCACGGGCAGAACTACACGGCACAGCTGGAGCTCGTCCGCGGCCACAACGACGGCGTGATCGAGGCGGCCAAGCGTGAGATCCAAGAGGACAAGCACCAGCTCAACCCACGCAACTTCCTCGAGGTGTGAGCATGGACAGAGGGATCCCGCGACGGCCTCGCAACGACCCACATCGGCGAGAGTGGTGGCCCACGTCGGGCTGGTTCACCGAAGACCGCAGCGGGCGCCTCGTCCTGAAGTCCCGGCGCGGTCACGTCTGGCCCCTTCGTTTCGTGACGATCCAGCAGGGATGGGGGGCAGCGGACAACAGCGAGGGCTCGAGCAAGCTGCCCCGCCGACGGGTGTACGACGCGCAGGGTCAGGTGGTCGTGCCCGGGGACATCGTCGTGATCTGGCCCGAAGAGCACGACCCGAAGCGGGTGATCGCCGTGCCCGGCGTCCGCGGGGGCAACGTGACCGACCCCGACCTGCCGTACAACCAGCTCTCCGAAGGGGCGTCAGAGAACCGGCTGTTCGGGCGGCTTCGTCCGCTGGACCCGGCCCACCAGCCGATGGGCTTCGTGGAGTGGGACTGCGCGCCCGACGCGGTGTCGGCCACGGTGCGGGTGCAAGAGACGGGCGTCTCGCGACCGCCCGACACCGGCTGGACCGAGGTGTGCCTCGAGCAAGGTCGGGTCCGCGTGTCGCTACCCAGCGGTGCCAAGGTCATCGTCGAGGACGCGTCGACGGGCCCCAAGGTGAAGCTCGGGTCCGCGGAGGCCAGCGAGCCCTACATTCTGTCGACGGCACTCTTTCGCACCTGGGCGTTGCAGATGGCCGCTCTGGACGGCTTCATGGAATCGCTCGTCGCCGCCAACAGCCTTCCAGGCGCGTACACGGCCGCGGCGGCGGCTTACACCGTCGCAGCCAAGCTGCCAGGCTCATTCGAGAGCTTCGCGGCCGACTTGGCAGCCTCCGTCGGACCGGGAGGTCCATTCACGTCGCGGGTGGTCGACGGGGAGTAGCTCAGTAGGGCTCGGGGTGAAACGGCGGAACCCCGGTCGAGGGGCTTGGCGTCGTCACTTCCCGGAAGCCGGTGAGCGGCACCATCCGGGTACAGAAGCTGCCGTTGTCGATGCACGTCGTTCCGCTGAGGTAGGACACCGAGCAGACCGACTGCGCGTCGTCCATCCGGGTGATGTAGCGGCCATCGTACTCGACGACGGTGCGAGGAGCGACGGCGGGCAAGTAGACCGGCCCCACGCACCCTGTGAATCCGTAGTGAGTCCGCGCAATCTCCACAGCCAGGGCGTCCCCGGTCTCCAAGTCCAGCCCCCAGACGTTGCCCTCCTCGTCGAACGCCTGTGGCGACGGCCCTTCGGTCACGGGTGTGCCCTCCGCATCTACCCAGCGGTACCCCATCGGCGGCCCCGGTGGGCCCGCGGGCCCGGGCGGACCCGCGGGCCCAGCTGGACCCGGGGTGCCGGTCACCCCCTCTCCTCCGTCTCGGCCGTCCTGGCCGTCCTGGCCGTCCTGGCCGTCGGCCCCTGCTGCGGGGTCGTCGAACGTCGTGGTACACGCCGCAAAGATCAGGAGCATGCCAACCTCCAGCTCATGAGCATGCCAACCTCCAGATCAGGAGCATGCCAACCTCCAGCCCAAAGATGCCACTCCCGCAAGCAGCTCGCAAGGCGCTGCATCGCGGTTCCCGTCAACCGATCGGGGAAATGCGAGCGGCTCGGCAACGGGGGATGCGTGGCAGTTGGCGCGAACGCGGGCGGTCAGCTCAACGTGCTCATGTTCGAAGTCGGGCTCATCGACGTCGCGGACGGCCCGACCAATGGCCTCACGTTCCCCCTGGGGGTCCATCCTCTCCTCACCGCCCCTCGCGACCTCGTCTACGTCGACCAGAGCCGCTCACCCGTCAGGGAGTCCGGGCTCGGCAGCGTGAAGAGCACGGCCGGTCGTGCCCTGCGCAGGGTGCAGCTGTCGGGCTCCTTCGGCGTCGAGTCGCGGGGCCTCGGGCCCTACATTGGCACAGGCGAAGTGCGCTTCCACCGGTTCGTCAACGAGGTGGTGCGCCTCGGCGAGGCGCTGTCGAGGGAGGACGTCAAGGCCGCGACCGACGTCATTCGCGGCACGCCAGGCCTCCCGCTGCTCATTCGAGCCTACGATCCTGGCCGTCACGTCCCCTACGTCAACTTCTACGACTTCCTCAACGAGCAGTCCTTCTCCGTCACGGTGCGCTCGTTCCAGCACTCGATCCACCATGACCGCGGCGGCGCGTCGGGCCTCCGCTGGTACCAGATGCAGCTCGAGGAGGAAGGCGATCTCGTCACCTCCACCACCGCCCAGGTGCTCACCACGCTCTTCGACGGGCTGACAACCTGGTCGGCGGTCTCGGACGCCATCGAGACCTACGCCAACGTCCCGGCGCTCGTCCAGGCGGCGGCGAGCATCCCGAACATCGCGATCGCGCAGTTCAACGCCACGGTTGCAGCAGTGCAGGACGCGATCGTGAGCGCCCAGGCCATCACCGGGGGCTTCACCCCGCCGGCTCGGCTCCCGGGCCTGGCGGGTTCGAGCGACGACTCCGTGACGCCGGCGGGGACGAACCCCACGCTCGTGCAGCGCCCGCGCACGACGGCATCCCTGTTCAGCCAGTCCGAGGAGCTCGGGGCCACCCTCGAGTCCTTTGTCGATGCAGTGACCGTCAATGCGCCGCGTGCGCTCGACGAGGAGATGGGCGCAGTCAACTGGGCGCGCCAGGAGGGCGAGGCGAGCAACCCGGCCCTCGACGCCCAAGAGCAGATCGAGGAGCTCGAGGAGCTCGCTGACGCGCTGGCGTGGCAGCCGGTGGCCGGGGTGCTCTTCGGTTGGGACCGCGAGGAGTACCGCGCGTACATCGAGGGCCAGACGGAGGGGGGGCGGGCCAACGACCTCGAGGGGTCGATCTCCTACACCGTCCGGGACGTCGACACGGCCGAGCGCATCGAGGCCAAGTTCGGGGTTCCCTTCGACCGGATCCTCGACCTGAACGGGCTCACCCCCGACGAGGCGCTGCTCGGTGGCACGACCCTCGAGGTCCCGATCATCCGGGGCCGGGGCAACCCGCAGACGATCGACGGCCTGCCCACGCTCGGCAGCCACGTCGGACGTGCCGCCCTCGGTGCGGACGCTCTTCCCGGCTTCGACGTCGACAGCCGAGGGGATCTGATCATCCGCGAGGGCACGGAGCTGCTCGAGCAGGGGATCGATTGGTTGTTTGCCGAGCTCGGCGACGCGCTGCTTCCGCTCGTCAACCAGGCGCCCCCTGTCATTCGGTCGCGGCTGCTGCAGCTGCAGGTGGAGCGGCTGATCCTCCTCGACCGTCGCATCGTGGGCATCGACGAGGTCGTCGTCGAGGAGCGCCCCGACACGGCCACCTTCGCGATCGGGCTGCGCGCCACCGCGATCAACGGCGCCGAACTCGCCACGGGGATCGTCTCATGAGTCAGCCAGAGCTACGCACCCGCACGGAACTCGAGCAGGATGCGATCCGTCGCATCGTCACCTACACCGACCAGCTGCGATGGTTCGGCCCGAACTCCACCGGTGCGGCCTTGGCCAAGGCCATGGCCGGGCAGGCGGCCCGCGGCTACGCGCTTTTTCGTGCGCTCGTGCGGCGCACGTCACTGCTCGCGTCGAGCGGCGACTACACGACGGCGCTTGCCGAGGAGCTCGGTGCGCGTCGCCGTGGTGCCCAGCGCGCCAAGGTGCTCGCGATCGTGGTCCCCCGCCACGCGGTGGTCACGGCGATCACCTCGGGGGTCACGGACCTGCTGGAGGTCGACGACAGCTCCCCGTTCGAGGTGGGGTCGTCGGTCCGCATCCGCAGTGCGGATGGGGCTACCACCGAGAGCGCGACGGTCATCGGGATCACCACGGGCAGCGGCCCGGGTGGCGGAGACGAGCTCCAGGTCGCCGCCCTGACGAACGCCTATGCGCCGACCACCGAGGACGTGCGTGTGCTCCTGCGGCACCCGATTCCGGCCGGCACGGCGCTCACCACCTCGAGTGGGGTCACCTTCGAAACGGTGTCGGCGCTCACGGTGGGCGACTTCAACCCGGTCCTGAACGGCGAGTCGACCTTCCTCGGGCTCGCCGACAAGGTGTGGTGCGAGTGCAGGACCCGTGGGGCGGCCGGCAACATCGAGGCGCAAGGTCTTCTCGACTTCTCCCCTCGCATTCCCGAGGTCCTCCGTGTCTACAACCCCGAGCGGGCGCAAGGGGGCGGGGACACGGAATCCACCTTCGATCTGAAGTACCGGGCATCGACGCTCGGGGCGCTCGCCAGCCAGGAAACGCCAGCGTGGGTCGAGGCCACCGCGAAGGAGGGCAACGCCGACGTGCTGCGTGCGGTGCCTGTCCCCTCCCTCACCGTCGGCACACTCACTGTCCAGGTCCTCGCCACCAACGGCGGAGCGCTGACGGCCAACGCGAAGGCCGCGCTCGCGAGCTACCTCGGCGACCGCACACGAGCCGGACTCACCGTCGTGCTGCAGGACGTCACGCTCACCTCGGTCGAGATCGACGCTCGTGTCACCCTCGATCCCAACGCCGACCTGTCCACGGTCTACACCGAGGCCGCCTCGCGGATCGCCGCCTACCTCGACTTCCGAAAGTGGTCGTTCGGCGCCGATGTCGACGCAGCCGACCTGCTGTCGATCGTCAACACCACGCCCGGCGTCGCCACCCTCGATGTCTCGAGCTTCCAGCCCCAAGCCGCGGTCTCGGTGTCGAGCAACTCGCTGCCGACCCTGACTCGATTCACGCTCACCAACACGGCGAGCGGCGACGTGCTCGGGGCCGACCTGCTGGTGCAGTTCTGATGCCGGCGCAGACCCGCAACCTGCGCTGGTTCCACGCCGACGATGGACTCCTCCCCACCGACACCCGGCAACCGTGGACGCGGACCGGCACCGGCGGCCTTGTCGTCCTCGACGATGCCCTACGCATCACCTCCGTGAGCGCCGCCCACTACTTCTGGTCACCGCTCGGGCCCCAGGACGTTCGGAGTACCGGCCCCCGCGCCACTGACCGCGTCACCCTGCAGTGGCGCGTCCGCGGCGAGGTGGCCGTCCCCGGCGCTTGGGCCTCGCAGACCTCCCCGATCGTGGCCGGGATCGACGACGGAGCTCGCGCGATTGGCGTGTCCATCGGGACGCGCCTGCAGTGGGTCGACCCCTACCTCGGGACCGCGCTCGGCGTGATCGCCGAGGGGTTCCCCTGGACGCGCGACCAGACCTTCCGCCTGACCAAAGACCGCGGCGCGCGATTCCTCCTCGAGGTCGATGGGCGTACGGTGGCGTCGATCCCGTTTGGCGCCTGCCCGACCCGACCTGGCTCTGTAGCAGAGCCGCCCCAATTCCTTTGGGGACACCTCGACTCTAGCGGTACCGCAACCACATTCTGGAGATTCGTAGAGGGGGGATTGAACGAGGCGCTGGTGCCGCAGTGGATCGGGGATCGCCTGCGCGACACCGCGCCTCGTCTCATCCAGCGAGCGTGGAACGCGCGAAGCCGCGCCCTCTTTCGCTCAGTGGCCAGCCTCTGGCAAGGGGTGATCGAGGCGATGGAGGAGGTGCAGACCCTTCCGCTGGCCGCGCGCGACACGATCGCCGAGCTCACGGTCGACGGCGAACGGGACCCCGCCACCGTCGGGTGGACGATGCTCGACGGGCCCGGGGTCGGCTACGCGCTCGTGCGCGAGCGTGTGCGGATGGGCACTCCGGGCGGCCCCGTTCGCATGCAGGCAGGCTTCGCGGCGGTCGACGACCTGGTTCGACCCGACGTCGAAGCGCGGATCCGAGCGCGATTCACCCTGCGCGCCCACGATCTGACCGGCGACGCCTCGGGGCGGGTGGGTCCATTCCTCGAGGTCGAGAACACCCACCGGCGCATTCGAGCTGACCTCCTCCGCGGCACCGGGGCCCACGCGGCGCGCTTCGGGTGGGTCCTCACGGAGCGCACCGGAGGCGATGCCGCCGATCCGGTGACCCAGCGTGGGCAGTGGCACTGGTTCGTCGACCCGTACCAGACCCACGAGGTCGAGATCCAGGTCCTCGGACGCAACGTGGTGGTGCTGCTCGTCGACGAGCAGGTGGTCGACGTTGCCCACTACGGCGACTGGACCGACAGCCAAGGGCTCGCCTCCAGCGTGGCGGCGACCGCCGGCGTGTGGGGCTCGGTCGACTTCAATGCGGTGGCCGACCTCGAGGACGTGGTGGCGTCCCTCCGCTACACGGACCTGTCCCGCCGGCCCTGGTTTGCCCAGCGGATCGCCGAGCGCGCGGTCTTCGCCGGGGGCTGTGAGCGCAACGACCTCCTCGACACGCTGTTGCGGAACCGGCTCGGCCTGTGGCGAGGGCGCGGGACGCTCAAGGGCCTCACGCTGGAAGTGCAGCGCCTGTCGTGCTCACGTCGCTCGACGATCGAGACCCGGTCCAAGCCGGCAGGTTGGTACCTCGATGTGACGCGCCCGCCGGGCGACGTGGTCTACCTCGACGCGGTGAGCGTGCTCACCACCCTCGAGATCGAGCTGCACTTCCGGTCGACCACCTTCACGCTCGCCCGCTTCGCCACCCTCGTGGCCCAGTACCTCGCCCCCGTCTCGCTGGTCGAGCTCGGCACGGAGGTCCACGCCAAGGCGCTGCTGACCGGCACCACGCTGACGGGTGGCGGACAGACCACGGTGCCCGTGGACGACAGCGGCATCTTCACCGTCGGCGACGATGTCGAGCTGCGTGACGTGACCACCAATGCCCGTGAGCAGGCCACTGTACTCGCCGTGACCGACACGACCACCGTGGTCATCAGCGAACTCACCGGCACCTTCGCGCTCAACGACGTGCTGCGCAAGCGGCTCGTGTAGGAGTCCTCCATGGCAGACAGTCCCGGGCTGCGGTACCTCACGCAGCTCCTGATGGGCTCGGACGAGCTGCAGTGGCTGCAGTACGAGCTGAACCAGCTTCGCCGCCGTATCGCGCTGGGTCACCTGATCGAACCGGGCTGGGTCGGTGAGCCCGTCGGTGCGGACGGCTTGCAGGCCTTCGGCTGGCGACTGCAGGGTCGCTTCGACGGGACCGTCGACGTCCTCGGGCCTGCCGAACCGGGTGTCTCGCGCTGGGCCCGACGGACGACGCCGCTATTCTACGGCATCGCCCCTGACGGCGAGATCCTCATCATTCGCCCCGATGCCGGGCCGCTGCTCGACGCGGCAGGGGCGCCGCTCACGGTGCCCGCCGACGGCGTGATCCGCACCATCGTTGCGCGTCCCGTGCTGTCGCGGCAGCTCCCGGGAACGGTAGCCGTTACGGCCGGCAGCGGCACGATTGCAGGCACCGGCACCGACTTCACGCGGTTCACAGCGGGCGGAGACCTCCCGTCCCAGTTTCGCATCTCGAGCGGGCCGAACGCGGGCACCTACACGGTGCAGTCGGTCACCGATGCGACGACGGCGGTCGTCACACCGGTCTTCTCGAGCTCCGAGACGGGGATGCGTCTGATCCCCATTGGCCGCTTCCTCACGCCCCAGGTCGACGTCGACATCCACCATCACCTCGACGTGGCCTATGCGCTCGAAGCGCGCACCGTGACCCCACCAAGCGACGGCCTGATCGTGGCCGACGCCCGGAAGGCCAGTGAGGATGGGATCGCGGTCGTCATCGACCGGCGGTGGGCCAACGTCGCTCGGGAGGTGTCGGGCCGGCGTCCCCACGCGCGGTGGCACCTCCTCCCCGACCTCGAGATTGCCGCGACGGCACTCCCGGTCACCGGGGCCACGCAACAGGACCAGGGGCCCGCCGTGTGCGTCGTCAACACCTCGGACAGCCGGACCACGACCGAGGTCACACTCGTCGCGACGACGCCCTCCCGAGTCGGAAACGCGAACTCCGGTATCCTGCAGCTCTCCTGTGCCGTTAGCGGAGGAACTTGGAGAATTCAGGCCCGGGAGCGGGTAATTGAAAATCTATTCGGTGAGAGCGCCGCCACGGCCTACCCGGACTATCCTTGGCGTGACCCGGGCGACGCAGGAAGCGACGTCAACATCGTGAGTGGGCAGTCGGGCGTCTGCAACGGGCTCGCCGTGGTCAAGGTGGCGAGCCTCCTCTCCGACCGCACCCACCTGGCCTTCTACGTGGACGATGCCTTCAACGTGGTTCAGGCGAGGACCGTGAACCACGGCGAGACGTGGATCGCGGACGGCACCATCTGGGCTGCGCCGGGGGGATCGCCCACGCAAGGGCTCACGGCGATCCTGACCCGCGAGAGCCGGATCGTGCTCGTGCGACCCACCGACAACGACACGCTCGCTTACATCTACAGCGACGACTACGGCGCCACCTGGTCGACGAACGGAGGGGCTGGCTTCGTGTACTACGAGGCGCCTTCCGGTCAGGTCACGTGGCCGAGCCTCGCCCAGGACGCCAACGGGCGACTGTGGACGGCGTTCGAGGTGGGCCCGGGCCCCGGCACCATCGCCCTGCTCAAGGCCGCCGCGCTCCTGGACCCGACGCCCGCGTCCGACGTACCCTCGACGGGCTGGACCGTGTCGCCTCAGCCGTTCAACTTCGGCACCGGGGCGGAGGCCCCAACGTCATGGTCGCGGCCGGTGCTGCTGCCGATGCCCGATGGGCAGATGCTGTGCTTCCTCGCCGGGCTCAACTCCAGCGACTTCGTCGAGCTCGGATGCTCCTACGTCACCGAGCCGAACGTCACGAAGTACCAGACGCTGCAGCGCATCGCGGACGGCACCCCGACGGACCACCCGGGCCTCGCGGTCGTGCAGGTGCCGAACGGGCTGGTCTACGTCACCTACGGCGACCTCGACGCCCTGGTCTACCGCGAGAGCCGGTGGGTCCCGGTGCCCGCAGGCCTCGTCCCGCAGACGGACTACTTCGGGCAGTGACCGACACCGCTTCCGCCGACACCGCTTCCGTCTCGACCCGACGGACGTGCAACGTGACCCCGATCGCCTCGCAGGCGTCCGCCACTCCTTCGAGGTGATGCTCGGGACGGTCTTCGGCCTTCGCCCGCGAACGCGCCTCCACGACGAGCCGGCCGTACAGCTCGGGGTAGCGACGCTCCACGAGCTCGCAGGCGAGCCTCTTCCACACGTCGCGCACGATGTCGTCCACGTGGGGATCGCCCTTGGCGCACCGCGGACAGACTCGAGGGATCGCCCGACGGCTCGGGCACCGCACGTCGTGCCCACAACCTCGGAAGCGGACCCACTGTCGTCCGTCGGCATCGACGCGGATCCCGACATGCACCCCGAGTGTCGCCTTCTCGAGGCTCCGCCGCGACGGTGCCTCCTCGAGCAGGCCCACCCGCCTTCGCTCCCCGAGCATCGTCTTCCGCCAGTCGCTCACCGACAGCATCGTCACGGGACGCGGCGCGAGTGCGCCCACCGCCATTCCCGCCATGAGCCCGAGCTTCCAGCCGATCGGCGCCTGCGCCCCTCGCCTCACCTTCGTGGTCACCGATCGGGGCGGCTCCTCACAGCCCGCTACGAGGTCCTCGTCGTCGCCCGACACCCCGAGTTCGGCGAGCGCCTGGCGGATCCGTGCGTGCTGCCGGTCGGGCGCATAACCCTGCATCCGCACCGCGCGAGCGTCGGCGCCGCCGTCATCCCGAAGAATCCCGAGGCCCATGTAGTGCGAGCCCGGATCGATCCCCAAGTAGGTCCCCATGGAGGCTCCCCCTGTGGCACTGATCGACCAGCAACGCTCCGTCGTGCACTGGCGCACCGACCTCGACCTCAAGCGGCACGACGCCCACAACGTCACCCGGTGCGGTCGTCGCGTGTGCGAGGTCGGCGGGGACCCGCGCGACTACCAACGCCGCGACGGCGAACCGATGCCCGTGCGGGTGACGGAAACCACCCCCTCCATCCTGGATCTGCGTTCTCCGGTGACGTGCGTTCCATGCCTCGAGTCCTTGCGCGCCGAGTTTCCCGCCAACGTGCGGGTCGCACGGTTGCTCCGGGAAGCTCGCCGCGCGTGCCCGGCCGACTGACGACAACGCAGGCCGACCCGACACGGAATGCAGGGGTCTCACCAACGACACTGCATGTCGTTGTACGCTCGCGATTTCGTCCAACAAACTCCAGTGCTCCGAATCTGACAATTCGGGTACGCGCCCAGAATCAGCTGCAGTAGGAGTTTCTCGAGCATCAGCAATCGCGAGGATGCCGACGCTAGAAATAGCGCAATGCTGCAACAAGCGACGTCGGACGAAGCTGCCCAGGATGCAGTTTCCCGAGGCAGACGCTAACGGCGGGGCATCGTCTTCAGGTAGACCGACCTCCACCATCCCAAGAGTACGACAGGGAGGTGGGACAGGTCAAGCGTGCGGTCGCACTTTGCTGGGGCGTGTGCCCCTGGAAGCCGTCTCGCGCCTCATGGTAGGGTGCGGGCGGTGGACGTTGTGGTCGCGCGGTCCCCCGTACACACTATGTCGGAACGGTCAACCGACGCGACCGCAACCTTCCACCAATTCAGGCGTTCTCGAGCGCGGTAAGGTGAGCGTTCAGCCCCGCGGCAACGCCCATGGTCAGGTCGAGCACGTTCGCGCCGCCCGTGGCGTTCCGGCCGCCGAGCCGCACCTGATTGGGGCTCGTGTCATCCTCGAGGAACTCGACGAAGTCGGCCTCGTCGGTCGAGAGCTCGTCACGGATCCCGCGAAGGATGCCGGCGTTGTCCCGAGAGATGGCTTCGGCGAGCGTGGGCTTGGCGAGCTGGAGCTCGTCGAGGGAGAGGCGGATCTGGGTGTTGCCCGTGGTCGACGTGGAGAGGATCACCTCAGCGGGGTTGCGGGCGTCGAAGGTGAGAACCTGGTTGGAGTCGTCGATCAGGCCAGTGGCGCTGTCGCCAATGAGTACGGGTCCAGGGACGATGACGTAGTTCAGCATGGATGGCTCCAGGGTGGTGCCCCCCTCCGATCGGCCAAAGGTGAGTCCGCTGCTTTGGCGATCGAGTAGCCGCCCTACCCCGCGGTCCTCGAGGCCGCATCGCCATACCGAGCCGTGATAGGCCAGCGGTCAGCGTCGTCGTGCTCGAAGCTCTTGGCCCTTCCGGCCCTCGGCAAGATTCACGAGTCGCTTGATGCTGCGACGTTTGGACCGTTCGGGGGGGAAGCCAAACGCGTCCATGACGCTCGCGACCTGCGCGGCCGACAGGGGGTCCAGGATGGCCCTGACGGCGTCCGAAATCTCGAGCATCTCTGGCAGGTCTTCTAGCAGATCGCGCAGGGCCACCTCGGCGTCCTCGGCCAATCGCGCTCGTCCCTGCCGCAGAGCTTCGTCGGCCCGACCCGCGACGAAAAACCGGTCCCCGCGTCGGCGCACCCGGAACCGGTAGCCCTCGGTAGCGCCCTCGAGACGCTGCTGTGCGGCTTGGGCCTGCGACTGGGAGACGAGCCCCGTCACCGCACGCCACTTCTTCTCATGCATCCTACGCTGCCAGTCGTCGCGAACCGGCACGTGCTCGGCACTGTGGGGAGACGTCCCTTCCGTGGGTCGCCGCATCCACCGGTACTGCCCCGACGGGCCTCGAGCCCACCAGAGGTGAGGCTTCGACGGATGACTCTGGCCCGGCGTCCGAGCCTTGGTGAGCAGCCGGCCTCGAATGATGATGGCAGCTCGACGGTCCATTCCCACTCCTTCATCCCCCCTTCGGCAACCATCGCGCGCGTCGTCGAGCTTCCGGGGAGGCTACAAGGGCCAGCGGTCAGCGTCGTCGTGCTCGAGGCTCTTGGCCCTTCCGGCCCTCGGCAAGATTCACGGGTCGCTTTCGCAGGAGTTCGCTTCGATGCCTCGTCCCGAGCCACCCGACATCTACGCGTACACCGCATTCAGGCGTTACCTGGCCGACTGGTTCAAGTGGAAGAAGGCCGCCCACCCAGCGTTCAGTCACCGGCTCTTTGCGGCGCGGCTCGGCTCGTCTGATCCGAGCGTGCTGTCGAACCTGGTGAAGGGCCGTCGGAACCTGTCGGAGACGCGGATCCCGGGGTTCGCGAGGGCGATGGAGCTGAGCGAGGACGAAACGTCGTACTTCACGCTGTTGGTGCGGCTCGGGCAGGCGGGGCCGGGGGAGGGGCACGAACAAGCGTGGGCGGCCCTGATGGAGCACCGCGTTCGTCGCCAGGGGCCGAAGCTCGACCCCGACCAGATCAAGGTTCTGTCCAAGATCCATTTCTCGGCCATTCGAGCTCTCGCAGAGTGCCGAGGCTTCAGGGCAGATCCGCGGTGGATTGCCCAGCAGCTAGCGCTCGACCTCGACCCCGAAACGGTTTCCGAGGCGCTCGTGGTCTTGACCCGACTCGGCTGGCTGGGTCGCGAAGCCACGACCCTCGCCCCGCGAACGCCGGTCATGAGTCGCGCCGCGAACGTCGCTGCCCCGGCGGAGAGCTACGGGTACCACCGGGACTGCCAGAGGCTGGTCGGACGCGTCATGGACGAGCTACACGAAACCAGTGTTGCTCGCAGCGTCGCGCTGTTCGGGTTCACCATGGCGGTTCCAGCAAATCGGCTCAGCGACGTGCGGCGATTGCTCTGGGAAGCCCTCCACAAGGTCCTGCAACGTGCCGAGAGGTGGACGGACGAGCGAGACCGCGTCGTGCAGGTGAGCCTGCAGCTCTTTCCGCTCACCAAGCCGATCCAGG
>CAZZLC010000056.1:0-40635 GCA_964655065.1 uncultured Enterobacteriaceae bacterium | reverse complement strand
GGGTCGAGAACGGTCACCTCCGCAGGGCGGAGCGCGAACCTCGGTTCTCGACCGAACCTATCGGTGTCGGGTCGCTGTTCGTCCGCTCGCCTCCGTCGAGGTCCGAGCTGCGACAATCCACCGCGGTTCGTCGAAGTCGCTCCCCGCCTACTCTCCATTTGATGGAGGCTCAGTGCGACTCGCGCCCTTCTCGGTCCTGCTCGGTCTCGCGGGGGCTCCGAGCGCGCTCGCTCATCACGACACCGCGGTGCAGCAGGTGGGCGCCGCGGGCGACGCCGTCGATGCGATGGGGCTGACCGAGGGCACCGGCTCGAGGGTCGAGGTGCGCGGTCTGCTCACCTGGCAGAGCTTCGGGCAGCTACGCCAGGGCACCAATCGCTATGGTGATGCCGAGCCCACGGTCACCGTGGAGCGCTACACCGTCTCCGCGGGCGCGCGCTTCGCGTCGGGCACGCGCCTGGACCTCGCGCTTCCCACGGGCCGCATCCGGGGCGTGGAGCCCGGCCCCTTCGGACTCGGCGACGTCACCGCGAGCGTTGCCCAGGACATCGGACCGCTACGCATCGGCGTGCTCGGGGTGGCTCCGACCGGTCGCTACACCGTCGACGCCGTGGCGTCCGTCGTCGACGTCGCACCCGACGCCGATGGAGGCATCGGCATCGTCACCTACGACGCCCGGGCGAGCCTCGGGGGCGGGACGTACCGCACCGGCGCCGTGGCCTCGGTGCGGGCCCAGGGGGCCCGAGGGTTCGGCGTGCTGCGCTCGACGGCCGTGACGCCGATTGGCACGACGCCGGACGGGATCCGCTGGGGAACGGATCTGGTCCTGGACGGTCGGGTGGGGGCGCGCGTCCTCGCGCAGCGCCTCTCGGTGGGTGTCGGGCTCCAGGGCCTGCTCCACACCGCCGACCGGATCGACGGCGAGCCCGACGCCGAGACCGGCGAGCCCACGCGCCTGCGCACGAGCCGCCGCCGCACGGTCGCGCTCGTCGGCACGATCGGTGCGCGACTCACCTCCGGGTTCACCTGCGGGACCCAGGCGCGCCTGCCCTTGGTCCAGTGGGTGCAGGGCGTTCAGCTCGCCGAGTCCTTCACCGTATCGGCCCAGTGCACGGTCGCTCGCCGCTTCGGTCGGGTCGAGCCCGGATGAACGTCCCCGAGCCGGTGCTGGACGCGACCTTGGTGTGGCGGTCGCGGTGGCTCGTCGCCGTCACGCACGTCATGGTCGTGGCCTGGAGCGTGTTCGAGGGGCTGCCCATCACCTGGCCCCTGGTCGCGGGCACGCTGTTCGTGAGCGTGGTCTCGAACGGCCTCGTCCCGCTGCTTCGCGCGCCAGCATCGCCAGCCGGGAACGGAGGCCTGCTCGCCCTCGATCTGGTCCTGTTGACGCTGCTCTTGCTGGGGAGCGGCGGCACCGCCCACCCCTTCACGTTCCTCTACCTGTTCCAGGTCGTGATCGCGGCGATGGTGCTCGAACCACGCTGGGTGTGGATGCTCGTGGGACTCGCGGCCGCCGGCTACGGTAGCTTGTTTCTTCCCGCACTCCCGGTCGGGGGGCACGCGGGTCACGGCTCCATGAGCGGGCACTACCTCGGAATGTGGGTGGCCTTCGGGGTCACCGGCCCCTTCGCTGCTCTGGTGGTCACGCGCGTTCGGCAGGCGCTCGCCGAGGCGCGGAGGCTCCAGGAGCAGACGACGCGCCTGACCGCGCTCGGTACGCTCGCGGCGGGAGCGGCCCACGAGCTCGCCACGCCGCTGTCGAGCATCGCCGTGATCGCCTCGGATCTCGCCCAGTCGACGCACGACGACGTCGCGGAGGACGGCCGGACGATCCGGGCGCAGGTTCGGCGCTGCCGCGAAGTGCTGGCACGACTCGCCGCGGACAGCGGACACGGCGTGGGTCAGCGACCCGAGACGCTCGACGGTCGGGCGCTCGCCGAGCGGGTGCTCGAGGGCATCGCATCCGACCGGGTCGACGTCGAGATCACCGACGAGGCCGCGCGTCGCGCGACCACGATCCCGTCCGACCTCGTCGGTCAGGCGCTCCGTCAGCTCGTCGCGAACGCCCTCGACGCGTCGGAGGGCCGCGTCCTCCTTCGTCTCGACGCGGTCGACGGGGCCTTGTGCGTCTCGGTCGAAGACCACGGCGACGGCATGACCGCCGACGTGCTCGCGCGGGCCACCGAGCCCTTCTTCACCACGAAGCCGCTCGGGCGCGGCACGGGACTCGGGCTACACTTCGTGCGGTCCATCGCGGATCAGGTCGGCGGCTCGCTCCGGCTCGAGTCGGCGCCTGGGCGCGGGACTGTCGCCACCTTCGTGCTCCCTCGACCCGAGGAGTCCGCTTGACCGACCCCCTCGACGACCGACTCCGCGGCCGCTCGGTGATCGTGGTCGATGACGACGAGATCCTGCGGGAGCGCCTGGTCCGCTCGTTCGCGCGTCGGGGCTTCGAGGCGGTCGGGGCCGGCGACCACCCGGGCGCGCTCGACATCATCAGGGCGAAGACGATCGATCTTGCCGTCATCGACCTACGCATGCCCGGCGAGTCCGGCCTCGTGGTCCTCCGGGACCTGATGACGGCGCAGCCCGACGCGCTCGCCGTCATCCTGTCCGGCTACGGGAGCATCGCCACGGCGATCGACGCCGTGAGGCTCGGCGCGGTCGACTTCGTCCAGAAGCCGGCCGACGTCGACCAGCTCCTCGAGGCGTTTCGTCGCGCGCTCGAGGAGGACCCGCTGGGGGACCGCGACCCGTCCTACGACCCACCGTCGCTCGCGCGGGCGGAGTGGGAGCACATCCAGCGGGTGCTCCACGACTGCGGTGGCAACGTCACTCGAGCCGCCAGGCTGCTCGGTCTTCACCGTCGCACCCTGCAGCGCAAGCTCCAGAAGTACCCTCCCCGACAGTGAGCGGCCGGGCCACTGCGCCCGTGGTGCCCGTTCCCGACGCACGACCCTCAGGTCGTTGCGACGACGACCTCCCGCTCGCTCACCTCCCGAACCGCGGCAACGAGCTGCGCGCCACCGAAGGGCTTGGCGAGGAAGCCGGTGTGCTCTCGAGCGAGCGCAGACTGGACCGCCGAGTCGCCCGGGTACCCGCTGACCAGGAGCACTCCGAGTCCCTCCCGGATCCGTCGGATCGCCTCGAACCCCTCGGCTCCGACGACGTCGGGCATGCGTACGTCGAGGACGACGACGTCCAGGTCGGGGTGCTCGACCACCTGCTCGATCGCCTGCGTGATGTCGGACGCGTCGAGGACCCGATGGCCTGCGTTCGTCAGCGCGCGGACCGCCGCCTGGCGTGGCGACGCCTCGTCGTCCACCACGAGGACGTGGAGAGCCCGGCCCGGGCCGTCGTCGGCGGAGGCGGGAGTCGAGGCTGCTCGGGTCTGGTCGGGAGCGAGCGGGAGCCAAGTGGTGAACGTCGCCCCGTGCCCTGGCGTGCTCTGAACCTGGAGGCGGCCGCCGTGCGCGGTCGCCGTGCCGTAGACCATCGCCAGGCCGAGCCCGGTGCCCTTCCCCACGTCCTTGGTGGTGAAGAAGGGGTCGAAGATGCGCTCCTGCAGCTCGGCCGGGATGCCCGACCCTTCGTCGACCACGTCGATGCGCACGCCATCGTCCTCGCGTTGCGTGATCAGCTCGATCCGACCTCCCCGAGGCATGGCGTCCGATGCATTCACCCCGAGGTTGAGGAAGGCAGCCTGCAGCGAAGAGGCCTCGCCGAGGACGATGGCCCCCGATGCCCCTCGCCGCACGACGAGCTCGACCGTGGGTGGCAGCGTACGGCGAAGAATGCTCGCGACCTCTCCGACGAGCGCGTCGATGACGACCGGCTCGCGAGCGGCCGGGCCGCGACGGCCGAAGGCGAGCAGGCGGCGCGTGAGATCGGCGGCCCGGTGCACGCCCTGGACGATCAGCTGGGCCTCCTCCCGGACCTCGTCGGGATTGCCGGGCTCGTCGAGGATCTCCGCACTGCCGAGGATCCCCGTCAGCACGTTGTTGAAGTCGTGGGCCACCCCCCCGGCGATGCGCCCGAGGGACTCCATGCGGTTGCGGTCCTGGGTCTGTCGCTCGAGGCGAACCGTCTCGGTGACGTCCCGCAGTACCCACACCTCACCGGCGTCCTCCGGCAGCTTGGTCCGGGTGACCAGCAAGTCCTTCCTCGTCCCGTCGAGCACGACCTCCACCCGCTGGGGGCGACCGGGCCGGAGGGGGCTCACGGCCGCGCCGAAGACCTCCTGAACCCGCTTCCCGACCAGGGGGGCAGCAGCACTCTCGACCAGCGACGTGGCGACCGGGTTGACCCCGGCAATCCGCCCGTCCGGGTCGGTCGCGAGCACGGCGTCGCCCATGCCGTCGAGGATGCTCCGAAGCCGAGCCTCGCTCGAGGCGATCCGCCGACGCATGGCCGAGCTTTCCGCGAGTCCAGCGGTGAGCATCCACGACATGAGCAACACGGGAGCGAGAAATCCGAGCTCCGCGACCATCACGCCGATCGTCTGGCCGGCCAGATCGCCGACGACGCCGCCCAGGACCGCCACGCCGCCGACCGCGATCACGATCCCGAACACCGCCGCGTCGAGCCAGCGACGGTCGCGCACGAGCCGCCCCAGACCCCAGCCGGTGAATCCGATCGTCAGGAGCGGAGCCACGAGCTGGAGCATCCACGGGCCCACGACCGGGCCGACCGGGCGCGAGACCACGCCCACCCAGCCCAGGTCCACGCGCTCGATCCCTTGCAGGTCGATGAAGTACGGCGTCTTCCACCACGACAGGAGCGCGGCCGCGCGAATCCCTTCGAGCACCAGCGCGATCACCAGAGCCCTGCGCGACTGCAGGTTGGTGTAGACGTGGACGAAGAGGAGCCAGCAGATCCAGAAGGGGCGATAGGTCAGCAGGGTCGCCGCATAGGCCCAGCGGAACGTCTCGAAGTCCGTCGTGGTGGAGTAGACGACGGTGAGCAATTCGCTGATGGCGAGGAAGAGCGCGGCGAGACCCACCCAGGTGCTGGCCGACGCCTGCGGATCCCGCCTCGCCACGAGAAGCTGGAGGCTCGCGGCGAGAAGAGCAGCTCCGATGGCCATGCCTGCGACGACCGAGTACACGCGTCCTCCGTGCCCTTGGCAGAGCAGCTCGGGATGCTGTTCCCATACCTGACTCGTGCCATTCGGGTCAGCTCCCGGCACTCGTGTCGAGGCGCGGGCCCCCTCGCCACGGTTTCCGCCGAGGTAGGATGCCCCGAGCAGTTGGGGGGAGCATGTCGACCGCCTTGGCGGGCCTGTGGCTCGCCGTCGCCGGCCTCGCGGAGGCGCAGGCGCCGTCTCCGGGAGCGCACCCTGCGGAGGAGGCTCGGGGACTCGCCGTGCCCGCGCGGGAGCTGGCCGGCTTTCCCGTGGCGCTCGTCATCGGCAACCGTGGCTACGACCACGCCGCCGACCTGCCCCAGGCACCTCGCGACGCCGAGCTCGTCGCCAACACCTTGCGTCGCCTCGGCTTCGACGTCACCCTCGTCGAGGAGGCCACGCTCGAGCAGACGCGAGCCGCGCTCGCGACGTTCCGCCGGCAGCTGGACGGTGCCTCGATCGGCGTCTTCTACTTCGCGGGGCACGCCGTGCAGATCGCCGGCACCAACTACCTGCTGCCCACCGACGCCGAGCTCGAGCGTCGCAGCGAGGTCGGCCGTCAGACCGTGCCGATCTCCGAGGTGATCGCCACCCTCGCCGAAGGTGACGCCGCGCTGAACGTCGTGCTGCTCGACGCCTGCCGAAACGACCCTTTCCCGAGCGATCTGACGGCGGATGGGCGGGCCACCCGGGTGCCCGTGGGCTTGCGGCCCGTCCAGGATCGAGGCGGCTTCTTGATTGGCTACGCGACCGCCCCCGACGACTTCGCCGCCGACTCCGGCGTCTATGCGCGGGCGCTCGCTCGCGAGATCCAGCGCCCCTGCGCGAGCTGGCCGCTCGCCCTGAGTCGGGTGAGGGACGCGGTGGCCGACGAGACGGGCGGACAGCAGCAGCCCTGGCTGTCGGTCGGCGCGGGCGAGGTCGCCTACGCGAGCTACCCCGCCGGCTGCGTGTCCGTGTGCAGCGCGGCCCGCCTGCAGCGGTCCATCGACGTCGCCGAGTCGGCCTTCGTGCGGGGCGATGCCGAGACCTTCGAGCAGGCGGAGGTCGAAGCGAGCCGGCAGCTGCTGTGCACGGAGCGGCACCTCGGACCGGAGACCGCCGGTTCCTACCATCGACTCCGCGCCATCGCGGAGTGGCGCAACGCCGAGCCCGAGCTCGCCGAAGGACACCTCGTCGGTCTCCGAGCGTCGGTTCCCGACCATGCGTGGCCTCCCGAGCTCCGCCAGGCGGTGCCCGATCTCGTCGGCCTGGAGCCCGACCCTCGCCTGGCCCGGCGCACCCGGCGCCTGCCCGCCCCTGACCACGGCTGGCTCGAGGTCGATGGCGCCCTCGCCGGCAAGGCTCCGGCGGAGCGCCCCTACGTCCTGCAGTGGATGACCGACGACAACACCGCGGTGTTCACCGACCTCGTTTACGGCAGCGAGCTGCCCGCCTACCCGCGCGCCCCGAGCCGCACCCCGGGTCGCCTCCGCCTCGCCGGGGTCCTCACCGCGGCCGTCTCGGGCGCCATCTGGGCGACCACCCCCGCGCTCGACGCCGCGAGCCGTCGTGCCTTCCAGGCCCGTGACCTCGCGGCCGCCGAGCGGAACCAGTCGCTGAACCGCGCCGCCTTCGTGACGGGGGCTGCCGGAGTGGGCACGGGTGTCGCCCTGTTCCTGGGCGGGGTCACCCTGGGACGGTCGCTCCGATGATCGGAAGGACTACCCTGCTCCTGGGCCTCGCCGCGTGCACGGCGCCCCCGGATCTCGCCGGTGACTGGCGACTCGACCGGCTCGAGTTCCAGGATGTCGGAGGGCTCTTGTTCGTGGGTGACCCGGTCCCCGGCTCCGAGCGCGGTCAGCTCTCCGTGTCCGACGCGCTCGACGTCGAGCTGGTGTTCGAGGTCGACACGATCGGGGCGCCGCCGCCGTGGAGCGGGTTCCTCGCGGGTCCGGCGTCGGCGGTGGCGGAGATGGACCGTGGCTATGCGCTCGCCCTCGAGGGGCAGCTCTGCCAGGGGGTGGACTGCGAGGGCCAGCCGAGTCGCCCGTGGACGTGCGAGGTCGGCCCCGACGACGACTGGTTCCGCCGCACGACGTGTCGCAGTCCGGCCCTGGGGGACGCGGTCGCGGAGTTTCTGAAGCCGTGAGGCCCTATGGCGCGGTGCGGAACGCGAGCACGTAGGGGGCCACCGGCACTCCGTCGATGTCGTCGGCTTCGATCCTCACGGCGTGGACCGTCTCGGGGGTGAGCGCGACCTCGGCCTCGATGGTCCGCGAGTCCAGCGACGTGACGCCGGTGATGCCGAGCGCGCGGCCCGGCGGCTCGTCCGACAGCACGACGTCGCCGGCTCCGACGTCGACGCTGAAGCCGATCGTGATCCGGGCCGTCGAGGGGTCGACGGTCTCGAGCCCCGCCACGGGCTCGGTGTGCACCACGACACCAGGCTGCCCGTCAAAGGGGTCGACCAGCGTGGACGGACCGGTGGCGAAGGCGATCGGATAGGCCAGGGCCGTGAGCGGTGGACGGCCCCCCGCGGCCCGGAAGCAAGCCACCTGACGGGGGAACTCCGGGCCGTTGACCCAGGCGACGAAGGCGGTGTCGGCGACGAACTCGAGCTCCGTCACCGCCACGGTGTCGCTGGGAAAGACGTTCTTCAGGGAGCTTCCCGAGATCGTCCCGCCTGCGTCGAACCACCAGCAGCCGCGGGTCGGGTCCATCGGGCGGCTGAACTCGACCTCGATCTCGCCGGCGCCCGCCTTCACGCCCTCGGCGCCGACCTCGGGAACGGTCCGGACCACGACGGGGGGCAGGTCGTCGAGCGTCACCGGGTCGACGCCCGTGTCGTCGACGGGCACGTTCGCGTCCGGGTCCTCCGGCACCTCGGCCTCCGGAGGAAGCTCCGGAATCGCACCCGTCCAACACCCCAGCACCCACCCGAGCCACGCCATGCGATCTCCTCGCTGCAGGGCAGTCTACTCGTGCGTCCGGACCTGGAGCGAGTAGTTCCCGGCCGTGCCGCCCGACGGCGTGGTCACGGCGATCACGAGCCGGTAGCCGCTCGTGGTGGCGTTCAGCCGAACGCGCTCCTCTTCGCCCTCGCCGCCGTTGCCCGAGGCCTCGCACGTCACCACGCCCACCCCGAGAAGGGGGCTGCAGGCGGTGTCACCGTCGCCCTGCTGCCACACCACGAGCGAGACGTCGACGCCGGCCTCGGGGGTGGCCACCACGTCCCAGTCGCTCTGCGGCGGGATGTCGATGGTGTACATCTGGTAGGGCCCGCGGTACAGGTCGGCCATCGACGTGTTGGGGTAGCAGGCGACGTTGGAGTTGTCGGCCCAGTCAGCGAGATCGAAGTCCCAGCCCGAGTCGGTGGTGCTCCCGTTCACGGTCGCCTCGAAGGCGATGTCGGTCTCCCCGGGACAAGGATCCTGCGAGGGCGCCGGGTCGTCGGGGCCAATCTCGGCCCCGGTGTCGCCGCTCGGATCGTCGCCGGGCTCACCAAACTCGTCGCAGCCCGTCGCCAAGGTGATCGTCGCGAGTCCGAGCCGCAGAACGGGAAAGGCCATGGGTTCCTCCAGCGGGTGTCGCTCCCCGTGAGCCTGCTCGGCCTATCCCGGTCTGGGGGGGCGACGGTAGACTGGGCCATCGATCACGACGAGGAGGACGGACCGGGCCGGTGGTGGCGAGGCCGTCTGACGACCCCACCAGGAGGGATGCATGAAGGACCTGCCGCAGTACGGGGAATGGGAGGTCGCGCTCGTCGACGTTCCCGGCATGTCGGTGCAGGACGTCGAGCTCGCGGGAGTCCTGCTCGTGGTGTCCCACGACGACGGGATGGTCCTCGGCGCCGCGCCGATCCCTGTCTCGGCCGATCTGTCGGGCGCGCTGCTCGGCATCGCGCTCGAGCCCGCCCTGCCGATGGAGGCGCATCGCCCTGTCGCGATCTTGTGTCATCGGGAAAGCCTCGCCTCGTTTGCCGGCGCCGCCGTCGCGCTCGGCGCCCAGCTGCGCGCCGCCAGGTCGCTACCCGCTCTCGAGGACGCCCGTGACGCCATCGTCGGACGGTTCGGGTCCGTCGACCTCGTGCCCCTCGACCCCGCGCCGTGGGCCGTGCGGCTCCGGGAGCTGGTAGACGCCGCGCCCTGGCGCGCGTTGTCTGATCAGACGCTCTTCGTCGTGACCGAGGGGCCCGAAGGGCTCGTCGGCCGCGCCGCGATCGTCCTCGGGAACGCCGCCGAGCAGTACGGAATCGTGGCGTACCCTTCCGCCCAGCACTTCGAGCGCCTCTTGTACGCGATCGACGACAGCGACCCGATGGACGTGTTCGAGGGCTGGTGCGCCCACCTGGACCCGGTCGAGGCCCTCGATCCGTCGGCGCGCGAGGCGCTTCGGGCCGCCGATCTCGTGTACGAGGGGTTCGCGCTCGTCGTCTTCGCGGCGGAGCCAGGAGCCGCCCGGGAGCTCGAGGACGCGGAGCACGCCCAGCTGCGCGCCGTCACCGACGGGGTCCTCGCCGCCTGGCGGCGGGTCGGGGCCGACCTCGAGGATACCTACCACATCGAGGCCGATGTCGAGACCGAGCTGGGTCCGATCACGGTCCTGGTCAGGCCCGGGAGTCGAGCCGACCTGATCGACCTGCCCAACCTGATGGGATCGATTCGGTATCGACTCCTCTTTCATCTCGGCGGAGACTTCGTTCCCAAGCTGGTCATCAAGACGACCAAGCGCGATGCCAAGACGCTGGACCGAAGGCTCGAAGACGTCGACGGCATCGCCCTCGGCGATCTTGTCGGGGGCGACGAGCGCGAGATCTTGGCGTTCGTGGACGAGGAGCCCGTCGGACTGCTCGCCCTGGGTCCCGACGAGGACGAGCTGTGGGACAAACTGTTCGCCCAGGGCGAGCTCGACCTGGTGCTGGCGGGGGGCGGGCCCACGAGGTCGAGAGTACGCGAGCAGGACGTGATCTCGGTGCGGCGAGTGGACGTGCTCGAAGAAGACGACGACGACGACGAGGAAGACGAGGTCGACGTCGGCCCCGATCCGGCTCCGACCTGGCCGAGCGAGGTCTACGAGGGTCCCATCGAGAGCTGGCCCAAGGCCTCCGAGACGCTGCTCGCCTTCTCCTGGCCGACGCCGATAGCTTCCCTGTCGCCGCCCCAGGCCCGCAACCTGCTCGACGTGATGGCCACCATCTGGTCGGGCGTCGTGGCCAACGACCACGACCCGGAGCACCCTGCCGGCGCGCACCTGACGGAGGCGCTCGAGCGGGCCGAAGCGCCGACGCGCGCGTGGTTCGAGGACCTCGTCGATCGGAAGCGTCGATGGTTCGAACGGGACCACCGGCTGTTCCTGGTCGAGGACGTGGGCTACCGCGACGGCGAGCTGCAGGTGAAGGTGCTCTGGAAGTCGGTTCACGACGCATAGCTCGGGGCGCGCGCCGCGTGGGATCTGGCGGCCGGAGGCCCCGACGAGCGCTCAGCGCTCGCCGTATCGGATGGTGACCCACCGGGCGCGGGCACGGGCACGCGCCTCTCGGTTGGCGTCGAAGGCGTCGACGAGCTCGAGTACGCGACGAGTGCCGAGCGTCCGCAGGGATTCGTAGATCGAGGCGATGGCTTCGTCCCACTCGGCGGCGAGCGCGGGGAGCTCGTCGAGATCGTCGGTCGCGGGCCGGAGCGGGGGCGTGGGGCGAGGGTTCTGGACGTAGGCATCGAGAGCGGCGTCGGGGTCCCGCGACATCTGCTCGAGACCGGACGCGAGCCGGGCTTCCTGGCTCGCGAGCTCGTCGCAGAACTCCCGGGCGCGACCCTCTGCCAGCGCGCCGAGCGTCGCGTAGCGATGACGGAGCGTGTCGTGCATGCGGGCGGCGCGAGAGAGCTGCTCGCGAATCGTCTCGAAGGGCATGGGTTCTCCAGGGGACGGATCTCGGCGCGGGGAGGGGGCGGTCAGCAGCTGGCGTTCAAGGGCGCTTGGTGGCGGACAGTCCCCCGTCCACGCCCAGCACCTGTCCGGTGACCCAGTCGTTTTCGGGATCCGCGAAGTACTGAATCGCCCGTGCGATGTCGTCGGGTTCGCCCAGTCGGCCGAGCGCGTGCATCGCGAGCGAGGCCTCGCGGGCGGGCGCGCGCGCCGTGATGCTAGCGGTCAGATCGGTCTGCACGAGCCCGGGCGCCACGACGTTCACCCGCAGCCCACGCGGTGCGTAGGTTGCCGCGGCGGCTCGGGCGAGCCCGATCACGCCGCCCTTCGCGGCGGCGATGGCCTCGTGGTTGGCCAGACCGAGGACCGACGCCGCCGTCGAGAGCAGCACGATGGAGCCGGGGCCCTGCTTGATGCGCCGGGCCGCCTCGCGGACGACGTAGAAGCTCGTGTGGAGGTTGAGGGCGACGGTCTCGTGCCACTCCTCGTCCTTCGTCAGGTGGGCCGGCTTGAGCATCACGGATCCGACACAGTTGACGGCACCGTAGACGTCGCCTGCCTGCTCGAACAGCGAGGCGACTGCGCCAGAGTCCGTCGCGTCGGTGACGACGAAGGGCATGTCCAGCTCCGTCGAGAGCGCACGCAGGCGTTCCTCGCCGCGCGCTGCGAGCACGACCTGGCCACCGTTCGCCACCCATCGTCGGCTGAACGCCGAACCTATTCCCCCGGTTGCACCCAACACCACCATCCTCGACACAGCAGCCTCCATCGCGCCAGTTCGAAGATGGCGTATGGAATCTACAGCGACGCACAACTCCGAAGTCGCGCGTCGATGCCGCCCCCTCCGAACCGCCCGTGCGGCACGATGTCGTGAGCATGGCGTAGACCATGCTGCGGAGCGTCCGGGACGACCGCAAAGCGGCGGATGCCGCGCGGGTTGCTGCGCCGATGGCGGGACGCTGCCGCGACTGTATCGAGTCGGGAAGCTGGCTGAAGTCGCCTGCGCCACGTGCGACCCCCACCTCGAAGGGCGAGGCCTGCGAGAAGACACGCCCGAAGTCGAAGCTGGGCGAGGCCCTGGGCGACGCGCTCGACCCCTGCAGCAGCGTGCTATCTGCGCGACGACGGAGGTGAACGTGCGGGTCGACGGATGGGTGCTGTGGGTCTTCGTGGCGGGGTGCACGTCTTCAGCGAGCGACAACGAGGAGCGGCCCCCTGACACCGCTCCCACGGTCGACACGGCCCGGAGCGACACCGGACGGGTCGGAGACACCGCCGAGCCGCTGCCTCCGTGCGCCGCCCCCGAGGCCCTGGGACCATGGCCGCAGCACCCCATCGCCGTGGCTGGCGCCTCCGTGCAGCGGGGTCCGCTGGACCTCGACGCGGGCCTGACCGCCATCCGGACTGCCGCGCTGGCCGCGAGCGCGCCGACGGCCGTGGACCTGGCCGTCACGAGCGTGCGGGTGACGGCGGTGGTCCCCCCCGGGGGCAGCACCGACGACGAGCTCGCCACCGTGTGGGTCGAGGACGTAGGCGGCCCGGCCGTCGCCGTCGCCGTCGACACCCGCGGGGAGACGGCTCCGGGGGACCGGGTCAACTTCACGGCCACCGAGGTGGTCAACCATCGCGGGCGGCCCCAGGTGAACGCGCTGCTCAACTACGACGTGGACGGCGTCCAGACCTCGATTCCCGTCGTCGACGGCACCGCCACGCTGACGTACGAGGCGCATGGCGAACGTCTCGTCGAGGTCTGGGGGCGCTTGACCGCCGACCGGGGGCCTTGCGATTCGCGGGACTGCTTCGATCTGGCGTCCGGTAGCGGCGACGTCCTCGGTCTTCGCGCGGCCGCCAGCGCGCTTCGGGTCGGCGACTGCGTCCACTTCATCGGCCCGCTCCAGCGAGACGACACGGGGCTGCTGCTCGACGTCGCCGACCCCGCCTGGTCGCGGACCTACTGACCGAGTCGCGGTTCAGCGGCGAGACGACCCGGACCTCGCGGCCCGGGGGGCCCGGTAGCGGAAGGTCGAGCCGAGCTCGTCGTCGGTCGTGAACCACAGCCCATCGAGGCCTGCGTTTCTCGTGGACCGCCTCTCGGTGCGATGACCATCGGCGTCGTAGGCGAACGTCTCGTAGTCGTCGAGGTTGTCGTCAGGCGTGATCCACTCGCCGTCGAAGCCTCGGCCAGAGCTCGTCGCGTCCTGAATCAGGAGCCCGTTCGCGTCGTAGACGAAGGCCTGATAGCGGTCGACCGGATCGTCGCTGGTGAGCCACTCGCCGTCGGGACCCGTCTCCTCGTAGAACGTCCAGCTCACGGCGAGGTTTCGCTCGTCGAACTCCCGGCGTTGATGGCTGGTCATGACGTCGTCAGCCGAGTACCAGATGGAGTCGGCCCCTGGGCCGCCGAAGAACCGCAGAGCGATCTGATTGCCGTTGGCGTCGTAGGAGCGATCCCAGTACCGTTCGACGGGGTCGTCCTCGGTATAGGCGACCTGGTCGTCGCCGAAGCCCTGGAAGCGGATGGTCCGGAGCTCTCCGTAGGCGCCGAATGACGTCAGGGTCGAGTTCAGGTCGTCGTCGTCGAAGGTGAGGGGCTCACCGTCGGCGCCCAATCCCCGGGAGTCGATGCGTCGCACCTGCCGACCGAGGTCGTCGTAGAACAGCCGGGTCACGTTGTCGACCACGTCGTCGGACGTGAACCACAGCGTGTCGGGTCCAGCGTTGTAGTAGAGGTAGGTCTCCGAGTCCGCCGTCGACGACCTGGTGAAGTAGTAAAGCCGCTCGTCGTCGCTCGTGTCGAGCGTGTTGTCGGGACCTGGCGCGACCACCAGGGTGCCGCCGGTCACCTCGCCCTGCTCGTCGATGTCGTACCGGAGAAAGCCCGACCGAACGTCGTCGGCGGTTCCATAGACGAGGTCGAGGCCAGGATCCGAATAGTACTCGATGCCGAGGTGAACGTCGTCGTCGTCGTAGAGGTAGACCGAATAGCTGGTGAGGCTCTCCGTCGTGGCGATCTCCAG
This sequence comes from uncultured Enterobacteriaceae bacterium, assembly GCA_964655065.1. Taxonomy (GTDB): domain Bacteria; phylum Myxococcota_A; class UBA796; order UBA796; genus DRPG01. Next base: position 26,589 of record CAZZLC010000056.1, on the reverse strand, counting down.
CGAGGGGTGCACCTCGAACGTGGTGGTGACGGACTCGCCGGGATCCCCCGAGGCGAGGGCGACTCCGTCGACCGAGGCCGTGATCGTCGCCTCGCTCACAAAGGGGGCGTCGGGGTCGATCACCAGTGTGCGATCTCCTACGATCGATGGGGTGAACGGCAGGTCTCGGCCCGCGGCGTCGACGAGGGTGATGGTGGCGCCTTCGAGTGTGTCGATTGCCTCGGGCCAGGTCACCTCGACCGTGGCCAGGGGGGCTACGTCCACCCAGCCGGATGGAGGGAAGACCGAGACGGCGTCGGAGGGTGTGGAGCCGGAGTCGGTGCCCTCGACGGACGGATCGGCCTTGCAGGCGAGGGCCGCCGCGACGACGGATAGGGAGAGGAGCTGCCGCATCGAACCTCCATGACGGTTGGTCAGTGACGGGGGTGCAATCCCTGGACCAGACCATGGACGTCCGACGGTTGGTGCGCATCTTGTTCGACGGAGGGGACCGATGGACCGCGTGCAGGAGACGCTCGAGCTCGATTCGTGGCGGCTGCACGTCGACCTGGAGCGCGAGCACCCGCTCGCTCGCGGGTGGGTGGACGGAATGGCGACGGGGATCGGAGGAGGCGAGGGACTGGTGCACCGCCTGCTGCGGGGTCTGCTCCGGCTGGCCTTCCCGCTGCGGGCCGAGCTCGTCGGGCGGGGCGACGGGGTCGACGAGGCGCGCTTCGCGCTGCCCGGGCTTTGGCCGTGGCTCGTCCGCTGGCTGCTCGCTTCGGCGAGCGCGGAGGGGCCGCCGTTCCGCTGGACCCGGGAGCGTACCCTGCACGTGGGGCGACGCCGGGAGCCGCCGGACGTCCGCTTCACGACCGCTCCTGCCGGAGCGGCGCTCGCCTCCGTGGGCCACGTAAAGGGAGGCCTCGGGTTCGAGACCCACATCCGCGCCGTCGCCGACGGGCGGCTCGACGTCCTGGTGGATCTGACCTGTCCGGACGCCGCCGTGGCCGAGCAAGCGGCTCCCGAGCTCGATGCGGAGGTCTCGCGCATCGCGGCGACGCTGGGTGAAGACGTGTCGGTCGACGGCGTGGCCGCGTCGCAGGATCGCTTCGTGACGGCGATCTACGCGGTGGATGCCCGCCAGGGGTGGGCCGCGGTCGTGAAGGACGCCACGGTGAGGCAGCTTCGGCAGGTGCGGCAGCTCGCGGACGCCTCGAGAGAGGACGCGTAGCGGACAGCGCAAGGGAACCCCTCGCAATGGTGCTGCGAGGTCACGACGCGCGCCGGGTGCCCGCCATCATTGCGCTTCTCACATCTTGCCTTGCTCCCTCGGATGTCCAGAACTCGATACGAGGGCAGACCAGCCGCCATCGAAGACGGCCAGGTGGGGTGACACGAGCTTGGCCGTCCCTCCGATTCCGCAGCTCGGCAAGCTGCGGTGGTCCCTCGAAGACCACGAAGTCGCCTGCCTCGGTCAGAACGGCGTGATCGTGCGTGATGGTTTCCTCGGCACGGACCGGGCCATGGCGTGTGCCGCTGCAGCCCGCGCCCTCGACGACGCAGGACGCCTCTCCCCCGCGGGGGTCGGCCGGCACGGGGAGCACCGCCCCGACGTGCGCGGTGACCGCACGGCGTGGTTCGCCGAGCTGGAGCTACCTGACCCGCTGCGGGACCTCTGGACCGAGCTGTCGGCGCTACGCGAGACCCTCAACGAGGCTGCGTGGCTCGGGCTACGGCGCTTCGAGCTCCAGCTCGCCTGCTACCCAGGCGGGGGCGCCCGCTACGCCGCCCACCGCGACGCATTCGCGGGCGACCCCTCGCGCCGGGTCACTGCGATCTGCTACCTGAACGACGGGTGGCGTCCCGAGCACGGCGGGGAGCTCGTGGTGCACGGGCCCGAGGGCCCTCGCGCGATCGCGCCGGTGCTCGACCGGCTGCTGGTCTTTCTCTCCGACCGGGTGCTGCACGAGGTGCAGCCCGTGTACGCGCCCCGGTTCGCCGCGACCGCGTGGTACCGCGGCGCGGAGCCGCTGCCCCGGCTGCCCGACGCTCGGGAGGAGGCACCGTGAGCCCCCGTGGTGGATTGGGAGCGCCGGGCCGGGGAACCCTTCGCAGGCCGTTGCGCTCAGTAGTGCCAGGGAAACCTGCTGAAGTCCTGGTCACGCTTCTCGAGGAAGGCGTCGCGCCCCTCCTGGGCCTCGTCGGTGCCGTACGCGAGTCGGGTCGCCTCGCCGGCGAACAGCTGCTGGCCAACGAGACCATCGTCCGGCAGGTTGAACCCGAACTTGAGCATCCGCATCGCGGTCGGTGACTTCGAGTTGATGACCCGCGCCCACTCGAGCGCGGTGTTCTCGAGCTCGGCGTGGGGCACCGCCCGGTTCACCATCCCCATCTGGAAGGCCTCCTCGGCGGTGTAGTCGAAGCCGAGGAAGAAGATCTCACGAGCCCGCTTCTGCCCCACCATGCGGGCGAGGTAGGCCGAGCCGTAGCCCGAGTCGAAGCTCGCGACGTCGGGGTCGGTCTGCTTGAAGCGGGCGTGCTCCTTGCTCGCGAGCGTGAGATCGCACACGACGTGCAGGCTGTGCCCGCCGCCGGCCGCCCAGCCCGGCACCACGCAGATCACGACCTTCGGCATGAACCGGATCAGCCGCTGCACCTCGAGGATGTGCAGTCGGCCGAGCCGGGCGGGATCGATCCCGGAATCGCCCTCGTACTTGTACCCGTCCTTGCCGCGGATCCGCTGGTCGCCGCCCGAGCAGAACGACCAGCCGCCATCCCTGGGCGACGGCCCGTTGCCGGTGAGCAGGACGCACCCGACGTCGGACGACGTGCGCGCATGGTCGAGCGCTCGGTAGAGCTCGTCGACCGTCTTTGGCCGGAACGCGTTGCGCACCTCGGGCCGGTCGAAAGCGATCCGCACCGTGCCGTGCTCCACCGAGCGGTGGTAGGTCAGGTCCTCGAAGTCGAAGCCCTCCACGGGCGTCCAGCGCGTCGGATCGAACGTCATGTCGGTCCCTCCAGGGCGGCGCCGCGGCCGGCGACGCCAGGTTGGCCAGAGTCGTAGCGCTTTGGGGCACCGATGACCGGTTACCCACCGCACCGGAACCAGGAGCGGCGATGACCACGGCCTTCGAGACCACCTGCACCATTCGCCTCGGCCACACCGATGCCGCGGGCCGGCTCTTCTTCGCGCGACAGCTCGATCTCGTGCACGAGGTCTACGAGGACTGGCTGGCGCACGAGGGCATTCCGATCCGCAGGCTCATCGAGGACCCGACGGGGGGCCTGCCCATCGTGCACGCCGAGAGCAGCTACACAGGGCAGCTGTTCGCGGGCGACGTGCTCACGGTGCGGCTGTCGGTCGAGGCCTGCAGCACCCGGTCGTTTACCCTGAGCTACGCGCTGATCTGCGGCGAGCGACCGGTGGGCACCGCCAAGACGGTGCACGTCGCCGTCGATGCCGCCACGGGGAAGAGTCGTGCGCTCTCCGACGACCTCGCGCGGGTCCTCCGTGCTCACCTGCCTCCGGGCGAGGAGTAGCGCTCACTCCGCGTCGCGGATCGCCCGCGCCCGGTCGCGGAACCAGGCCCGTCGCGGCTTGCCGGTCGAGGTCACGCCCTCGGTGCTCCAGGGCAGGACCCGGTCCACCCGGGCATGGCGTGGCAGCCGGGCGGACGAGAAGGCGCGAGCCTCTTCGAGAGAGATGTCGCCGTCCACGAAGGCCCAGGGCCGCGCGCCCCACTCCGGGTCGGGCACGTCCACCACGACGACCGACCGTACGTCGGGGTGGGCCCCCAGCACCCGCTCGATCGACTCGGGGAAGACGTTCTCGCCTCCCGAGATGAACATGGAATCCGCTCGGCCGTGCACCCGCAGGGTCCCCTCGGCCGTGATCTCGCCGACGTCGCCGGTCGTCAGCCAGCCGTCGGGGCTCGCGAGCGGCACGACGTCCCCTTCGGACCACGTTCCGAGGCACACCGTGGTTCCGCGCACCCGGATGACTGGCGTGGCCTCGATGGTACGTCCCGGCAGCGGGACCCCGCTCTCGAGGGGATCGGCATCGGGGGTCGAGGTGCAGGCCTGGCTCGCCACCTCGGTCGAGCCGTAGGTGGTCTTCACGGGCCAGCCCAGCGCGCGACGCTCCCGAACGAGGTCCGGCGGGGCCGCGGCTCCTCCGAGGAGGAGGTGCTTCAGCGTCGGGGGCGGCACGGGCTCGGCCCGGAGGAGCTGCGTGGGCACCCAGCTCAGGTGGGTGGGCGCCAGCGTGGTGTGCGCCTGCTCGCCGGGGAACACCACCGTTCCGCCGCCGTGCACCGCCCGGAACAGCAGCGCGAGGCCGCCTACGTGGTGCATGCGCAGCGACGCCACCCACCGATCCCCGGGGCCGAACGGCGTGTGCACCGCGGACGCCGCCGCGCTCGACAGGTGCTGGCCCAGGCTGTGCGCGATGGCGCGAGGGGTGCCCTGGCTGCCTGACGACCAGAGCAGCGTGGCGGGTTTGTCGCTGCGGACGCCGGGCGGGGCGCCGGATCCCCGTCCCCACTCCTCGGCGCCCACCTGGGCGACGGCGGCGTCGCGCTGCACCCCGGGGGGCACGAGGCAGGCGATGGCCCCGGCGCGCAGAATGGCGAAGAGGCGGACCGCACCGACAGGGCCGTGGATCTCCAGCGCGATGCGCTCGCCGCTCCGGTCTCCGAGCGTTCGGGCGGCTTCGTCTGCGGCGCGGTCCCACTGCGAGAAGGTGAGGGCCTCGGCGCCGGCGTCGAGCGCGAGCGCGTCCGGGAACCGCTGGGCGGCGTCGCGCAGGGGGTCGCCGTCGACGGACCACGCGCCGTGCGCGACGACGGCGGACGGAGGGTCGACCAGCGCATCGCGAGCGAGCCCCGCCGCAGCAGGGGGCGTGGGCAGGCGCCCCACCAGCGCCTCGAGGTGGCGGCGTCCGACCGGCCCCTCCAGCGCCGACGAGACCACGACGTCCAGGCCCCGCGATGCCGCCTCGTCGACTCGCTGCAGGACGCGCCCGAGCCCGCCGATCACGCTCGGTTTGAGAACGATGGCGCGGACCCCTGCGTCGGCGAGGGTGGGGACGTCGACGTCGAGGACGCTCTCGTCGGCCGCGCAGGGCAGCACCTGCGCCCACCGGGCGAGGTCGGGCCAGCCGACGGGCTCCTCCACGTACTCGAGGGGCAGGCCCGCGAGCGCTCGGGCGACGGTCTCCGGGTCGTGGTCGCCCCACCCGCGGTTCGGGTCGAGGCGCAGCCGCACCCCGTCGGGAAGGACGAGGGCGCGCAGCCTCGCGAGATCCTCGTCGAACGAAGCGCGCCCGACCTTCACCTTCCAGGCGCGCACCCCGGGCGAACCGGCGACGCGCGTCGACCAGTCGCGGGCCACGTCGCCTGGCGTGCCGTCGGTGGCGGCGAGCAAGCCGTTCTCCACGAGCGGCGCCGGTTCGGGTGGGCCGTCGACCAGCTCGGCGAGCGCCGCGGTGATGGCCCAGGCGACGGGGGCGGGGAGGGCGGGGTCGTCGAACGGCGCAGGCAGCGGCCGGCCGAGCCAGCCCCAGGCCCACGTCGCGACCAGCGAAGGCACGTCGACCTCGGGACCGGCGCGCGGGAGCCATGCCACCTCGCCCTCCGCGGTCTGCCCCGTGTCGGTCTCGAGCCCGACGATCCAGGTGCGGCGGTGATCCGTCCCCAGCAGCGAGGCGCCCGCCCAGCGTCTCCGCTCCTCGCGGAGCCGGACCGCGACGAGCCTCACGTCAGCGCCCAGCCGAGTCCGAAGAGCAGGCTCTGCAGCAGCAGGATCTTGCCGATGTCCTCGAGCACGGGAATCAGGGCCCGCCCTTCCTCCGAGTACGTGCGGCGCACCACGCCGATCGCGGGCACCAGCGCGAGCAGGCTCGCGAGCGCGCCATAGTGGCCTCGGGCCTGCACGACGAGCCCGATGGGAACCACGACGATGGCGACGAGCAGAGAGACCACGATCTCGAGGCGGGCGAAGGACTCCCCGAACCGCACGGCCAGCGTGCGCTTGTTCGCGACGCGGTCGGTGTGCACGTCGCGCAGGTTGTTCACGGCGAGCAGCGCCGTCGCGACGAGGCCGGGCGAGAGCCCCGCGACCAGCACCTCGGGCGTCACGGTGAGCGCCTGCGCGAAGTAGGTGCCGCCCACGGCGACGGGTCCGAAGAACACCAGCACGAAGAGGTCGCCCAGCCCGACGTAGGCCAGCGGGTAGGGGCCGCCAGTGTAGGCGATGCCGCAGACGACGCTCAGCAGGCCGATCGCGACGAGCGGCCAGCCCGCAGCGGCGACGAGCACGACGGCCGAGGGTACCAGCGTCAGGAACGCCAGGAGGGTGGCGAGACGCATCTGCTCGGGGGTCACCCAGCCGGCCGCGGTCGCGCGCACCGGGCCGACGCGCTCCTCGTTGTCGGCGCCCTTGAGGAAGTCGAAGTAGTCGTTGGCGAAGTTCGTGCCGATCTGGATGGACACCGCGCCCGCGAGGCAGGCGCCGACGACCACCAGGTCGAGGACCCCATCGGCGTAGGCGAGGCAGGCGCCGACGAACACCGGCGCGAAGGCGGCGCCCAGGGTGCGGGGCCGGGCCGCGGAGACCCAGATGGCGAGCGGCGAAGGACGGACAGCTTCGGTCACGACAGCCCCCAGGCGGCAGCCAGAGCGGCGCGGGTCTGGCCGTGCAGCGCGTCCAGCGCATTCATCGTGTCGTCGTGGGCGAACCGCGCCTCGACGAAGTCGACGTCCGGATCGGCGAGAGCGGCCTCGAGCGCGTCTCCGTGCTCGACCTCCGCCGTGCGGAGCCCGTGGGCCTGCGCCAGCGGGGCGAGGCGCTGGGTGTGGGCGTTGCGGAAGACCTCGTCGAAGCCGGCGACGTCGCGGAAGGGCAGCATCCCGAAGATCGAGCCTCCCCGATTGTTGAACACCACCGCCTGCAGCCCGAGAGTCCGCACGAGCGGCAGCGACCCCTGATCGTGCAGGCAGGTCAGGTCGCCGAGCAGCACGCGACAGGGGCCGTCGACGTGACGGGCCCAGCCCGTGGCGGTCGCGATCACGCCGTCGATCCCGCTGGCACCGCGATTGGCGCCGATCCGGACGTTCCCCTCGGCACCCATCCAGTCGGCGAGCCGGATCGGGAGGCTCGCGCCGACGAAGACGCTGCGGGAGGCCGACAGGACCGTCCGGGCGGCCGAGAGCTCGGACCACACCTCGGCCGCCGATGCCACGGCCTGGGCGCCGGCCCGGTCGAGCTGCGCCCAGTCCCGCTGCCACGAGGGGGCGGGCCTGCCGGGGGAGACGAGGGCGGGCAACCTCCCGTAGTCCACCACGATGCGCTCGCGCACGCGGAACGCGGGGTCGATCCGGTCGACCTGGTCGTGGAGCGAGAGCACCGCCAGCGACGCCGACCGCTCCCGGAGCCAGGTGACGACGCGCTTGCTGACGATGCCTCCGCCGATCCACAGGACCGTGTCGGGGGCCAGCCGGGCGGCGAGTTCGGCGTCGGACAGCGCCGAGTCGAGGCCGCGTCCGCCGGCCACGCCCGAGTCCGGCGAGGCGTACACCGGCCAGCCCAGCGTCGCGACCGCCTCGGCCACCGCGTCGCGGGCGTCGTGGGGGAGGCTACCGACGACCACGAGGCCGCGGGAGACCTCGGCGAGGGAGTGGAGTCGTGCGAGGCCGGCCGCCGAGGGCTCGGGGGCGGTCGCATCGGCCCGGACCCAGGGGACCCGGTCGGCGTCGGCCCACCACCGGGCGATCGAGAGGGGCGTCTCGGCGTCGTCGGGGCCCAGGGGTTCCCGGAACTGCAGGTTGAGGTGGACCGGACCGCGCTGGGTGGCGGCGGTGTGGACGCCGTGGTCGAGCGTGGAGAGCACCGCCCGAAGGGAGAGCGCGGGGTCCGAGCACGGCAGATCGGCGCGATAGCGGGCGAGCGGCGCGAGCGCATCGGCCTGCCGCACCGTCTGATTCGAGCCGGTCTCCCGGAGGTCCGCCGGTCGGTCCGCGGTGAGGAGCAGCAGCGGCACTCCAGCGCGGTCCGCCTCCATCGCGGCGGGCACGAGGTTGCCGACGGCCGTGCCCGAAGTCGTCACCACGACCGCCGGCCGGGCCGTCGCGCGGCCGACCCCGAGCGCGTGGTAGGCGGCAGCCCGCTCGTCGACGAACGTGACGCACTCGACGCGTCGGTTCGTCGCGAGCGCCATCGAAATGGGGGCGCAGCGGGCGCCCGGGGCGAGGCAGACCAGGGGCGTCTGCAGTCGCGCCAGCTCCTCCACGAGGACACGCCCCACCCAGGTGTTGCGTGCCGCCGGGCTCATCGCCGTCTCACCGCCAGGCTCTTGAGCTCGGTCTCGTCCCACTCGGCCTGGGCCTCGGAGCCGGGCACCCACCCCGCTCCGGCGTAGGTGATGCGCGTGTCGCCGTGCCACAGCGCGCACCGCAGGGCGACCGCGAGGGTGGTGCGTCCAGGCTCGACCAGCCCGACGGGACCCGCGTACCAGCCGCGGTCGAAGGGCTCGTGCTCGCGAAGGAAGGCGAGCGCTGGCTCCTTCGGGGTGCCGGCGACGGCAGGGGTGGGGTGGAGCTGGTCGGCGAGCCGAGCGTCGCTCACTGGCGACGCGAGCCGGCCCTCGAAGGCGACCAGCCGGTGCACCAGCCTTCCCGTGACCGCGAGCTCGAGGCCCGAGCGGTCCAGGCGCTCGCACAGCGGCGAGAGCGCTCGGGTGACCGCGTCGACCACCAGCGCGTGCTCACGAGCGTCCTTGTCGCTGGCCAGCAGCCGCTCGCGTCCGACCGGGGTGTTCACGTCGGTGCCCGCGAGCGCCTCGCTGCGCACGGTGGTCCCGAGACGGTCGAAGAGGAGCTCCGGGGTGAGCCCCGCGAAGGCGACTCCCGGCTGCGGTTCGTAGAGGAAGGGCATCTCCCGGGTGCCCAGGGGCCCCCGGAGCCAGGCGAGGGCGTCGGTTTCCGTTGCCTCCGCGATGGTGCGAGCGAGCACGACCTTGTCGAAGCGGCCGTCGGCGATGCCGGCCGCCGCCCGGTCGGTGAGCTCCTGCCAGGCGTCGCGGTCCGGGACCCGACCGAGGGGTGGCGCGTCGGGATCGACCGAGGTCGCGGCCCGACCCCGGGGAACCACCGGCGCCGCGGGGAGACGGAAGGTGGAACGCGGGCGCCACGCGTGCGCCTCGCCGAAGGGCTTCCACCAGGGAGCACGCTCGCCGAGGGGGTCGAAGCTCCCGCCCACGAACCAGACGCCGCCACGCCCCTGCACCTGCTCGAGAACGTCGCGGATGGACGAACCCGAGACCTGCTCGGCGATCCCCGTGCCGAGAAGCCCCGTGCCGTCGCGGCGGGTGAACCCGAACCGCGGGGCTCCAGCGTGCGGCTCGAGCCAGCTCCAGGCGCCGCTCACCTCGTGTGGCGGACTCGGCCATCGGCCGCGCGTGGCCACGGGGAGCCCGGTCTCGTGGGGAGCAGGTGATGGTGGTTCTGGTTTGATCTCCTGCATCCTGCTCGGTGGATGGGGGAGGGCGGCCCGGAAGACGGTGCCCGAGGTCGTCTGCGTAACGATTCTGCGCGGCGGAAGGCGACCGCGGCTCGGTGGGGTCAAGGGCTGGATGGGCCATTCCTGGCCCCATTCCATTCGAATCCACCACCGGAGCGCGACGCGGCCGCCACGAAGCGCTGCACGGGGTCGAGGACCGGCGCGAGCGCCTCGAGGTGGGTGCAGTGACCAGCGTCGGGAATGGGCACGTGGCAGGCGTTGGGGAGCCGGGCCACGCCCCGGGCGGCGATGTCGGTATACTGCGGGTCGAGGTCGCCCGAGACCCACAGCGTCGGTGCCGTGATGCGCTCGAGACTGTCCCAGACGGGCAAGACGGAGCCCTGGCCCATGCCGCGGAGCGATCCCGCGAGTCCGGCGGCGCGGTTCTGTAGTCGTCGTTGCCGCATCGCCTCGCGGATGGGGGTCGGGATGGTCTCCTGCGTGCGGATGAGCGGGTGTTGCGCCCACCGCTCGGTGAACCAGGGCACGCCGTGGGCCTCGATGGCGTCGGCGAGCTCGGCATCGCGCACTGCGCGGTCGGCGCGGGCGCGCGGGTCCTCGATGCCGGGGGACGTGCTGACGAGCACGAGTCCCCGCAGGCGGTCCCCGAGGGCGGGGGCGAGACGCAGGGCCACGCGGCCGCCCATCGAGTAGCCCACGACGATCCAGGCGGGGCGGGACGCGCACCAGGCGAGGCAGTGTTCGACGACCTCGTGGATGCGGTAGGCCGCGGGGTCCGCGGGGGCGGGGGAGCCGCCGTGCCCGAGGAGGTCCGGGGCGAGGACCGGGGCGTCGAGGGAGGTCGCGACGGGCTCCCAGTCGGCGCCGGATCCGGTGAAGCCGTGCAGGGCGAGGACGACCGGGCCGGGGGCGTCGGCGTTCCACACCCGAGCGGTGTGGCATCCGCCGGGAAGGTGGAGGTGTGACGTCATGGGCGCATGCCTCGGGTCGCGGCCTATCAACGTTCTCGTCGCCGCGCCCCTCGAAGGCGTGCTACCGTTCGGGACGGCATCAGGAAGGGGGCAACTCGTGGCAATCTGGCTCTCACTGCTCGCGTGCGGGCTCTTCGGGGCCAACGACGAGCCGGACGCCGCGTCCGTCGATGCCGATGGCGACGGCGCGGTTGGGTCGGTCGACTGCGACGACGACGACCCGACGCGGGCCCCGGGGCTCGCGGAGGTCTGCGACGGCATCGACAACGACTGCGACGACCTCGTCGACGAGGAAGACCTCGACTCCCCGCCGCCCGGGCTGATCAGCACCTTCGCCGACGCCGACGGCGATGGCTTCGGCGACCGGCGGACCGAGGAGATGACCTGCGACGTCGGCGAGGGAAGGGTCACCGACTCCCGTGACTGCGACGACGGCAATGCGGACCGCGCCCCGGGGCTGCCGGAGGTCTGCGACGGCATCGACAACGACTGCGACGACCTCGTCGACGACGAGGACCTCGATTCTCCGCCCCGCGACCGGTCGACCTTCTATACGGACGAGGACGAGGACGGATACGGTGTCTCCGGCGCGGAGGTCGTCGCCTGCGTGGCCCCCGAGGGGTTCGCCGACAACGACGAGGACTGCGACGACGACCGCCCCGACCGTGCCCCGGGGCTCGACGAGCTGTGTGACGGCGTCGACAACGACTGCGACAACCTCGTCGACGACGAGGACATCGACAGCACGCCGGTCGACGCCGCCACCTGGTTCCGGGACGCCGACCGCGATGGCTACGGTGATGCCGCGGTCACCGCCACGAGCTGCCTCGCGCCAGTGGACTTCGTCACCGACGCGACCGACTGCGACGACCGCGACCCGGCGGTCGCCCCGGGGGCCTTCGAGGCCTGTGACGGTATCGACAACGACTGCGACAACGTCGTGGACGTCAACGTGGTGCCCCGTGACTTCGCGACCACGAGCGATGCCGTGGACGCGGCCCCGACGCTGACCCCCACCACGATCTGCGTGTGGCCGGGAACCTACCCCGAGCCGCCGTTCGCGCTCGTGGACAAGAGTATCGCCATCGTGTCGAGTGGAGGCTCGGCCGCGACCACGCTGGACCTCAGCGCGGTGACTGGCCGGTTCGCGGTCGCCGTGGGCGACTCGGCCCTCGCCTTCGAGGGATTCACCGTCACCGGCCTCGACAATCAAGGAACGACGGGCGCCGTTGACGGTGCCTTCGCGGCGGTGCTCCTCGATCCCTCGGCCACCCCCGCCGAAGAGCTCGTGCTGCGGGATCTCGTGTTCGTCGCCCCCCAGATCCGGGCCGCGGGCACGCTCACCGGCGGGATGGTGCGGCTCGAGAACGCTGATGCGCGCCTGGAGGACGTGGAGGTCCGGGACCTCGACGCCACCCACACGGGCCCGACCGTCCTCGAGGGGGCGGTGCTCGCCTCCGAGGCGGGAAGCCTGCGGGTGAGCGGTCTGACGTTCACCGACCCGGTCCTCGCCACGTCTGGGATCTCGGAGCGCTGCGTGGTCGAGGGAGGGCTCGTCCACGCTGTGGGCGACGCCGATACGGAGCTCGACACGCTCACGGTCTCGGGCGGGTCCTTCGCGTTCGACTGTCAGGGAGACGCGTTCGCGATCGGCAGCGCGGTGTTCGTGCAGGGAGGAACCTTCACCGGCTCCGACTGGACGCTCGAGGACAACACCGTCGAGGTCCGGGGCCGGGCCCCGTTCGGGTACGGCCTGATCTTCAGGGACAGCGGGAACGCGATCGTCCAGGGCGCCGACGTGAGAGACAACACCATCCACGCGATCGGACAGGCCGACATCACGTACGCCCTGGGGTCGCTGACGCTCGGGTTCGCCGTGAACGACGCGGTGGTCTCGGGTCTGATCGGCTCGGGCAACCTGGTCCTCGCGGAAGGCCCCCCCATGGGAAGTCAGGCCTACGGGACCGTGCTCGCCTCCATCAGCAGCGCGGAGATGACGCTGCTGAGCGTCGATCTCCGCGCCAACGCCGCGTTGGCGGACCTCGCGTTCGGGGGGGCGGTCTACACCCAGGCCAACACGCTCACCGTGCTCGACGCCGTGTTCGCGGGCAACCTCGCTGGGGGCCCCACGGCGTCCGGCGGGTACGGCGGCGCCCTCCTTCAGAGCCTGGTGTCGCCACCCCAGGGCGCGACCGACATCCGGTACGCGGACTTCGTCGGCAATCGAGCGGAGGGTACCCTCGAGTCCCGCGGCGGCGCGGTGGCGATCCGTTCCCCCACCACCACGGTGCTGAACCAGATGCGACACGTCAACCTGGTGGACAACGAGGTCATGGGCCCGACCGCGTCAGGGTCGGCCGTCGAGGCAGAGGACCCGCTCGGGCTCTCCTACTCGAACCTGTTCGGAAACCTGGGCGCCGACCCGGTCTCCTCGACCATCCTGGGCGATCCCGTCCTCTCCGTCGACCCCATGTACGTGGACGTCTCCGGCGCGGATCCGAGGACGTGGGACCTCCGGCTGCAGCCCGGATCGCCGCTGATCGATGCGGGAAGCCCCTCCGAGACCGACCCCGACGGGACCCGCCGGGACATCGGGTCCCGAGGCGGCCCCACGGTCAACGTTCCCTGACGACCTCGACAGGCCGAACGTCAGGGTGAGCCTGCTCGGGGCGCCTGGGCTTCAAAGCGGTCGAGGGTTCGCTACGCCGCGGCGACCCCTCGAACTCTGGAGGCCCTGTGGCCCAGTCCAAGACCACCTCGCGACGAGGCCTGCGCATCGGCCGGATCGCGGGGATCGATCTGCTCCTCGACACGAGCGTGCTGCTGATCTTCGTGCTCATCGTCGCCAGCCTGGGTTTCGGCACGCTGGAAGCCTGGCACCCCGAATGGCCGTGGGCCTTGCGCTGGGGCGTCGCGCTCGGCGCCGGAGTGCTCTTCTTCGTCTCGATCGTGCTGCACGAGCTCGCGCACAGCCTGGTCGCTTTGGCCTACGACATCCCCGTGCCGCGCATCACCCTGTTCTTGTTCGGCGGTTTGTCGGAGATGGAGTCGGAGCCCCGCCGCCCGGGTCAGGAGTTCCTGGTGGCGATCGCGGGTCCCCTGTTGAGCCTCGCTCTGGGGGTCGCGTGCACGGCAGCTGGCGTCGCCACCGCGCCCGAGGCCTTCGCCGACAGCGTCGCCGACGACCCCGAACAGGCGTTCGCCTCGCTGGGTGCCGGGACCACACTCCTGATCTGGCTCGGGCCCATCAACGTGGTGCTCGGATTGTTCAACCTCGTGCCCGGCTTCCCGTTGGACGGCGGGCGGGTTCTCCGAGCGCTCTTGTGGTGGACGACGGGCGACCGCGTCAAGGCCACGACCTGGGCCGCGCGGGCAGGACAGGGCGTTGCCCTGCTGCTCGTGGGGTTCGGCCTCGTCGAGGTCTTCAGCGGCCGTCTGGGTGGACTGTGGCTCATCCTGGTCGGCTGGTTCCTCAACTCCGCAGCCCAGACCTCCCACTCCCGCATGCTGCTCGAGGACGCTCTCGAAGACGTGCGCGTCGCGGACCTGATGCGCCGACGCGTCGAGTCGGTTCCCGCTGTCATGCCACTGAACGTGTTCGCCCGGGAGGTCGCACGCGACTCCGACCAGGCGATCTGGCCAGTGCTCGACGACGACGGACATGCCGTGGGCACGGTGTCGCTAGCTGACGTCCAGGACGCCGACCGCGACGGGACGGTCGGCGCGCTGGCGGTGCCTCTCGGGACGGTGCTCGGCCCCGCCGACGAGGGGCCCGATGCCGTGCGAGCCCTGGCCTCGAGCGGCCAGCGTCCGGTGCTCGTGCTCGACGAAGGGGGCGAGGTCGTCGGGATGCTGCGCATGCGCGACATCACCCGCTGGCTCGTCGCCGCGGACCTCCGGGCTGCGTGAGGGGACGGCATGTCGAAGCAGTTTCGGTGGGAGGCCGCGATCGGGGCGGCCATCCTCGCACTGGGCGTAGTGGGGTTCGCGGCCCTGACGTGGGCGAGGCCCGAGCCCGAGTCCGAGGACACGAAGGGGCCGGGTGTGGAGGTGGCGGTCGCGGAGGTCCGATCGGCGGCCAGCTCGCGACCCCCTGTCGAGGCCGACGGGATCGTCGAGCCCAGGGTCCGAGTGGCGCTGGCCGCCCAGGTGGCAGGGGAGGTTCGCGACGTGCATCCTGCCTTCGTGTCCGGCGGACGAGTCGACGAGGGGGAGCGCCTCGTGCGGCTCGACGCCCGTGACGCCGTGAATCGCGTGCGGCAGGTCCAAGCGACCGTCGCCCAGCGCGAGGTCGACGCTCGGCTCGCCGCTGGGGAGGCCCAGGTCGCGCGGACCACCGCCGACCGCCTCTCCGGGGAGGGGCTCGACGTACCCGGGCCGGACGATCCCACCGGCGACCTCGTCGCTCGGCTCCCCCAGAAGAAGGCGGCGGCCGCCGCGCTCGACGCCGCCCGAGCCCAGCTGGACGACGCCGAGCTCGCCCTGCAGCGCACGACCATCGAAGCTCCGCTGGACGCCGTCGTCGAGCAGGTGGAGGTCGGCGTTGGTAGCTACGTCGCCCCGGGACGCCGATTGGGCATCCTGTTGCCCGCGGACGTCGTCGAGATCGAGGTCTCGCTGTCCGGCGCGGAGGCCCGCCAGGTGCCCGATCTCTACGCGGTGCGCCCCGCAGAGGAGAAGCCCAGGGTGACGGCGACCGTCCACCGGCCCGGCGACGCCCGAACCTGGCCCGGCACGCTGCACCGCACCGAGCTCGTCGTCGACCCGACCGCGCGAACGGTCACCGCCGTCGTGCGGGTCCGCGACCCATTCGACGGCGAGCATCCTCTCCTCGTCGGGCAGATCGTGACCGTCCGCTTCGAGGGGCGGCCGCTCGAGGACGGCGCTACGACCTTCGTGGTCCCTTCGCAGGCGGTCCGCTGGGCCTCGGGCTCCCGGGTGTGGGCCGTGGAGCCTGGTGGCGCCGACGCGCCCGAGGGGGCGAGCGTCCTCCGCGCGGTCGATGTCGAGGTGCTGCACGAGGGCCCTGACGAGGCGTGGATCCGCACCGATGCGCTCACCGAAGACGACCGGGTGGTCACGAGCCCGCTGGACGTGCCCGAGGATGGCCAGATCGTGCGCATTGCCGCCCGGGGTGCTGGATGAAGCGCCTCGTCGCGTGGATGGCCGGCCACGGGGTCGCCTCGAACCTCCTGTGGATCGCCCTGCTGATCGTGGGGCTCGTCAGCGCCTGGTCACTCGAGCAGGAGGTGTTTCCCGAGTTCGCGCTGGACGTCGTCCAGGTCCGGGTCGACTATCCAGGGGCTGGTCCGGCCGAGGTCGAGGACTCGATCCTGCGCCGGATCGAGGAGCGCATCGAAGGCATCGAAGGCATCGACGAGCTTCGCTCTATCGGTCGCGAGGGCGTCGGGATCGTGACCGCGGAGCTGCAGCGCTCGGCCTCGGTCTCCGCAGTCCGTCGGGACATCGAGGCGGAGGTCAACCGCATCACGACCTTCCCTGCATCGGCGGAGCGCCCGATCGTCTCCGAGCTCACGAACCGTCGGCGGGTGCTCCGTCTGGCCCTGCACGGGGACCGCGATCCCGCGGACCTCAAGCGCCTCGCCTACACTGTCGAGGAGCGCCTGACCGCCGTGCCCGAGATCAACGACGTCCGCGTGGCTGGCTCGCCCGGCGCCGAGATCGACATCCGCGTTTCGACCGAGGCGCTGCGCGCGTATGGCCTCACGCTCCCCGACGTCGCGCTCGCGGTGGGGCGCAACTCGCTCGATCTCCCTGCCGGAGCCCTGGAGACGCGCGAGCGCGAGATCGTCGTCCGGACCGAGGGGCGGAACCTGACGGCGGAGGACTTTCGCGACCTGGTGATCCTCGCCACGCCGAACGGCGCGTCGCTGCGCCTCGGCGACGTGGCGGAGGTCCAGGGTGGACCGAGCACCCGCAGCGACGAGCGCGTGGCGATCGACGGCGAACCCGCGGTGTTCGTCGACGTGTTCCGGACCGACGGCCAGCAGGTGCTCGCGGTCACCGGCGCCGCGCTCGACGCAGTCGACGGCGAGATCCGCAACGAGCTGCCGCCTGACGTCACGGTGACGGTCTGGCAGAACCAGGCCGAGACCCTGCGGAGTCGACTGTCGCTGCTCGTGCGCAACGGCGCCCTGGGCCTCGGGCTGGTGCTCGTCGTGCTCACCTTGTTCCTGGACCTGCGGGTCGCCTTCTGGGTCGCCGTGGGCATCGGCGTGTCCTTCGTGGGCGCGTTCGGCATCCTCGAGGTCACCGGGGCCTCCATCAACCAGCTGTCGCTGTTCGGCTTCGTTCTCGCGCTCGGCATCGTGGTCGACGACGCGATCATCGTCGGGGAGAACATCCACGCGGCTCAGGAACGAGACGAGGCGGGCGATCCCGAGCAAGCCGCCGTGGCCGGAGCCTCCCGGGTGATCGCTCCGGTCTCCATCGCGGTCGTGACCACGATGATCGCGTTCTCGCCCCTGCTCTTCGTGCCTGGCACCATCGGCAAGATCACCCAGAACATTCCGATCGTGGTCATCGCCGTGCTCGGCCTCTCGCTCGTCGAGAGCCTGCTCGTGCTGCCGCACCACCTCTCGAACCGCGGCGAGGAGCGATGGCGAGACTGGACGGTCGTGCGGGCCATCGACCGAGCCCGAAACAAGGTCTCCGGGGCTCTCGCGCGCTTCGTTCAGGGTCCTCTCGCTCGCTTTCTGCGGATGGTGGTCCGGTCGCCAGGACTCACGCTGTGCGTGTCGTTGGCGGTGCTGCTGTGGACCGCGGGTCTCGTGTCGGGGGGCTGGCTTCGCTTTCAGTTCCTCCCCTCGATCGAAGGCAACGTCGTCCGGGCCCAGATCACCATGCCTCCCGGCACCTCCGCGGCCCGCACCGAGGCGGTCGCGGAACGGATTGTCGCCGCCGGTCGCGAAGCGGAGGCGACGTTCGACACCGACCTCGTCGAGCACGTCCAGGTCTACGTGGGGCGCCACCCATCGAGCGACGGGGGGCCGGGAGGCAGCACGGGCCTCGTCGACCCCACCAAGGCCGAGGTGGCCTTCGAGCTGCTGCAGGCCGACGAGCGGGACGTCCTCGCCCGCGACTTCGAGCTCGCGTGGCGCGAGTCGGTGGGTGAGGTGCCCGGTCCTCGCTCGTTGGTCTTCGCGGCCGAGCTCGTGTCGCTCGGCGCGCCGGTGAGCGTGTCGCTGTCGGCCAGCGACGAGCCGTCGCTCTCCGAGGTCGTCGAAGAGGTCCGTGACGCACTCGCGGAGCTGCCCGGAGTGGTCGACATCCAAGACGATCGGGGCCAGGGACGGCCCGAAGTGGAGGTCCGGCCTACCCCCCGGGCCCGGCAGCTCGGCCTGACCCTCGAGTCGCTGGCAGGGCAGCTGCGGG
Organism: uncultured Enterobacteriaceae bacterium; assembly: GCA_964655065.1. Classification (GTDB taxonomy): domain Bacteria; phylum Myxococcota_A; class UBA796; order UBA796; genus DRPG01. Next base: position 8,725 of record CAZZLC010000056.1, on the reverse strand, counting down.
GTGCGTTGTTCGGCACCGAGGCCCTTCGGGTGCAGCGCGAGCGCGAGGAGGTCCGGGTGTACGTGAGGCTCCCCGCCGAGCAGCGGGATTCGATCTCCGATCTGGCCTCGCTGCGGGTTCGCACTCCCTCCGGCGGACTCGTGCCCATCGAGCATGTCGCGGATCTCGAGCTCTCGACTGGTCCCTCGGTGATCCGACGCGAGGGCGGGAAGCGGGTCGTCACCGTGACCGCCGACGTCGACCCTGGGGTCACCAGCGGTCAGCAGGTCAGCGACGCGCTGCGGTCCGATGTCCTCGCCGACCTCTCCGCCGCGCGGCCGGGGTTCGCCGCGACGTTCGGCGGCGAGCAGGAGTCCCAGACCGAGGCGCTGACCGCCATGGCGCGGACGTTCGGCCTCGCGCTCGTCGCGATCTACGTCCTGCTCGCGGTGCCGTTCCGGTCCTATCGGGTGCCGCTGCTGATCCTCGCTGCCATCCCGTTCGGTCTCGTCGGCGCCGCGCTCGGCCATCTCCTGCTCGGGCTTCCCGTCACCATCCTCTCTCTGTTCGGTCTCGTCGGTCTGTCCGGGGTGATGGTCAACGATGCGCTCGTGTTGGTCGACTTCACCCTCGAGGAGCGCTCGACGGGCCACGACATCGAAGAAGCGCTGGTGCGGGCCGCTCAGGCGAGGTTCCGGCCGGTGCTGCTCACCTCGCTCACCACCTTCTTCGGCGTGGCGCCCCTCATCTTCGAAGGGAGCGTCCAGGCGCGGTTCCTCGTGCCCATGGCCGTGTCGCTCGGCTTCGGCGTCCTGCTCGGAACCGTGGTGATGATGGCGGTGGTGCCCGCCTTGGTGCGGATCGCGCTCGGCGCCTCGAGTGGTCAGCGCGCCAGCACTTGAATGGAGGTCGCACGTCGGTAGCCGGGGGGCAGACACGAGGAGAATCATGTCACTGTCTGCGCTCCTGCTCGTCGCGGTGGGACTGCTCGCGCTTGCCTTCGGGCTGCTCGCGAGCTTCCGCGCCTACCTCGCCTGGGCGGTCCCCGTCGGAATCGCACTGGTCCTGTGGGCCGCTGTCGGGACGCCAGGCGCCGCCTTCGTCATTGCAGCCGTGCTCTACGGCGCCCTCGCCATCGTCTTCGGGGTCCCGATGATCCGGCGAAGGCTCGTCAGTCGACCAATCATGCCGGTCGTGCAGAGCATGCTCCCCCGTCTCGGCGAGACCGAGCGCACGGCGCTCGAGTCCGGGACCGTGTGGTTCGAGGGCGAGGTGTTCTCCGGTCGTCCCGACGTGGACGGGCTCGTTCAGACCGACTTCGGTGAACTGACGCCCGACGAGCGGGCGTTCCTCGAGGGTCCCGTCGAAGAGCTGTGCCGCTCCGTGACCGCGTGGGACGTCCAGCAGAGCGGCGAGCTGCCCGACGAGACCTGGTCTCTCATCCGCGAGCACCGCTTCTTCGGCATGGTCATCCCCGAAGAGTACGGCGGGCTCGGTTTCTCGGCCGCCGCACACTCGGCGGTCGTCGCGCGCATCTCGAGCCGCTCCCCCACCCTGGCGGTCACCGTGATGGTGCCCAACAGCCTGGGGCCCGCCGAGCTGCTGCTGCGCTATGGCACAGACGCCCAGCGCGAGCGATGGCTGCCCGCCCTCGCGCGCGGCGAGGAGATCCCCTGCTTCGCCCTCACGGAAACAGATGCGGGCAGTGACGCGGCGGCGCAGACCAGCACGGGCGTCGTTCAGTGGGGCTCCTACGAGGGCCAGCAGGTTCTCGGCATCCGCCTCGACTGGGAGAAGCGGTACACCACGCTCGCTCCCGTGGCGACGGTATTCGGCATCGCGTTCCGGCTCTACGACCCGGAAGGTCACCTCGGTAGAGGCGAAGACCTGGGGATCACCTGTGCGCTCGTCCCTGCGGATCGGCCGGGGATCCAGCGCGGTGACCGACACGACCCCCTGGGCATCCCCTTTCAGAACGGGCCCAGCGAGGGTCATGGCGTGTTCGTGCCGCTGGACGCCATCATCGGCGGTCCCGAGCAGGCCGGTCACGGCTGGCGCATGCTGATGGAGACCCTCGCTGCGGGTCGCGGCATCTCGCTGCCCTCCCTGGCCGTCGGTGCCAGTCAGCTCGCCTTGCGAACGGTCAGCGCCCACGGCATCGTCCGCGAGCAGTTCGGTCTTCCGGTCGGACGCTTCGAGGGTGTGGAAGAACCCATCGCGCGCATTGCCGGCGCGGCGTGGCTCGCCGACGCCGTGCGGCGCGTGAGCGTCGGTGCCGTGGACATCGGCGAGCGACCGTCGGTGCTCTCTGGCATTGCCAAGACCTACTTGACCAACTTGATGCGCGACGTCGTCGCCGACGCGATGGACGTGCGTGCGGGGGCCGCGATCGTGAGGGGGCCTCGAAACATCCTGGCCACTGCCCACCAGTCCGTGCCCATCGGCATCACGGTGGAGGGCGCAAACATCCTCACGCGCTCGCTCATCATCTTCGGACAGGGCGCGATGCGCTGCCATCCTTACCTGTTCGACGAGATCGAGGCGATCGAGCAAGGGGACGTCGAACGGTTCGACCGGAGCTTCTTCGCGCACGTCGGCCACCCCTTCGGACTCGCCGCGCGTGCCCTCCTGCTCGGGGTGGTCCATCCGGATCCATCGCGCCTCCCCTTGCGGCCCCAGGGGCTGGAGCAGAGGTTCGTCCGGCGGTATTCTGCCGCCTTTGCCCTCGTTGGCGAGGCGGTGTTGGTCGTGTACGGGGGGAGCCTGAAGCGTCGCGAGCGGGTCACTGGCCGGATGGCCGACGCCCTGTCCTGGCTCGTGATCGCTTCGGCTGCGATCAAGGCGTTCCACGACCGCGGACGGCCCGGCAACGAGATCGCCTTTCTCGCCTGGAGCCTCCGTACCGCCAAGGCCAACATCGAGAAGGCGCTCCTGGGCGTACTCGACAACCTGCCGGCACGCGGAGTGGCGGCCGTCGTCCGTGCGGCCACCTTCCCGCGCGGGACCCGGCCCGACACCGTCGACGACGAACTCGAGACCACAATGGCCCGTTCCGTGTTGGACGACACCTTGGTTCGCGATTCCCTGACCGACCACGTCTACCTGCCCCCCGGAAGAGAGCCTGGCCTCGGCACGCTCGAGCAGGCCCGGGTCCGGATTCGCCTCGCGGAGATCGTGGAGGACAAGGTTCGCGCCGCGGTCGAGGACGGTCACCTGCCGGAGGAGCCCGCCGCCACCCTGGCCGAGCGTGCGGTTGCCTCCGAGGTGATCACCGGCGACGAGCTGGAGCGACTGCTCGAGGCCGACGCCGCCCGGGACCGAGCCGTCGAGGTCGACCAGTACGCTCCCGAGCTCTACCCCGCCGTCCGCGCGGCCAGCTGACGACATCGTCAGCTCTACTGCGGTGACAGCGCGGTCGGCTCGAGATCGTCGAGGATGAACGGCATCAGCTCGCTCACCGTCGGGTGCAGGAACATCGCGCGCCGGTACTCGGCGCAGGGTCTGCCTGCGACCATGAACGCGGTGAACATGTTGACGATCTCGTCTCCGCCAACGCCCAAGATCGCTGCGCCGAGGATGAGGTCGCTGTCGGCATCCACGAGGAGCTTGACGAAACCTCGGGTCTCACCCGCCTCGCGGGCCCGGTTGATGGTCGCCATCTCCCGAGTGGCCACGAGCACGCGGAATCCGGCATCGACAGCCTCGCGCTCGGTGAGGCCCGTGCGTCCGAGGGGCGGGTCGACGAACAGGGCGTGCGTGGCGATGCGATCGGCGAGCGAGCGCGTGCCACCGCGCAGATGGTCGAGCACGATCTCGGCATCGTTGACCGCCGTGTGCGTGAAGCCGCCCCGGCCGTTGACGTCGCCCACGGCAAAGACGCCGGGCACGGTGGTCCGGCATTGGTCGTCCACTCGGACGAAGCCGCGATCGTCGGTCTCGATTCCCGCTGCGTCGAGGCCGAGGTCCTCGGTGTTGGGGACACGGCCGACCGCGAGCAGGAGGTGACTGCCCGCGATCCGCGCTCCGTCGATCGTGACGGCGACGCCTCCCCCAGCGGGCTCCACCCCGTCGGGCGGGCTCCCCGAGACGATGCGAATCCCCTCCTCCTCGAGGATCCGGAGCACGGCCTGGGCGACGTCGACGTCCTCCCGGGGAAGGATCCGGGGCCCGGCCTCGAGCACGGTGACCTCGGATCCGAATCTCCGGAGGATCTGGGCGAGCTCGAGGCCAACGTAGCTGCCTCCAATCACGATCAGGTGCTGCGGCCGCTCCCCGAGCTCGAGCAGGCTCGCGTGGTCGAGCCATGGCACGCCGTCGAGTCCCGGAAGGTCCAGCGCGCGCGCGCGGGTGCCCACGTTGACGAAAATCTGTTCTGCTTCGATTCGCTCACTGTCGACCTCGACGAGGTGCGGTCCGACGAATCGACCGTGACCACGCAGCAAGGTGGCGTGGGACAGGGAGTGGATCCAGTCGGTGAACGACTCACGATTGGTCGTCCGAAGATCGTCCATCCGCTTCGTCGCGGCACGGAAGTCCACCTGGACAGGACCGGTCCTGACGCCGTACTCGGCCGACCTCCGGCACACGTGGGCGACGCGGGCGGACGCGACCAGCGTCTTGGTGGGGGTGCAGCCGGTGTTGACGCAAGTTCCGCCCACCCGGGCCCGCTCCACCACCGCGACGGACTCGGACGTCGGGAGTCCCCCGAGCAAGGTCCCGGTCGCCTGACCCGTGCCGATGATCAAGTTTCTGACTTTCTTGGTCTCCAAGATGATGCTCCCTTGGTGATGCCGATCTGGAGGCGCGGTCAGGTGCGGCCACGCCGCAGGAGCGTACGGTCCGTGGCGTGGCTCTGAAGCCAGGGTTGGCCGCCTCTTCAAATGGACTCCATGCTCCCTACGCGTCGGACGAACCCGGCCAGCGCCACCAACCAAGGAGGATGCATGCCAATCGTGCTCGCCATTACCGCCACCACCGCCCTCGGCCAGTCCCCGGAGACCGCGCCCGACGGCACCTGGGTCACCTTGAGTGGAACCGTCACCAGTGTGACCGAGGACTCGTTCCGGCTCGACACCGGTGACGGAATCGCGACCGTCGAGATGGACGACTTCGACAGCTACAGCGAGGCCTACTCGCTCTTCAGCAACGACCTCGTCATCGTCCAGGGTCGCGTCGACGACGACCTCTACGAGAAGCGGACCATCGAGGCCAGCAGCGCGTACGTCGTCGGCCTCGGTCGCACGTTCTTCGCCAGCGCGGTCGACGAGGAGGACTACGGCACGTGGTGGGTGTCGCCGAACGTCGTTCCCGGCCAGGTCACGATGACGGGCCTGGTCACGAAGGTCGACGGGCGCACCATCACGATCGCGACCGGCGGTACCGCAGTCAATGTCGACACCACGACGCTCCCGTACAACCCGGTCGACAATCTCGGTGCTCAGCGCGTCCGGGTCGGGGACCGGGTGCGCGTCTCGGGCGACCTGAAGGCGGTCAGCCTGTTCGACAACCGTGCGATCGCCGCCGACTGGCTCGTCACCCTCGATTGACAAGGAGGAATCGTGAACGTTCAGAAAATGGCCATCACGCTCGGAGTCGTCGCCACGATCGGCACGGGCTGCAACCGTCGCCTCGACGCTCGTCAGGCCGAGCAGGCTCCGGACGGCAGCTACGTCTCGCTCTCGGGGACCGTGGTCACCGCCAGCTACGAGCAGTTCCAGCTCGACTATGGCGACGGGACGTTGCTCGTCGAGATGGACGACTGGCAACCCGACGATGACGCCGTCGGTCTGCTACCCGACGACCGGGTCGTCGTGTACGGCTACATCGACGACGGGTTCTTCGAACAGCGGACCCTCGAGGCGAGCAGCGTGTACGTCCAGTCGCTCGGGACGTGGTTCTACGCAAATGGTACCGACGAGGAGCAGCTCGCGACGGCGACCATCATCGCGGTCGAACCACGAATCACCCTGCTCGGCGACGTTGCCGAGGTCTCTCCTGCGTCGTTCCAGCTCGACACGGGCACGGGAACCATCCGCGTCGACACCTCGGACCTGCCCTACGATCCGCTCGACGATGATGGCTACCTGCAGATCGACACGGGGGATCGGGTTCAGGTCGGCGGGCGGCTCGAGAGCAGCTTCTTCGACGACCTGCAGCTCGAAGCTTCTTCGCTGACCGAGCTTCGCGGCTGATCTCCGCTCGCTCGAGAACGCGAGAACCGGATCCGGGCCACGGGCTTTATGCGAGGATGCGGCCTCACTACGTCAAAGCATGAAACCTGACCCGCTAGCCTTGCCCGACAGGCCCGACGAGTTCGACCTCTCCGCCCCCCAGCACCGTCCCTCGGAGCCCCGCCCGGCTCCGCGGCCGCTCGGTCCGACCCCTCCGTGGTGGGTCTTGCTCGTGGTGCTCGCTCTCATCGTCGCGGGGGTGGTCTGGGTCTACGAGACCCAGCCCACTCCCGGCGACCCCGTTCATCGAAAGCACGTGCCGCCCGGCGCGGCAGAGGTCGGGACGCCTTGACGGGGGGGGCTGCAGGGGGCGTCCAGACATCGCAGTCTCGTCGCTTCTGCCCCCACGCTTGACAACTGACAGGGTGTTGATACCGCCGGCGGGCGGCCGCAATCAGCTGACATGGTGTCAGTTGGTGCCGCAGTTGGAGGCGACGTGTCGTTGGAGCGCATTGATCCCGAGTGTCGAGCTGCTCTCGAGGAGTTTCGCGCGAACGCAGGAGGAATGAACGACCTGCCGTTGCCCGAGCGTCGGGCCATGGTGTCGGCGTTGGAGACGCAATTGGGCGCCGGGGTTCCGGTGCCCGCCAGCGTGGCGACCGAGGACCGCACCATCCCAGGCCCGGACGGCGCGCCCGACATCGCGATCCGCATCTATCGGCCCACGGATGTCAGCGGTCGGGTCCCTGGTCTGTACTACATCCACGGCGGCGGGATGATCGTGGGGGGCCTCGAGACCGGTCATGCGGAGTGCCTCCGCTTCTGCAGCGAGCTCGGCGCAGTCGTGGTCAACGTCGACTACCGGCTCGCGCCCGAGAACCCTCACCCTGCCCCTGGGGAAGACTGCTACGCCGGTCTGAAGTGGATGATCGACAACGCCGAGCTCCTGAACGTCGACACGGACCGGGTGGCGATCTACGGCGGGAGCGCCGGAGGCGGGCTCACGGTGGCCACCGCCCTCCGGGCGCGGGACCGCGGCGGACCCAAGCTGGCCCTCGTGATGGCGATCTTCCCGATGCTCGACCCTCGCAACGTCACGCCCTCGAGCCACGCGATCATCGACCTCGGCGTCTGGGACCGAGCCACGAACATCCAGGCCTGGTCTTGGTACCTGAACGGCCAAGAGCCCGACGTCTACGCCTCCCCCCTCCTCGCCGACGACCTGACCGGCTTCCCGCCGACCTACATCGACGTCGGCACCGAAGACCTCTTCCGGGACGAGGACATCGCATTCGCCTCCAAGCTGCTCGAGGCTGGCGTGCCCGTCGAACTCCACGTCCACCCCGGCGCGTTCCACGGCTCCGAGCTGCTGGCCACGACCGCGGCCGTGAGTCAGCGTCAGCTCACTCGACGCATGGCGGCGCTCCGGGCGGCCCTCCACCCGAGACCGGCCCTCAATCCGCATCAGCTCGCCCAGGCGTTCGCGGACAGCCTGGGGCAGCCCCGCGCCCTCGCCGAGCTCCTGCACCCCGAGGCCACCTGGACCCTCCCCGCCTCGCTGGGAACGCCCGTCCAGGTGGGTCGCGACGCCATTGTGGCCTTCCGGGAGCGTCTCTACTCGACCGTCCTCGACGGGAGCTCCGTGACCGTCGAAGTTCAGGACGTTCTCGTGACCGATCGGTCCATCGCGCTTCGGACTCGGATGACGGCGAACACGCGGACGGCGCTTCCGTACGACAACGACCACACCTTCTTCCTGGAGCTTCGCGACGGGCAGGTCGGGACCGTTCGAGAGCTCCTGGACCCTGCCCAGGCGGTCGCGCAGCTCCAGCCAACCACCGACACGAACGAGGCGAGCCACATCGAGCGAGTGTCCCCCACCCACGTCAAGGTTCACACCTCGATCGAGATCGACGCCCCTCACAGCGTGGTGTGGTCCGTGCTCACCGACTTCGCGTCCCTGCCGGAGTGGTCGTCGGGACTCCAGGGCTTGGAAGGTGATTTCCACGAAGGTGGGCAGGTGACCGTCACCTTCCGCATGTTCGGCCTCGACCAGGTGTTCCACCACGAGCTGAAGTTCTTCGAGGAAGGCGCACAGTTCGGTTGGTCGGACCAGGCGACCGGACTGCTCACCGACCGGCACGTCTACCGGGTGGAGCCGCTGCTCAACGGTCGGACGCGCTTCGTTCAGAGCGACGAGCCCCAGGGCTCGGCCGTTCGGTTCTTCGGTGGGCAGATCGCCCGACAGACGGTGAGCCTGTACCAGGCCTTCAACCGGGAGCTGAAGGCCCGTGCGGAGCAAGTGCACCGCGGAGAGTGATGGGACGCCGGTGGGCGGCGGACCTGCTCCCAGTTCGTCTCGCCTCCCTCTTGCTCTGGCTACCGCACGTCGCAAGGAACAGGGCTGCAAGATGAAGGATCAGGTAGGAAAGCGAAAAGAGTCGTGAGTCGACGGCGCGGGGCATTGCTCGCGATTCACCGGGACGAGACTCCTGCTCGGGGTGCTTCGGGAGAGAACGCAACCGCGATGTCGACCGGTCCCGCTCGCCGTCGCGAAGCGCGCTCCGCGCGATTCG
>CAZZLC010000055.1:0-41131 GCA_964655065.1 uncultured Enterobacteriaceae bacterium | reverse complement strand
AGGGTGCTCGTGTCGGGCAGCGTGAGGCTCGTGATCCGCCCCTGCCCGTCCCGAGCCCACGTCGTCGGCGCACCTCCGTCCGGGTAGATCCCGTCGCTGCGGAACTCGACCCGGTTGCCCGGCGGCAGCGTCATCTCGAGCAGCCCGTCGTCGACGTCGAGCAGGTACGCCACCCCGCTCGCGTCCGTCAGCACGAACTGCTGCGGATCGTACACCGCCCCGCCCCCGACCCCGCCGAAGAGGTTGCCGTTGGCCCCGAACCACACCCCCGCATCGCCGCTCACCGGCCGCAGCCGCGAGGACGCGCCGGGCCGCTGCGTCCACGCCGACGCCACCGCGGCCGAGAAGAACGTGCTGCCCGGCTCCGGCGTGAACTCGAACGCCTCCTGCCGACCGTCGGGCCACCGCACCACCGCGATGTGCGGCCGCTCCGAGCTCGTGCTGATCGACGCGAAGATCGCCCCGCCCCCGCACCCCTCCTGGACCCAGCCCCCCTCGCCGACCGGGCCGTTGACCGCGATCGTCGGCCCGCCGGTGAGCAGCGTCCACCCGTGCCCGAAGTCGCCCACCTCGTCCTTGCGGAGCGTCGTGTAGCGACGAACGATCGGCAACGACGTCACCGCGTTGCTCCACGTCGCGTCGAGAAACGCGAGCTCGTAGGCCCCGAGCTTCATCGCGCCGGCCACCTCGACCGACCAGGTGTGCGACCCCGAGCGACCCAGCGTGTCCACGATGCGGAGCTCGAGATCGGACAGCCCGTTGTCGAGCCGCGTGGGATCGAACGTGCCGAGCACCGGCGGGAGCGCCCCCGTACCGGACGCGATCCCCACGAGCTCCCACGACGCCACCTGCGCCCCGTCGGCGATCTCGACCGTGGCCACCACGTCGACGGGCGAGGCCACCCGTGACCCCTCGACCGGCGAGAGGATGTCGAAGAAGGCGGTGCCGTCCAGCGACGGGCCCGCTCGCCAGTCGATGGCGAACGCCTGCTCCGCCGTGCCTCCGACCGCATCGGTGGCGCGAACCACGACGTCGAAGGGCGCGGTGGCCGTCGGCGGCGCCACCCAGGAGAGCACGCCGTCGGGCGTGATGCTCATGCCGCTCGGGGCCGTGACGAGCGCGTAGGTCAGGGGCTCGAGCTCGGGATCGACAGCGAGCGCGGCGTAGGTGTACGGCTCCCCCCCGGTGGCTTCGCGCACCGGCGTACTCACGAAGTACGGGCGTCCGTTGGGCAGCGCGGTCAGGACCTCGAGGCTCCACGTCTGCTCGGCGGTCCCGCCCTGCCCGTCGCTCACCGCGAGCGTCACGGGATGGGGGCCCACCTGGGCCGACGTCGGCGTGAAGGCGACCTCGCCGGTCGGCCCATCGACCGTGAACCCCGTCGGACCCGCTACGACCGACCAGGTCAGCGCGTCGCCGTCGGCATCGGTGGCCCTCGCCAGGTACGCGTACGGCGTGTCGACGAGCGCCAGCAGCGGCGGCAGGCTCGTGATCACGGGCGCGGCCGTGTCGCCGGTCGGGGCGCCCACGGTCAACGTGAACGCCTGGGTCGCCGCCCCGCCAGCCCCGTCCTGCGCCTGCAGCCCCACCAGGTAGGTGCCGTCGGCGGGGCCCGTCCAGCGCACCGCGCCCGTCGCGTCCACGGTGAGCCCTGCCGGCGGCGAGCCGAGCGCGTAGGTGATCGCATCGCCGTCGGCATCGACGGCTCGCGCGTCGTAGGCGTAGTCGGCCGCGCTCGGAAGATGGGTGACTGGCACGCTCTGGCTCGAGGCGGGCGCCACGAACACGCTCGAGATGCGCCATTACTGCAACGGAACCCATGTCACGTGCCCTCAGTTTCTCCACCCCACCGCGACCTGCAACGACACGGTGAATTCCGTGCACTTCTACACGGGCACCCTGACCTGCGGCGAGGACCCGTGAGTTCCAAGGGGAGGCCGATGCCCGGCCGGTTCAGAGGGATCCTCTGGATGCGACCCTGGTGGCGCTCGACGTAGCGGTGGATGGGATCCATTGATTGTCGACTACAGGCGAGGTTTTCTGAGCGCGTCATCGGCGGAGGCACCTTTCACGCGCCCTTCGACGTGGTGCTACAACGTTGGTCCGTTGGGACTCGGGTTCGATTGGGCTTCCATCGACTCCCCACTTCGCGCTCCTGGAGGCACGACTGCGCGTCCTCTTCGTCACCACGTCGTTTCCACCCGAGGCCCGGACTGGCCGAGCCGCCGAGCTCGCCGCCCTGATCGATCACGTCCGCGACTGGGCCGCCGAGGTTCGCGTGGTCACGGGGACCCGCGGTGAACTGCCGCTACCCGGACACGTCGTCGCCGTCTCGACGTGGGGGCCCCGCGCCATGCGCGCCCTGCAGGTGTGGCGAGCGGCGAAGGACGTCGGCGGTGCCCTGCAGCCCCACGTCGTGGTCGTCGGTGGCTTGCGCATTCCGCCGCTGCCGTGGCCGACCGTACGGCTCGTGCGCGACCTCGTCGACACCTACGGCCGACCCGTCGAGGTCGGTCCCGGAGCGCGGATTGCCGCTCGCCGATCCCACGCGCTCGTGGTGCCCAGTCCCGCCGTGCGCGGCCGCCTCTTCCAGCTCGGGGTGGACCGCTGGCGGGTCGAGCAGCTGCCGATGGCGGTCTCCGACGACGAGGCCCCTCCCCAGCCTGCCCAGGGCACGCCCGTCCGACTCGTGCACCCGGGGAGCATCCGCCTCGCGAAGGGCCAGCATCTCTCGATCGACGCGGTCAGCCGACTGCCTCGCGAGTTCAAGGCGATCGTGGAGCTCGTGATCGCAGGACCGGTGGTGGACGCGCGCTACGCCGCGCAACTGCGCGTCGCCGCCCGGGATCAGCCCGTCATCTTCCCCGACGACGACCCCGGCGACGCGATCGCGCTGGCCCACGCCGTGCTGTGCCCCGACGCGGCACCCCCGGCGTTCCCCGACACCGCCCTCCGGGCGATGGCGATGGGCCGGCTCGCGCTGTGGGGCGACCACCCGTCCTCGCGGGCCGTGCTCGGCAACGCGGGCCGTGCGGTGGTCCCCGAGCCTCGTGCCCTCCGTCGCGCGCTCGTGGAGCTCCTCCCCACCACCGACTGGGCCGCGGAGGGAGCTCGCGCCCGAGCGTTCGCGTGCGCGCGCTTTGGCTGGTCGGTGCTGTGGCCCCGCTGGCAGGCGCTGCTCGCTCGCTATGCGTGAAGGCGTTCCCAGAACGCGGCGAACTCGTCGGTCGCCACCAGGGAGCGGATCGCGGGCTCGGCGAGCACGGTCGCGATCTCCTGCCAGGCCGCGTCGAGGCCGAGCGCATCGATCTCCTGGCCGAGCGTGCGCCCGGCGGCGAGCCCGAGCCCCCGCTCGAGATCGGCCTGGAGACGCTCCGCGAGGTCGGGTCGCTCGGCGACCACCCGCACCGCCGCCACCACATCGGCGATGGCCCGATCGAGGTCGATGGCTCGACCCTGGGCCGCGAGCTCGGCGACCGGGGTGTCGAGCACCTCGACGGTCAAGGCGGCCCGCATCTCGGCGAACGCCTCGGCGTGGGTCTGGTCGGCCACGTAGGCAGCCAGCGTGCGCACCGCGCGCTCGGTCACGCTCCGCACCGCGGTGCTGGTGCGTCCGTCGAGCACGCCGTCCACCTCCTCGCGGACGGCGTCGACGATGGCGCCCGCGACGTCGCCGAGGTTGTCCTTCACGGAGCGGAACAGCCCGCGCAGTCCGGACTCGGAGCCCGCCCCCAGCCGTCGACCGACCGCCCGGATCGCGTCGTTGAGCACGAAGCCCACGAGGCTTCGCAGCGCGGGCTGGTCGACGAAGCGGAAGAGCAGCTCCTCGCTGGGGGCAAAGGGCTGACGCATCACCGCGACGAGGGTCTCCTCGGTGCCCACGAGCAGCTGGTCGCGCAGCGGCGCGTCGGTGGCCTCCATGGAAGCGAGGATCTCCCCGACCTGGGCGCGGAGCCAGGGCTCGAGACGGTCTCCGCTCGCCAGGGTGGTGAAGGCCCCAGCCCAGGCGGCGGCGACACGGTCGGGAGGTACCAGGTCGGCCAGAGGCACGTCGCGGACCTGGCGGGCCACGAGGCCAGCGAGCTCCGTGGCCGCGGGATGGTGGGGGTCGCGCAGGCGCGCGAGCGCACGCGAGCTCTCGTCGGTCATCGCGCCCGCTAACCCGCCAGGGTCTCGCGTAGCGCGCGAACGTGGTCGGGCGACGTTCCACAGCAGCCCCCGACCGCCGTGGCACCGAGGGCGACCCACTCTCGGGCGAGGGCGGCGTAGCGGGCGGGACCCTCGGTCTCGCCCCAGCCCAGACCGTCCTCGGCGGCGCCCGCGTTGGCGTACGCGCCGAACGGCACACCCACCGCGGAGATCGCGCTCACGAACCGCGTCGTGGCGACGGCGGGCACGCAGTTCACGAGCACCCGAGCCACGCCGAGGTCCACGACGGCGGCGGCGAGCCGACCCAGGCGCGGGGGATCGGACAGATCGAGCCGGTAGCCGGCCGTCAGCGCCACCCAGGTCTCGAGTCCCGTCGCGAGCGCCGCCCGGACTGCGATCGCCGTCTCGCCGGGATCGCTGAAGGTCTCACAGAGGATCAGGTCGACCCCCGCCTCCGCGAGATGAGCGGCGTGCTCGGTGTGCTCGTCCTCGGCGACGGCATCGGGCGGGCGGTCCTGGGGCCGGTAGCAGTCACGAGCGGGGGCGAGGCTGCCGGCGATCCGGTGCGACGAAGGGACGGCGGCGCGGGCGAGCGCGACGGCCCGGTGAGTGAGCTCCCGAGCCCGGTCACCAACGCCCCATCGCGTGGTCCGGAAGGTGTTCGCGGTGTGGACGGTGGCGCCGGCGTGCGCGTAGGCGGCGTGGAGGTGGCGGATCGCGTGAGGGGCGGTGTCCAGTACCCGCGCCGACCAGGCGGAGCCGTCCGTGACGAGACCCAACCGACCCAGCTCCGTGCCCATCGCCCCGTCCAGGAGTAGGATGCGGGTCGGCTCGGGAGGACCCCCCTCTGGCACACTCGCGTCCATGTTGACGGACCCCTTCCTCACTGTTCGTCCCGCCTGTGTGGGCCTCGTCCAGCTCGAGCGCCGCACGAGCCTCCGCGCGCGGGTGCCCGCCGCGCTCGCCCAGGCCGAGGCGCTCGTCGACGAGACGCTGTCGGACTGTGCGGTGCAACATGGCGCGGAGCGGCTCGCGTCGCACGCCCGGGGCACCCTCTTCGGGTTCCCGGCCGCCGCGTCGGCCCTGGGCTTCGCGATGACCGTGCAGGAGCGGCTGCTGGACATCGCCTGGCCGAGCACTCTGCTCCTGCGCCCCGAGCTCGCCGACGTCGCCGCCCCGGACGGGACACTCCTGTTTCGTGGCCTGCGGGTGCGGGTGGCGATCGTCGCCGGCGTGGTGTGGCTGAGCGGAGGCAACGTGCTGGGGCCCGCCGTTCACCGGGCGGCGCGGCTCGTCGGCCTCGCCCACGGCGGCCAGACCTTGCTCGACGACGCGACTCGCGCCCGCCTCGACGACGGGGCGGCCCGGTTCGTCGACCTGGGACGCCAGCCGTTGCTCGGCGAGCTCGGTCGTCACCGGGTCCACCAGGCCCTGCCGGCTTCGCTCGCCGGGCGGCGCTTCCCCCCGCCGCGCACCTCCGACCAGCGAGGCGGCAACCCGCGTGACGACGCGGACTTCGTGGGCCGGCAGCAGGACGTGGCCGCGCTCGAGGAGCTCGCCGAGCTCGGGGTCCGCATCGTGAGCGTCGAGGGCCCTCCGGGGATCGGCAAGACCCACCTGTGCCGACAGTACGTCCGGCTGCGCCAGAAGCACCGTCCGGGGGCGGGAGGCACCTGGTGGGTCGGACCGGGGGTCCGCGAGCTGTCGAGGTTGGTGAGCCGACTCGCCGGGGTGCTCGGAGTCGGCCTCCAGTACGCACCCGACGTCGCGGCGGGGGTGCGCCAGCTCGGTCGGGCGCTCGCGAGTCGGGGACCGACGCTGGTGGCCCTCGACCTGCTCGCGCCCACCCCCGCGGTTCGCGAGGCCCTCGAGCACTGGACCACCCTGGCCCCCGAGGTGAGCTTCCTCGTGGCCACCCCGGCCCGCCTCAAGGCCAAGGGCGAGGTCGCCTACGCGCTCGGTCCGCTCGGCCTCCCCGGGAAGAGCGGCGACGCCGCGATCCGGGACGCCGACTCGATCCGCCTGTTCGTCCAGCGAGCCCAGCGGGTCGGCAAGGGCCTCCCGGCTCCCGAAGACCCCGACCTGGTCGAGATGCTGGTCCAGCACGAGGGGAACCCCCGGCGCATTCGACTGCTCGCCGGCATGCTCGAGCGCTGCCCGCTCGAGGAG
This sequence comes from uncultured Enterobacteriaceae bacterium, assembly GCA_964655065.1. Taxonomy (GTDB): domain Bacteria; phylum Myxococcota_A; class UBA796; order UBA796; genus DRPG01. Next base: position 34,813 of record CAZZLC010000055.1, on the reverse strand, counting down.
GTCTTCTCCGCGGGGAGCAGCGGGTCGCTCGACGGGCTGCTCGAGGCCGCGTGGGAGACGCTGACCGCCAGCGAGCAAGCCCAGCTCCGCGACTGCGTCGGCATGGGAGAGCGGGCGTTCGACGTCGAGACCCTCGGGGTGGCCGGCTGCACCTCGAGCCCGAGCGCCCTGGCCCAGCTCGACCGCCACGGCTTCCTGGAGCGGGTCGGGGACGGCGGGGCTCCCGACCTCGTCCGCTACGCCACGGGCGCCGAGATCCGCGCCTGGGTCGCCGAGCAGGACCAGCACTCCGTCCTCCCGGGCACGCGGGTCGACTCCGACGCCGAGACCGCACCCCGCATCCCGGCCCCGGAAGTCGCGGACGTCGAGGACACCGAAGAGTCGGAGGCCGCGGGGCCCGTGGGGGTGGGTGACGTGTCCCGGCTCGCGGACCACGTCGACGGGGTCGTCGCGGCGTGGGTGCACGCGCACTGGGCCGCGTGGTCCCAGCCCGTCGAGGTCGCGCTGTCGAGCTCGAGCGTCGCCGACCTCGACCGGGCGATGGGGCGGTGGATCGATCACCACGACCTGCGGCACCATCTCCCGCTCACCGTGGCGCTCCCCCTGGTCACGAGCTTGCTCGCCCGTTCCGAGCAGGTGCCCGGGGTGGGACCGAAGCGCCTCGTCGCGATGCGCCTGTCGAGCGCGGAGCTGCACCTCCGCGCCGAGCTTCCCGCCGTGGCCGACACCGATCTCGAGCGTGCGGCAGCCCTGTTCGACGACTTCGACGACCCCCACCTCTGGCAAGAACTCGTGGACTGGTCGACCCGGGTGGCCCGGGTGCGCGGAGTGGCGCCGGTCGTGGACCCGACGGGAACCCCCGAGGGACCGGTCCAGCTCGCCCACCGCGCCCTCGAGACGCTGGACCGTGGCGACGACGACGATGCGGAGATGCTGCTCCGAGACCTCGTGGAGCCGCGCCCCGATCGCCACGCGGTGGACTGGGCGATGGCGATGGTGCGGCTGCTGCGACGGACCGGTCGGCCAGACGAGGCGCGAGCCCTCGCCAGGGGATGGGTCGACGCGCTGGCCGGGCTCGGTGACGCCCGAGCCGAGGCCCGCGCCGCCGAGGGACTCGGCTGGGTGGACTACCACGGGGGCCTGCTCCAGGACGCGGAGACCATCTGGGCGGAGGGGCTCGCGGCGGCGCGGGCGGCAGGGGACCGACGCGCGGAGGGCGTGTTGCTCGGACCGGCGGGCATCGTGGCCCTGTCCCGTGGCGAGCTGGAGGTGTGCCGGCAGCGACTCGAGGCAGCGATCCCGATCCACCGTGGCACCGACCCGGTCCGCGAGGGGCAGGTCACGGGACTGCTCGGCATCCTCGACCACCTGTCCCACCAGCCGCAGACCGCGCGCGATCACTACCGGCGCGCGCTCGATCTGATCGGCACCCGAGGACCCCACCGGGACGGCGCGATCGTGGCCGCGTTCGCCGCGGCGCTGGAGGCCGAGCTGGGCCGGCTGGAGAGCGCCGAGCAGCAGTGGGCGCAGGCGGAGACGTTCCAGGCGAGCCTGCGGGACCCCGACGTCGCGGCGACGATGGATCAGCTGCGGCTGGCCTTGTGGTGGTCGCGCGCACAGCGCTTCGAGCAGAGCGGAGACTCCGCGAGGGCGGCGAAGCTCGTGGTCGAAGCTCGCGAGCGTATCGCGGCGGGTCTGGAGCGACCGATTCCGCTGCCGGGCGAGGCCCGGATCGCGCTGGCGCGCATGGACCGCCTGTTCGGGCGCGGGTAGCCGCCCGCCGGGGCCGCTCGATCAGGTGCCGAGCAACGCCAGCGCCAGCAGCGCGATCAAGCGCGCGACGATCGTGGCGAACGGCCCGCCCCGAGCCCCGATCACGCCGAGGACCGCCGCCATCGCTACGCCGCCGAGCGGATCCAGCGGCGCCTTCACCGTCACGTAGACGAAGGCCGCCCCGAGCGGGGTCACCCGGCGCGCGAGCCAGCCTCGGAACAGAACCTCCTCGGCCACGATCAACGCGACGGCCATCCCGAAGGGGTCCACCGGAAACGCCGCCACCATCATCCGCTCGGCCGCGCGCCCCAGGAACCCGCCGAGGTCGAGGGGGAACTGCCCCACGACCCCGAGCAGCACCGCCAACACCACCGGCGCCCCCAGAGCGCCCACCCCGAGGTCCCGCCGAGTGGGCAGTACCAGCCCCACGCCCTCGAACGGCTCTGCACTACGCCCCATGCTCACGACCACGAACATCACGAACGACAGGATCCCGGCCCAGATCCCGGTCTCGATGGGGATCTGCTGCGTGACCTTGAAGTTCCCCGCCTCCCCCCACAGCAGCGGCGTGACCACCGGGATCCACCACGTCGACGCGACGAGCGCGCCGAGCCCGAGCACCTGCTGGAGGATCGGGGCTCCGCTCGACGGCGACTCGAGCTCGCGTGCCGTTCCGACCACGCAGAAGGTCGTCAGCGCGAGGGCCGAGGCGGTGGCCAGCAGCGGCGCGGTGATTCCCGCCCAGGTGTCCCCCGCCGCGAGCAGGGCTCCGCCGATGGGCACCATCGCCCCGAGCAGGGGGTGGCTGTTGCCGAAGATCCAGGCCACGAGTCCCGTGGTCACGAGCAGCACCGGGAGCACGCGAATCAGCGTGGTGCTCGCCGCGACGACGTCCGAGGCCCGCCGCACGAGCCACAGGCCGAACGCGGCGGTGGCGATGGGCACGAACGGCAGCGGCAGCAGCCAGTAGCCCCCGTCGATGCGCCCGAGCGCGATCGCGAGCAGGGCCGCCCCGAGCGCGGTGAGGGCGCCGAGCCCGCCCCAGGCGGTCAGCTTGCCGAGCACGATCTCGAGCCGCGAGATCGCGGCCGCCATGAGCGTCACGAGCGACTGGTTGGACCGCTCGCCACCCAGACTGGCCGAGATCGCACCGGTCAGGGTGGAGGCGCTGATCAAGGCAAACAGAAGGCTTCGCCCGGGAAACAGGTAGCCGGGCGAGAAGCGCTCGACGCGGACCTCGGTGCCGTCGTCGCGGTCGAGGATGGCCCTGACCTCGGGGATGGGGTCCTCGCCTCGCGTGTAGAGCACCCCGTCGTGCTGGCGAAACGTCAGGTTGGCGCGACCGGTGGCTGGCTGGATGAACTCGAGGTCGAGCACCTCGGCTGGAACGTCGCCCTCGACGGTCATCGCGATGGCCTGATTCTGCGCGAGACCCCGCGGCAGCGGCGCGGTCGAGCTCGGCACGAGCAGGGCGGCCATCACGATGGGCAGCCAGGCCCCCTGCGGGCCCTTGAGCTCCCGTCGCCAGTCCCGCTGGGCGAGCGCGAGGACCCTCGAGGGACGGAGCCGGAAGTGATCGGGGACCATCACGTCCTCCCCACGCGCCAAGCGTAGACGAAGGCGGACAGGACGCCCAGTCCGGCCGACACCACGAGCGCGGGCCAGCCAGACCCCTCGGTGAACAGGCTCGCGAGCGGAAGCCAGGACAGCCCCAGCGCCCCCAGCGTGGTGAGGGCGGTGAGCAGCACCACGACCACGGCAAAGGGGCCGGCGAAGCCCTGCTTGAGCCCCGAGGTGCCCACCACCGCGATGCCGAGCGCCACCGCCGCGCCGCACGCGGCGACGCCGTGCCGCATCACCGCCGCCGGCTCGGTGACGCCGACGATCGCGGTGATCCAGATGATCGAGAGCACGAAGAACAAGCCCAGGGTGAAGGTGGAGGCGAGCCAGCGCGCGAGTCCGGTGATCCAGCGTGGCACGGGCAGAGCGAGCTCGGCTTCGAGCGAGCCGTTGTCCCGGTCGCGGGCGACGCCCCCGAGACCGAACACCGCCCCGTACATCACGAAGAGCATGCCCAGCACGCGCACGATGTTCCGTCCGGCGAGTCCGGCGCGAGCCGCGTCCGGCAGCTCGTCGGGAACCGGCATCCATCGAGCCTCGTGGTGCTTGCGCACCAGGAACTCGATCTCGATCGACGCGATGGAGGAGCCGCGCACGAAGAGGGTGGTGCCGTCGGTGCCGATCGGGATGCTCCCTTCGTTGATCGCGTCTTCGATCGACGCGACGTCGTCGTGGCGCTCGATCGCGAACTGCCGGTGCTCGAAGGCCTCGATCAGCTCGGGCGGCACCTCCGGCGTGACGGCCACGTTGCGGGACGGCCGGGTGATGGCGAGGAACGCCACCGTCGCCATGAGGGTGAGGCTCGCGACGAGCCCGGGCCACACGAGCGAGCGCAGCACCATGCCCTCGCGCATCAGCCGCTGGACCATCGAGCCCGTGAGGAGCACGAGGGCGCGAAACGCGCGGAGGGGCCTGGACTCGAGAGTGCTCACGCGCTCGGCTCGACGAGGGTGATGAACGCGTCGTCGAGATTGTCGGCCTGCGTCTGCCGCATGATCTCGGGCAGCGTCCCCTCGGCCACCATCCGGCCGTGGGCCACGACGCCGGCTCGGTCGACGACCCGCTCGACCTCGCTCATGATGTGCGACGACAGGATGATCGTGCGGCCCTGGGCCGCCTGATCTCGCACCAGCGCGAGCACGTCGCGGCGCCCGGGCACGTCGAGTCCGTCCGTGGGCTCGTCGAGCAACATCACCCTGGGGTCGTGGACGAGGGCCCGCGCCAGCACGACGCGGCGCTTCATGCCGGTCGACAGGTCACCGCACGGCTGGTCTGCGAAGGACGTGGCGCCCATGCGCTCGAGCAACGCGTCGGCTCGCCGCTTGGGGTCGGGAACCCCCTGGATCGCGGCAAAGAGTCGCACCACCTCGCGACCGGACAGCCGCTCGGGCAGCCCGGCCTCGGCAGGGACGTAGGCCATGAGCTCGCGGGCACGCAGCGGCTCGGCGACCCGATCCACGTCGTCGACCACGATCTGACCCTGGTCGGGTTCGATGAGGGTCGCGATCATGCGCAGGGTGGTGGACTTGCCCGCCCCGTTGGGCCCGAGCAGGCCGTAGACCTCCCCCGGAGCCACCTCGAAGGAGAGGTGGTCGACGGCCACGATCGCCCCCCGGGAGGCAGTGTGGAAGCGCTTGACGAGCTGGCGGACGGCGATCATCTCGGGCGGTCTAACACCCGCGAGCGCGCCGTCGGCTGCACGTGGGTCGGCTTCCGGAACGCACCTCGATAGGGGACGGCTTCTCCGGTGCGGCAGGAGCGGCCGGACCAACCTGGGAGATGCGCGTGAAGGCCCTCGAAAGCTACCTCGAAGACCGCTGGGTGAGTGGCTCGGAGCCGTTTGCCGAGCTCCACGACCCGACCACGGGCGAGGTCACGGCGCGGGTGTCGAGCGAAGGTCTCGACCGAGGCGCGGCCCTGCACCACGCCCGGACGGTGGGTGGCAAAGCCCTGCGAGCGATGACCTACACCGAGCGTGCGGCGATGCTCGAGACCCTCGCCAAGGCGATCCACGCGCACCGAGACGAGCTCCTCGAGCTGTCCCGGCGCACGGGGGGCACCACCCGCGGCGACGGCAAGTTCGACATCGACGGGGCCTCGTCCACGATGCAGTTCTACGCCTACCTCGGGCGCGAGCTCGGCGACCGCCGCGTGCTGCTCGATGGCGAGGCCGAGGGGCTGCTGCGCTCGAAGCGGTTCGTGGGCCAGCACGTCCTGGTGTCGCGACCCGGGGTGGCCATCCACATCAACGCCTTCAACTTCCCCGCGTGGGGGCTCGCCGAGAAGGCCGCGGTGGCCTGGCTCGCGGGCATGCCCGTGGTGGCCAAGCCCGGAGTGCCGACTGGCGAGGTCTCACAGCGCATCGCGCAGATCTGGCTCGAGACCGGTGCGCTTCCTGCTGGCGCCTTCACCCTGCTCCTCGGGGAGCCCGGGGACCTCCTCGACCACGTCGGTCCGATGGACTGTGTCGCGTTCACCGGCTCGTCGGCCACCGCGCTGAAGATCCGGCAGCATCCGGCTCTGCAGCGCCACAACGTCCGCCTCAACATCGAGGCCGACTCGCTCAACGCCTACGTCCTCGGCCCCGATGTCGAGCCCGGCACCGACACCTGGGAGATGTTCGTCAATCAGACCTACACGGATCTCCAGCAGAAGTCGGGCCAGAAGTGCACCGCGGTGCGCCGCATCGTGGTGCCCGAGGCCCGCGCCGACGACGTGATCGAGGCGCTCCGGGATCGGTTCTCCGGACTGACGGTGGGGGCTCCCGACGACAAGGCGACCGTGGTGGGGCCGCTCGTGACGGCCCAGCAGCAGGCCCGGGTCAACGAGGGGCTGAAGGCCCTCGCCTCGGTGGGCGAGGCGGTGTTCGAGGCGGAGGCGCCCTCCGAAGGGGCCTTCGTCAAGCCGATGCTGTTCCGCGTGGACGGCGGCGCGTCCGCTCCGCACGTGCACGAGACCGAGGTCTTCGGTCCCGCGGCGGCCATTCTCCCGTGCTCGGGCGAGGTCGACGAGGTCATCGACGTGGTGGCCGCCGGGGGTGGCGGGCTCGTGGTCAGCGTGTATTCGGACGAGCCCGACTGGGCTGGCCCGGTCGTCCTGGGGCTCGCCCCGTGGCACGGGCGGGTGCACTGGGGTTCCAAGAAGGTCCACGACCAGAGCCCGGGCCCGGGTACCGTCCTGCCCAACCTGGTCCACGGCGGGCCGGGCAAGGCCGGCGGAGGCGAGGAACTCGGCGGGCTCCGTGGCCTGTCCTTCTACCTTCAGCGCACCGCCATCCAGGGGGACCGGTCCCTCCTCGAACGGATCGTCGAGAGCGCCGTCGAGCGCTGAGGTCGGGCCGGAGACATCACCTGACTCCCCCGAACCGTCACCCGTCCGCTACATTGAGGGTGACGCAGGGAGCTGGAATGGGCTGGATCGAGAAGCTGAAGAAGCAAGGCAAGGCCCTCTCCGACGCACTTCAAAGTCTCCTCCTCCCCAATCGCGAAGCCGAGCCCGAGCTGGCGCCCGCCAGGGTGCCGTCCCGCCGGCCCACGGGGCGCCCATCTCGACCGCGCCGCTGACCGATCCCTTCTCCCTGTTCCTCGTCGCCGTCGCGGGGGGCCTCGGGCTCGGCATCTTGTGGGTTCAGCTCCCTCGGCCGCCCGTGTTCGACGGAGAGCGGTGGTTCAAGACCCTGCTCGTCGCCCTGATCCAGGGTCGGGTGGAGGCCGAGGGCGGAGACGCCGACGACTTCGACGCCCAGGTGATCCGCTTCGTCCCCTACCATCCCGCGGGTCGCCTCCCCGAGCGCAAGGTGACGAACCCGGGGCTCGCCATCACCGGACCCGCGCTCGACGGGGAGCGGGCGCTCTGCGAGGCGCTCGCGGCGCTGCCGACTCGAGAGGCGCGCTGGGCCCGGATGTACGACGAAGACGAGACCGCGCTCGCGGCTCGGCTCTCCGATCCCGCCGAGCTGGGCGAGACGTATGATCCCGCCACGGTGATGGGCCCCGACGCGGGATGGGAGGCAGTGGCCGCCTGGGGGCGCGATCCCAGCTCGGACGGCGCGCAGCGGCTCGCGGAGGCGCTCGCTCGCGTGCTGCCGGCCCGCTGGGTCCTCGTCAGCGGCGAGGTGCAGGGCGCGCCCTCGCTGCTCGACGCGGTGGCGGAGGTGGTCGGTGAGCGAACCCACCGGATCGACGGGACCGCGGGCCCGACGGCCGTGGCACGGGCGCTCGACCGACTGCTCGACGACGCGACCTCGCTGGTACTCGTCGGTGAGGAGCGGGGACTCACCTGGATCTTGAACGCGCTGCCCGACAACGCGCTGCTCCGGGAGCGGACGGTGGCGGTGCTCGCCATCGGCGGGGTGATCGGGGGTCGCTCCGATGTTTCCGAAGGCGCGCTGTCGGAGGCGGTGCGCCGGGACTGGGTCCGGGGAAACTTTCGCACCAAGGCGCTGGAGACCGACGTGGTGCGGCTCACGCCCTACCTCGCCGTCCAGTGGCTCGACCGACAGGCCGAGACACCCGGGATCGCCGGGCTGCCGCTCGCGGCCATGCGCTTCCCGGAGCCCGAGCACGACGCGAGCGCCCGCACGATCGAGGTCGTGGATCTGGGCCCGCTGCCCGCCGACCCCGAGCTGCCCCGAGAGCTCGTCGCGCGCGCCCTGGTCACTTGCGTGACCGCCTGGGTCGCGAGCCGGCGCTGACCCACGATAGGGGCGCCATGGAGGCGCTCATGAGTGTGCGACCGATGCACCCCTTCCACCGGACGGAGCTGCTCGTCGGTGGAGAAGGGTTCGACCGGCTCGTCGCGTCGTCGGCCTGCGTCATTGGGCTCGGCGGGGTGGGGAGCTACGCGGCGGAGGCGCTGGCCCGCTCGGGAATCGGTCGTCTCGTCCTCGTCGACTTCGACAAGGTCTGCATCACGAACGTGAACCGGCAGCTGCACGCCACCCGACGCACCGTGCGCAAGTTCAAGGCGGACCTGATGGCGGAGCGCGCCCGCGAGATCAACCCTCGCGCCGACATCGTCGGCCTGCGGCAGTTCTACGAACCCGAGACGGCGGACGAGATCCTCGGCGACGGCTTCGACATCGTGCTCGACTGCATCGACAACATGACCGCCAAGCTCCACCTGCTCGAGACGTGCGTGCAGCGAGCGCAGCCGGTGATCGCCGCCATGGGAGCCGGCGGGAAGCTGGACCCCACCCGCATTCGCGTCACCGACATCAGCGCGACGCGAAAGGACCCCTTCGCGCGCATCGTGCGTCAGGAGCTACGGGATCGCGGCATCGAAAGCGGCATCACCGCCATCTGGTCCGACGAGGAGCCCGCCGACCTCGACGCGGCGGCCGAGGCCTCGTTCCGCTGCATCTGTCCCGACAAGGAGCTCAAGGAGAAGCACTCCTGCGAGTCGCGCCACCAGGTTCAGGGAACGGTGGCGTGGATGCCCGCCATGTTCGGGCTCACCATGGCCGGGGTCGCGGTCCACCAGATCCTCGATCGGCCGATTTCCGAGCCCACCCGCCAGGTTCGTCTGCCGCCCGCCGCCAAGCCCTCACGGGCCGACAAGGCGCGATTGTTACGGCAGGCCGGGTACGAGAGGGGAGACAACGACAATGGACCGGACGCTGGCTGAGTTCCCGGACGGCAAGATCGCGTCCGCCGCGGTCGAACGCCTGATCGCAGGCAGCTTCGACAAGGCGGACATCGAGCTCTACGCGGTGTCGCCCAACGGCTCGTCCGTCCCGGTGCCGATCCTCCATCGCTCGCAGTTCGGGCGGGGCTTCTTGCTCGGCGGAGTGCTCTCGTTGCCCGTCGGCGTCGCGCTGGTCGTCTCGCTCGGGCTGGACAGCTCGCCGAGCCTGGGGGTGCTCGTGGTCGGCCTCGGCTGCGCCCTCGGAGCCACCCTCGGGGTCGGCTGGTGGGACGTGACGGTCGATGCCTCGTCGATTCCCGACGATGCCGAGCGGTTCGTTCTCGCGGTGCGCGGACCGGCCGCTCGCATGCCACAGGCGCAGATCCTCATGCAGGAAGCCGGAGGCACGGACGCCACGCCACGCCCGACCGCGCCTGCGCAGGGTCCGTCGACGCAATAGCTGACGGATTCGGAGGAATCTCGATGCCCCCTGGCGCTCCCGGGCCCGGCATCCGTCGTCGGGTCGAGCGCATCGACCTCGGCGTGGGCCAACCCTCGATCTCGGTGCTGACCCTCGCCTCGCCCGAGGGCGGGCCGACCGTGATCGTCACGGCGAACGTCCACGGTGACGAGGTCACCGGCCTCGCGGCGGTCCACGAGCTCGATCGCCTGCTCAACGTCTCGCTCCGGCGCGGGAACGTGGTGTTGGTGCCGAGCCTCAATCCGGAGGGGCTGGAGAAGCAGTCTCGGGTCCAGCCCTCCGATGGCGTCGATCTGAACCGCGTGTTTCCGGGCGACCCCACGGCCAGCGCGACCGGGGCCAGCCGGGTGGCGGGTCGGGTGTGGCTCGGGCTGCACCGCTACTCGCCGGACGCGGTGGTCGACCTGCACGCGGACTCGGCGCTCGCCATCCCGTACGCCATCGTCGACCGCTCGGTACGGCTCGCCGGTCCGGCCCGTCAGCGCATGGATCGCGCGCTCGAAGGCCTGGCCGAGGCCACGGGCCTCACGGTCCTGCGAGAGTACCCCGACGAGCTCTACCGGCGGTTCCGGCTCGATCAGTCGCTGGCCGGTGCCATGGTCAACCACGCCAAGGTCCCCGCCATCACGCTGGAGGTCGGTCCACGGCGGGCGGTCGCCCCGACCGCGGTCCAGGTGATGGTGCACGCGGTGCTGCGCATCCTCCATCACCTCCAGGTCGTGGACGAGGCCCCTCCTCCGTCGCCCACCCGGCGGCAGGGCGGGCCGTGGCGACGCTCGTCGGCGCCCAAGGTCAGCGCCACCGGCCTGTTCGTGCCCGCGCGGGCCCCCGGGGAGACCTTCCGGCGGGGGGACGTGCTCGGCGAGGTCCGCAACCTGCAGGGCACGGCGATCGAGATCGTGCGGGCGTCGGCCGACGGACTTGTCGTCTCCTGGAGCGAGAACGCCTGGGTGGGCGCCCGCAGCGTGCCGGGTACCATCGGGCTCGTCGACCCGTGAGCCGCCGCCTCGTCGTCAACGGCTACAGCGCACGGTGGCTGTCGCAGGGCTTTGCGTGGGTCTACCCGAAGGAGATCGTCTCGGGATCCGTTCGCCCGGGCCAGCTCGTCACCCTGGTCGACGAGCGGGGATCCGAGCTCGGGACCGGGATCGCCGACAGCGGCTTCGTCGCCGTCCGCCGGTTCCGGGACGACGACGGTCCGATCGATCGCCCCTACCTCTTCGCACGGCTGGACCGGGCCCGACAGCTCCGGGACCTGGTGGTCGACGAGGCGACCACGGGGTTCCGGCTCGTGAACGGTCAGAACGACGGCCTGCCCGGCGTGCGCATCGATGCCTGGGCGGACTGGGCCACCATCGTGCTCGACAGCCCGAGCCTCGACCGGCTCACCGACGATCTCGTCGCGTGGCTGGTGGAGCGCCGGGGCACCGTGGGGGTGGTTCGGTGCTACCGACCGGACCCCCGCGACGACCGCCGCCTGCCCGATCCCTCCGTCGTCTACGGCGAGGTACCGGAGAGCGACGTGCTGGTCACGGAGCGGGGGGTCGCGTTCCGGGTCCGCCCCACCGAAGGGCCGGACGTGGGCCTCTATGCCGACATGCGAGAGGTCCGCGGCTGGCTCGAGTCGCACTGGACGGGCGCCCGGGTGCTCAACCTCTTCGCGTACACCGCGGCGTTCTCGGTGGCGGCCGCCGTGTTCGGGGCGGCGGCGACCGTATCGGTGGACCTCTCGCGGCCCGTCCTCGCTCGCGCTCGCGACAACTTCACCATCAATGGCCTCGACCCCGAAGACCATGTCTTCGAGGCCGACGACGCCTTCAAGGCGCTCGACCGGCACCGTCGCAAGGGAGCGCGCTTCGATCGGGTGATCGTGGACCCGCCCTCGTTCTCGCGGGGCAAGGAGGGGTTCTCCGCCAAGCGCGACTGGCCCCGGCTCGCCGCCGCCGCCGTCCGGGTGACGGAGGACGGAGGATGGCTCGTCGCGGCATCGAACCAGGGTCAGACGTCCCCCCGGGCGTTCGAGACCGCCCTGCTCGAGGGCTTCAAGAAGGCGAAGGCGCAGGGGCAGCTGATCCACGTCGCGACCCAGGGCCCCGACTTTCCAGCCGCGACCTGGTTTCCCGAAGGTCGCTACCTCAAGGTCCGCATCTACCGCGTCTGGCGCTGATCCCAGCCCAGCGCGTCGAGGAGCTCGCCGACCGCGGTGGCGAACCCGACCTCGAGCGCGCGCACGATCACCGCGTGTCCGATGCTCACCTCGGCGAGGTCCGGCAAGGCTCGAATGCCGACCAGGTTGTGACGATCGAGGTCGTGGCCGGCGTTGAGGCCGAGCCCCGCCGCCTGCGCCGCGGCCGCGGTGGCCCATACCGACTCGGTCTGCGTCTTCGCGCCGGCGGTTCCCCACGCCCACGCGTAGGGACCCGTGTAGAGCTCCACGCGGTCGATGCCGATCTCGGCGAACGCGGCAACCCGCTCGGGTACGCAGTCGACGAAGCCGCTCGTGCGCACGCCCGCGTCGCGGAGCCTCGCCACCGCACGCTCCAGCCGGTGCCGGTCGTCGGGCAGCGACCAGCCGTGATCGGAGGTGATCTCGCCCGGGTTGACCGGCACGAGCGTGCACTGGGCGGGCTGCACGTCACCGACGAGATCGAGGAGCGACGGGTGGTCTTCGCACTCCACGTTGAGCTCGACCCCCGGATGCCAGGCGCGCAGGTGCTCGGCCACCGCGGGGACGTCCTCGAAACGCACGTGACGCTGATCGAGCCGAGGGTGCAGCGTGATGCCGTGGGCGCCGGCGGCGATCGCCCGGTCGACGTAGTCGAGGAGCGACGGGACGTCCCGGCCCCGACTGTTTCGGAGCAACGCGACCTTGTTGAGGTTGATCGAGAGAGCTGCGGGCACGGGACCCCCTTGCGCCAATTGTCATATGCTCTGCGCGAGCCGGCGTCGGCGCGCGTGCGCCGCGGGCGTGGGGATCGACCCAGGTCGACAGCGCTCGGCCGGGCGCGCTAGCGTATCGTGTGGCGCGGCCTCGCTCGGCGCGTGGAGACTTCGCTTGGGCACGAAACCGGTCAGAGGGACCGTCACCCGCACCGTCGCCTTCACCGACTTGTCGGACTACACCGCGGCGGTGGCGCGGTCGAATCGGGAGGAGCTTCGTCGGCTCCTTGCCGACCACGAGGCGTTGGTGGCGCCCATCGCCGAGCGCCACGGCGGGCGCATCGTCAAGAACCTCGGCGACTCCTTCATGGTGATCTTCGACGCCGCGACCGACGCGGTCCGAGCCGCCCTCCAGATCCAGGAGATGGTCCGCGACTCCGCCATCTCGATCCGGGTCGCGCTCGAGACCGGTGACGTCGAAGCGATCGAAGGCGATGCCTTCGGTGCGGCGGTCAACTTCGCGGCGCGCATCCTCGCCAAGGCGCCCTCCGACGAGATCTGGTTCGGCCCGGGCACCCGCCAGTGCATGAACGCCTCCGAGATCCCCTGGGAGAGCGTGGGTCGGTTTCGGCTCAAGGGGATCCCGGGTGAGCGGGAGATCTTCCGCGCCGTGCCCCCGCACGTCTGCCGGCTGCCGGAGCCGGTGGCCCGAGCGGTGAAGCAGGGACGATTGGTGCGCTTCGTGCGCGGTGAGGCGGCGCCGCTCTTGCCTCCCGACCCGCTGGTCCTGCTCGAGGGGTACCCGCCGGGCTCACCGGCGCTGTCCGATGCGGTCGACAAGCTGCCCGTCATCAACCCGGCGAGCCTCTGGCTGGCCGCCTACAACATCGCGAGCGAGGACCGCGTGGCCTGGCGCGAGGCGGGACGGGGCATCGTGATCGGCACGCCCGACGCCCTCGACCAGGCGATCGTCGAGGCCGGCAAGATCACGAACAAGAACTCGGGCTCCGACACCATCGTGCTCGACGTGGGGGTGCAGGCCGATGTCGAGCTCGTGATGTGTGGCATCGCGCTTCCGTCCGTGCCGCTGCACGAGGTCGTCTCGAGCTACTTCTACGACCTCGTGTCCGACGGGCGCTGGCTCAACCGCTCGGAGCACGCCGTGTTGCGGGTCGAGGTCACCCCCGAGGGAGCCCGTCTGCACGCCCTGACGCCGGGGGTGCTCGTCAATGGTCGCGCGGTGGACGAGGGGAGCGGTCCCGTCGATCTCGACGACGGTGACGAGGTCACGACCTCGGTGAGCACCTTCCACTTCGAGGGCGCCACCCACGGCTACACGGGCCTGCTGCTCGCCGACACGGAGATGCGGCTCGGCGTGGTGTCGGGGACCACCGCGGAGCTCGGCCGCGAGCCTCGGCATCCCGGGCTCGCGTACCCGGACCGCCGGGGGCAGGACAACATCCGGTGGTGCCCGGGCCAGCGAGCGGCGCGGGCGCGCTCCAATGGGTTCACCCTCGACCGGGCGCTCGCCGGACGCCGCCAGGCCGCCGTGCAGGTCGGTGACGATCGGGTCCAGCTCCGACCGCTCCATCCGCGCTGTGCGACCTACCTGCAGCGCGAGGGCTCCGACTACCTCGAGCTCGCGGAGCGGGTCATCGACATCGAGGTCGGCGACCGCATCGTGGCGGGAACCACGGTGGTCGCGCTGCGCAAGCCGGCGGCCGGAGCCGACGAAGCGTGAACGAAGGCGTCGTCGAGCTCACCAACCAGGTCGTGGTCGCGATCCTGGTCGGGTGCGGAGGGCTCGCGGTGGCCGTCCTGCTCGGGCTCGGGGCCTGGCTGCAGCGCGCGGCCGCCGTGAGGGACGACGCCGACGAGCCCCGGCCCCACCCGCTGACCATGGTGTTCACCCGTCGCGCCCGCTCCGACGAAGACGACGACGGATCAGGCGCGCGGTAGACAGAGCCGGAACGTGGAGCCCTGTCCCGCGTCCGACTCGACCTCGATGCGCCCCTCCATGAGGTGGGCCCAGCGCTGCGAGAGCGCCAGCCCGAGACCGAGCCCCGGCCGCTGGTCTTCGGAGTCCTGGACCTGGGCGAACGGGGTGAAGAGCTCGTCGAGCCGGGCCCGGGCGATGCCCACGCCGGTGTCGCGCACCGTCACGTGCACCTCGTCCCCCACGCGGGCGGCGGTGAGGGCGATCTCGCCATCGGAGGTGTACTTCGCGGCGTTCGAGACGAGGTTGAGGAGGATCTGGAAGGTGCGCCGTGGGTCGGCGCTGACGGGAGGCAGATCGGTGCTGTGGGCGAGCCGCCAGGTGTTGCCCCGAAGCTCGACGAGCGGCTTGGTGATCACGCTGACCTCCTCGAGGATCGGTGCCAGCGAGACCGTCTCCACGGCCAGCGGGAGCTCGGCGTCGTCGTTGGAGGACAGGTCGATGAGGTCGTCGATGAGCGACAGGAGGTGCTGACCCGCGGCGTGGATGCGCTTCAGGTCGCGGACCCGCTCGGGGTTGTCCTCTTCCTCGCGAAGCATCTCCTCGTAGCCGAGCACCACGTTGAGGGGGGTGCGGAACTCGTGGCTCACCATGGCGAGGAACCGGTCACGCGCCTGGTCGTCCCAGAGGGCCTCTCGGGCCGACTGCTCGACCACGGCCGTGGACTCGAGCCGCTGCTGCAGGGCGGAGCGGAGGTCCGTCACCACGAACCACAGCCACAGGGCGGACACCCCGCACGCGAGCGCGATGTCCACCCGCGGGGAGGTCTGCTCGAGCACTGGTGTCGGATGCTGGATTCCGAGCACGACGAGCGCGACCGTGAGCACTACGGTTGCCGCGATGCCCCCGCGGGCCCCGCTCCAGATCCAGGCCGCGAAGGCCGCGAGGCCCAGGTAGATCGTGTAGTGGCTCTCCACGCCGCCCGTCAGCGCGACGTAGCCCACCAGCGTGACGGTGCAGAAGAGGGTGAGCAGGGACGCGGTGAGCGCGCCGAACCCGAGCCGGATGGCGCCGATCGTGAGACCGAGTCCCGCCAACACGGGCAGCGCCATCCAGATCTGGTCGGGCCGGAAGTCGGCGAGGAAGCCGAACGACACCGTGAGCAGCACGATCCCGAACAACGACGCCAGGGACCGGGTCAGCAGCCGATCGTGAAGGCTCACGCGACCACCTCGACATCGAGGAACAGGGTGAGGATGCCCACGGTAGCCGGAGGCGACGTGGGGGCGGTCACGATGCCGCCGATCGACTCGGCGAGCCTCTGGGCCACCGCGATGGCGAGGCCGGTCTCGCTCCGGGCGGGGAACGCGATCTGGACGCCGTCGTCGAGAATCCCCACCGTGACCTCGATCCGGCCCCCCGAGAGGCTGTGGGCCGAGTGCACGAGGAGCTGGGTGATCACGCGCTGCAGCTGGTGCGCCTGGGTGCGTACGAGGACGCGATCCGCGGGTGCGCTGACCACGAGCTCGAACTGGGGCACGTACCGCGACACGGCGCCCCGAGCGTCCCTCACGACCTGCACCAGGTCGACCTCCGTGGGGGCCTCGGCCGACGGGGCCGCCTCGGACCGCGCGACCTCCAGCACGCCGTCGACGAGGGTGAGGAGCTCGCTGCCCGCAGCGTGCATGCGCGCGAGATCCTCGTCGTCTCGGGGGGCGTCCTCGCTCAACATCTCGGTGTACCCGAGGATGGCGTTGAGGGGGGTGCGCAGCTCGTGGCTCATGGTCGCGAGGAACGCCGCCTTGGCCTCGCTGGCCTTGCGGGCGTGGGCGGCGGCGGCGCTCGCCTCGAGGGCCCGGACCTGGGCGTCGGAGTGGACCCGGGACAGCACCTGGACGACCGAGCCCGCGAGCAGGGACGCGGCCGTGACCGAGAGCACGGCCGAGCCGGTGGTCATGGCGTGCAGCGTGGGCTCGTCGAGCGGGAGCTCGAGCTGGTACAGGTCGCGCAGGGGACCGGCGAGCGCGAGCACCGCGAGGTGCAATGCCACGAGCACCATGGCGCCGGGAAGCTCGAGCCACAGCACCGAGGCCATCACGCCCGGGACGAAGAACAGCCCCGTTGGTCCGGGCAGGGCGTCCGTCGTGCCCACGGTCATCGTCGCCAGCGCCATCCAGACGAGGAGGACGAACCAGGCGGCGAGCTGCTGGCGCTCCGCTCGCACGAGCACGATGCCGAGGGCCGAAGTCACCAGGAACAGCAACGAGATCAGGGCCACGTAGGGCGAGCCCGCCAGCAGCTGCACGGGGACCCCGAGGAGACACAGTCCGGCGATGAAGAACAGCGCCTGGAGCATCACGCGCGAACGCAGAGCGCCGAAGTCACGCACCCGTTCGGGGTCCCAGCGATACAGCGCGGCAAGTTCGGTCAGCATTCCGCTCCTCGGGGGAGACTACCGCACCGGCACCGTCTCGGGGACGTCCGAAGGGTCGGTTCGGCGTCGGACGGGAGAAAGGCGAGCGCCTCCCTCTGATCTGATGCCGGACTGTGGTTGACCCCCGAAGTCGCAGGAGCGATCTCGATCCAGCATGGTCCGCCAGGACGAGGACTGCCCAGACATCGCAGTGGCCATGTTATCGGTCCCTCTCGGTGCATCGGCGGCCCGTGTCACCGCGCGGTCGTCGTGGGAGTGGTTGATGACGACAGCGTCCCCGCAGATCCTCGATCGGGTGGTCATTCGCTTCGCTGGAGACTCGGGCGATGGCATGCAGCTCGTGGGTGGGCAGTTCACCCGGGCCTCGGCCATGTTCGGCAACGACGTGGCCACACTGCCCGACTACCCGGCAGAGATTCGCGCGCCCGCGGGCACCCGCGAGGGGGTCTCGGGCTTCCAGATCCAGTTCGCGGCGAACGACATCCACACCCCGGGCGACGAGGTCGACGCGCTCGTCGCCATGAACCCCGCGGCGCTCGCCAAGAACATCATCGCGCTCAAGAAGGGCGGCATCCTCGTCGTCAACACCGACAAGTTCAAGCCCGCCGACCTGCAGAAGGCGCGCCTCGACACGAACCCGCTCGAGGACGGCAGCCTCACCGAGTTCCGCGTGATCGCCATCCCCATCATCACGCTGGTGAGGGAGGCGGTGCAGCCCTTCGGGCTCAACACGAAAGAGGCCGATCGCTGCAAGAACTTCTTCGCCCTCGGCATGATGTACTGGCTCTACAGCCGGTCTCCGCAGGTCACCCTCGACTACCTCGAGAGGAAGTTCCAGTCTCCGTACAAGGAGGCCAACGTGGCGGCGCTCGAGGCGGGCTACGCGCTCGGTGACACCGTCGAGCTCTTCCCGGCCCCCGTCGAGGTCCCGAGCGCGACCTTCCCCGAGGGCGACTACCGGAACATCACCGGCAACGCGGCGCTCGCCATCGGACTCGCCACCGCTGCGTCGAAGACCGGCCTGAAGGTGTTCTACGGGAGCTACCCGATCACGCCGGCCTCCGACATCCTGCACTCGCTGGCGCCCTTCAAGAACTACGGCGTCGTGACGTTCCAGGCCGAAGACGAGATCGCGGCGGTGTGTGCGGCGATCGGCGCGTCCTACGGGGGCAACATCGGGGTGACGGGCACGTCGGGCCCCGGCATCGCGCTCAAGAGCGAGGCGATCGGGCTCGCCGTCATGACGGAGCTGCCGCTCGTCGTGATCGACGTCCAGCGCGGCGGGCCATCCACGGGGCTCCCCACCAAGACCGAGCAGTCCGACCTGCTTCAGAACCTCTACGGACGCAACGGCGAGGCGCCCTGCGTCGTGATCTCGGCCAGCAGCCCGTCGGACTGCTTCGAGGTCGCGCTCGAGGCGGTGCGCATCGCGACCCACTCCATGGTGCCGGTGGTGCTGCTGTCCGACGGCTACATCGCCAACGGCGCCGAGCCCTGGCCCCTTCCCGACCTCGACGCCATTCCCGACATGAAGGTCGAGTTCCGGACCGACCCGGAGGGCTACGAGCCCTACGCCCGCGACCCCGAGACGCTCGCTCGGCCCTGGGTTCGGCCCGGCACCCCCGGCCTGCAGCACCGCATCGGCGGCCTCGAGAAGCAGGACGGCTCGGGCAACGTGTCCTACGACCCCGACAACCACCAGCGCATGAGCGAGCTTCGGGCCGAGAAGGTCCGTCGCGTGGCCGACGGCCTGCCCCCCACGCCGGTGGCGGGCGACGACAGCGGCTTGCTCGTGCTCGGCTGGGGTTCGACCTACGGCGGCATCCGCATGGCGGTCGAGGAGTGCAGGGCGCAGGGCCTGAAGGTCGGCCACGTCCACCTTCGGTACATCAATCCGCTGCCGAAGGACCTGGGCGAGATCCTGGCACGCTACGACAAGATCGTGGTGCCCGAGATGAACCTCGGTCAGCTCGTGAAGATCGTCCGCTCGGAGTACCTGGTCGACGCCGTGGGCATCAACAAGGTCAAGGGCATGCCCTTCCTCACCCGCGAGCTCGTCGAGGGCATTCAGTTCCACGCCACCCCGCAGGAGTCGTGATGACGGCCAATCCGCCCCTCAAGAAGAAGGACTTCGAGAGCGACCAGCTCGTGAGGTGGTGTCCGGGCTGCGGCGACTACGCCATCCTCGCCCACGTCCAGACCACCTTCGCCAAGCTCGGCATCGCGCAGCACGACTACGCGATCATCGCCGGGATCGGCTGCTCGAGTCGCTTCCCGTACTACATGGACACCTACGGGTTCCACACGATCCACGGACGAGCGCCGGGCTTCGCCACGGGTCTCAAGTGCACCCGGCCCGAGCTGTCGGTGTGGGTGGTGACGGGCGACGGCGACGGGCTGTCGATCGGCGGCAACCACCTCATCCACCTGTTCCGTCGCAACGTTGACGTGAACGTGATGCTGTTCAACAATCGCATCTACGGGCTCACGAAGGGGCAGTACAGCCCCACGTCCGAGGTGGGCAAGCGCACCAAGTCGACCCCCATGGGGAGCCTCGACGCGCCGTTCAACCCGCTGCTCCTCGCGATCGGCGCGGGCTGTACCTACGTCACGCGCTCGGTCGACGTGTTCGCCGCCCACCTGAAGGAGACCCTGCTCGACATGCCGGCCCACAAGGGCACGTCGTTCGTCGAGATCTACCAGAACTGTCTCATCTTCAACGACAAGGCATTCGAGAACGCCACCGAGAAGGTCGCGCGCACCGAGAACGTCATGTACTTGAAGGAGGGCGAGCCGCTCGTCTACGGCAAGGAGCACCGCTACGGGTACGTGCTCGACGGGCTGTCGCTCCGACGCATCGAGATCACCGACGAGGCGCAGGAGGAGGGGCTGCTCAAGCACGATCCCACCAACAAGCTCCTCGCCACCATGCTCGCGAGCCTGGACCCGGCGAACGGCGACCCGGTCGTCATCGGGCTGTTCTACCGCGAAGACCGTCCGGCCTACGACGAGCAGTTCGAGCTCCAGGCCGAGCAGGCGGTCAAGAAGCTCGGCACGGGCGACCTCGAGAAGCTCATTCATTCGGGTGACACCTGGACCGTCACCTGACCGAGGGTCCGTGAAGCCGATCGACACCCTCCCCGACGAGGTCTGCCAGCGCATCGCCGGGGTGTTCTGCGATGTCGACGACACCCTCACCTGGCACGGCCGGCTCGTGCCGGCCGCCTTCACCGCCCTCGGGCGCCTCCAGGACGCTGGCGTCAAGGTGGTCCCGGTCACGGGACGTCCCGGCGGCTGGGTGGACCAGATCGCACGAATGTGGCCCGTCGACGGCGTGGTGGGCGAGAACGGCGGACTCTGGTTCTACCTGAAGGACGGGGCCATGGAGCGTCGATTCGCGCAGTCCGAGGACGAGCGCGCGGCACATCGAGCCGAGCTCGAGGCCCTCGAGCAGCGGATCCTGGACGAGGTGCCCGGGTCCGCGCCAGCCAGCGACCAGAGCTACCGGGACCTCGACCTCGCGATCGACTTCTGCGAGGACGTGCCCCGGCTCTCCGACGCCGAGATCGACCGGATCGTGGCCCTCTTCGAGGCGGCGGGCGCCACCTGCAAGGTGAGCTCGATCCACGTCAATGGCTGGTTCGGCGACTTCGACAAGCTCGCGGGCTGTCGCTCGTTCGTCGAGGAGCGCTGGGGGCTCGATCTGGCCGATGTGAAGGACCGCTGGCTCTACGTCGGCGACTCGCCCAACGACGAGCCGATGTTCGCGTGGTTCCCCCATTCGGTGGGGGTGGCCAACGTGAGGGAGCTCCTGCCGCGCATGCAAGCCCACCCCCGCTACGTCACCCGGGGGTCGGGCGGCCACGGCTTCGCCGAGATGGTGGATCACGTGCTCCGGCGCCGTCGGTAGCCCGACGACAGCGGTGGGGTCAGGGCAGCGAACCGCAGCCGGGCGAGCCTTCGCACGGAGCCTCCAGGACCTTGACCAGGTCAGCCGCTCTGGTCGCCGGCTCGTCAGCGCCCCGAGGCGACCGCCTGCCGGGCCGCGGCCTCGCGCCGGGCAGCCTCGCTCGCCGCGACCTCGCGCTGCAGTCGCTCGACCCCCTCGGCGGCGCGCGGCCCCTCGGCGCCCAGCACGATCTGACGCTGCACCTTGCTCGCCGTGCTGGCGATCTCGAGCAGCTGTGCCGTCGACGCCGCGAGTCGGGCCTCGAGCTCCGCCTCCATCGCGAGATCGGCCTCGTGCTGCGCGATGGCTTGCTCGACCGAGGCGATGGCCGAATCGTCGACCACCTCGCCGGCCGATCGCCTCGTGCGGAGCCGCGAGAGGCGGCGCTCGAGCACGGCGATCTCGCCTTCGGGAGCGCCCGTACGCACCAGGGCGTCCTTCAGCCGGTCGACCTCGTCGGCGAGCTCCTTCGCCGTCTGCCGCAGCTCCTTGGCCGTCGACCGCAGGTCGTGCTGCTCGGGCACGGACAGCCCCGTCTCGGGCGCCTCGATGGTGGTGGTCAGGCTCGCGATCGCCTCTTCGACCCGGTCGCGGAGGGTGTCCGGAGGACGCGGCGCTGGCGCGCTCGTGCTCGGCTCGGCCTGCACGCCGATCGCGTACTGCGGCGGAGCGTGCTCGCCCTCCTTCAGGAGCCCGGCGAGGCTCGCCCGCCACGCGATGGGCAGGTGATCTGCCTTGCTGTCCCGGGGGCCCCGATGGGCGGCCGACCAGACGGGCAGGATGATCGACAGGGCGATCATGGTGGGAATCGCCATGATGGCGGCGATGTCGCCGAGCCCGATCAGCGCGAGCAGGGCCACCACGAAGGGGAACGTCGACCAGCCCACGGCGATCGGCACCCAGAAGTACATCGCGAGGAGATCGAGCGGCGTGCGCGGCGGTCCCGCAATGACCGGACGGGCCCGGAACCCCGCGGCGCGGGCTCCCTCGGCGAGCCGGTGGGCGGTGGCGGTGTCGGTCCCGTCGACGAGCCGGAACCGGCGGTTGTAGACGATGCCGGGAAGCTCGAGGCTCCCCGGACGCAACCCCGCCTCTTCGGCGACCGCGTTGGCCAGTGCCTCCTCGGGGGTGATGCCGGGCAGGTCCTCGAACCCGAGGAGGCTCTTCATCGCCTTGCCGAGCTCGCGAGCCCACTGCGGTTCCCGGCTGGGTACCCGACGCAGCTTGACCCGGAGCTCGTCGCGACGGCCGCGGTCGTCGGGATGCTCCCGAACCACGACCGTCCACTCGCCCGGCGGAAGGTACTGTCGCACCACCCCGTCGTCGACGACCGCCGGACGAGCCTCGCGCGCCGCAGGCACCGCCCGCCCCTCGAGCGCGTCGAGCACGTCTCGAGCCCCCGTGGGTCGGTCCTCGGGCTCGGGAGCGAGCAGCGCCTCGATGATCGCGGCGAGGTCCTCGGGCACCTCGGGGCGAACCGACCGAACCGGCTCCACCCCGTCGAGCTGCCTTCGGAGGGCGGACATCGGATCGCGAGCGTCGAACGCGGGCTGTCCGGTGGCGGCGAGGTACAGCACCGCACCGAGGCCGTACAGGTCGGAGCGAGGGTCGGCGCGCTGGCCTGCGTAGACCTCGGGGGCCGCGTAGCCGGCTGTCCCGAGCATGGTGGTCGATCGGGTCCCGCTGTTGCGGAGCCTCGCGAGTCCGAAGTCGGTCAGGGCGGTGTCGTGGCCACCCTCCGAGAGGAGGACGTTGCCCGCCGTCACGTCGCGGTGGAGCACCCCGGCCCGGTGGGCGGCCATCAACGCTCCGGCCAGCCGGACGCCGATGCGTCGAACCTCGGGGATCGGCAGCGCACCCTGCTCGCTCACCCGCTCCTCGAGGGTGTGCCCGGCGTGGTAGGGCATCGACAGGGCGAGCCGCCCCTCGAGCTCGTGCACGTCGTGCGGTACGAGCGCGGCGTCGTGGCGCAGGAGACTCGCGGACTGCACCTCGCGGTCGAGCCGTCGACGGGTGCTCGCGTCGGCCGACAGGTGCTCGTGGACCACCTTCAGCGCGACGCGCTGCTTCCGCAGGCGGTCGTCGGCGAGGTACACCGTGGCGGTGCCGCCGCGTCCCAGCACTCCGAGGATGACGAACCGGTCGCCAACCACTTCACCCGTGTCGAATCCGGCCACCGCAAACGCCCCTTCACCCTCCACTCATTGACACGGAGACGGGATGCGGCAACGGCTCGCCGGCCGACCAGGCCGCGAGGCTGGCACTCACCTCGTCTGCGACGCGCTCGCCGAGCGATCGGTCCACCCCGGCGGAGTGTGGGGTGAGCCACACGCCAGGCACCGAGGCCGCCTCCTGCATTCCCGGCCACGGCTCCTCGGGAAACACGTCGACCGCCAGGCCCCCCAGCGCGCCCTCCCGCACCGCCGCCACGGCCGAGGTCACGTCGAGCAGCGCTCCTCGCGCGGTGTTCACCAGGACCGCATGCGTGGCGAGCCGCCCGATGCGGTTGCGCGACAGCAGGCCGCGGGTCTCGTCCGTGAGGGAACAGTGCAGCGTCACCGCGTCGACCTGGGGAAGGGCCCGGTCGAGGTCCACCGCGCGGACCCCGGCCGGCACGCCCGCCGGGTCGGTGCCCCACACCTGGGCGCCGAACGCCTGCAGCACCTCGGCGACTCGTCGCCCGATCACGCCGAGCCCCACGACGAGCACCGTGGCGTCAGCGAGAGTGACCGGCGTCCACCCCAGCACGTCGCCGCGGGCCCACCGGCCGTCCCGGGCGGCGGCCCACTGGGCGGGCTGGCGCCGCAGGAGGCCGAGGAGCGACCCGAGCGTCTGCTCGACCACAGGATCGCGCCTCGCCAGGGGACACCGCGCGACCGTGATGCCGCGAGCGGCTGCGGCCCGCAGGTCGATGTGATCGACGCCCGAGGTGGTGGTGAGCACGAGCGAGCCCTCGAAGCGCTCGAGCACCTTCGCGTCGACACGGACCTTGGACGTCACCACCAACGCGCCGACGTTCGCGAGGCTCGGCGGCTCGGCGGAGGTCGGGAACGCGGCCCAGGACAGGCCGAGCGCCTTGGCGGCGCGCTCCTCGAGGGCGAGGTGGGCGTCGGCCTCGTAGGCGGACCGGCCCCAGCGCACCACCGAGGGGCGCGCGGAGGGGGATGGGCTCATTCGGCAGTCTCCGTCGGCATCGTCCAGCCCCGCCAGGGGTCGACGAGGTGGGCGTGGCGTCGCCAGAACAGGTTCGGCAGCGCCATCCGAAAGAAGAGGGCGCGCCGCTCGACCAGGCTCGCGTTGGCCGCCGCACCGTGGGCGAGCAGGTAGTTCGCGATGACCACGTCGCCGGCGCGGGTGGGAAGCTGCAGCGCGGGCCCCGGGTCGATCTTGGGCATGCCCTGTCGCATGCGCCGACGGTCCTCGGTGTACCAGGCCCGTAGTCGGGGCAGGCTCTCCGGCCAGACCGTGAAGTTGCCAGCGTCCTTCGACGGGGTCGTGGTCAGGAAGATGCCCACGAGAGCCGTGAAGGTCTGCAGGGAGCGCGAACCGAGCCCGTTGTGGGGGTTCGCGATGCCGTCGATGTGCCACTGCGGCGGCTTTGGCGGGACGTTGGGCTTGATCGGGTTGATCGCGATCTGGGCGAGCGTGGTACCGAACAGCCGGTGGAACGGCAAGACCTGACCAATCGCGTCGCGAACGCGAGGCGTCTGGAGGAGACGGGTGAGCACGCGAGCCCGCCGGAGACGGGGGCACCAGGAGCGGTGGACGTACTCGTCGATGCGCCGTGGGTCGTAGTGGGCTCGCAGATCGTCGTCGATCGCACGGTTGGCTCTGGCGAGCGCCTCGCGGCCGATCATCTGCGGGAGCTGCACGAACCCGTGGCGGTGGAGGTGGGGTACCCAGTCGCCGTCGTCCATGGAGGCGCCATACCCTGACCGCCTGGCGGCGGCCCCGTGGGCCCTGCCTCGATATGGCGCTCGTGGAGGTCTCCGCGGTGCTGCCGTTCGTGGCAATGGCGGTCGCTGCACCGCTCGACGCGTCCAGACTGGCGATGCTGGACGGCCTGCACGCCGAGGTCCAGCGCATCCGCGAGGTGCGCTTCACCCTGCCCGCGGCGCGGAGCATGACGCTGGACGAGCTCCACCAACACGAGATCGAGAGCCTGCGCGAGTGGATGGGACCCGCGGGCTGGCGGGACGCGAGCCTCGAGCTCGTCGCGCTCGACATCGCCGAGCCGGGGTTCGATTTCGAGGCCGCTCTGCTCGCCTTGCTCTCGATGGGGGTGCAGGGGTTCTACGACCCTGACGAGCACGAGCTCGTCATCGTGGAGAGGGGTTCGGGGCTGTCGTTTGCCCAGGTCGCGGGTCACGAGCTGTCGCACGCCCAGCAGATGACCCGCTTCGAGGCGTGGCCCACGCGGGTGCCGGGTCTCGGCAACGACGATGTCGTCGCCGCCTTCGACGGCCTGCTCGAGGGCGAGGCCATGCTCGTCGAGCTCGCGATTCTCGACGTCGAGCCTCGAATCGTGGACCTGAGGGCGCACCTGCCCGGGTTCTGGCCGCACGCCGCCCCGCTGGTCCAGCCGGGGGTGCCCTCGGCGGTGACCGAGTCGGTGAGCTTCGCCTACACCTTTGGCGCCGAGTTCGCGCAGTCGCTGCTGCGGTTGCGGGGTTGGTCGGCCTTCGACCGCGCCTTCGCGCGGCCTCCGCTGTCGACCGAGCAGGTGCTCCATCCGTCCAAGTACCACGGGCGTCGCCCCGACTGGCCCCAGCGTGTGCCGCTCGACGTGGCCGATGCCCTCCCCCACCATCGGCTGGTCGCCGAGAACACCGTCGGTGAGCTCGGCATCGTCACCATGCTGCGCCAGTGGGGCAGGCGCGACACGGCGTTCGCCGTCGCCTCGGGGTGGGACGGCGACCGCACCCAGGTGTTCGTGCACCGTGGCCAGACCAGCCTCGTGTGGCGCCTCGTGTGGGACAGCCCCGACGACGCGGCGAGCTTCGAGCTCGCCATCCGCGAGCGCTGGGCTCGCGAGCCCGGGTTCGCGATCGAGCGACGCGGTGACCAGGTGGTGGTGATGCGAGGAGTGCCCGAAGACCGTCGGGAGGCGGTGCTCGGCGCCGCGTGGCGCGGTCGCCCGCGCACGGTCCGACGGATCGGGAAGCTCGTGGACCGGCGGGCGCGGCGAGACTGGCGGCGGGCGCAGCGACGTGACCAACGACGGGAGGAGAGCTGACGGTGGCGAAGCCGAAGACCCAGTTCACGTGCACGCAGTGCGACTACTCGACGCCCAAGTGGCTCGGACGGTGCCCCGAGTGCGGCGCCTGGAACACGCTCGCGGAGCAGGCGCCCGTCCCGAAGGCGCAGCAGCGTCCCGCGGCGGTTCCCAGCCCCGCGGTGCGGCTGCCCGACGTTCCCCTCGACCGCGGCGGCGACGTGCGCGTACGAACCGGCATCGGCGAGCTCGACTCCGTGCTCGGGGGAGGCCTCGTCGCAGGGTCGCTCGTGCTGCTCGGGGGCGACCCGGGCATTGGCAAGTCCACGCTCCTGCTCATGGCGCTCGACGGGTTCTCGCGGCGCGGCATCGACGTGCTCTATGCATCGGGCGAGGAGTCCGCACAGCAGGTGCGTCTGAGGGCGCAGCGGCTCGGCATCGACGGCGAGAACTTGTGGCTCGCGGCCGAGACGGACTTCGCGCGAATCGAGGCCGCGATCGCCGACCGCGCGCCACGGGTGGCCGTCATCGACAGCGTCCAGACGGTGACGGTGCCCGAGCTCACCTCGGTGCCGGGGTCGGTGGGCCAGGTGCGCGAGGTCGCGCACCGCTGCATGCAGCTCGCGAAGGGACGGGGGACGGCCGTGCTGCTCGTGGGCCACGTCACCAAGACGGGCGAGCTCGCCGGGCCCAAGGTACTCGAGCACCTGGTCGACACCGTGCTCCAGTTCGAAGGCGACCCCGACGCCGGCATCCGGGTGCTCCGCGCGGTGAAGAACCGGTTCGGCGCCGCTGGGGAGCTCGGCCTGTTCGAGATGACCGACGCCGGGCTGCGCGAGGTGCCCGACGCGTCGCAGCGGCTGCTCGCGGAGCGCGCGCCAGATGCTTCGGGCACCGCGGTGCTCTGCGCGGTCGAGGGGTCGCGCCCGGTCCTCGCCGAGGTGCAGGCCCTGGTCGGGCATCCCTCGCCCGCGACCCCTGCGCGAACCTGCGTCGGGGTCGATCGGTCGCGCGTGCTCATGCTCTGCGCCGTGCTGCAGAAGGCGGGTCTCCCGCTTCACGACCGCGACGTCTTCGTGAACGCGGCCGGCGGACTGCGACTTCAGGAGCCGGCGGCCGACCTCGCGATCCTCGCGGCCATCGCGAGCAGCCTGCTCGACCGACCGCTACCCTCCGACCTCGCGCTGTTCGGGGAGGTGGGGCTGGTGGGCGAGCTCCGGGCGACGTCCCGGGCCGGACAGCGGCTGCGCGAGGCAGACCGTCACGGATTTCGGAGGGTCGCCGCTCCGGCCCGGGTGGCGGGCGACGCACCGGAGGCGGTGACCGTCGTCGGATTGCGCACGGTCGGCGAGCTGCTGACCTTGCTCCGCGAGGGGTGACTCGCGGCCGGTGCACGGGATAGGGGCGAGTCCACCCGAACGCGAGTCGCCCCATGTTCCAGTCGTTCCCGTTGCTCCTGATCCCGGTCCTGGTCTACAACTTCTTCGCGTTCTACGGCCACATCCCAGGCGTCGAGGTGACGGGCGCGTGGTGCGACCCCGCCGTCCACCTCTTCTGCTGCGAGCTCGAGACGGCGCTCGTCAACGTACCCATGATCGCACGATTCCCCGACGAGGCCGGGGGTATCGGCATGCGCGCGGTCTGGCCCATCTCCGCGAGCGATCTGTTGCTCGGCTTCGGGCTGATCATGCTGTTCTTCGAGTTGCTGAAGTCGACGCAGATCGCGCAGTCGTCGATCGTGAACCACGCACTGTCCCTGGTCGTGTTCGTCGCCGGCCTCATCGAGTTCCTGCTCCTGCCCCAGTTCGCGACCTCGACCTTCTTCTTCCTGATGATCATGGCGCTGCTCGACGTACTCGCCGGCTTCATCGTGACCATTGCGACCGCGCGCCGGGACGTGGCGCTCGACTCGGTCGCGTGACGGCGGCTACCGAGGGACGAACCCCCGCTCGCGCAGGCCCTCCGCGAGGCGCTCGCCGATGGGATCCCAGCCGGGGAGGGCGCGGTGGTCCAGCTCCACGACGGGGGCGAGCCAGCGCGTGGTGCTCGCTACGTACAGCGCGTCGAAGGGCCCCTCGACCGGAGGACCCTCGCGGACGACCTCCAAGCCAAGCTCCCCGGCGAGTCGCAGGAGACGCTCCAGCGTCGTGGATTGGAGGATGCGTCCGTCCCACGGGGCGGTCACGAGGCGCCCTTCGTGGGAGGCGAGGACCGCGCAGGTCGTGCCCTCGGTGAAGCGCCCGGACTCGTCGACGAACAGGACCTCGTCGACCCCGTGGCGGCGAACGGCGACCATCCAGTCCATGCGGCTGCGGTGCTTCACCGACCCATCGAGGAGGGAACCGCCGTGTCGGTGGGGTTCCGTGGCACAC
The DNA here is from genome assembly GCA_964655065.1 of uncultured Enterobacteriaceae bacterium. Taxonomy (GTDB): domain Bacteria; phylum Myxococcota_A; class UBA796; order UBA796; genus DRPG01. Next base: position 6,528 of record CAZZLC010000055.1, on the reverse strand, counting down.
CGGACCTCGCGGAAGCGCCGCCCGGTGTCGAGCGGGGTGCCCCACAGCACGCGGCGCCCGTCGCCGGTGAGCGTGATGCGGATCACCGCCTCTGGCCCCACGCGCTGCGCAATCCGGGCGACCTCGGCCCGCAGGACGGCGTCGCCCGGGTGGGCGATCATGGCTGCCTCGGCGGATCGCTGGAGCCGGCCCAGGTTGTCGGCGAGGTCACGCCCCGGCCCGAGCATCAGCGTCTCGAACACGGAGTAGCCGTGGGTGAACCCGAGGTCGGTGACGGAGATCTGCGCTTCGCCGAGGGGTGACTCGACGCCTTCCACGATTGCCCAGCCGTCCATGGATCGGTCCTCCTTCTGGCCGCACAGGGTTGCACGCTCAGTGCCAGCCTTTGCCTGCGGCGATAGGGAGCGGGGTAACGTTTGTCAGAGGGTGTCGAATGTCGACGTTCGAAGGGGTCGATTTCTATCGCATCGACGATCTGCTCACCGACGAGGAGCGCTCGGTGCGGGACACGGTGCGCAGCTGGGTCGACGAGAACGTCTCGCCGGTGATCGAGGCGCACTACGAGGCGGGCACGTTCCCGCTCGAGCTCGCGACGCGCATGGGGGAGATGGGCTTTCTCGGGGCCAACCTCGAGGGCTACGACTGCCCCGGCCTCAACAACGTCTGCTACGGCCTCATCTGCCAGGAGCTCGAGCGTGGCGACTCGGCCTTGCGGAGCTTCGCGTCGGTGCAGGGCTCGCTCGTGATGTTCCCCATCCACGCCTACGGCTCCGAGGAGCAGAAGCAGCGCTGGCTCCCCGAGCTCGCCGCGGGACGCAAGATCGGGTGCTTTGGTCTCACCGAGCCCGACCACGGCTCGAACCCCGGTGGCATGGTGACCCGGGCCGAGGACCGCGGTGAGTACTACCTCCTCAACGGCGCCAAGATGTGGATCACCAACGGCACGGTGGCCGACGTGGCCGTCGTCTGGGCCAAGCTCGACGGCGTGGTCCGCGGCTTCTTGGTCGAGAAGGGCACGGAGGGCTTCTCCGCCCCCGAGATGACCGGCAAGCACAGCCTCCGCGCCTCGGTCACCTCGGAGCTCGTGTTCCAGGACGTGAAGGTGCCCAAGGACAACCTCCTGCCCGGCGTGCAGGGGCTGAAGGGCCCCCTGTCCTGCCTCAACAACGCTCGCTACGGCATCGCGTGGGGCGCCCTCGGGGCAGCCATGGGGTGCTTTCACTCCGCCACCGACTACGCGAAGACCCGGATGCAGTTCGAGCGCCCGATCGCCTCGTTCCAGCTCGTGCAGAACAAGCTCGCGTGGATGCTGCGCGAGATCACGAAGGGCCAGCTTCTCGCCTGGCGAGTCGGGCGCCTCAAGGACGAGGGCAAGCTCCAGCACGAGCAGGTGAGCCTGGCCAAGATGAACAACGTCGACATCGCGCTGCAGATCGCGCGGGTCGCGCGGGACGTTCACGGCGCGAACGGAATCCTCGGCGAGTACCCGGTGATGCGGCACATGGCCAACCTCGAGTCGGTCTACACCTACGAGGGCACCCACGACATCCACAACCTGGTGCTCGGGCGCTGGATCACGGGCATTCCTGCGTTCACTTGATCGAAGGGCCGGGTTTGCAGGGCGAGGCTAAGGGCTGGGGAGGAGTCCCCCCGTGTCCCACTGGGCCCTCGATCTCGGTACGACGAACACGGTGCTCGCACGGTGGGACGACGAGCACGGGCGACCCGACATCGTCCACCTGCCGGCGGTGTGCCGCGACCCGACCGGCGACCCGCCGTTCACGGCGCCGAGCGCGATCCCGTCGGCCACCCACCTCGTGGCCGACGACTCGCTGCTCGCACAGGTCGGCCGGCTACCCTTTCTCGCGAGGCACGTGTTCTGGGGTCGCGCCGCTCACATCGGGCGAGCGGCCACCGAGCGAAACCTGAGCACGGTCCACCCGGCCTTCGTGCCGACCTTCAAGGCCCTGCTCCCCCACGAGGCGCTCCGCCCCGTGGCCCGGGTCGGCTCGCGGCTGTACTCGTCGCGCGACGTCGCTCGAGCCTTCCTGCGAGAGCTGGCGGCCGAGGTCCAGCGCACCACGGGCACCCGGATCCGCGAGCTGACGGTGACCGTGCCGGTCGACGCGTACGAGGGGTACCGGGCCGAGGTTCGCGACGCGCTCGCTGCCGTCGGCATCCGGGTGGCTCGGTTCGTCGACGAGCCCGTGGCGGCCGCGGCCGGCTACGGACTGGCCGTCGGCGAACCCCGCCAGGTCCTGGTCGTCGACTTCGGAGGCGGTACGCTGGATCTCGCGTGGGTCGAGATGGACGCCCGCGCCGTCGAGTCGGGCCGGGGACGGGTGGTCGCCAAGGTGGGGCGCACGCTGGGAGGGGACCACGTCGATCGCTGGCTCCTCGAGTGGGTGTGCGAGCAGCTCGACACGAGAGTGCCCGAGGATCCCTTCTGGCGGCGGCTCCTCTTGGACGAAGCCCGCTCGGTCAAGGAGCAACTCTTCGAGAAGGACCGCGAGCCCTTCACGCTACGACCGCCGGGGTTCGCGGGCGAGCTGGATGCCCGCCTCCGGGGTGGAGCGCTCGAGCTCGAGGTGACCCGCGAGGACCTGGTGTCGCTCCTCGACGTGCGGGGCGTCTACCGAGCCCTCGTCGGGTGCTTCGAGGAGATCGGACGCTCCGCCGAGCGCGCCGGGGCTCCGGAGCGCCCCGACGACGTGTTGATGGTGGGCGGCTCGACCTTGCTGCCCGGGGTGTTCCCCCTCGTCGAGGCCCGGTTCGGTCGGGATCGGGTGCGCGCCTGGCAGCCCTTCCAGGCGGTCGCCTATGGGGCCTGCACCCTGGCCGCGCGAGGGTTCGCGCCCGCCGACTTCATCGTCCACGACTACGCGATGGTGGTCTACGACGCGAAGACCGGCGACCGGCTGACCACCACGATCGTCCCGGCTGGCACGCGCTTCCCGACCCCGCCCGATCTGTGGCGGCGCCGGCTCGTCCCGACCTGCGCCGAGGGCGTACCGGAGCGCATCTTCAAGCTCGTGGTCTGTGAGATCGGAAAGGCTGCCCCGGGGGCCGTGGGCTGGGACGAAGCCGGTCGTCTCACCGCGTTGTCGGAGGACGGCGACCTGATCGTGCCGCTGAACGAAGCGAACCCCGTGCTCGGCTACCTCGACCCGCCTCACCAGCCGGGCGACCGACGACCCAGGCTCGACGTCCGCTTCGGCATCGATGCCGACCGCTGGCTCACGGCGACCGTGACCGACCTCCGCACGTCGCGCACGCTCATGGCCCGCGAACCGGTGGTCAGGCTCCTGTGAGGCGCTCCGTCGCGCCGAGCTGATCGAGCAGCCAGGCGTAGTCCTTCGCGACGTCCCGCAGCGCGTCGTAGCGTCCGGAGGGCCCGGCGTGGCCAGCTCCGAGGTTGGTGCGGAGCAAGACGTCGCCAGCGGTGGCGCGGTCTCGCAGCTTGGCCACCCACTTGGCGGGCTCCCAGTACTGCACGCGACTGTCGTTGAGCCCTGACGTGACGAGGAGGTTCGGGTAGGCCTGTTCCTTCACGTTGTCGTAGGGCGAGTAGGCGAGCATCCGCGCGAAGGGCTCGGGCTCACGAGGATCGCCCCACTCGTCCCACTCGCGGGCGGTCAGGGGCAGGCTCACGTCGAGCATCGTGGTGACGACGTCCACGAAGGGAACGGCGGCGACGGCTGCCTTGACGAGCTCCGGACGCTGGTTGATCACCGCCCCCACGAGCAATCCACCGGCGCTCCCGCCGAGGATGGCGGTGTGCGCTGGGCTCGACAGGCCGCTGTCGTGCAGCGACGACAGGCAAGCCGCGAAGTCGGTGAACGTGTTCTGCTTGTGCTCGAGCTTGCCAGCGTCGTACCAGGGCCGGCCGTAGAAGGAGCTGCCGCGAACGTGAGCGATCACGAAGACCACGCCACGGTCGAGCAGGGACACCCTCGTGTTCGCGAACCGAGGATGGTTGGTGATGCCGTACGAGCCGTAGCCATGGAGGAGCAGCGGGGTGTCGGCCGACGGCTCGAGGTCGCGGCGCATCACGACCGACATCGGCACCTCGGTCCCGTCCGGAGCCCTCGCGAAGCGCCGCTCGGTGCGGTACCGGGCCGGGTCGTACCCCGGCACCGGCGACTGCTTGACGAGCTCGCGGCGGTGGTCGTCGAGGTGGATTCGGTACACCGTCGGCGGCGTGGTCATCGACGTGTAGGTGATGCGGAGCCAGGGGGTGTCGTACTCGGGGTTCGACGCGATGCCCACGGTGGCCACGGTCTCGGGCATCTCGAGGACAGCGTCGGCTCCCGTCGAGGGCTGGATGACCCGAACCTGGAGCTGGCCTGCTTCGCGCTCCAAGAGCACGAGGTGCTCGGCGAAGACCTCGAGCCGCGTGAGCTCCACGTCGGGACGGTGAGCGAGCACCTCCTGCCAGTGTTCACAGGTCAGCGCGTCGAGGGTCGTGCGCATCAGGCGGCCATTGGGCGCGTCGGGGCGACGCTTGCCCGCCGCGTCGACCGTTTCGTTGGTGACGACCCACACCGTGTCACCCTGGACCGCGACGTCGTAGCGGATCTCGGGCTCGCGGCGCTGCACGACGCGGAGCTCGGCGTTCGGGTCGGTCGCGTCGAGCAGGTGGAGCTCGGTGGTCACGTTGCTGGCGACGTACATCGTGACGAAGCGGCACGCGCGGTCGGTCTCGACGCCGAGCGAGAATCGCTCGTCGGCCTCTTCGAACAGCACCTCGTCGCTGGACGGCTCACCGAGCGTCTTGCGGTGGAGCCGCCAGGTACGGTGGGCGTCGTCGAGCTCGAGCCAGTACACGGTCCTCGAGTCGGCGCCCCAGGCCAGACGGGCGGCCGCCGAGGGGACGTGGTCTTCGATGGTGTTGCCGGTCTCGAGGTCGACGAAGCGAATGGTGTAGATCTCGTCGCCGTCGTGGTCGATGGCGTAGGCGAGCCAGCGGTGATCGGGGCTCACCTCGGTCATGGCGACGTCGGTGAAGTCGTGGCCTTCGGCGAGGACGTTGACGTCGAGCAGGATCTGCTCGTCACCCCCGCCGTCGCGAGGGCGTCGGCAGAGCGCGGGATAGCTCTTGCCCTCGAAGGTTCGCCGGAAGTAGGCCCAGGGACCATGGGGCACCGGAGCGCTGTCGTCGGCTTCCTGCACGCGACCAATCATCTCCGCGTACAGCTTCTCCTCGAGGTCCCGAAGGTGCGCGGTGCGCTGCTCGGTCCAGGCGTTCTCGGCCTCGAGGTGGCGGAGCACTTCCGGGTTCTCGCGCTCGCGCAGCCAGAACCAGGGATCGTCTCGCTCGGTGCCGTGCTCTCGGTGGACGTGCGGACGCTTGTCAGCTCGGGGCGGTGCGGTCATCGACCCCCCATAGCGTGATCCCCCCGAGGTGAAGCGTTACGTACCCACCGACGTCGCATCCACCCATCCGCATGAACGGATGAATCAATCCACGTCCAGGAGATCGCATGTCCGAAGCCTACCCCCAGGGTGAGAGCCAGCCGTTCCTCGACACCGGCCTCGCGCTGTTCTCGAAGCTTCCCTTCCGCGTCGCCCCGTTCGACGAGAAGGCTGTGGCCTTCGGCCGCAAGGAGCTCGACCTCGCCCTCTACGAGATGCCCGGTCTCATGGCGCTGCGCGAGGAGTTCGGCGAGAGCAAGCCGCTCGCCGGTGCCAAGATCATGGGCTCGCTGCACATGACCATCCAGACGGGCGTGCTCATCGAGACCCTCGTGGCGCTCGGCGCCGAGGTTCGCTGGGTGTCCTGCAACATCTTCTCGACCCAGGACCACGCGGCCGCCGCCACGGTGGTCGGTCCGAACGGCACGGTCGACGCCCCCGAGGGCCCCGCGATCTACGCGTGGAAGGGCGAGACCCTGGCCGAGTACTGGTGGTGCACGCTCCAGGCGCTGGACTGGCCGGGTGAGGAAGGTCCGAACCTGATCCTCGACGATGGCGGCGACGCGACGCTGCTCGTCCACCTCGGCGCGGAGCTCGAGGAGCAGGGCGTGACCCCCACGATGGACATGGGCGGCAACGAGGAAGAGCGCGTGGTCTACGCCGTGCTCGAGCAGGTCCGCAAGGAGCGCGGTGACAACTTCTTCCGCCCGCTCGCGAAGAAGATCCGCGGCGTGTCCGAGGAGACCACCACCGGCGTCGCCCGTCTGCTGCAGCGCGCCGAGAAGGGCACCCTCCGGTTCCCCGCGATCAACGTCAACGACAGCGTCACCAAGTCGAAGTTCGACAACGTGTACGGCTGCCGTCACTCGCTCGTCGACGCGGTCATGCGCGCGCCCGCCGTGCTCATCAGCGGCACGCGCGCGCTCCTCCTGGGCTTCGGCGACGTCGGCAAGGGCTCGGTCCAGTCGCTGCGGGCGCAGATGGCGCGCGTGGCCATCACCGAGGTCGACCCGATCTGCGCCCTCCAGGCGTGCATGTCCGGTCTCGACGTGGTGCGTCTCGACGATGTCGTCGGTGACATCGACATCTTCTGCACCGCGACGGGCAACAAGG
>CAZZLC010000054.1:0-41156 GCA_964655065.1 uncultured Enterobacteriaceae bacterium | reverse complement strand
GTCGAGCGAGTCTTACGGGGTCATGCCGACATGGACGCCGGGGGGGAGCCGTCGGTGCGCTGGTGCCGTAGTCGTAGAAGCTCCCGAACTCCCGGTCGGTGCCCACCCTGGCGCCGTTCAACTGATCCTCCGGCCGACCCTTGACCGTCGCGGCTACTCGTTGATCGAGCCGGTGGCGGCGTCGCTGCCGGGTTCGCCCACGGAGAAGCTGACCGTATCGCCGACGACGAGTTGATCGACGTTCTGCTGGAACACGCCGAAACTCCACCCGCCCTGGCTGCCGCCGCCGCCCCGTCCGGTGGCCAAGTCGGCTCGGTCCAGGTCGATCTCCTCGACGTCGTCCGCGAACAAGGCCGCCACCGGTCCACCAGCGCCCACGCCGCCGCGCCCGCCGAAACCTCCCCTCCCGCCGGTGCCGCCCTTTCCGCCCTTGCGGTTGCCGCCATGGGCCCCGTTGCCGCCTTCGCCGCCTGCGCCGCCTGCGCCGCCGAAGCCGCCTGCACCGCCGTTGCCGCCGTCGCCGGCCAGCAAGTCCGTGTCGCGGAGCACCAGCTTGCCGACGTTCTTCAGGGCCAGCGCGAACGAGCCGCCCGCACTCGCGCCGCCGGCTCCCCCGAAGCCACCCTCGCCGCCTGCGCCACCGCCGCCGCCGCCGCCGCCGGGAGACCCGGTTGCCCCGGCGCCGCCGCCACCGCCCCCGGCTCCCGCGCCGCCGTCTCCCTGACAGCCGCTGCGCCCGTGATCCGGCGCGTACCAAGCCGTCGTTTCGGACGACAGCGTGGTGGCCGGTTCTGCTGACGCCCCTGGGGTGCCAGGCGCCGACATCAACGTCACTGATCCCCCGGCTCCGCCCGGCGTGCGCTCGCAGCCGAGCGCGAGCCTGCCGCGTCCCGCTGCGCCCCCCGCCCCGCCAGCAACGTAGGGGCTGCGCGTGCCCGGAGAGCCGCGGTAGCCATCGATGCATACGCCGGAGCGGCCGTCGCCGCCCTTCCCGCCGGGATGGCCGTTGTGACCGCTGCCATTCGTGGCCCCGGGTGTGCCGGTTCCCGAGCTACCACCGGGGCCGTTGGCCCCAGGTCGGCCTGCGACCCCGTCGAGACCGCGAGCCCCGCCGGCGCCCCGGCTCGCAGCGAACACACTGCGGTTGACCACGTCTATCCTGCCCATGTCGCGGACGCGCACCCCGTAGCTCGAGTAGGTGCTCGTCGCCGACGCCTTGTTGCAGGTTCTGGGCTCCCCCACAGGCTCCGTCGAGCGCGTTGCATCCGGCCCCCGGGCCACCACGCGGTCGAGCTTCGCCGACGTTCCTCCGACTAATTCGATCGCCACCCCTTCGGACGCTTCGTCCAGGCTCGGCGTGGCGGCCACGTCTACCTGGGACAGGACCACCCGATCGCGTCCCGATGCGCGGATCCCGATGGGATCTTCGATCTGGATGGTGGCGAGGGAATCCTCGCGGTTCCAGTCCGCGTCGAACCCCCCGTACAGGTTCACCCCAGGTCCGAGCACGATGGTCGCGGGCTCGAGGTAAGGGTTGTCCGACGTGGTCGACTGCAGGTAGATGTCCGCGTCCGGGAACAGGGTGCGTGCCCGGGTGACGGTATCCAGCGGATAGCGCGGGGTGCCCGCTTCGATGGCGGTCGGGTCTCCCCACGGGGCCACGAAGACTGCGTCGTCGTCCTCGACCACGATGACGAGCACCTCGTCCGTCGCGCTCTGGTTCAGCTCGTCGTCCGTCACCGTCACCTGAAAGCGCATCGTCCGGACCGCGTCATCGCCCGTGAGGTCGAGCGTCACGTCGTCACGCGCGGGGAGCTCCATCGGCACGTCGCGCGACATCCAGGCGTAGCGAAGATTGGCGGCGGACGAATAGTTGCTCGGCTCGGCCTGGAGCAGGAAAGGGCGGCCCATCTCCGCGAGCACGATGTCCCCGACCTCGACCTCGAGGTCGCCCTTCGGGTTGGTGCAGGCGGCTCGCTCCTCCCCGTCCGTGAGGCCATCGTCATCGGTGTCGGGATCGTTGGGGTCCGAGAACACGAGGAACCGCTCCCCGCAGGGCGTCCCATTCACGTCGGTGGACCAGCCGAACACCTCGGTACCGTCCAGCACACCGTCGTCGTCGGAGTCGTCGTCGGTCGGAGTCGTCCCCTCGATCTGCTCGCGACGGTCGGACAGGCCGTCCCAGTCGGAGTCCGTGACGTAGAGGAGGTGCACGACGTCGCCGCGTTCGATCGCGAGGTCGTCGGGTGCGAATCCCGCCGTCATGGGATGGTAGATGGTGGTCTGAGCGTCGCCCAGCGGTGCGTCGCGTGGGGTGAAGGTATGAGCCAGCATCCAGTAGCTCCGGGTGCGGGCCGAGCTCGCGACCCCGCGCACCGAGAGGAGACCTTCGGCCCCGACCACGCTGTCGAAGGGCACCGGGCCTGACTCGACCTCCAGACCCAGTCGCACCTCGAGAAGGTCCGCCAAGGTCGCCTGTGCGCCAGTGCCTACGTCCACTGCGACGCGATGTTGCTCCGTAGGCGCCTGGTCACCGAAGTCGAGGATGACCAGCGCGGTCCTGCTCCGGATGTTCTGCTCCGCGAGTGCGACGGCACCGTCCTGCTGCTCACCATCGAGTCGCACGGTGGCCGGCTCGAGCACGAGACGATCTGAATTCTCGAGCACCCGCGCGATCTCTCCCGGGTTCCCCTCGGCTCTGTACACGAACGTGAACGGAACGAGGTCGAGCGAGGAAGGGTCGACCCCTCGTCCCTGGGGCGGCGGTGTAAAGGAAATCCCCCCCTCGGCTTGCATGGTGCCCACCGCGAGGAGCTCGCTCGGGTTCATCGGGTCGGTCATGTACGCGGTCAGGCTCATCTCATCGAGCGTGAAGCTGACGTCTCCGTCGTTGGCGAGTCCGAGCACGACCTTGATCTCACCGCCCGTCTGCTCGTAGGCCGTGGTGTTGATCTCGTCGTAGTACTGGCGAACGGAGCTTCGGTTCACCTCGACCGTGGAGTTCTCCCAGTAGTTGGTGACCACGGTCGTGTCCGTGCGACGGAACTGGTAGCCGAGGCCGGCCTTGACGCCCGACGGGTCGGCGCCGACGTCGGCGTTGACGACGTGCTCCTTCTCCAATGCCTCGACGTGGCTCCGGCCGCGGGAGACCACGCTGCGCACCTCGTTCTCACTGGCCGTGAGCATTCCCTGCTGCACAGTGCGAGAGCCACTCTCCGTCGCGTACAGCTCGATGACCGGGCCGCCCAGCTGCTCGGAATAGAGTCGAGGCACATCCGCCACCAAGGGATGGAAGCGCAGGAAGTTGCCACCATCCCGGTCCCAGTTCTCGACCTCCTCCTTGTCGGGGAATCCGTCACCATCGCTATCGGGCACGTCGGGATGCGTCCCGAGCTCCAGTTCCTGGCAATCGGAGAGCCCGTCGCCGTCGCTGTCTTCCATACACGTGCACGCGGTGATCAGTCCGGACGCAACCACCAAGCCCAACCCACGGGCCCATCCCATCCAACCGAACGGTGAATCAAACGCGGTTCCCTTCTTGCTCATCAAGCCTCCCAGCGGCGTTCTCCACCGCCCAGAAGGGGCGTGCGCGAGGCGTTCTGGGTTTACGCAACGATCGAGCAGCCCGTCGCTGTCTGAGTCCGCCTGACAGCCTACCGCCGCCAATACCCGTAGTGCCGAGAGCACTCGATTGGGTCGATTTCGTCCCACTGTTCCTCCTCGCCGCGAAGACGCGACGGAGATTCCCTAGAGGGTCCAGGTTCTCCTATCTATTTCAGCGAATCGCACCCGGTTTCGGATCGACGAGGGAGTCCGGTGCTCCAGTTCCCCCGACTCACCGATCACGTACGCGACGCAGAGCAGGCCAGCCATCAGCCCCTGCGACACCACGGGAGCTCCTGGTTGGGTCGAGTGATTTTGGGGGGGATGCCGCCGTGAATCAACACCGGATTTGCGGCGAGAGTGTTGGCCGGATTCGGTCGGGACAGCCGTCGGCAGGCGGCACGGGGAGGTCTCGAATGGGGTGGTGGATCGGGTACCGCCGCATTTGGCCGGCCGTCGAGGCCTCGCACGTCAACCGGGCGGAGGTTCTCGATGTGGCCCTTCGTCTCCATAGTCTACGCTTGACCCACCACGGATCCTCCTGCGCCCTTCGACCCCCTGATCTCGAAGCTGTCGTGCGGCAGCTGACGCCCGGAGAGGTTGGCCTCGACGACGTCCGCGCGCGGATTCCGCCCAGTCGTGGTCACGAGCTCGGCATCGTCGGCATCCTTCAGTCGAGGAGGGGATTCGAGGCCGACATCGGGCGCCACCCCCGGGTGGCCGCGTACCAGCGCCTGGACACGAAGGGAAGGAGGTCGAGGTGGAGGACGCCGGCGCGTCGTGGCTCTACGACCTCGACGATCAGGGCGCGCGGACCGGCACGTGGCGACTCGTCCCCCCGACGTCACCTGCACGCTGGGGTGCTCCCTGGACAGACAGCTCGTCGAGAACAGCTGCCGTGAACCGGCCTCCTCCGAGGTTCTCGAGGTCCCCGAGCCTTCCGCCCTCGACCCGGCGACCCTGCCCGTGTCGGCGCGGGACCGAGATGCGGGGTACTGGCTGCCTGCCAGTCAATCGCCGCAGAATGTCGAGAACGCACGGTATGCGGTTACCGTCGCCTTGAGCGCGGATCGCGCCGGCCACCCCTGTCCGGCCGTCGCCGAGCAACGGCGACGGCACCGGGCGCCCGTTGTCAGAAGCTCGGTCGCTCCTTCGAGAGTGCGGCGTACAACGACTTGATGGAACGGAGCTCGTTCTCGGAGATAGCGCCTTCGTTGACGAGCTGCGCGAAGGGACCGAGAAAGTCAACCATCTGCTGATCGGTCCAGCCGTTGAGGTTCTTGGCGATCAGGCGCCTCTTCTCGTTCACGCACTCCTCATCCGACATCACGCCAGCGTTACGGAGTGTCTGGAGCTTCATGTACGATTGGGCGAGTTCCTCACCGCGAAGCCGAGAATTTTCGATCTCGCGAGACCGTTCTTTCTCGATTACCTGCGACTCTTCGGTGGACAATAGCTTCCGGTTTGCCGTCTCGGTGACCGCGCTAGATTCCATCAGGGTGATCACCCAGATGGCGAGGTTGCCGAGGAACGGGACCAAGAGAATTGGGGTGAGAAACGCGCAGATGATGTTGCCCGCCAGGTATCCCCAGCGCTCACCGTTGGTCGCGTAGACGTGGCCAGCGCCAGGGATGAGGAAGTTCAACAGAAGCGTGATTCCAGTTTGCTTGGGCTCCAACACCGCGTCCTCCGGTATCTCTCGTGGTTGTGAGCTTACGTACCGCCTCGGGCGCCCCGGGTCATCCACGGGCGACTGCCGCTGAAACCCGCTGCCTACGAATGCGAGAGCCGGACCATCTTGAACGCCAGGATCGAAGCTTCGTGAACGATCGGTTCGTACGATCGTGAACACCTGGACCTGGCGTACAGTAAGGCGCCGAGTCTACTCCCTCCCGACACGGGCCGGTTCAGGGCGGAGTACAACGCGCTCCGGGAGCGCACGGACCTCGAGCTCGGCCTCCGGATCGGTCGAGGCGCAACGGCTGGATAATGTCTCGGGCAGCTGCTCGGCCGAGGGCAGTGGCGCCTCGTCGGCGAGCACTGGGATGACCCGATTGCCCTGCGCCAGCGCGTGCCCGATCTCTCGCGAGGGGCTCGATGTTGACTTGTTGCGCGCCTGCATGCGTACGAAAATTGTGAATCAATTCGTTTCGCACATCGAGGCAGGAAAGTTGCAGTAATCTATTACGAGGCTTGTCGAATCTCCTCAAGAACGGATATGCTTTATCGGCAATCAAGGAGAGAGCATGAACCGCGCCCACCACCCTCGGAATTCGGCCAGAATCCTTTTAAAGGGGATCCCCTTCGCCTGGGTCCTCGGACTACTCCCTGCCAGCGCAATTGCGCAAGAGGAAAATCGGCCGCTCGGCGCGGAGGAATCGTCTCGGGCCGACATTGCGATCATCGCTGAAACCCAAGGCTGGCCAGTTGGCGCCACGTACCTCTACGTCAACGCCCAGAGCACCTTCCGCACGGTCGCCACCCAGATTGCCGAGAGGTTCCCGGAGGACTTTTCGTCGGCTGTCAACCTGGCGAGCCCCGGCGACACGCCGGAGATCTATTTCCGCGACGAGGTGCCCCCGTCGGCCCGGGCCATCGCGGAGGCATCGGGGCTGGAGATCGAGCTGATCGGAGGGATCGGCAAGAATGCCCAGGAGTGGGCGGCGCAGACCGATCGGATCACCGACTGGGTCGTCGCGTCCGGCTGCGAGTCCTATGGAATCACGTTCGACAGCGTGCGGACCATCGAGGTCGTGATCGGGTTCGGCGAAGCGCTGCAGCTTCCCGAGCACCTCGCGGAGAACGTGGTCATCTACACCGTGAAAGGCGAGGTCAATCGCCTCGAGGCCAACGTCCACGGAGGAACACTGGCCTCCAATCCTGGGGGCGCGACCTTCGGGTGGTGCGTCGAGACGAGCGGGGGCACGCGAGGTCTGGTGACGGCAGCCCACGTCTCGACGAAGGGAACCTACACCCACCCGGTGTCCGGAAACACCGAGTCGGTCACCCGCCAGGACGAGTACTATGGCCAGCATGGAGAGTTCGAGTGGTACACCACCACCGGGTCCGAGTGGCCGAACTGGTTCGCCGACCAGGCCAACAACCTGCGTCGCATGGACAACGTCAAGAGCACCTGGTTCCGCAACGATGACACCTGCGTATTCGGGCGTTCGAGCAACCAGCGTGCGTGCGACCAGATCTATCGGACGAGCTACACTGGCAACATTGATGGAAACACGGTGGAGCGAATGGTCCTGACCGACACCGACAACACGATCGGGGGCGACAGTGGCGGCGGCTGGAGCTACTCCACCACCGCGCACGGCGTTCACTCTGGCGACACCAACCTCAACGGTGCATGGCGCAATCGGTACTCCCGCGCCGCCCGCGTCGACAACGCAATGAACGTCGACATCTGCGAGTCGCCGTGATGTTCGCACCTGGCACGTACTCCCCACCCCCGGGGACCGGCGACTGCGCCGGCTCGTGGGGCAGGTGGGCGCGGCCAGGCGCCCTCGTTCTGGCGGGGCTCGCTGTGGGGTGTTCCTCGTCCGCACTGCGGTGTCCGGCCTCGATGCGCGGTCTTTCCGCCGACGAGGTGCTCGCTTCGCTCGATCAGAACGGTGACCGCACCTTCGACGCTGACGATGTCGAGCCCGGGGAGTCGGTGGTGGTGTTTCGCCTCGCAGGGCCCTCGGGAGAGGGCAACATCGTGGTCAGTCGTGATCCTGCGAGCTCGCTGCTCGTCCAGGAGGCGGGCGACGGCAGTCTGCCGTGGGGCGACCGGTCTCGCTTCGGCACCTGGCACGAGTTCACCGAATGCTCGGCCGACGGATGGATCACCCACTGGTTCTTCGACGAGGATCCCGAGGCGATTACTCCCTCCACCGGCGCAGGTGAGCTGCATCACCTCGCGGTGGACGTCGCGGAGATCGAGCACGGCAACATCGGCGTGGAGCCCGAGGTGGGCGGGGTCGTCCACCTGGACGTGAGCGGCGAGGGGGCATCCGGGTTCCTCGACGGTGAGAGCGCCACCGCGATCGTGTCCTACACGACCCAGGAGCCCACGGGGCAGCAGGTGCAGGTGCTGGGGCACGCGTTTCGCGACTTGCCCGAGCTGAACGCGGGTCCCTGAGCGCGCAGCCGGAAGAGGAGGAGAGCACAGTGCTGAGAGTCGTTGGCTTGGGAATTGTTCTGGCCTCCTGCAAGGGAGGCGGATCGGAAGGTGGAGCCTGTGATCTCCTCGAGGGCCTCTCCTGCCCCGAGTGTCTGGATGGCATCTACACCTGCACCTACGGCGACATCCAGGTCTCGGGGGAGGCGTGTGGGGGCTGCCAGACGCAGGCCGAGGTCTACGAGGAGCTCTGTGACCGGGGATCCGACGCTCCCGCAGAGACGGTCGAGGCGAGCACAGAGTGCGTCCTCGACGAGGCGCGCTGACAACGAAACCGGAAACTCGAGAATGGCGTCACGACCAAGGGTACAGATGCTGTCGGGTGGCGTTGTCGCACGATTCCGATCTCAGCCTGGATGACGCCTCGCGCATCGACCGCACTTGGGCCCATCGTTCGGCGACCGTCACGCAGCAACAGGCTTTGGGGGCAATTCACAGCGAGCCGCGCACTTTACAGGGTCAGCGGGCGAGGTTCCGTCGAGACCGTTGACGTGCGCGCGGGCCACGCCGTGTTTTCCTGCGGAGCTGGTGTAGGGTCGCCCGACAGGAGGCCAGCATGAACATCGCCACCGTCTTTCTCGGTCTGCTCGCCACGGGCTTGGCCCATGGTCAGGAACCCAGCTTCGTCGGAACCTGGAACCTCGTCGTGAAGGTCGAGACGTCGTCGTGCATGAAGCTGAAGGGAACAGAGATCCCCTACCAGTGGAACATCGCGCGAGCCGGGGACGGGACGTACTTCGTCGGCAAGAAAGAGGTCACCGAGACTATCATCAGCTCACCGTACACCGGTACGGTCGAGGACGGTGTCCTCACCCTCACCGGCGGCAAAGCCGAGGTGATCTACTCCCGGCACCTGGTCTCTCTTCCCTCGGTCTTCGAGCTTCGGAAGAAGGGCGAGGGCCTGACGGGTCGCTTCATCGGCTCGCTCAAGGTCGACGCCAAGGACACGGAGGGCGTGAAGATCCACCCGATCTGTGCGATCACTGGGCGCATCACCTCGCGGTGAGACACGGAGGCAGCGTCCTCGGCCCTCCTCGCCTCGTGTGGCTTGAATCACTTCCCTCGGTTCCTTGGAGCCGACGAACGACGATTGACGAAGCTGCTGCGGTCACATGCTGCGTGGTACGTCCTGTCCGACCCACGGTGAACCCGGCGATGCCTGCCGAGGAAGACCGCCCGCCACCCGCAGACGAGGTTCGAGCGGTTGCCTCGAATCGATATTACGACCGTCCGAGCC
This sequence comes from uncultured Enterobacteriaceae bacterium, assembly GCA_964655065.1. Classification (GTDB taxonomy): domain Bacteria; phylum Myxococcota_A; class UBA796; order UBA796; genus DRPG01. The sequence continues at coordinate 32,142 of CAZZLC010000054.1, read as the reverse complement.
TGCCCACACCGGTTTCGTTCGCATCATCAGGCACATCCCGTCGTGGCGCAGCGGTTTGGGGGGACTCACCACCACCGACCACCAAACATGCAAGGGGTGACGCGGGTGGCAAACCACGACGAGGGACAGCATTTGGACCGACGCGGTCTGGGAGGCCGTGCCGGACTTCCGCGAGCGGTACGAGGTGGCTGACGGGATGTTCCGATCCGTCGTCCCCGCCTACGAGGAGGTCGTCGTTCGTGAGCTGCTGGTGAACGCGCTCGTGCACCGGCCCTACACCCAGCGTGGCGACATCTTCTTGAATCTGCACCCCGACCACCTCGAGGTGGTCAACCCAGGCCGCCTGCCGCTCGGCGTCACTCCAGCGAACATCTTGCACGCGAGTCGTAGGCGCAACGATGGCCTTGCCCGCGTGTTCCACGACCTCGGCCTGATGGAGCGTGAGGGCAGCGGCTTCGACACCCTCTACGAGCGGCTCCTCTCAACGGGGCGTGCCGCACCGATCACGCGCGAGGGCATCGATTCGGTCCACGTCACCGTGGCTCGTCGAGTGCTACACCCCGGTGTGGTTCGACTCGTTACCGACGCGGATGAGCACTACCGTCTCACTCAGCGCGAGCGAATCACCTTGGGAATGCTCGCCCAGACGGAGGGCTTGAAGGCCGGGGAGCTCGCCGACCGACTCGCGCTCGGTGACACGACACAGCTTCGACCGTGGCTCGGGCGGCTGGTCGAGCACGGTCTCGTCGAGCAGGTCGGCCGCACTCGCGGCACGCGCTACTTCGTGCCGCCCGACCTGCTGCGTGCCTCTGGTCTGGATGAGCGGACCACCCTCCGGCGGGTCCAGCCACACCGTCTCCGAGCACTCATCCTCGAGGACCTCGAACGCTACCCTGACTCGACCAGCACCGAGATCCATGGGCGGGTGGGTTCAGAGATTCCCGCTCGCACATTCCGTCGCGCGCTCAAGGAGCTCGTCGATCAAGACCGGGTCGAGTCGACGGGGCGGACCAAGGGCAAGCGCTACCGTTTGGCCGAATCCGGCCACGAGGGTGGAGATGGCCGATAGCAAATCAAAGCTTGCACCAACTCTGTCAGCTCTTCGGACATTCACGTTCGGCCACGGATTCGGCCATCGGACAACTACTGGCCGAATCGTAGCCGACGGGGCAGCCGATGATGCGACGTGCTTGAAGCGCCAACTCTCCCAAGCCTCGTACGGCTACCGATCGTCGTCGTTCACCACTCGAAGATGCGGGCGCTCGACCTGCTGAGGCATACGCTCTCCGACGTTCGCCGCAATCCCGTTGGGATAGGCTCGCAGGACGTACATCTCCTGATCCTCGACCCTGGTGGTCTCGATGTTCCAGCCATCATTGCGGAGCTTCTGGATGTAGGGTGCCGACCGCAGGTTGCCAATCGCGTTGGCAAGCTCGCGTTCGGTGATGGGACCGCTCTGAAGGGCCTCGACCACCGAAGAGAGAGTGCCTTCCTTGATCTCCGGGTAGTTTCGACCGCTGGTCTCTCGACGTCTTCCCAACCTGACCTCCCTGACCGGCATCAACTACCGGCACGCCTGTTCAGAACATGCGAATCCGTCAAACCCGCTCGGTACCGTAACACGAGTCCCGGTTCGGACAGCATCCCTGAGTCGCCTGGAGATCTGCATACGCAGCGGACGTTGCTGCGGCTGCGCCTTCTCGTGTAGTCGGCTTCTGGCCCGCATCCGACGAGGTCCCCTGAACGGAGTTGAGGAGCAGGGCGGAAAAACAAGTATATATCTATGATAAGCCTGTGACAAGCAGCTGTGACGGACCTGTGCGATGCCGAACGGTCGGAGGGCCACAACACGCCGTCACACGCGGCGTGATAGGCTCCGTTCCCCACCAAGGAAAGTGCAGTGCGCTACGAGGGAAAGCTCTACCGGCCCCCCTCCGAGGCCGACAGCTACATCCTGCAGGCGACCATCGGCTGCTCCTGGAACGCCTGCACATACTGCGACATGTACCGCGACAAGCGCTTCCGCATCCGCGACCTCGACGCCACCCTCGAGGACGTCCTTCTCGCCGGCCAGGCCCTCGCGGGTCGCGTCGACAAGGTCTTTGTCGCGGACGGTGACGCTCTCGCGATGCCCGTCGCCACCTGGTCACCCATCCTCGAGGCGCTTCCCCGCTCCCTCGGCCCCCTCCGTCGCGTCTCTTGCTACGCCACCGCGGGCAACGTCCTGGAGAAGACCGACGCCGAGCTCGCCCGCCTCCGCGAGCTCGGGCTCTCCCGCCTCTACATCGGCCCCGAGTCTGGCGACGACGTCACCCTGAAGCGCATCGCCAAGGGGGCCACCTTCGACGACCACGTCCAGGCGGCCCGCAAGGCCCACGCCGCGGGCATGGAGCTCTCCGTCATCGCGCTGCTGGGCGCGGGGGGCATCGAGCGCAGTGCCGCGCACGCCGAGGGCACGGCCGCCCTCGTCACCGCGATGGACCCTGCGTTCTTCGCCGCCCTCACCCTCTCGGTGATTCCGGGCACTCCGCAGCAGACGCTCGCCGACCGTGGCCGGTTCACGCTTCCCGACGTCCGGACCTTGCTCGGCGAGCTGCGCACGATCATCGACGAGGCCCGCCCCACCGATGCGCTCTTCCGCACCAACCACGCGTCGAACCACCTGCCCATCCGCGGCCGCCTTCCTCGAGACCGCGGAGCCCTCGTCGACCTGATCGACCGGGCGCGGCGCGGCGAGCTGCCGCTCCGTCCCGAGGCGCTGCGCGGCCTGTGAGCGCGTCGGGCAGCGACGACGCGGGCGTCTTTCGCTTGGAGGGCCGCCTCGGCGAGGGCGGGGGTGGCGTGGTCCACGCCGCCCGACACGCCACGAGCGGCTGGCCCGTCGCGATCAAGCTCCTGCGGCAAGCAGAGCACGCCCATGCCTGGTTCGCCGAGGCGCGGGCGATCGGCGTGCTCGATCACCCCCGCATCGTCGCACTCCTCGACGTAGGCCGCCAGCCCGCGGCGTGGGCCCGCACCACGGGCCTCCCGGCAGGCGCCCCGTACCTCGTGATGGAGCGCGCGACGGGCACGCTCGGCGACCTTCCTGGCGACCCTCGCGTCGACGTCCGGGCGTGGCCCACCGTCGTCCGCATCGTCAGCGATCTGCTCGATGCCCTGGCGTGGGCCCACGCCCACGGCGTCCTCCACCGCGACGTCAAGCCCTCGAACGTGCTCGTGGGCTGCGCGCGGAGTCCTCTCGAAGGGGAGCGTGCCCCACTCGACGGACTCCGCCTCGCCGACTTCGGGATCGCCAGCGGGTCCACGGGCTCCCCGGCCGGGCCAGCAGGCACCCCTCGGTTCGCGGCGCCCGAGCAGATGACCGGCGAGGAGCAGGGGCCGGGCACGGACCTCTGGGCCGTGGGGGCGGTGCTGCGGTGGCTCGTCGCTGGCGTGCCCAGCGGCGATCCAGGGACTCCGGAGCTACGCGACTACGTCGACTGGCTGCAGGCCCCGCGCCTCGCGGATCGGCCCGATCGCGCGGCCGATGCCCGGCGGGCCCTCCGCGTTCTCTCCCCGCCCCCCGCGACCGTGGCACCTTCGCGGAGCGTCCAGGAGCAGACGACCCGGCCGGTGTTCACGCGGCAGACCGGACGTCCCGCGAGCGTGCGCCGATCGGGTCCTCCGCGGGTCCCGCCACCCGATACCCAGCCCCCCCGCGCCCGGCTGGACTGGCCGCTGGCGGCACTCGTCGGCGTGGGACTCGGTCGTCTGCACCTGCGTCCCCCGCCCTGGGTCGGCGACGAGGCCCCCCGGAGGACCCTGTGGCGCGCCCTGCGAGAGGCTCGCGAGGGTGCACCCAGCATCGTCGCGCTGCACGGTCCCGCGGGGGCGGGCGTCACCCGCCACGCGAGCTGGCTCGCCCGCCACGCCCACGCGGCCGGTCTCGGTCACGTTGTCGACGCCTTCGCCGCCACCCCCGAGGAGGGCTGGCGGGCGCGCGCCCGGGGCGATGTCGCCGCGGCGCGCGAGCGGAGGTTGGTCGCCCGGGTGGGCGAGTCCACCTCCATGGCGGGGGTGCGGGTCTGGCTCGAGGAGTGCCGGCGGCACGCGAAGGTGGTCGTGGTGCTGGAGCGGCCAGCGCGTGTCGAGCCGCTGGCGGACCTCGGCACGGTGTGGTCGCTTACGCTGCCGACCCTCAACCGAGGAGCCCTCCGCGATCTCCTGGCCTCGGTCCTCGTCGTCGACGACGCAGCGGCAGCCGAGCTGCTCGAGGGGCTCGAGGAGGCGACGCCCGGGCAGCTCCTCGAGCGGCTACGGCGAGCCGTGGCCGCGGGTCGACTCGGCCTCGGCGCCCAGGGCTTCGGACTGGTGGCGTCGTCGCCGACGGTCGAGCCCGACCTCCCCGCCGAGGTCGGGCACGCACTGGGCATCCTCGCTCTCGCGGGTCGTCCGGTGCCCGTCGAGGCCTGGGCCGAACAGGTGGGTGACGCCTGGCGATCCGCCCGTGAGGAGGCGGTGCTCCGTGGATGGTGGCGAAAGGTGGCGTCGGGGGTGACGCTCGAAGGCGCGCCCCGAGACCGCCTGCTCGCCATGGTCGATGCCCCGGCCGCGCGGCGCGCGCGACTGCGCTGGGCGGAAGGCGCCCCGCCGCTGCTTCGGGCCCGCCTGCGGCTCGATGCCGAGGTGGAGGGCTCGATCGACGAGATCGTTGCCCTGACGAGATCGAGGTACGCGCGCCGCGAGCCGGACGTCGCGGAGGCTTCGGCGCTCGCCCTCGCTCGTGTCCACGACTCCTCCCTGCGCCGCGAGCTGCGCGCGATGGCGATGCCGCTCGAGGTGTCGGGGCGAGAGGCTCCCGGTCTGGTCGCCGAGGCCCGCCAGCTCCTCGGCGAGGCGGTCTCGGCTGGCGAGGCGACCACGGCGCTCCGTCTGGCGGTGCGGCTGTCGTGTGCGGTGCGGGTTCTCGAGCGACCCGAGGCCGCGCGAGAGGAACTCGCCGAGCAGATGCAGGCGCTCGAGCCCCACGGCGCCCCCGACACGCGGGTCGAGGCCTGGGGTCTGCTCGCCCATCATCAGCGCGGGGTCGGTGACCACGCCGCGGCCGAGGTCTCCGCCCGTCGCGCCCTCGATCTCGCGCGAGGCTTCTCGGTGGGCGCAGCATGGGAGGCGCTCGCGTGGTGGCAGCTCGGGACGGCGGTGCGCCGCCAGGATCGGTTCCGCGAGGCACGGCAGATCTACCGCGACGGCGCCGCAGCAACCGGGGTGCCGGTGCTGCGCTCGGCCGAAGCGGGGCTCGGTGTGGTGCTGGGAGACGCTGGCCGGATCGACGAGCAGCTCCGCGCCGCGGAGGCCGACTACGACAACGGGAACCTGGTCGCCGCCGCGGCCATCCTCGCGGACAGCGCGGGCGCGCTCACCTGGACGGACCGCAAGGACGAAGCGCTGTCGTTGATCTCGCGGGCGCTCCGGCTGCGTGAGGCCTTCGAGCTGCCCCGCGCCTCTGCGCTCTCCGCCCTGGCCATGATCCGGCTGGTTCGGCGAGAGCGCGACGAGCTCGCCCAGGTGGTCGAGATCCTGCAGCGGGTACCGCGCGTGCACCCACTCGAGCAGGTCCACACCGATGCCCTCACCCTCGTGGTCTCGCCGCACGCTCCCGACATCGCGGCACGATGGGGCCAGGTGGAGCGCGCGACGGCGTCCGGGGTCCAAGGAGTCCCCGGACTCCTGGCCACGGTGGAGGCGGCGGCCCTGTCGCTGTCCGCGGCCGGGGCCGAGACCGCCCCGCGAGCCCTCGCGCACGTCGAGGGAACGTGGGCGCGGCTCGACCTCGATCCGGGCTACGTCACGCGCATCCGAACCTCGGTCGCACACGCGATGACGAGCTGACCCGGAGGCGGGAGACCCTCGCGGCGCTCGGAGCCGAGCTCGACCAACGATCCATCCAGGAGCTACCCGATGCGTCCGGAGGCCCGAAATCGGGTGAAGTCGATCGAAATCACGACCCCCGCTCGCTCCCGATAGGAAGGGGCTGCCAAACGATGTCGCTCAGCCCTTGGGAGTGATTTGTCCCCCTCGACCCAACCAGACTGGTTCCACGAGCTCCTGGCGTCGGCCTGGGACGAGGCGGTCGCCGCGTCAGCGCCGAACGACTGGCGCTTCGTGGTCGACACGGTCGTCGCGCTCATGTCGGAGCATCCGAAGGTCGCCAGCGTGGCGATCTCGGTGGTTCTGTCGGACGCGGGCCAAGATCTTCGGGAGTTCAGCCAAGCGGCGGGCCTCCGGGTGACCCGACTGCACCACGGCCACCATCAGAGGATCGTCGCCTTCGGGGTCGAGCGTGACCCCGGAGCGGCCGGTCCGGGCACCTGAGGCTTCCATCCCCGCCTGGTCGTCCTACCATGCACCGCGAGGTCGGCACGTGTCCGAACGAAAGGTCCCGAGCAGCATCGCCGTCGCCTTGTCCGGCGGCGGTCACCGCGCCGCGGCGTTCGCCCTCGGCGTCTTGATGTACCTGGTCGATGCCAGCATCAGCGGTCGCACCCGCTCGATGGCGTCCGTGTCGGGTGGCTCGTTCACGAACGGCGCAGTGGCCCAGGCGGTGGATTTCACCCGCGTCGCTCCCGACGAGTTCCGCCACCGGGTCGTGATGCCGCTGGCCCGGCAGCTGGCTCGGCGGGGAACCGTGTTCGCGCCGATGTTCTCCCAGGTCTACGTCGGCCTGCTGTGGCTCGGAGCCATGCTGGTCTTCCTGCCCTGGGCCGTTCCCGAGGCGTGGGCCGAGCAGCTCCAGAGCCAGGCGCTCGTCGCCCTCCCCGATCCCTGGTCGAGGCCGCGGTGGGCGGTCGACGACGTCCGGTGGACGATCACCATTGGCGCGGCGTCGGCCACCCTGCTGGCGTGGGGCCTGCGCGGCACGGTCGCGGCGGCGGCGCTCCAGCGCTCCTTGTTCCGCCCCGCGGGGGTGTCGACCCGACTCGATCAGCTGAGCACGACGGTCGACCACGTCTTCTGTGCGACCGACCTCCGCACCGCAGAGCACGTCTACTTCTCGGGGCGATTCGTCTACAGCTACCGGTTCGGCGCGGGCACCCCCACCGGCGAGAAGCTCGGCCGGGTGGTGCAGGCCTCTGCGGCCTACCCGGGGTGGCTGCCCCCGGTGTTCCTCGACGCCCGGCCGTACGCGTTCGATACCGAGGACGACCTGCTCACGGCCCTCGACGAGCCGAGGCGCAAGCCGCGGGTCCTGGTCCTGACGGACGGCGGCGTGTACGACAACCTGGCCGAGCAGTGGGCCCGGGGCCTCGACGAGCGCCGCAAGGTCTCGCAGCGGATCCACGACGAGGCCCGATGCGCCGACGCGATGCTCGTCGTCGACGCCGAGGGCCTCGAGCCGTGGGTGCGCCTGCCGTGGGTGTGGGTGCCCGCGCTCGGGGATCTGTTGAGCGTTCTCCGGGTGGCCGACGTGCTGCAGGCGAACAACGCTGCCCAGAGGCGGCGCGCCATCGAGAACAGCTTCGACGTGACCGACCCCGGTGCCCGTCCCGAGGGCCTGCCGGGGATCCTGGTCCAGATCTCCCAGAGTCCGTATCGGATGGCGAAGTTCTACCACGAACCCGACAAGCCGGCCGAGCTGCGGGAGCGGGCGCGTCGTGTCCTCGAGGCCCTCGGCGTCGACAACGAGGCGGCCTGGGCGAAGGTCACCCGACGCAATCGCTCGATCCGCACCGGACTGCGCAGGCTCGGTCGTCGGCAAACCGCACAATTGATGCATCACGGGTACGTCCTCGCGATGTGTACCCTCCACCTGCAGTTCGGAGGGCTCGACGAGCGCGCGTGGCCCCTGCTCACGGTCCCTCGCCTCGAAGAGCTCGAGGCTCTCTGCTGACGTCGTCGGTCGCTCGTCCACTGCACCCTACGGAGGGCCCGTGAAGCAACTTCCTGCTGTCCATCCCCTGCGCGACGTCCTCTGGATCCTCCAGGCGGCCCTGCTCCTCGCCGGTGGGGTGCTCTGGCTCGTCGATCCCGACGGCTCGTTCCTGGGGCTGCTGTCCCCCAAAGCGGTCGTGGCCGCGGAGCGCGTGGACCATGCCTACGGCTACGCGGTCGCGTACACCCAGTTCCTCGCGCCCTACGCGGTGTTCTTCGCCTTTGCCACGGTGATGGCGGTGCTCCGGCGCGACGCCCGGATCCGGCGGGGATTCGCTCGAGGATTCGTCTGGTTCATCGGACTGCTCTTCGTCGTGATGCTCGTCAACATCGACCAGGTCGACCGCGAGTTCGGCGTGGACTACGGCGGGACCTGCTTCTACGACCCCACGTTGCAGCACTGCGTCTACAACGGGTCCACGTACATCTTCGTCATTGGAGCGGCGTTCTTCTTCCTCTACAATCTGTACGAGGCCTACGCCCCGAACCCGCCCGCCCGCTCCCGCAAGGCCGAAGGGGGTGCCGATACCAAGCCTCCGTTCCTGTGGGCGCTGTGGATGCTCCAGGGTCTGCTCCTGCTCGGGCTCGGGATCGCCCAGCTCGGGTTCCCCGACCAGATCCTCGACGCCATCACCCAGACCGAGCACTGCGTCGTTGCCGACCAGGCGATGGAATGTCGGATCGACAGCCTCATCGCCAAGACCGACCCCGACTTCGAGGCCGATCCGGATCCCGAGGTGCACCGGGAGGGCGATCTGTTCGGCATGATCGCCAGCCACCGCGTGCGGCTCACCGCTCCCTACACCCTCGGGATGGCGCTGATCAGCTTCTTCGCGGCGGGGTTCGTCCGCCGCTGGCTGTGGACGGAGATGACCCGCCTCTTCGTGCTGTTCTTCGCGATGTGGGTGCTCGTCGCGATATTCCGGTACTCCGAGGACTACTACACGGCGCCCGCCTACTTCGCGCTCACGGGGCCGTTCGTCCTCTGCCTCGCGGGGAACCTGCGGGCTGCGCTCGGCGGAGATCGGTGGGCGAGCCTCGAGGTCTCGGAGATCGAGTCGACGCCGGGCTGGCGCTTCGCCGACCTGCCCACCGCCCTGATGATGGGATTGCAGTCGCTGATGTCGCGGCGGCGCGCGTCCCACCTCCGGGGGGCGGGAGCCCTCGGGAAGGCGACCTGCGTGGTCGAGCACGGCGTTCCCGAACACGAGTTCTTCGCCAGGGGGCGCAGCTTCGACGTGGTGGCACGCTTCGCCACCCTCACCAAGCGCGACGATGCGGCGCTCGACGTGCGGGGGGCTTCCATCCGACTCGAGCCCACGTCGGGCGCCCCGCACCGCTTCACGCTGATGATGAACACGGGATCGTTCTGCCCGGCGAGCAACCTCGTCGAGTTCTCGACGTTCGTGGCGTCCAAGTGGGCGCCGCGCTTCGTGCGCAGGCGAGCCCTTCGCGGTGACGACCGCGCGCGCGAGGGCGCGGTCGCGGGCGTGCGGCGTGCCCCGGACAGCTTCGTCGACCAGCTCTACTACAGCCAGCTCGTCCGCATCTGGCTCGACGTCTCGGGTCGAGCCTGGCTGGTCCGCTTCAGGTTCGTGCCGGCCACGGATCCCGAGGGGACCCGAGAATCGGGCCTCCCCGACGCCGACGACGTTCAGACCCTCTGGAGGCGCGGGCGGCGGCGGGACGAAAGCCGGCCCCGGGACTACCTGCGCCGGGATCTGCGCGAACGGCTCGCGCTGCCCGAGAGCGACGTCGAGTACCTGCTGCAGGCCCAGTTCCATTCCTTCGAGGAGTCGGAGGGCAACCCACACTGGTTCGATGCCAGCGCGGACTGGCCGCCCGACCAGCACCCTTGGCGCACGCTGGTCCGCCTCCACCTCGACCGGCCGCTCGCCCCCGAGGAGACCGAGCGCCTGGCGTTCGACCCTACGGATCTGCCGCCCACCGTGCGCGTCCCCCGCGCCGACGGGTGGCGCGACCTGCGATCGATGGCGTGGTCCGAGGCTCGCGTCGTGCCGGCGCTCCAGCGCTTCCGGCGCGCCATCTACAACGTTCTGGGCGTCCCCCGGGCCCAGTAGAGGGAGAGACGGTGTCGAGTGAGACGGACAGGATCCCGAAGCCCGAGGCGACCCGCGAGCCCGGCGTCGCTGCGCCTCCGTCCGGGCCCCCGCTTCCGCCGGGTCCCTATCAGCTCCCCCAGCATTGTGGCGCCGATCGGCGCCGCGCCCGGGAGGCCACACTCGCGATGCGCCAGCGGGATTACCCGCTCGCTCAGGACAACCTGCCGGGTAATCCGTCGCTCGGCTTCCGGCTGCCGGACGTCCTCTCCCGCATGCCGCCGGCCCGAGACGACGTGACGGGCTCCAAGAAGGCCCAGCTGCTCTGGTGGACGTGGGCCATCAACGGCAACCAGCGTGCGCAACGGCTCGTCCGGTGGGGGGGACGGATGCGCGAGCGCGGGTACCGTGGCCTGTACGGCCCCCTGTCGATGACCCCCGCCTTCGCGGCGCGCTGGGACGACGATCTGTCGTTTGGGCGCCAGCGCCTGTGCGGCGTCAACCCCATGCAGCTCGAGCGCTGCACCGCACAGACCCGGATCCCGGACGACCTGGCCGCGGCCGCGAGCCACGTCCTCGAGCAGATCGGCGACCCGAAGGTAGGCACTTGGGCCGCCGCCATCGATCGGGGTGAGGCCTTCTTCACCGCCTACCCCCTCTGCGATCACCCGTTCGTTCAGGCCGCGGCCGAGCGCCGGAAGGTGGTCATGGCCGCGCCGACGTGCCTGTTCTGGTCGGACCGCGGCACGCTGCGGCCCCTCGCCATCCAGCTCCGGCGCCCCGGGGCGCTGAACAACCCGGTGTTCACGCCCCGCTCGGCGTCCTCGTCGCACTGGTGGGACTGGATGCTCGCGAAGGCCCACGCCTCGGCCGCGGACGGCACCTACCACGAAGGGATCTACCACCTCCTCGAGACCCACGTCGTCAGCGAGGTCATCATCCTCGCCATGCGCTGCGAGCTGCACCCGCATCACCCCGTGCACCAGCTGCTGGAGCCCCACACGCGGGGCACGCTGTCCATCAACACCCGGGCGCGGGGCAACCTGCTGAAGATCGGCGGGGCCATCGACGTGGCGATGGCCCCGGGGGTGGGAGGGGTCCTCGACGCGGCGCGGGCTTACTGGTGCGGCTCTCCGCAGGATGCCGAGGCCACGCTGGGCGGTCGAACCTACCACTGGGAGAACCGCCGGCTCACCAACGATCTGGCTCTGCGCGGCCTGCTGGACGACGAGCGCGGACTGTCGGAGTACCCCTACCGCCTCGACAGCCTCGAGATCGATGTCGCCATCGAGAAATACGTGAGGGGGATCCTCTCGATCTGGTACAGGTCGGATGCGGACGTGGCGCGGGACCACGAGTTGCAGGCCTGGTTCCGTCGGCTCGCGGTCATCCCCGGCTTCCCGTCCGTGGTCTGTACGCGGGCGGAGCTCGTGCGCGTCGTCAGCCAGATGCTGTTCAACTTCGGGCCCCAGCACGCGGCCGTGAACAACGGGCAGTTCGACGCCTACGGCTACGTGCCGAACAGCCCCGGGACCGTCCGGCACCTGCTGCCGAGCCGGCACGGCGAGGTGACCGAGCGCTCCTTCTGGCGCGGGATGCCCACGCTGAAGGTGGCGCTGGCCCAGGTGTCGATGGTGCGCATCCTGTCCATCCCCACCACCACGACCTTGCTGCAGACGGGACAGATGCCGGCGTTCGACAGGCAGCTCAACCGCCGGGCGGCCGACGTCGTGAGCACCTTCCGGCTCGAGCTGCAGCGGATCGCGGACCGGATCGACCGACGCAACGACAGCACCGAGCACCCCTACAGCTACCTCGCCCCCCGCAACATCTCCCAGAGCACGGACATCTGATGATCGACCGGGAGTCGGTGCTGCCCCGCCAGCTGATCGGTCGGCTGGGCGAGCGGTGGTCGACGGGGACTCCCCACGTTCGCGTCGCCGCCTACACGCTGTGGGCGGAGCGCGACACCCCCGACGGGGGGGACGCCGTGCGCGATCCGGGGATGGCGTGCCTGGTCACCGAGGTCGTCGAGCAGGGCGGCGAGATCCTCTCGCTGCGTCCCGAGGCGTTGATCGCCTGGTGGCCCGCTGCGGACGCGGGAGCGGCTCGGCAGGTGTTGGCCTGTGGCCGCGCCCTCCTCGCCGAGCGAGGCGCCTCGCGGGTCGCCGTCCACCACGGGACGCTCATCGGAGTCGCGGTGGGCGGCCACGCCGACCGCTGGATCGCGTGCGCGACGGGCGACGCGGTCCGGGGACTCGCTACCCTGGCCCGGTTCGTGCGCCCAGGCGCGCTCGAGATGGCCGACGCGGTGGCGCGTGCGGCCGAGCGGCCCCCGGAGGGCGATCCGCCTCCCGCGGCTCACGCTCCTCTGGCCGACGACGTCCTGAAGCGGTTCGAGACCGGCTCTCCCGAGGCCCACACCGACGAGCGACGAGTCCTCACCACGCTCGTGGCCCGGGTCGCGCTGGACGGCGGACCCGACGAGCTGCGAGCCCTGCAGCGCGCTGCCCTCGCCACGCAGGAGACGCTCGCTCGATGGGGCGGCGCTCTCGTTGCCTTCGAGGTGGGCGATCACGTCGTCGAGATCGTCGTGGCGTTCGGGCTCGCGAGCTCCTCGGTCGAGCTCCGCCCCGAGCTCGCGGTCGGGTGCGCGTTGGAGCTGGTCGACGCGCTGTCCGCGCAGGGGATCGGCGCGGCGTGCGGGCTGGCCACCGGACGGACCCTCGCCGGCTGGATCGGCGCGGCGAGCCGTCGCTCGCTCGCCCTCGTCGGTCCGAGCGCCCGACGGGCTCGCACCCTGGCCACCGCGATCTCCGGGCTGGTGCTCTGCGACGGTCCGACCCACGAGCGGTGCCGGGGAACCGTCCTGTTCGAGGAGCCGCTCGTCCTCGGGGAGACCCTCGACCTGCCGGGTGACGTCGCTCGTCCCCTCCAGCTCCGTCAGTCGACCGAGGACTCCGCCTACGGGCGGGTCGAGGAGCTCAAGGCGATCAACCAGGTCCTCGATGACGTCGACGTCGGAGAGACCCGGGTCCTCGTGTGGGAAGGGGAGCCCGGGATCGGCAAGACCCACCTCCTGGTGGGGGCGCAGCGCCGGGCGTGGAATCGCGGCTGGCGCGTGTTGTCGATCGAGGGCGATCCGATTGTCGAGCCCATCCCCTGGCGAGGGCTCCGGCCGACGCTCGCCCGGCTCCTCGGCTTCGAGGAGGGGGACACGGTCGCGGACCGCGAGCGACGGGCGAGGGCCTGGCTCTCGAGCCGGGAGCTGAAGCCCGATCGCGTTGCTCTGCTCAACCCGGTCCTCGACACGGCGTTCGCCGAGACCCCGCGGACCCGGGAGCTCCGGGAGAGGATGCGGCTCGACGCGACGCGCGAGCTGCTGGTCGACATGCTCGCGACCCACCTCTCCGGGGGCCGCGCCGCCCTGTTCGTCGACGACGTCCAGTGGGTCGACCCGCCGAGCCTGTCCGTGTGCTCTCGGCTGCGCGCGTCGCTCGTGGGCCTGGCGGTGTTCGTGGCGTGGCGCAGCGGCGTCGAGCTCTCCGCCGCGGCGCAGGATCTCGTGGCGAGCGGTCGGAGGCGGGCCCTGTCGGGGCTGTCGCGGGGGGCGATGACGGCGTTGCTCGCGAAGCGGCTCGGCGTGTCGGTGGTGCCACCGCAGCTGCTCGCGTTCGTGCAGCGGCGGGCGCAGGGGCACCCGCTGTTCAGCGTCGAGCTCGTGCTGGCGCTGCAGTCCGAGGGCCTCGTGAGCCTCCGCGAGGGTCGGCTCGAGGTGCACGGCGACGACGCGACCCTCGATCGCTTTCCCCCTCCCGCGACCATCCGCGGAACGCTCGGCTACCGCCTCGATCAGCTCGACGAGACCGCCCGCGCGACCCTCGAGGCGGCCAGCGTCCTCGGGTTCTCGTTCACGCTCGACGAGCTGTCGTCGCTGATGCCGTCCCGCGAGGCCTCGCGGGTGCGCCAGTCGGTCGAGGATCTCGCCGATGCCCGCTTTGTTCGGGCCGTGGGGGTGGATCGGTGGATGTTCGCCTCCCAGCTCCTGCAGGAGGTGGCCTACCACCGGCTCGAGGCGGCAGAGCGAGGGCGGCTGCACGACGCGGAGGCGAGACGGGTCGAGCAGGTCGGAGGTCCGGGCACCGCCAGCCTGGTGGCGTGGCACCGCATGCGGACGGACCACTACGAGGAGGCGCTGCCACACCTCGAGCGTGCCTGGGCGGAGGCGGAGGCTCAGGGCGCGAAGACCGAGGCCGCGACGATGCTCGAGCTGGCTCTGAGCCTCGACGACCGCGCCCGCGAGGAGGGGCGTGCCACGGTCGAGCCGCTCCGTCGCGCGAGGTGGCTGCGTCGCCTCGCCGAGGTCGGGAGCAGCGAGGGCAACCACCTCGACAGCGAAACCCACGCGCGGGCGGCCCTCGAGGAGCTGGGCGTCGCCGCGCCGCGGGCCTCGTCGGGGGGGCTCCTCCAGGAGCTCGGGGTCCACCTCGCGCATCGGGTCCTCCCGGCCTCCGTGTGGCGACGGAACGAGGCCCAGCGGGGGCGCGGCACCGAGATCGCCCGGTCGTTGGACTGCATCGCGGAGTCCTCGGTCAGCCTGGTCGGTCGAGGGCGAACGGCGATCGTGACCTCGGCCCTCGCGGCGGTCAACGAGGCGGAGCGCATCGAGCGGGACGACACCGCGCTCGTCGCGCTGGGGATCCTCGGTCTGCTCGCGATCGGAGTGGGGATGAACGGGCTGGCCGAGTTCTACCGTCGACGCATGGTCGACGCGGCGCGCCCGCTCGAGAACGCCCGAATCCGGGCGACCGTCGCGAACGTCTCGGTCCTGCTCCTGTCGGCCATGGGTCGCCTGCAGGCGGTCAAGGACGAGGCGCGCGAGGTGATGTCGTGGTTCGGCGACCGCGCCGCGGCTCGGCGCGTCGAGGGTTCGCTCCGATCCATCATGGCCTTCAACCACTACCTCGAGGGGGATCTCGACGGGGTTCGCGAGTGGAGCGCGGGACTCGTCCACGACGCGACGCCCCGCCACCGGGCCTGGGGGCTCAACCATCGCGCGCGGCTCGCCCTCGTGGCCGGGGACGCCGAGCGTGCCGAGATGCTGGCCCGCCAGGCCTGGGACCTCCTCGAGGGGACCGGCGACGGATCGATCGCGACGTCGCAGGGCCTCGTGATCGAGGCGCAGGCCCGCCAGGGGCGGCTGGACGAGGCGTGGCGAGGGGCGGGCGAGCTCGTCGAGGCGCTGGCCTCGACCGCGGTGACGTTCCACACGCGACTGCTCGGTTTCTTCGCTCCGGTCCAGGTCGTCGCCACCGTGCTCGCCGAGTCCCCCGAGGGTCGGGACCGGGGGCTGGTCCGGGCCGCGCTCCGACAGATGCGTCGCTATGCCTGGCACTACCGCATCGGGGTCCCCCACGTTCACCTCGCGCGGGGTCTCGTGGCCCAGGCGCTGGGGCGAGCAGCTCGGGCCCGACAGGCCTTTCGCAGAGCCGAGGTGGCTGCCGCGAAGCTCGGGTTGTCGTGGGTCGTGGCCCAGGTCCGGCAGCGGCGCGACGGCCCGCCTCCGGACGCTCCCCCTGTCGCGGAGGCGAGCCCGCCGGCTCCCACGTTGCCTGCGACGTTGCCATCCGACCGCGGGTCGGTCGCCGCCTCGACGTGGGCGATGCCGTACCACGACGAGGGGCTGATCGGGCAGGGCGGCCACGCGATGGTCCGGCGGGTTCGGGATCCCGTCCTCAAGCGGCCGCTGGCCATGAAGATCCTCACCTCGCGCGACGCGGATGCGCGCCGTCGGTTCCTGTCCGAGGCCCGGATCATGGCCCGACTCGCCCATCCGAACATCGTCCCCATCTACGCCTTCGATGCCGACGCGGACGCCCGCCCCTACATCTGCATGAAGCTGCTCGCGGGGGAGACCTTGGCCGAGCGGCTCTACCAGGCGGGAGAGCAGCGTCTGCTGCACAGCACCCTCACCGAGCACCTGCACGTGCTCGACAGGGTCTGCGACGCGCTCGTCCACGCGCACGCCCAGGGCATCGTGCACCTCGACGTGAAGCCCCACAACGTGATGGTAGGGGCCTTCGGCGAGGTCTTCCTGATGGACTGGGGCATCGCCGCGAGTCTGCGGGCCGACGACACCGACGACGTGGTGCACACGGTGGACGTGCCACCGGGGCTCGGAACCCCTGGGTACATGGCCCCCGAGCAGGCGGCGCGCGGCCGAGGGCGCATCGACGAGCGCACCGACGTGTTCGGGCTGGGAGGCCTACTCCACGCGGTCCTGACCGGGGCTCCGCCGAGGCCCACCGTGGCTGCACGAGGACCGGTTCCCGACGGGTTGCTCCGGCTCGCCGAGCGGGCGACTTCCGACGAGCCCGGGCAGCGACACGCGACGGTGGCGGACTTTCGGGCCGACCTGCGGGTGCAGTGGCCGATCGGGTAGCTCAGACGCGCTGGATCAACACCTGATCCGTGCCGATTCGCAGCTGCTTGGTGGACGGTCGGCGCTCGACCAGGTCCAGCGCATCGGCGACGCCGAGGTCGGCGAGCTGCTTGCGGGCACGGAAGACGTGCAGGTTGAGCAGGGCGGTCTGGATGCCGAGCTGTCGCTCGAGGTCGTCCTGGTACAGCCAGCCCTGCTGCGCCGGGTCCACGCCGTCGGCCTTGTCCCCCAGCCGGGCCCGGGCCAGCGTGACGATCATGTAGTGGTGCGCACGGTTGCCCAGCGCGTGCTCGCCGTCGAGCGTGAGCAGCCAACCCTCGACGAACTCCTCGTCGGCGGACACTGCGTAGCGCAGCCGGAGGTCGTCGACGGTGGGGGAGCTGGCCTTCAGGGTGCTCGGGAGGGGCTTGGCGAGGCTCAGCGTCCACGGCCGGGCGTCGGCGGTCACCGACTCGCCGTCACGCACGGCCTGCAGCCCGAAGGGCCCCTCGGCGACCCACCCGCCCTGGCCGTCGGCGAACACGCAGACCTCGGGGTTGTCGGCGGAGGGCAGGGCCAGGATCTCCGGCGTGCCCACCATCAGATCTCCCGAGGCCGAGCGTGCGCTCGGGGGAGGTGGCCGGTCGTCGTCGAGCGTCCACACCTCGTCGCCGAACTGCAGCCGTGTGCCCAGGGGGACCGGGACGGGCGTGCCGCTGGGGACGGGGTGGCCGCCGACGCGGCTTCCGTTGCTCGAGCCCAGGTCGCGCACCCACCAGCCGTCGTCCCACCACACCACGGCGTGCTCCCCCGAGATCCGGCGATCGACGAGCTGCAGATCGCAGTGGGGAGAGCGGCCGACGACGTTCCGGGGGAGCAGGTCACGGGTGCGCCCCGACTCCAGGTGCCGAAGGAGGCCCATCAGTCGCTCCCCGATGCGATCAGCGTGGCCACGGCAGCACCCCGATGCCGGTCCCGAACAGGCTGCCGACGAAGAGCTTCCCATCGCGCTCGATCGCGCTCGTCGAGTGAGGCAGCGCACCCGAGGCGTCCTCGAGCGAGGCGGTGGGGCGGCCCTCCGGGTCGAGCCGAACAACCCACCCGTGCCCCATATCGGCGGGGTCGAAGCCGAGCTGGTAGAGCCGCCACACGATCTTGCGGACGAACGGGCGGGGCGAGAGACCATCGACCGCCGGGGACCTCGGCACGGACAGGGTGACCCAGAACCCGCCGTCGGGTGCCTCGGTGAGGTTGTCGGGGAAGCCGGGCAGGTCGACCAAGACTTCGTCGGTGCCCTTTCGGGGGCCGGTGAGCCACAGGCGTCGCACCCGGTGGCGGGCGCTCTCGCTGACCGCGACGAACGACTCGTCGGCGGCGAGCGCGACGCCGTTCGCGAACGCGATCCCCTCGAGCATCGTCTCGGTGCGGCCGGTGGCCGGATCGTAGCGGAGCAGCTGGCCTGCCGGGCGATCCTCGAGGCCGGCCGACATGAACTCACGGAGAGGAAAGCGCGTGCTCGCCTCGGTGAACCACACCCGGCCCTGGTCGTCGATCGCCAGGTCGTCGAGGAAGGGCTCCTCGCGGCCTTCGATCTCGGGCACGAGGACCTTCAGCTCTCCGTCGGGCTCGAGCGCGAGCAACCCCCGCTGGCCATCGGCGATGTACAGGCGGCCATCGGCGTCGAACTCCATCCCGAGCGGGCGGCCGCCCGTGTCGGCGAGCTCCTCCGGGGGACGGCCGTCCGGGAAGACCCGCATCACGCGGCCGTCCTCGAGGCCGGTCACCAGCGTGCCGTCCGGTGCGAGGGCGACGCTCTCGGGTCCGGGCCCCACCTCGAGGAGCTCGACGCCGGCGAGATCGTTGTTGGGCAGGAACGGAGCGGTGCCCGCCGGATTGGGTCCTGGCGTCCACGCGATGGGGTCGATGGGGACTGGCCAGAACAGGAGGGCCAGCACGGCGGAGCCCAGCAGTCCGACGATCACGCCGAGGGCGCGGCCGAGCCGCCGTCGCAGCGGGGCTGAGGGTTCGGTCGACGCGTTCATTGGTGCGCTCACGCGGTCGGCATAACGTGCCGCGGTGGCAGCCTGCCGCGCACGGTCGATGCGTCGGTCTCGCGGGCCGCGTCGGGGCGGTGTCCCTGACGACACCTTCGGTTGGGCAGCGGCTGGGGTCGTTGACCAGCAGTGACCGGCTGGGCACACTCGAGTTGCAAGCCGCCTCTGGCCTTGCCGCAGCGGGCCGCGACCGGGGGAGCGATGGTGGGAATGCTGCTGCTCTGTGCAACGTCGATGGCTCGGCCTTCGGAGGCCGAGCCTCGCTGGGTCGAGGGCCGGTGGCACGTGGCGACCGAGACCGTCGACAACAACGCCCCGCTCCTCTTGGCGCTCGGTGAACGAGAGCTCGTCACGCCAGCCTGGCAGGTCGAAGCGGTCATCGACTGCCGACCGAAGGGCCGTCCGAAGAAGGCGCAGGTGGCCTGTGACATCGAGGCGGCGTCCGTGCGGCTCGTGACCTACGACCACTGGCAGCGACCCGCGGACCGGCAAGTCGTCGACGCCATGCTCGGTGAGGCGGTGCGGCAGCTGGTCGCCATGCGCCTGCTGCTCCGGAACCCGGATTCGGCCTCGGTCGTTGCCCGGAGAGACCCCTCGGATCCAGGTGAGGTAGTCCACGTCCTGTTCGACGACGTGATCGACGCGTTCGCCGTCGAGCCGCCGAAGGAGGGTTTCGTGAGCGGGGCCCGTTGGCGCACCTCGGGAGAGCCGCTGCTCGACATCGCGATTGCCGTGGCGTCTCGCCCGGTGAACCCCGCGAGCCACGGGAGCCGAACCGCGAGAGGGCAGCTCGTGATCGACACCAGCTCTGAGGTCGACAAGCCGGTGCTCACGCCGCAGCGGGGACGCTTCGCGTTCAGGTCCCCGAGCTGGCGAAAGCCCGACGTGCCCCGGCCCGAGATCACGGTTCGCAGGGCCGCCAAGCCAGTTCCGTCAGTCGCGCCCGGGAAGAACCGCAGGACCTACCCTGGGCAGCTCGTGCTGAGGGCACGGTCGACGATTGCGCTCGACCCCGTCCGTCTGATGGCCAGGGGGTGGACGGTCACGGGACGAGGGGCCGTCAAGTCCCGCCGGGCCGGTCGACTTCGGCGCCTCGGCGAAGACGAGGTCGTCGACCTCGGCCCGACCCGACAGGTCGCCGACGCGGACGTCGCCCTGAACCCTTTGCCCACCTGGATCTCCGTCCTGGAGTCGCGATGATCTTCTGGTTGTCGGCCGCCTGGGCCCAGCCCCAGGTCGCGGTAGTGCGCGTTCCGTTCCCTACGTCGCGCGTGTTTCGCGACGTGCCCGACAGGGTGTGCCTACAGTTGCCGCTCACGGGCAAGGCAACCTCGTCGTTGAGCCAGATGCACGTCTTCGAGGTCGACTGCCGAGTCGCGGACGACTGGATGACGGTGTGCCTCACACTGACGGAGCCCGAGTGGCCCGACGATCTGCCCCCGGTGACCTGTGGGCCGGACGACGGCACCGCGGTCCGGATGCGGCCAGTGAAGGCCTACGACCCCTCCGAGGACATCTGGGACGGGGTGGGGATGCTGCAGGTGGTCGACGTGTACAAAGCCGTGTTTCACGTCGATCATCCGGACACCCCAGGCATCCTGCGTCGAGGGGAGTGCGGCATTCGAGAGGGGCTTTTCTGGTTCGACACCACCAACCCGGAGCGCCAGCAGGAGTGCATTCTCGTGATGGCCGACGGTTCCGAGCGTCGGGTTCCCATCCGGCTCCTCCCCCGACTGCGTCGGGTCGGGAACTGATCACGCTTGCTCCTGGCCAACGACCGCTGCCAAGAGAACCTGGTCGAGCAGCGTGAGCTTCAACCCCGGCGCTCCGACCCTAGGCGCCGACGAGGAGGTCACGTGAAGGTACTCGTGCTGGGAGCGAACGGAGGCATCGGCCGGCGACTCGTCGCGCGGCTCGATCTCGCGTCGGACGTGCTCGTACGGGCGATGGTCCGATCGGAGGAGCAGGTCGACGCGATCCGGGCGCTCGGCGCGGAGGTCGTCCTGGGGGACCTCGAGGGCCGCTTCGCCGAGCACCTCGCGGGATGTGACGCGGTCGTGTTCTCGGCGGGATCCGGGGCGGCGACCGGGCTCGACAAGACGCTGATGGTAGACCTGTGGGGGGCCCGGCGGGTCGTCGACGCCGCGGTCGACGCCAGGGTCGCCCGCTTCGTGATGGTCAGCAGCCTGGGCGCCGGCGACCCGCTGCGGGGTCCCGAGGCCCTGCGGCCCTACCTGGTGGCCAAGCGCGCGGCCGACGACCACCTCGCCGCCACGTCCCTCGGCTACACGATCCTGCGCCCGGGCCGTCTCACCGACGGCGACGCTTCGGGTCTCGTCACGACCGAGGTGGAGGGCTTCGGGTCGATCCCGCGGGACGACGTCGCCGCGGTCATCGTCGAGTGCCTGACCCGCGACGTGGCCCGGCGGCGGACCGTCGAGGTCGTGAGCGGCGACACCCCGATCCGGGAGGCCCTCGCCGCGCTGCCGTAAGTGTCCGGTGCGGTTCACCACGATCATCCCTCACCCGTTCCTCGGCGCCGGCTACCCCGTCCTCCTCCCCGCGAACGTCATCGTCGTGCAGGCAGGCCCCGCTTGGACTTACGCGGCGGTCAAGACTCTGTATACGCCGGGGGGTGATTGCACGCCCACCCCATGAGACGGAGGCCGACCCGCACGCCATGGCGACCGTGCTCACCGTCCTCCGTCGGCACGGATGCTCCCCCTGCCGGATCAGCTCGGCCCCCGAGCACGGACCCGGAATCGTAGGGGGGTCTGGTTCGAGCGACCCCCGCGGGCGGGTGACCCGCTGGGGTGAGGTCCTCAGCTCGTGCCGAGGGCGCGAGCGAGCGCCTCGGGGGTGTCGAGATCGACCAACACGGCGTCGTCGTCGACGTCCACCTCGACCACGGACGCCGCGTGGGCGCGGATGACCTCGCGGCCCCCCTGGTCGCCGGTCACTGCGAGCAGCCTGTCGAAGTGCTCCCGCGCCCACAGGACCGGGTTTCCGCGGCGCCCGGCGCGGACGGGCACCGCGATCGAGGCGCCGTCGTCGAACGCGGCGAGCAGCGCGTCGATGTGGCGCGTCCGGACGTAGGGCATGTCGCCGAGGGCCACGAGCGCTCCGTCGATGCGCGCGTCCTCCGCGAGCGCTCGGATCCCCGTGTGCAGCGAGGTGCTCATCCCCGCCGTGAAGTCGGCGTTGTGGGCGAACCGCAAGGGGCGTCCCGACAGTGCGGCGCGGACGGCGTCGGGGTCGTGGCCGGTCACCACCACCAAGTCGACGACGGCGCTCGCGAGCAGCGCATCGACCACGTGGGTCACCATGGGAGCACCGCTGATGTCGAGGAGGAGCTTGTTGTCGGCTCCCATGCGACGGGACTGGCCCGCCGCGAGGACCATCGCCCCGAGGCGACGAGGCTCGCGTCGTGCTTTGCCCTCCTTCTGCAAGCCTCCCACGCCCAGCCGCATGATCGCGTGGCGGTCCGGCCGCGCGCCGGCGAGCACGCGCCTCAGCACGACGTCGAAGCCACCCGGGCGGGTGGTCCGGGCGCAGCCGGGCACGCCAATGACCGAGACCTCTCCACGGTGGCCGAGGAAGATCTGGTTGCCTGGATCCATCGGCATGCCCAGATGGTCGATGACCCCTCCCACCGCCTGCAACGCGGTCGGCAATACGTCGTGGCGGTCCACGGTGGCGGATGCCCCGAGCAGCAGGATCGGCTCGCAGCCGCAGTCGAGCAGCTCGATGAGGGCGGCCGTGATCTCGGGCAGCTGGTGAGGACGGTGGAGTACCCGCCCGAGGCGCGAGCCATGCTGCTCGAGTCGTGTCCGCATCGCGTCGATGCCCTTTCGGGCGACGGTCGCCGAGCTCCCGGGGAGCTCGGTCACGATCATCCCCGCGGTGCGCCGGGGGAGCGCCCGCAGCGACAGGGCCTCGCGCGCCCGGGCCGTCGCCGCGCCGACGACGTGCTTCGGTGACGCGAACGGGATCACCTTCACCGTGGCCACGAGCGCGCCCGCGTCCACGATCGACCATGGCTCGATGGTGGCGAGGGTGATCGACTCGTGCACGAGGTTGACGTCGTCGATGCGCATGCGGTCCACGCCGAGCACCCCGCGTCGCGTGGCGTGCAGGTTCGCGCGTCCGGTGGTCGCGGGGCGGGCCTCGATGCCGTCGCAGGACAGCGCAGCCGCCACCTGGGCGGCCGACTCGTTCTCGTCGAGGTCGTCGGGATCGAGGCGTGCCACCAGCACCGTCTCGACGCCGCCCGCCTGCAGCAGGGCGACGTGGGCATCGGTGAGCACGGTTCCCTTCGCGATGTGCTCGCCGTTGAGCCGGTGGGTGTGCGCGAGCACCGCGCCCAGCGCCTCGGCAACCGCAACCGGGCCGAACCTCATGGGGCCATCCGGAGCGCCTCGGTGACCTGGGCCAGCGTGGCGACGGCGATCTCGGCCGGGGTCCGCGCGCCGATGGGCAAGCCGACGGGGCCGTGGATGCGATCGAGATCCCGCTCCGAGAACCCGAGCTTCGCGAGGCGCTGCCGGCGCTTCGCGTGGTTGCCCCGGCTCCCCAGCGCGCCGATGTAGAACGCCTCGCTGCGCAGCGCACCCTCGAGCGCGGGGTCGTCGATCTTGGGGTCGTGGGTGAGGACCACGACCGCGGTGCGGCGGTCCGGGGGTCGTGCCTCCATCCACTCGTCGGGCCACTCGACCTGGAGCTCCACGCCGGGGAAGCGGTCGTCCGTCGCCCACTGACCGCGGGGATCGACCACGGTGACGGCGTAGCCGACCAGCGTGGCCATCGGCACGAGCGACTGCGCGATGTGCACCGCGCCCACCACCGTCATGCGGAGGGGCGGGTTGTAGGGGCGCACGAACCAGACTCCGTCGGCGTCCTCCACGTGCTGGCAGACGTCGGTGCGGAGCGCTTCGCGGACGGCCTCGTGCAGCGGGTCGTCGTCGGCATCGAGGGGGATTCGACGCTGGGCGTGGGTCGACAGATGGCTGGCGACGGCCACGGGGCGCCTCGCCGTGAGGTCGTCGCGCAGCTCGTGCAGCAGCTTCGGGTTCATCGGACCGGCTCCACTCGCACCTCGATGCGGCCTCCGCACGCGAGGCCCACCGCCCATGCCTCCTCGTTGCTCACGCCGAACTCGAGCAGCCGCGGCGTGCCCTCGGCCATCACCTCGAGCGCCGCTTCGATGACCGACTTCTCGACGCAGCCCCCCGAGACGGAGCCGAAGAACTGCTGGTCGTCGCGGACGACGAGGTGCGAGCCAGGGGGACGCGGGGAGCTCCCCCAGGTCTTCACGACGGTGGCCAGGGCTACATCGTGGCCCGCTTCGAGCCAGCTTGCAGCCTTGTCGAGCACGTCGGCGTGTTCCACGTGACCTCTCGGGGAGCGCCGTAACGTGCCGCCCGGTGGCCACGCCGTGCCTCTGACATCGATATGGCGGAGCCATGTTCGACATCGACGAGATCCGCGCGGCGTTCCCGGGCCTCCACCAGCAGGTTCACGGCAAGCCACTGGTCTATGCCGACTCGGCCGCCACGGCCCAGAAGCCGCAGCCGGTAATCGATGCGCTCGTCGAGGCCCACACCTGGCTCGCCGCGAACGTCCACCGCGGGGTGCACGAGCTCGCGCGGCGCGCCACCCAGCGGTTCGAGGGGGCCCGCGACACGGTGGCCCGTTTCCTCGGCGGTGTCCCGCGCGAGGAGATCGTGTTCACGAGGGGCGCGACCGAGGCGCTCAACCTGCTCGCCAACGGGCTCGCCCACCGGCTCGGTCCCGGCGACGAGGTGCTGGTGACCGAGATGGAGCACCACGCGAACCTGGTACCGTGGCAGCTCGTGTGCGCTCGCACGGGAGCGGCGCTGCGCCACGTCCCGGTGACCGACGAGGGCGCGCTCGGTGAAGTCGGGGCCCAGGTCGGACCGACCACGAGGGTGTTCGCGTTCGTCCACGCCTCGAACACGCTCGGCACGATCAATCCCGTCGCCCAGCTCGCCGCCGAGGCTCGGGCCCACGGGGCGCTCGTCATCGTCGACGGAGCCCAGTGGGTGCCTCATGGCCCCACCGACGTCCGAGCGCTCGGTGCCGATGCCTACGTGTTCTCGGGCCACAAGGTGTTCGGCCCCACCGGGATCGGGGTGCTCTGGGGCACGCGGGACCTGCTGGAGTCGCTGTCCGTGTGGCAGGGAGGCGGCGAGATGATCGAGTCGGTGACGCTGCGCCGGTCCACGTTCGCTGGCATTCCGGCCCGGTTCGAAGCGGGCACTCCGCCAATCGCCCAGGCCATCGGGCTCGCCGCTGCGATTCAGTGGCTCGAGGGCGTCGGGTTCGACGCCGTCGCCGCGCACGAGGCCTCCCTCGCCGCTGTCCTCGACGACCACCTCGCGGGCATCGAGGGCTTGCGTCGCGTCGGCACGGCGAGCCCTCGGGTGCCGCTCGCGTCGTTCGTGTTCGACGACATCCACGCCCACGACGTGGGGACGATCCTCGACACCGAAGGGGTGGCCATCCGCACTGGCCACCACTGCACCGAGCCGCTCATGGACCGCTACGATGTTCCGGCGACGTCCCGCATCTCGCTCGCTGTCTACAACACCCCCGAAGAGATCGAGCGCATCGCGCGGGCGCTGCGCACGGTTCGGGAGGTCTTTGCATGACCGACCCGCGCGCGCTGTACCCCGAGCCCATCCTCGACCACGGTCGCCATCCCCGCAACCAAGGCCCTCTCGCCGACGCCACGCACTCGGGGCGAATGTCCAACCCACTGTGCGGCGACCGCGTGACCATCGCCGCTCGCGTCGAGGGACAGCGCATCGCGGCGGTCCGCTTCCAGGTCCGGGGGTGCGCGCTGTGCGTGGCGTCTGCGTCGATGCTCACGGAGTGGGTCGAGGGCTGCGCGATCGGCGACGTCGCGGATCTTAGAGACGCTCTCGACCACGCGATCGATCCGGAGGGACCCCCGGTGCACCCTCCGTTCGAGGTCTGGACCGCCCTGCGGGGCTTTCCGGCCCGTCGACGCTGTGCGACCCTACCCTGGGAGACCCTGCAGGCCGCGCTTGCTGGGGCCGATGCCCACGACGCCGGGTGAGCTGCCAGGCCCGCAAGACACGATGGTCCTCAGCATCGGAGCGCTCCCTGCGCCCACGACCTCGACGTCCGGTTCGGGCAGATTGGCGTCTTCGGAGAGGCGGATGGCGCGATTGGCCACGTGGTGTCGTCCGTGAACCAGTAAGGTGGGAGCGAAAGGAGCGATCCATGCCGGCCAACTATGGCTATGCCCTCGACCCAGGCTTCAAGGGGCTGCTCGCCTCGGTCGGCGTGCGCCACGAGGACGTCCTGCGGCGCGCCGGGCTCCCCGAGGACTACCTCACGCGACCGAACGTCCGGTTGCCCACCGAGCAGTTCCTCGCGTTCGCCAGGGCCGTCCAAGACTCCGTCGACGACCCGCTGCTCCCGCTGCGCCTCGTCGAGAGCATGCGCGCGGAGTGGTTCTCCCCGCCGCAGTTCGCGGCACTGTGCAGCCCCGACCTCACGGTCGCCGTCCAGCGTCTCGCGCGGTTCAAGCCGCTGGTCGCTCCGGTCCAGCTCCGGATCGAACTCGGTGCCGACGGCCTGTGGATCCGGTTCGAGTGGCTCGAGTCCATGGTCGAACCGCCGTGGTTCCTCGTCGGCTTCGAGGCCTTCAGCATCGTGAAGCTGGCGCGGATGGGCACTCGCCACGAGGTGCGGGCCACCGCCGTGACCCTGCCCCAGCTCCCGGAGCACCGGGAGGCCTACGAGGCGTTCCTCGGCTGCCCGATCCACGTCGACGACTTCGCCTCGGTCTCCTTCGGGGCCGAGGATGCGGCGCGGCCCTTCCTCACCGACAACAGCGCGATGTGGAACATCTTCGAGCCCCAGCTGCGCGAGCGCCTCGCCGACCTCGAGGGCTCCGCCACCTTCGAGGCGCGCACCCGGGCGGTGCTGCTGGAGGCCCTGCCGAGCGGCAGGGTTTCCGTCGACGCGATCGCCCGTCGCCTCGCCGTGAGCTCCCGCACGCTGCAGCGGCGCCTGAACGAGGAAGGCACCAGCTTCAAGGACGTCGTGCGCGACGTCCGCGAGCGACTGGCGCGCCACTACCTCGCCCACACACAGCTCTCTTCGAGCGAGATTGCCTACCTGCTCGGCTTCGAGGAGACGGCCTCGTTCTTCCGCGCGTTCAACCGCTGGACGGGCACGACCCCCGAGGCGCTGCGGCAGGCGCTTCAGCGCTGAAGCGCGTGGACAATCTCGAGGATGACGCGGTCGCGCATGCGGCCCTCGGCGCCCTCGCGTTCCGTGGAGTTGCGGCGGTACCGTAGCCGATCAGTCCGGACACGGGCCGCCGGCCTCTCCCCAGACCTCGTAGCGCTCGACGAGCTCGGGGTGTGAGATGGGCGGCGTCTCCCGGCCGGAGTGCCAGCTCGTGACGAGCAGGTGGTCGTGCGCGACGTGCTCGGCGAGGTCGGCGAGGCCGCGACCACCGTTGGTCTCCGGGTTCTTCAGCTGGGCGCACATCTGCGCTGGCGTGCGGTTCTGAAAGGCCATCGTCTGCGGCGGCATGCTCCACACCGCGTCGGCCGGCGGGAGCGGAACCTGGCCGTCGCCCACGGGCTCGGGCGCGTGGCACGTGCTGCAGTGCGTGCCCTCGAGCGGGCTGAAGCGCGTGATGCCGTAGATGTGGGCGTGGCTGTCGTCGCCCTGCAGGGGGGCGTCCCCGTCGGGGTGGCAGTTCTTGCAGCGCGGATGGGTGTGCACCGCGTAGATGTCGGCGAAGGCCGCGAGGCCCTCCTCGCGCGACCGCGTCACGGGCGGGTTCTCCACGGGCGGCGGCGCCGGGCGCAGCGAGCCGATGTGGGCGACGAGTTCGTCGATGCGGGAATCCGAGAGGTTGGCCACCTGTGCGGCCATCGCCATGCCGAGCGGCGCCCCCTGGGGGCCGCCCCGCACGCCGTCGCGGTAGTGGCGGAGCTGCCGCGCGAGGTAGGCGGGATCCTGCTGCGCGAGGGCCGGGGCCTGCAAGGCCACGTCACCCGTGCCGTCCCGGCCGTGGCAGGTCGCGCAGGTGCCGTAGGCCGAGGCCCCACCCCAGTCCTTCGCGGTGGGCGCTCGCCCGACGGCATCGAGTGCCTCTACGAACGGACCGAGCAGCTCGATCGCGGCATCCGGCAGTCCGGCGGCGACCGCAGCCATCGCCTGGCCGCTCTCGTCGTTGGGATGGTAGCCGCGAGTGCCGGCCCGGAACGAGCGCAGCTGGCTCATGACATAGTTGGCATCGAGCTGAGCGATGCGGGGCGCGCCCAGCTCGGGTCGCCCTTCACCGTGCAGGCCGTGGCACTGCACGCACACGCCGTACTGGATCTCGGCGGGGCTGGCGACGTGGGGCTCGTAGGCGGCGTCTTCGGTGTCCGCCGCGGGTGCTTGGATCGCGGCGGGCTCTGGGTCGGACCCACACGCGACGACCACCGCGAACAGGAGTCGGTTCATCATGTTCTTCAGCCCACCAGCGGGAGGTCGCGGGGACGGTCGCCGATCACGGCGAGCGCGTTGACGAGGGCCGGCGACACCATGGGCGTGCTGACCTCGCCCGCGCCGCCGACGGGCGCGTCGGGGGAGTCGAGCAGGTCGACCACGATGCGCGGCGCGTCGCTGAACGTGACCACACGGTAGTCGTGGAAGTTGTTCTGCCGGATCGCACCCTCACCGTCGAAGTCGATCTTGCCGTAGAGCGCCGCCGACAGGCCCCAGTGGATGCCGCCCTGGATCTGCGTCTCGACGCTGCCGGGGTTCACCGCGGTGCCGACGTCGACGACCGACCAGGCGGTGTGCACCTTCGGCGTGCCGTCGACGAGCTCGACGTCGAGTGCAAGTGCCGCCCAGCTCCCGAAGGAGCCGCTCATCGCCATGCCGTAGGCGCGGTGGTCCGAGGTCGGGCGGTTGGCCCAGTCGGAGATCTCGGCGAGGCGATCGAGCACGCGAATCGCGCGGGGCTCGCGGAGCAGGTCGCGGCGGTAGGCCAGCGGGTCGACTCCGGCCTTGTTGGCGAGCTCGTCGATGAAGCTCTCGATGAAGTGGACGGTCTGCGTCGCCTCGACGCTCCGCCAGAAGCCGTAGGTGAGCGCAGGCGTGCCCGACGCGGTCCTCACGCCGACGTTCGGGATGTCGTAGACGGGGATCGCCTCGGCCGCCAGCGGGACACCGATGAACTCTCGGGCGTACCACGCCGTCGGCTTGCCGTCGGGGCCGAGGCGTGCCTGCATGATCGCCACGTCGGCGGGCCGGTAGGTCGACATGCGCAGCTCCGCCTCGCGCGAGAACGTGAGCTTGATGGCGCCGCCGACGATCTGCTGCAGCTCGCAGGTCGTGGTGATGTAGTTGAGCGCTGCGGCGACGAAGGAGTTGCGACGGCCGAACGCGCCGCCCATGGTGTGGGCGTGGAGCTCGATGTCCTCCACGCCCACGCCGAGGGTGCGGGCCGCGAGCTTGCGGGCGTTGATCGGACCCTGCACCCCGGTCGCGACGTGGTACTTGCCGTCCTGCTCCCACACCGTGCAGTTGAGCGGCTCCATGGGCACCTGGGTGAGGAACGGCAGGGTGTAGCGGGCCTCGATGACGTCGTCGCCGGTGAGCGGTCCGTCGATCTCGCCCTTGGTGACGATCTCGTCCAGGCTGTCGGCCTCGATGGCGGCGAACCGCTTCTGCAGCAGCGCGTCGCCGTCGAGCCGTCCCCCCTCGGGGGGCTCGCACTCGACCTGGGCCTTCTTGGCCGCCCACTCCGCGCGGTAGACCTTGTCGGCCACGATGGCCACGCAGTTGTCGAGGACCACCACCGCCTCGACGCCCCGCATGGCCTCGAGCTCGGCGCGGTTCGCCACACCGGTGACCTGGCCTCCCGCGAGCGGCGGCGGCGCTACGGCGGCGTAGCGCATGCCGGGCACCTCCACGTCGATGCCGTAGACCGGCTTGCCGAACACCTTCTCGGGGATGTCGATGCGCGGATGGGTCTTGCCGACGTACTTGTACGCGGACCGCGGCTTGTACTTCGTCTCCTCGGGGACCGGGAGCAAAGCGGCATCGGCTGCGAGGTCACCGTAGGACACCTTCTTGCCGCTCGCCTCGTGGATGACGAAGCTCTCGTGCGTGGTCACCTCGGAGACGGGCACCCCGAGGGCAGCCGCGCCGGTCTCCGCGAGCATCGTGCGTGCGCTCGCTGCGGCGCGCCGGAAGCCGAACCAGCCGGTGTACCGGATGGACGAGCTGCCCCCGGTGAACGACAGCGAGGTCAGGCTCGCGATGCGGCCGGACACGCTGCGCAGGAAGGCCTCGGACCAGCCCTCGGGTTGTGCCAGCTCGTCGATCAGTCCCTTGACGATGTCGGCGTTCGCGAACCCCGACAGCGAGGGCGCGAGCTCGATCGAGGTGGTCGCGGGATCGCAGTCGAGCTCGTCGAGCACGATCTGCAGCAGGCTGGTCTGCGAGCCCTGACCCATCTCGGTGTGGGGCGACAGGATGCGCACCCGGCCGTCCGGCTCGATGAGGATGAACGACGTGACCAGCTCGGCCTCGCCCTCGGGCAGGGAGCGGCGCTGCGCGGAGCGCTGGTCGTAGGTGTTCACGTAGACGCCGAGGCCGAGGGCGCCGAGGAGCAGGCCGCCGCCGGCCACGCCACCGGCCACGAGCATCGTGCGACGGGTGATTCTCACTGGTCACCCCCCGCGGTGTTGCCGGCCGCCTCGTGGATGGCCTCGCGGATGCGCTCGTAGCAGCCGCAGCGGCAGACGTTGGTGATGCCGCGATCGATGTCGGCGTCGGTGGGGTTGGGGTTGGCCTTCAGGAAGGCCGCCGCCGCCATCTGCATGCCTGGCTGGCAGTAGCCACACTGCGGAACCTGCTTGTCGAGCCACGCCTGCTGGACCGGGTGCGGCTCGGCCTCGGTGCCGAGCGACTCGATCGTGTCGACCTCGCTGACGCCCAGCGAGCCCACTGGCGTGATGCACGAGCGCACCGCGCGGCCGTTGACGTGCACGGTGCAGGCCCCGCACAGCCCGAGCCCGCAGCCGAACTTGGTGCCCCTGTACCCGAGCTCCTCACGGAGCACCCACAGCAGCGGCGCCTCGGGCTCGACGTCCACCTCGTGACGCTTCCCGTTGACGGTCAACGCGATCATGATCCCTCCGAGCACTACGATGCGGCCGATATCCCTGTGGGGCGGGCGGGGAGGTCGCAGGCGCGCTTGAACACAATGCTGGCGCGATCGCCCAGTCGAGCCAACGCGGCACCCCCAGCGCCCCAGCGCGAACCGATCCCCGTGACGGTGTGCGCGCTCGGGGACCGCACCTTCCC
This sequence comes from uncultured Enterobacteriaceae bacterium, assembly GCA_964655065.1. Taxonomy (GTDB): domain Bacteria; phylum Myxococcota_A; class UBA796; order UBA796; genus DRPG01. The sequence goes on along the minus strand of CAZZLC010000054.1, from coordinate 1,324 downwards.
TGGCCGGCCGCAATGTGTAGGTTCACGGACCGAGCCACGCCGCTCCCGTGTTGGTGCGCGCCGTCCGTGGATGTGAGACGATTAGCTGGGGTCGATCCCAAGAATCCAGACGATGGGGGTGGAAGGGAAGCTCGGCAGGACCTGGCCCGAGATGAACGGGTCGGGAACGGTGCCGTTGAAGGACACGATGGCGACCGGGTCGTCGATCCCCACCTGGGCTGCGCCGAAGTTTGCGTCGAGGAAGCAGGTACCGATCCACACCGTGTCGTTGGCGGCCACGACCACGCGATCGTCCACCAACAACGTGCTGAGACCTTCGGCAAGCGCCACGTCGAAGGCCCCGGTGAGCAGGGCGCCGGGTTCGCCGGCCGCATCGGCGTACACCACCGCGGAGAACAACGACCCCGGGGTGAAGTTGATAGCCCCGGTTCCCACGTGCGTGATCTCGAGGTCGCGGTTGACGGTGATCGGCGTGACGTAGCACTGGCCACCCATGCTCGTGGCGAACGACCCCGTCCAGATGTCGCGGTTCCCGTACTCGAAGCCGGAGACGTCTGCACCGTCGCAGTTCTGGTCGATCCCGTCCCCGCCGATTTCTGGCGCCGAGGGGAAGATCTCCGAGTTCGTGTCGTCGCAGTCCGTGTCGTTGTCGACGTAGCCCTCGGGCGGCGCGCAGGCCTCCCGGGTCACCGCACTGTCTCCCGCGCCATCGCCGTCCCGGTCGCGGAAGAACCTCCAGCACGAGCGCCATGCCCCGTGGACCCTCGCGTCGCGTTCACGGGATGCCCCTCGTTGCCGTAGAGCCGGGGCGGCGAACGGCGTAAGCTCGTCGGGCAATCCGGAGCCGACGTGCAAGCCCAGATCCGTGCCTTCACCGAGTCCCGCGGGCTGCCGGGGCAGCTCGCGACCGATCTCGAAGTGCTGTTTCGGCAGCTCCTGCGATCGGCAGCCGCCGCCGATGGCCGCACCACCATCGATCACGTGGTCCCGGACCGAGCCAGCGTGAGCCTCGAGACGCCAACCGCACCGAGCTCGTCGGCCGACCGCATCGCCGGTCGGTACGAGGATCTCGGTCCCATTGGGACGGGAGGCATGGGCGAGGTCCGGCGGGTGCGCGACGTGGAGCTGAACCGGACGCTGGCGATGAAGACGCTGCACACGGCGTTGCTGTCGAAGTCGTCGGCGCTGGTGCGGTTCCTCGACGAGGCGCAGGCCACCGCGCAGCTGCAGCACCCGAACATCGTGCCGGTGCACGACATCGGCACGCTTCCGGACGGTCGGGTGTGGTTCACGATGAAGGAGGTGCAGGGCCGCACGCTGCAGG
>CAZZLC010000053.1:23876-41486 GCA_964655065.1 uncultured Enterobacteriaceae bacterium | reverse complement strand
CCAGCGGGCCGCACATGCCGATGCAGTGTGGACTTCCTGCGATGGCCGCGACGGCGGCGGCGGTGACGGTCGAGATCAGCATGGGGACGTGTGCCCTGCACGTACTGCCGCTGCAAGCCTCACGCCACGATTCCCGGCCCGGGACATCCCCCAGGCGACGGGACATCGCTGGCACAGACGTCAACTTGGTCGTGCGTTGCCAACCCAAGAAAACCAACTCCCGACCGATGGGCCCACCACGTGTGCCAAGGCGCCCACTTCGGCGGGGTCTGTCGCGGTCACGTTGCCCGTTTCACGGTTTCGAACTCTCCCGGGAAAGTTGGCACGAGCGTTGCCAAGGCTCCCGCCGAGTCTCCCCGACTGGAAGGAGGACCGATGTCCAACCCGGAGCCCATGGTGGACGCGCCCAGCGGGGCGGTCGACCATCCCTACGACGACGAGACGACCAAGAAGTTTGTCTGGGCCACGGTCTTGTTCGCGATCGTGGGCATGACCGTCGGCGTACTGATCGCCTTGCAGCTTGCCTGGTGGCCCGCGAACCTCGGCCTGCCCTACACGACGTTCGGCCGCCTGCGGCCCCTGCACACCAACGCCGTGATCTTCGCCTTCGCCGGCAACATCGTGTTCGCTGGCATGTACTACTCGATGCAGCGCCTGCTCAAGGTCCGGATGTGGAGCGACGCGCTGTCGGGCTTCCACTTCTGGGGTTGGCAGGCCATCATCGTCGCGGCCGCGATCACGCTGCCGCTCGGCTTCACCCAGAGCCACGAGTACGCCGAGCTCATCTGGCCCATCGACATCGCGATTGCCGTGGTGTTCCTGTCGTTTGCGTTCAACGTCGCGATGACCATCGCGAACCGGAAGGTGAAGCACCTGTACGTGGCGATCTGGTTCTACCTGTCGTTCCTCATCACCATCCCGGTGCTGCACGTCTTCAACAACCTCTCGGTTCCGGCGACCCTGACGCGCAGCTACCCCGTCTACGCGGGCGTGACCGACGCCCTCGTCCAGTGGTGGTACGGGCACAACGCCGTCGGTTTCTTCCTCACCACGCCGTTCCTCGGGCTGATGTACTACTTCCTGCCCCGGGCGGCCGAGCGCCCCGTCTACAGCTATCGCCTGTCGATCGTGCACTTCTGGGCCCTCGTGTTCCTCTACATCTGGGCCGGACCTCACCACCTGCTCTACTCGTCGCTGCCCGACTGGGCCCAGACCCTGGGCATGGTGTTCAGCATCATGCTCATCGCGCCGTCCTGGGGCGGCATGCTCAACGGCCTGCTCACCCTCCGCGGCGCATGGGACCGGCTGCGGACCGACCCGATCATCAAGTTCATGGTCGTCGCGGTCAGCTTCTACGGCATGAGCACCTTCGAGGGTCCGATGATGTCGATTCGCGCGGTCAACGCGCTGTCGCACTACACGAACTGGGTCATCGGTCACGTCCACTCGGGCGCGCTCGGCTGGAACGGCATGCTCGCCTTCGGCATCCTCTACTGGCTCGTCCCGCGGCTCTACAAGCGCGAGCTCTTCTCGATGGGCCTCGCCAACGCGCACTTCTGGATTGGGACCATCGGCATCGTGCTCTACACGGTCACGATGTGGGGCGCGGGGCTCACCGAGGGCCTCATGTGGCGCGCTCTCGGAGAGAACGGCCTGCTCGAGTACCCCAACTTCATGGACATCGTGAACCGGCTCTCGCCCTTCTACTGGCTGCGCCTCGTCGGCGGTCTCATGTACCTCACCGGCGTGCTGTTGATGGCCTACAACCTCGTCATGACCGCTGTGCGGAAGTGAGGTCCAGCAATGTCTGCCAATAGCAACGAACACGCCCACAGGCGGTTTCTCGAGCCCAACGCGGGCCTCTTCGCTGGTCTGACCACGCTCGCCATCAGCATCGGCGGTCTGGTCGAGATCGTACCGCTCTTCTTCGTCGAGACGGGGGATGCCGAGGCGGCGGCGCAGGTCGCTCCCTACACCCCGCTCGAGGTCGCGGGTCGCGACATCTACATCCGCGAGGGCTGCTACACCTGTCACTCGCAGATGGTGCGTCCGTTCCGCGACGAGACCCTGCGCTATGGTCCGTGGTCGCGCTCCGAGGAGTACACCTGGGATCGACCCTTCCTCTTCGGCTCGCGGCGGATGGGGCCCGACCTGCACCGGGTCGGCGGCAAGTACCCGGACGCCTGGCACTACGAGCACATGCAGAACCCCCGCTCGACCACGCCGGGCAGCGTGATGCCCCCCTACCCGTGGCTCGTGAAGTGGAAGATCGACCCGGAGGACGTCCAGGCCAGCGTCCAGACGCTCGACTTCCTGGGCACGCCCTACGACGCCGAGGCGCTGAACTCCACGGCGGCCGTGATGCAGCAGCAGGGCGAGGACATCGTCGACAGCCTCGGCGAGTCCGGGATCAACGACGTCACCTGGGACACCGAGATCGTGGCCCTCATCGCCTATCTCCAGCGGCTGGGCACCGACCGCAAGGGTGTGCTGGCCGATGCGCCGACGGACGACGACGGCGCGGCCGCGGTGGAGGTGACCGAGTGAGTCAGCTGCTTCATGGCGCCCACAGTGACCACGGTCTGCTGATGGGCCTCACCACCCTGCTGTTCTTCAGTACCCTGGTGGGCTGGACGTTGTGGGCGTACGCGCCCTGGAATCGGGAAATCATCGAACAAGCCAGTCGACTCCCGCTCGATGGGGAGGAATCATGAGCCGGATCAACGACCAACTGATGGGTCACGCCGAGGACAACGACGGGATCGAGGAGTACGACAACCCGCTTCCGGGCTGGTGGTTGGGCCTCTTCTACGTCACGATCGCCTGGGCAGCGTTCTACGTCGTCTACTACCACTTCGTGACCGAGGACAGCCAGATCGGCCGCTACGAGAAGGAGATGGCGGCGGCCGCCGAGCTGTACCCGGCCCCCGATGCAACGGCCGAGATCGTCGTGAACGCCGAGACGATCGCCGCCGGCGAGGAGATCTACACCACCTGGTGCGCGAGCTGCCACATGGCGGACATGAGCGGCGGGATCGGACCGAGTCTCGTCGACGCGGAGTGGATCCACGGCGCCACCCCCGAGCAGATCCAGCACACCGTCACGAACGGCGTGCTCGCCAAGGGCATGCCCGCCTGGGGCCCGCAGATCGGCCCCGAGTCCGTGGCCCACGTCGTGGCCTACGTCGTGCACAAGTTCGAGGAGACCGGTCTCGAGCCGGTGGCGGCGACCGCCGACGGTGAGGAGGAGCCCGCGGTCCTGCCCGACGCCGAGGCCGATCCGCTCGAGGCGGGCGAGAAGCTCTACCAGCAGTACTGCGTGGCCTGCCACGGTCCCGAGGGCGAGGGGACCATTACGGCCCCGAGCCTCGTCGACGACGAGTGGCTGCACGGTTCCGAGCTGGAACAGATCGTGCACGTCGTGACCAACGGAATCGAGGGCAAGGCCATGGTGGCCTGGGAGCCCGTGCTCGGCGAGGTGGGTGTGAACCAGGTTGCAACGTTCGTGCACCACCGCGCCAACAAGGCTGACGAGTAGGTCGTCAGCTCCTGCCCTGGAGGGCGACATGGTGAGACATCAATCGGCCGATGGTGCGCGCCTGTGGATCTACGCCAAGCGCGTGACCGGGCGTTTCCAGCGCCTACACCGAGCCTCTGGCTTCCTGCTGATCGCGATCCTGGCCGTCGTGCCCTGGCTGAACATCGGCGGCCTGCCGATCTTCCGCATCGATCTGCCTGCGCGACACCTCTACATCCTCGGCACCGTGTTCACCGCCGCTGACGGCTTCAACCTGGTGCTGGTGGCCCTCCTGGCTGCGTTCTCCCTCTTCTTCTTCACCGCCCTGCTCGGCCGCCTGTGGTGTGGCTGGACGTGTCCCCAGACCGTCTTCCTCGAGGAGTTCGTCCGGCCCGTCGAGCTGTTCTTCGAGGGTGACCGCCGGGCGCGCATCGAGCGCGACGAGGGCTCGTGGACCTTCGACCGCCTCTCGCGCAAGCTCGCCAAGTGGGCGGTGTTCGCTGGCTTGGCCTTCGTCGTCTCCATGATGGTGATGTCGATCTTCAAGGACCCGCGACTGCTCTGGACGGGCCAAGGCGGCCCCACCGACTACACGCTCGCGGGCATCGTGACCTTCGGGCTGTTCCTCGACTGGGCCTGGTTCCGGGAGCAGCTCTGCATCTACGTCTGTCCCTACGCCCGCTTCCAGGGCGCGCTCACCGACGACCACAGCCTCGTGGTGAGCTACGACGAAGCCCGGGGCGAGCCCCGAGGGGTAGGACGGGCCGCCGCCAAGGAAGGACACTGCATCAGCTGCAGCAAGTGCGTCGAGGTCTGCCCCCAGGGCATCGACATCCGCGACGGCTTCCAGCTCGAGTGCATCAACTGCTCCCGATGCGTCGACGCGTGCGAGAGCGTCATGTTCAAGCTCGGCCAGCCTTCGCTGGTCCGCTACTCGACCGTGGCGGCCGACGAGGGCCGGAAGACGAACTGGATCCGCGGACGCACGGTGGCGTACACCGCGATCTTGCTCGCGCTCACCGGCGGGCTGACCTACCGCGTGATGACCCACAGCCCCATCGAGGCCTCGGTCAACCGCATGCCCGGGTCGCTGTTCCTTCAGGACGCGGACGGCTTCGTGCGCAACACCTACCTGGTGTCGGTCCACAACATCGACCCCTCGAGCTCGCACGAGTACACGTTCGCGATCGAGGGACTCGACAATCCCGAGGTCACCGTGTCGGCTCTCACCCTCGAGCCACTCGGCGACGCGACGGTCCCTCTCGTCGTGCGGATGCCCGAGGGCTCGACCGACCGCACCGCACCGTTCGAGGTCGTCATTGGCGACGGCGTGAACACGATCACGGTCGACGCGACGTTCAAGGCGCCGCCCCGTGGAGGTTCGAAGTGAGCGAGACGAAGGCAAGTGGCCTCGAATGGCCGATCGGCATCACGGTGGGACTGATGGTGGTGGTACTGGTGAACGTCGGATTCATCATCATCGCCACCAACAACGCGCCCATCATCGAGGCCTCCTACGAGACGGCAGACCGCTGACATGGTGAAGGTCGACGGGGCCCGGACGGCCCGCCGTGCTGACGGGGCGAGCTGCCCCCACTGCGGGGTGGCCGTCGCAGGCTCGGTCGACCGGTACTGTTGTGCGGGCTGCGAGACCGCGGCCGCCATCATCGCGGGAGCAGGTCTCGACGAGTGGTACGCGAAGCGGGAGCAGCCCGCGCCCCGGCCCGCGGCACAGCGGGGCGACTACCGCGCGTTGCCCCTCGAGGAGACCGACGGCGGAATGTCGTGCCGCCTCGTGGTCGACGGGCTGCGCTGCGCGTCGTGCGTGTGGCTCGTCGAGGGGGTTCTGCAGCGCACGGAGGGCGTCTCCGAGGCCTCGGTGAGCTACGCCACGGGACGAGCCCAGATCTTGTTCGACCCCGAGGTCGTCTCGATCGAGACGATCGGCGCCCGCATCGCGGGACTCGGGTACGCGCCGCGGGCCGTGGATGGTCCGTCCACCGCCGACCGCGAGTGGACGGTGCGACTCGGAGTGGCCTCGTTCTGCGCCGCGAACGTGATGCTGTTGTCGGCCACGGTCTACACCGGTTGGTTCGAGGGCATGGAGGCGCGGTACCTGGCCTTGTTCCGCTGGACCGAGCTGGCGCTGGCCACGCCGGTGGCCATCTACGCAGCGAGCGGCTTCTTCACCTCGGCCTGGCGAGCCCTCTCCCGCGGGGTCCTTCACATGGACCTCCCCATCAGCCTCGCGGTGGCGGTGCTCTATGGTCACGGGGTCTGGGCCACGCTCGACCGCCAGGATGGCTACCTCGACACGCTCGTCATGCTGGTGACGCTGTTGCTCGTAGGCCGGCTCATCGAGGCGAGAGGGCGTCGATCGGCGGCGACCGCGGCGGCGAGCATCGCGGCCACCCTGCCCACCGAGGCGCGTCGGATGCGCGACGGCCAAGTCGAGATCGTGCCCGTCGATCGGCTCGAGGTGGGTGACCGCGTCGAGGTCGGGCTCGGCGAGGAGGTCCCCGCCGACGGGGTCGTGATCGACGGCCGCGCCCTCGTGCGGCAGGCGCTGCTCACCGGCGAGTCGGAGCCGGTGGCGCGGGGGGCCGGTGAGCGTGTCGTCGCGGGGGCCGAGATCGTCGATGGCGCGCTCTCCGTCTCGGTCGAGCAGACTGGTGACGCCACGCTCGGCCAGCGCATGGCCAGGGAGGTCATGACCTCGGTGGACCGGGGCCTCCCGGTGACCCCAGCCGACCGCATCGCGCCCTGGTTCACGGCGGGCACCCTCCTCGTCGCGCTGCTGACCAGCATCGGCACCACCGTGACCCTCGGTCTCGACACGGCGCTCGAGCGAACGGTCGCGGTGCTCGTGGTCGCCTGTCCGTGCGCGCTCGGGCTGTCCTGGCCCATCGCGGTGAGCCACGGACTCTCCGCCCTCGCCCGGCGTGGCCTGGTGCTCCGTGACGGGGCGAGCCTGCTGCGGCTCGCCGACGTCGACCTGCTCGCTCTCGACAAGACGGGCACCGTGACCGGCGGAGTGCCCCGGGTGGTCAGCGCCGAGACCGACGTCCTGCGCGTCGCCGCTGGCCTCGAGCGGGCGAGCCACCACCCCATCGCCCAGGCGATTCGCGAGGCGGCGATCGATCGAGGGGTTCGTCTGCCCTTGGCCACCGATCTCCGCGAGACGGTAGGCGTCGGGGTCGAGGGGCGGGTCGACGACGTGGGCTACGCGTTGCGGTCCGGCTCGCCGGGCACGGTCGAGCTCTGGCGCACTGACGACGAAGAGCGAATCGGAATCATCGGACTGGCCGACACACGACGCGACGACGCGCCGCGGGTGCTCCACCAGATCCGGGGCGACCACGACGGTCAGGTGCCGGTCGTCTTGCTCACCGGCGATCACGAGGCGGTCGCCCACCGCATCGCCGAGGGGGTCGGGGGTCTCGAGGTCCACGCCGGGCTCACCCCACCCGAGAAAGCGGCGTTCGTCGACCGTCAGCAGGTCGCCGGTCGCACCGTCTTGTTCGTGGGCGACGGCCTGAACGACGGTCCTGCGCTCGTGAAGGCCGACGTGGGGTTCGCCATGCGCGGCGGGGCAGCAGCCTCGGTGCTCGTGGCCGACGGCGTCGTGGTGGACGATGCGCTCGCCCCGGTCCGGTGGGGGATGCTCGCGGGCAAGGTGGTTCGGCGGGTCGTCCGGGGCAACATGACCCGTTCGGTCGTGTACAACGTCGTGGCGGTCGGGTTCGCGGCCGCTGGTTTCGTCGATCCGCTCGTGGCGGCGGTGCTCATGCCGCTCTCGAGCCTGCTCGTGATCGCGGGCGGGGTCAGTGTCGAAGGACGCTTGCGTCGCCTCGGGGAACGGTCCCCGTCGAAGGAGGGGTGATGGACATCATCGTCGTGTTGCTTCCCGTCGCCGTGCTGCTCGGCGCCGTCTTTGCGTTCTTGTTCGTGGTGGCGGCTCGTCAGGGCCAGTTCGACGATCTCGACGACCCGCCGGAGCGCATCCTCCACGACTGACCTCGGGGGGGTTAAGCGGCCCTCCCGAAAGGTGGTGGTGGAGATGAACGCGACAGCCTCTCGATGGGCCGTCTACGTTGGAATGGCGGTCGTGGCTTTCTTGGTGGCCGGATGGGCGTTGAACGCCGACGTACCGCCGCCGCCGCCGCCTTCTACCGAGGTCGCGATTCCGGTCCCCGTGCCGGTGGCGCAGGCCCCTGCTGCGGCTCCTCGTCGCGCGGAGCCCCTCCCGGCGGAGCCGCAGCCCGTGACGGCCCCCGAGCCGGTGGTCGATCTCGGCGAAGCGCGCCGAGCGGGGATTCCCGAGCGGCGGGCCGAGGTCGAGGCCAAGCTGGAGGAGATCGCGGACGCCCGAGGGTGGGACGGCGAGACCCGGGCTGCGGTGAGCGCGGTCGTGCTCGATACGCTCGACGAGGCGGAGCGGAAGCTCGCCGACGTCCACGACCCCGACACGTGGAGGAAGATGCGGGTGTTCTATGGTCGCCACCGGCAGATCAAGGCGCGCTCGCTCAAGTCCGTGTTGAGCGACGAGGAGCTCGAGGCCTTCATGAAGGCCAAGGCGTTTCCGCGCATTCCGTCGACGACGGGCCAGCAGGGGATTCGCTGGTGGCCAGTGAGAGTCCGTGAGAACGACTGAGGCTCATCAGCCCAGCGCCTCTCGTCAGCTCGAGGCCTCCGACGAGACCACGAACAAGTTCGGGTCGAGGTCCCACAGCGAGGTCTCGTACCGGACCACCTTCACCGACGACCGGGGGAGGCTGTAGCGGGAAGAATCGCTGAACCCGTCGTGACGGCTCGGGCGTCGGCGCGTCCGGCCCTCGGTGAGCAGGCCCTGTGACGCATAGAAGGACCGGGCCGGCGCGTTGTCGGCCAGTACCTCGAGGACGGCCCACCCGAAACCAGCTTGGCGGAGCGCGTCGAACGCGGCCTCGAGTAGCTCGCTGCCCACGCCCTGGCCCTGAGCCTCGGGGTCGACGTACAGCTCGAAGACCTCGCCCGCGAAGCCCGGCTCGAGGTCGGGGTGGTCGGCGGGCCCGAGGCTCACGTATCCGAGGACCGGGCCGCCTTGTCCGTCGACGGCTACCAGGATCGCGCGACCGTCGCGGCGGCCATTGCGCCGGAGCCGAGACCGCCACTGGGCGAGCCGGGCTTCCGATGCGAGCTCGGCCAGGCGGGCCTCTGGCAGGAGCGCGGCGTACGCCTTGCGCCACGCGCGGGCCTCGACACCGGCGAGAATGGGGGCATCTGCGAGGTGGGCAAGGCGAACCATGACCTTCCCGTATCCGCTCGCCGTTGGAGGGGGAGTCGCATCAGGCGACGTCCTCGGTGAGGGCTCGGGCGATCCAGTCCTGGGCGAACTTGTCGATCGCCGCTCGGTCGGGACTCGCAGGCACCACGGCTCGGCCCTGATCCACCAGGTCGCGGAGCCGCCGGGTCTGGGCATCGGCCCAGTCCACGAGCTGGTCGAACGACCAAGCGCCGTCGCGAATGGCCCTCAGCTCGTCGCGATCTGCGGGTCCCCGCGGGTCGGGGCCGCGCCAGACGTGAACCTGCCCTGTCTCGAGGATCTCGCCGGCCATCCGCAGCAGGCGCACGAGGTGTGAGCCGTGCTTGGTGTCGTAGCCGTACTCGGCCTCGAGGGCTGCGCGGGCCGGGTTCCGCTCGCGAGTCCACCGCTGGTAGTTGACGTAGTGCTGCTGGGCGGAGCGGAACGCCCGCTCCGCTCTGAGCGCCTCGATGAGGTTGTCGTCGAGCCCCACCTTGCGGGCGGCCGCCGTCCAGGTGACGGCCTCGGCCGAGCCACCGAGGCCCACGGCGTGGGCCATGTCGGTCAGGGTGGCCTGCATCGCCTCACGAACGCGGATCTTCTGCGCCTCGTCGAGGCCTTCGAGGTCCAAGGTCCATCCGTCGAGCTGCTTTCGCACCGCAGCCTCGGCTGCGTCGCGCTGCGCCTTGGGCACGAGCGCGACCTCGGGCAGCCCAAAGTCCGCCCGCGTCGGGGCGAACCGCGGCGGACTCAGGAGCCAGGACCGGTGGTTGCGGATGCGCTTCAGCTGGGCGTGGGCGTAGCCCGCGAAGGTGGCCTGCGCCTTCTGGGTCACGAAGGCGTCGCGGATGCCTCGCAGCGCTTCACCCAGCGCGGTGACGTGTCGGATCTCCGACTCGCGGCAGAACAGCAGGTCGAGGATGTTGGGATTCGCCTCGGTAGCCAGCCGTAGGACCTTTCGCGCATCGTAGACGGCGCCCTCGAGCTTGCCGACGGCCCGCTCGTCTGCGGTCAGCCAGTCTTCGAGGGGGGCCAGCGCCGAGGGGTCGTCGACCTGCTCGAACCGCTCGAAGATGCCGAGGACCGCCGCGCGAGGGGGAATGCAGGCCCCCTTGACGTCCACGTCGGACTCGGGGCCGTGCAGCCCGTAGGCTCGACTGCCGCCGATCACCAGCAGCACGGTGCGTTGCAGAAGATCTGTCATCGAGGCGCTCCACTGCGCATTCAGATGGACCGACGACGGTCGTCGGAGGTGCCGACGACCGTCACCGGGGAGGTGTCATTGTCGAGCTTCGACGGCGGCCGCCAGTTGGCCCACGGATTGAACCGCGACGGGTGGTCCGTCGGGTGTCGCCACCGCCCACCATCGCACTGCCCTACGAGGTCTCGGGTAGGGCGGCGGCACCCGCTCGGTCTCCTCCTCCTCGCCTGCGGGCTCGTCGCGTGTGGGAGCCCGGGACCCGAGGCGTCGCCCGAGCCGAGCGAGATGTATGCCGTCTGGTCCAGAGCCGTCATGCTCGAGTGGCCGACCCAGGCGCGCTGCGAGGAGCCGCGTCGAGCCTCGACGGATCTCGTCCGGTCCGTGGCGAGGCTCCAACCCGACGATCCGCAGCTCCTCACCGTGCGCCACCTCGCCCTGCAGTGCGAGCTTCACGATGTCCTGGCTGCCTTCGTGCAGGACGTGGCGATGGACTGGGCGAGCCTCGCGAGCTACCGGTCCCACTGCCACGCCAGCGGGAGCGCCACGGACGCTCGTTGCCTCGTGCTGGTGGCCGTCGAAGGCGTGTGCCGGGATCCCGAACGGGCTGGCGACGTGCGCTGCGATGCGCTGGCGCCGCTCGTCGCGGGTCAAGACGGCCTGGTCAACGTGACGACGAACGCCTCGGTGCGTTCGCCGTCGTCGTCCACATCGACGTGGACGTCCAGCCCGACGTCGACGCACGCCGCCTCGAACTCCGGAAGGTAGGCCCGTCCGGGATCGGTGAGCCACCCCGTTCCGCCCGGCGCGAGCGTCCGCGCGAACGTCGCGGCCACGAGCGTGGGCAGCTCGTGGCTGAACAGCACGTCGCTCGCCCAGACCCGCGGATATCGGCCGACGTCGCCAGGGTCTCGCCAGTCGAGTGTCGCGTAGCGGACCCGATCTGCGAGACCGTTGAGCGCCAGGTTGCGGGCGAGGAGCGCCCCGGTGTCGGGATGTTGATCGGTGGCGAGCACGCGGGCACCCCGGCGGGCCGCGACCCAGGCGGGCAGGGCGAGCCCACAACCGAGCTCGAGCGCATCGACGCCGGTCCAGTCCTCGTGGTGGAGGCGGCGGGCCAGCACGAGCGCAGAGCCCCAGATCACCCCGAACATGGGCGACAGGTCCTGGCGTTCGGTCCGGCTTCCGCGGTGCTCGATCCGGGCGAGGTGGCGATATGCCTCGGCCGAGGCCTCCTCGAACGACGGAAGGGCGTCGAAGGCGTAGGTCACGCCTTCGACGTCGACGGAGCGACGCACCAGGGTCCAGCGAAGAGGCACGGCGGACGAGCGCACGGCGCGACTACGACTCTGAGCCGGTCTGGCACCCCACGTCGACGTGAACGACGCGCTCGGCCGGCGTGAACCGGGCGGTGCCGAGAGCACGTGCGAAGCACTCGACGAGCTCGTCGTCGTCGAGGGTGGACGAACGCGAGTCCACCTTGCTCACCTGGCCCTGGCCGTCGATCGTCAGTGCGAACGACACGCCCCCGGCCAGGCTGGGTCGCCGCTCGCGAGCGGCTACGGCACAGTGACGAAGAGCGTCGTCCACGGAGGCGAGGCGGTCCGTGACCCCGATCGGGCTGCCGCTCACCACCGTGGTCGTGGTCCGGCGGCATCCGGGGTCGACCGGCGCCTTGGGCGCTCCGAGGAGGGCGGAGAGGTCGATCTTGCGGTCCGCGTCGCGGCCGGTCTCGGCGTCGCACTTCACGACTGGCTTCGCCTCGGGCGGGTCGTCACACGGTGCGGGCTGTGCGAGGGCGAGGCTGCCGTAGACTGCGAGCATGCTTCCTCCATCCTCGCCCTTATCGATGCGAGCGCCAGGTGGAGGAGGTACGACGACCACCATGACCGTGATCCTCTTCCTCGCGTGTGGCGCCGACGAGCCGGTGCAGGTGCCCGGGGCCTGGCCCGTCCGGGCGACCGACGTGGCGCTGGAGGCGGGCTTCCAGGACGTCGGGTTCGGCCATCACCAGCGTGGCCGGGCTGCCCTCGCTGCCGACTTCGATGGTGACGGGCTCACCGACATCTACCTCGGCAATCCGGGCGACACCTCCTACGTGCTGCGGAACACCTCGGCCGAGAAGGGCCGGCTGTCGTTCGAGCCCGGGCCGACGGTGCTCGAGGGCGCCCTCGCCTGGGGAGGCGCGGTGGGTGACGTCGACAACGACGGTGACGCTGACTTGTTCGTCGCTGCCGGCGGGAACGAGGCTGTCGAGCTCGATCGGCTCTTCCTCAACGCGACCGAGGGAGCCCGGATGGCGTTTGCCGAGGTATCGGGGGCCGCGGGCATCGAGGGCCCGCAAGTGGGCGGATCGCCCGCCCCGTGGACGAGTACTGGTGCGGCTCTCGTCGACGCCGACCGCGACGGATGGTTGGACATCTTCGTCAACAGCTTCTGGGTCGCGGGCTCCTCGGACCCCGACGTGTGGCGCGCCAAGAACCTGTTGTGGCACAACCAGGGCGACGGGACCTTCCGCGAGGTCGGGGGGGAGGTCGGGTTCGTCACCGAGCAGAAGACGATGAACTCGACCTGGCTCGACCTCGACCTCGACGGTGACCTCGACCTCTTCGAGAACAACTTCACGTCGGACAACCACCTGTTCGTCAACCAGCTCGTCGAGACGGGAGGGCTCGGGTTCGAGGACCGCACGGCCGCACTGTCGCTCGCGGGCAGCGACCTGCGCTACCCCGAGCGCTCCTTCTCGTCGGCCGCTGCCGACCTCAACCGCGACGGCTACCCCGACCTGGTCGTCTTCGTGCGGCCATACGAGCCCGAGGAGAGCCCGCACCAGTCCGGCCACACCGTGTTCCTCAACGTCGAGGGGCGAGGATTCGTCGACCTGACCGACGAGATGGGGCTCAACGACCCCTTCGTCAACTGGGACGGTCCCGCACGAGGGGACGGGGTCATGGGCTCGCAGGTGGGCGACCTCAACCTCGACGGCATCCCCGACGTGTTCGTGGGCAACGGCACGCCCAAGAACGGCACGGTGAACGCACTCTACCTGTCGACCGGGGAGCTGCGCCGGGTTCGGGTCGATGGCGCGCGGATCGCGGTGCCTCGGTACCGCAACGCGACGGACCTGATCGACGGAGCGGCTCCACCCGCGGACGGCATCGACGCCGCTCCCTATCCCTACCGAACGCACGGCACGCTGATCCTCGACCTCGATCGTGACGGAGTGCCGGAACTCGCAGTGAGCAACGGCGGACCCGGGCGCATGCCCGACCGGGTCCGCGAGCCGAACCGACTGTTCGTGTTCGACTACGACGAGGACCCCGCCTGGTGGCATCTCGGGCTCGAAGGCGACGGCAAGGCCGTGAACACCTCGGCCATCGGCTCGCGGGTCACCGTCACGGTGGAGCGCGACCGCGACGGCGCGCGCTGGTTCGTGCGGCGCTGGCTCCAGGGTGGCTCCGGGTTTGCCGCGAACAGTGGGCTGGAGCTCCTGTTCGGGCTCGCCGACGCGGATCGGATCGTCGACGTCGAGGTCGTCTGGCCCGACGGCCACATCGAGCGACGGGGCCCCCAGAACCTGCGGGAGCGGGTCGTGTGGAGCCGCCGGTGATCAGGCTGCGTGGGCGCGTTCTCGATCCGCGCTCTCCCAGCGAGGTGGCCTACCATCACGATGCCGTGATCACGGTCGACGAGGGGAGGATCCGGTCGGTCGAGCCGACGGACGGCCTACCGGTGGACCACGATCTGCGACCTCACGTCATCGCGCCCGGGTTCGTCGATGCCCACGTCCACGCACCGCAGACGCACCTCGTCGGCTCCGCCACGGGTCCGCTCCTCGAGTGGCTGGAGGCCACGGTCTTTCCCGCGGAGGCGAGCTGCGCGGACCCCGTCCACGCGACAGCGGTGGCCGAGGCGTTCGCATCGCGGCTCGTGCGGGCGGGCACGACGCTCGCGTTCGTGTATGGCTCCGTCCACGAGGCCGCGACGAGCGCCCTGTTCGGCGCGCTCGACGTCGCGGGGGTCCGCGCCGTCGCGGGGCCAGTGTGGATGGACACGGACTGCCCCCCGGACCTCGCCACCGCGGCTTCGGCCTCCGAGGCGGCGGTCCGGCGTCTCGTGGAGCGTTGGCACGGAGCGCGCCTCGCGGTCGGCGTGATCCCGAGGTTTGCCCTGTCCTGCAGCCCCGGGGCGCTCGCGCGCGCCGGAACGCTCGCTCGGGATCTCGGGCTCGCGGTGAGCACCCACCTGGCCGAGTCGCCGGCGGAGTGCGCCGAGGTGACGCGGCGGTTCCGGGTGCCGGACTACCTCCGCGTCTACGAGGACGCCGGGCTCGTCCACGAGCGCGCCGCGTTCGCCCACTGCATTCACCTCTCCTCGTCGGAGTGGGATCGCCTCGCCGCCGCGCGAGCGACGGTCGTGCACTGTCCCGACTCCAACGACTTCCTCGGCAGCGGTGGGATGCCGGTCGAGCCCGTGCTCTCGCGGAACCTTTCGGTCGCGCTCGGCACCGACATCGGCGCGGGGCGCTCCTTTGGGGTGTACCGCACCATGTCGCACGCCTACGACAACGCACGGCGCCAGGGCGTGGAGCTCGACCTCGCCACCCTGTGGTGGTGGGCGACCCGCGGAGGTGCGCTCGCTCTCGGCGCGAGCGGCACTGGCGCGCTCGACCCGGGCCTCGCTGCGGATCTGGTCGTCCTCGAGGTGCCTCAGCGCGCGCACTCCGCCACCGAGGTCATGCAGCACGTCGTGTTCGACCACGACGTGCATCCCGTCCGTCAGGTCTTCGTGGCCGGCCAGGCGATCGGGTCCGGCTGAGGCGTCGGAAGGCTCGTGCCGAGGCCGTGGACGCGCTCCAGGAGCTGCGCGGAGAGGACCTTGGCGGGCTGCTCCCGGTCGAGGCTCGAGACCGGCTCCGGTGGGCCGAACACGAGGCGGATCGGCGGCTCCCGACCGGGCCCGGGGGGCGAGAAGCCGCGCTTGAACTCGAGCCCGAGGCTGTCGGACAGCCCGTCCATGTAGAACGGCACCACCAGCACGTCAGGGTCGCAGGCCTTGACGACCCGACCCAGGCCACCCTTGGGGCGGAGGAACGTCAGCGGGTCGCCGCTCTTGTTGCGGGTTCCCTCGGGGTGGATGCCCACGATGGTCCCGGGTCGCTCCAGCACCTTGACGAGCTCGGCGAGTCCCGCCGCGTTGCGTCCGCTGCGGTCCAGGGTCTGGCTCATCGGAGGCCACATGCCGCCTGCGCTGATTCCGAGGTTCACGAGCCAGCCGACGGGGTGGGTGTAGAAGAACGTGCGCTTGACGGGGAAGTACATCGCCCAGCGGCGATCGTTGAGGGTCAACCACACCGACAACGCCACGTACATGTCCCACATGGTGCGGTGGTTCGCGACGAGGAGGATCCCCTTCTCCGGGTCGAGCTGCTCGACGTGCTCCCGCCCGTGGAGCTCGATGCGGCGCCCCGTGACGAGCAGGATCCACTGCATGCTGACGTACCGGGTGAACAGGTACGAGAGGTACTTCGGGACCGGATTCTCGTGAATCGCGGTGATCGAGGCGACGGCGAAGCGTTCGAAACCGGTGAGGCCGTCGGTGAGACGCGTCGGAGCGGTCGGCAGCGTCGAGGTATCCGTGGGCATGAGCGCCGATAACCCGCCCGTCAATCCGGCAGGAGCCCCGGACACAGCTCGCTCGATCTCGGGGTTCCTTGTCACGTCCTGGCAGGTTTGAGGGCCCGTCGTCGGACCAATCGCTACGTGCGGCGACATGAACCTGCGTGAGCGACTCCCCGCGCTGGCCTGGGATCGGCCCGTCTCCGTGCTGATGGTGTTCATCGCCGCGATGGTGCTCGGCTTCGTGGCCTACGCGCGTCTACCGGTGCAGCTGCTCCCGTCGGGAATCGAGCCCGGGTTCCTCTGGGTGTGGGTGCCCTACCCGAACGCAGCCCCCATCGAGGTCGACGACCGCATCGTCCGGCCCGTCGAGACCCAGTTCGGCACGGTCTCGGGGGTCAAGCAGATGATCTCCAGGGCATCGTCCGGATCGGCCCAGTTCACCCTCGAGTTCCACTCCTCGGTCGACATGGACGAGGCCTACAACTCGGTCGTCGACCGACTCGAGCGGGCGATGCCCGACCTGCCCGAGGACGTCGAGCGCTACGGGGTGTTCCGGTACAATCCGAGCGACGATCCCATCGTGTTCGTCGGGGCGTCGTTTCCCGACGAAGCCGAAGACCCCTACTACGTGATGACGAGGGTGCTCCAGCCCGCGCTCGAGCGAATCCCCGGCGTGGCCGCGCTCGACGTGTGGGGCGTTCCCCAGCAGGGGGTGTGGGTCGACTACGACAAGGATCGGCTGTACGCCCACGGCGTCAACCTCGGCGAGGTCCAGCGCCGCATCCAGACCGACAACTTCCAGATGTCGTCGGGGAAGATCGAGGACCGCGGGCAGGTGCTTCATGCTCGAGCCCTCTCCCCGTTCGAGGGGCTGAACGACCTCGTCGCCTACCCGGTCCGCGACGAACTCGTGCTCGCCGACATCGCCGAGATCCGATATGGCGCCGCGCTCTCCACCGACATCGCACGCGTGAACGGTCAGGAGGCCGCGGCCATCGCCATTCGCAAGGACTCGGCCGCGAACACCATCGAGGTGGCCGAGCGCATCGAGGAGGTGCTCGACGACTTCTCGGGCGATCCCCGCGTCGACGGTGCCGAGTTCTTCGTGTTCTTCAACCAGGGCGACCTCATCTCGAGCAGCCTCCAGACCCTGGTGAATGCCGCCCTGTTCGGCGGCCTCTTCGCGCTGATCGTGCTGTGGCTGTTCCTGCGCGAGTGGCGAATGACGCTGCTCATCGCTGCGTCCATCCCGTTCTCCATCCTCATCACGCTCGGGCTGCTCTACTTTACGGGGGGCAGCCTGAACCTGCTGTCGATGATGGGGCTCATGCTGGCCGTCGGCATGGTGGTCGACAACGCCATCGTGGTCATCGAGACCATCTACCGACGGCGCGCCCAGGGCGACGAACCGCGCGACGCGGCGGTCCACGGCACGGCCGAGGTGAACCTCGCGATCATCGTCTCGACGGTGACCACGATGATCGTGTTCCTCCCTGTGATCCTGATGTCCGAGGACGCTCGGGTCTCCTTCTTCCTCGGGGCGATCGGCCTGCCCGTGATCTATGCGCTGGCCGCGAGCCTCGTGGTGGCCTTGCTCTTCGCCCCCCTCGCGACGCGGTACGTGGGTCGGGCGCAGGTGAAGACCGACCCGGGTTGGCTGAGCAGGCTCGGCGGGCTCTACGAGCGGCTACTCCGCGTATCGCTGAAGCGAAGGGTCGACGGTGCGATGACCATGGTCGCCCTGGTCCTGCTCACGGGGTTCGTCGCGGCCCCCGGCGTGCGGTGCAGTCCCGACGCGGAGACCAACCTCAACGACTTCGTGGTCCGCTTCACGGTACCCGAGCAGGCCAGCATGCCCGAGCGCGATGCCATCGTGAAGGCCATGGAGGACACTGTTCGCGAGCACCGCGAGGAGTGGGGGGTTCGCGTCTTCCGGTCGCGTCTCGGCGGAAGCAGCATGCAGGGTCGCCTGTTCGTGTACCTCGACGAC
>CAZZLC010000053.1:14752-23776 GCA_964655065.1 uncultured Enterobacteriaceae bacterium | reverse complement strand
GGCACCCAGGAGGTCCAGCTCGTCGTCGACCGCGACGCCGCCAATCGCTACGGTGTCGGCGCCACGCAGATCGGCACCACCGTGGCCTACGCCATGCGAGGGACCGCGCTGCCCGAGATTCTGGAGGGTGAGCGCGAGATCCCCGTCACGTCGCGGTTCGCGCTCCAGGACCGCGATAGCCTGGAGGCCATTCGGAGCTTCGAGATGTGGTCGCCCGTCGAGCAACAGCTCGTACCGCTCCGTGCACTGACCGATGTTCGATTCGCCCGGGGCCCGAGCCGCATCTCTCGGCTCGATCAGCGCACCACCCTCGGGCTCACGCTCGACCTCGCCGAGGAGGCAGACTCGGGCGAGGTGTGGTCCGGTCTCGACCTCGCCTTGCGAGACATGGCGTTTCCCCGAGGCTACGGTTGGGAGAAGGGCGCGAGCTTCCGCCAGCGCGAGGCCGAAGACGAGGCGATGTTCCTCGCGCTGGGCCTCTCGGTGGTGTTCGTGTTCCTGCTCGTCGGCATCCTCTTCGAGAGCTTCGTGCTGCCCTTGTCGATCATCACGACCATTCCCATGGCGGGGCTCGGCGCGGTGTGGATGCTCTACCTCACGGGCACGGAGCTCGACTTCATGGCCTTCGTGGGGCTCGTGATTCTGGTCGGGGTCATCGTGAACAACGGGATCGTGCTCGTCGACCTCGTGACTCAGCTGCAGCGCGACGGACTGGACCGCGCCGAGGCGATCGTGACCGCAGGTCGGCGGCGGCTGCGCCCCATCCTCATGACCGCGCTCACGACCATCTTCGGGCTGCTGCCCATGGCATTCGGCAGCTCGTCGTTCATCGGCATACCCTACGCCCCGCTCGGCCGGACCGTCATCGGCGGCCTCGTCGCGGGCACCTTGCTCACCCTGTTGTTCGTGCCGTTCCTCTACGCGGCGCTCGACGATGCCCGACACCGCTGGTTCGCCTGGTTCGCCTGGCTCGTGTCGAGGAGACCCGCATGATCTGGCTGTTCGGACTCGCCTTTGCCACCGCAGTCGCCCAGGTGCCCGACGAGTCGCGGGCGGTCACCTACCGCGAGACGCTCCGCGCCTCGATGGTCGACAACGTCGCGGTGAGCCGGGCCCGGACCAGCCGCGATCAAGCCGAGGGCACGTTGCTCGGCAGTCGAGGACAGTTCGATCCCCGATACAGCCTCGACATGAGCCGCGGCTTCAATCGGAGCCAGGGCTTTCTGCAAGCGATCCCGTTCACCAACGAGACACGAACGTGGCGCATCGAGAACGCGCTCGCGGCGACCCTGCCGAGCGGAACCGATGTCTCGGTCTCCGCGAGCACCGACAACAACCGCACCGAGTTCGCCTCGTTCGGAGGGGCGGCGAATCCCTTCGGGGACAGCGCCGGCTTCAACACGTTCAACACGCGAGCCAGCTTCTCGGTCACCCAACAGCTCCTGCGAGGCGTGTGGTTCCGGTTCAACGTCCAGAACGTGACCCAGGCCCGCAACTCCCGCGACCTCGCCGAGGTGGAGCTCGAGAAGCAGCGACAGGACGCGCTGTACCAGGCGGCGGAGGCCTACTGGAGCTGGGTGTACCAGTACGAGCTCTGGCAGATCGCGCTCGAGAGCGTGCGCGTGGCCGAGGAGTCGCTGCGAATCGGCCGTCTGCAGGTCCAGAGCGGCCAGCTCGCCAAGGTCGAAGCGACCCGTCTCGAGGCGGCCCTGGTTCAGGCGCAGCAGTCGGCGATCGACGCCGAGAACGCAGCGGAACGTGCTGCGAACACCGTGCTGATGGTCATGGGGCAGCCGCCGGATCAGCCGGTGCTTCCGGCCACTGCGCCCGGTGAGGTTCCCGATCTGGTCGACCTGGACGTGGAGCAGGCCGTCGAGGTCGCGATGGAGCAGAACCTCGACCTTCGTCTCGCCAGGATGAACCTCGATCAGGCGGAGCTGTCTCTGTCGTTCGCGAAGCACGGCCGGTTGCCCGCGCTGGCCGCCACGGCCTCGGCAGGTGTCGCGAGCCAGCGCTGTCCCGACGCGTTCGTGGACCCCAAGAACCCCAACTGTACCGTGGGCACCGCGGCCAGTACGTTTCCCGGTCTCTTCGAGGAAGACAACCAGCCGTTCTGGACCGTCTCCGGCAACTTCACGGTGCCGCTCGGCAATCGAGCGGCCCGGGGCCAGCAGTCCGAGGCCGAAGCCCAGCTGGTCCAGCGAGAGCAGGACCTCCAGGCCCAGATCCGACAGGTGGCCGCCATGGTCGAGGAGCAGGTGCTGACGCTTCGGTCGGCCCGGGTTCAGACCGAGCTCGCCGACGCCAACCTGCAGCTCGCCATCGAGACCCTGGACGCCGAGGAGGCTCTGGACGCCGCGGGCCGCAATCTGCGGCGTGACGTGCTCGAGGCCCGCACCGAGGTCGACCGGGCGAAGGCCAACGCCGCGAAGGCTCGCACCGACTATCGCCTCGCCCAGGCGAAGCTCCTGCAGCTGCAGGGGCAGTTGGCCGAAAGGGCCCCGTGAGTCACCCAGGAGCCAGCCGGGCGATCTGGGGAGGGCCTCCGGGAAGTCAGGGCGGTACGAGGAGATTCATCGGCGCCCGAACAAACTCCGCGGAATCGGGTAAGTAGGGGCGGTGACCCCGGTCTACCGACGCTGGATGCTCTCCCCCGAGCGCCTCTATCTCGACTGCTGGACCCGGTACTTCCTCCGCGAGCACCTGGATCCGGCGGAGATCCGCACCGCGTGCAACGTGGGCATCGGTGCGGGCGAGTTCGACGACTGGCTCGGCTACTTCTTGCTGGGTCACGCGACGCTCACCAGCGTCGATATCGACCACACGGTCGTCCAGGCTCATCGAGCGCGCCAGGATCGGCTCGGGCACCCCAATCCCTCCAGGGTCGTGCACGGTGACCTGCTCCAGGCCGACCTCGGGCCGTTCGACCTCGTGACCGTGGTGGGGTCGACCGTCCACGAGACGCACGCGCCTGCGAGAGCCTTGCAGGTCGCCCAGGCCTGGGTGCGGCCCGGGGGGTGGTTCTACGCCACCATCCTGCACTCGATGGGCAATCCGAAGTCGCTGCTGCCCGAGCTACGCGGCAAGCTGCGCATCCAGGAGTACGCCGCGCTCGAAGAGGTCCGCTTCACCGCGGTGCTCGCCCGCCAACCGTAATCCCTGCGGAGAAACCCGTGAAGCTCTACGTCGAGAACCACCTTCCGATTGATGCGACGAGCGCTTGGGACGTCTTCGAGTCTGACGAATACAAGCAGCGACTGCGCGAGCAGACCAAGATCCAGCAAGAGGTCCTCGAGACCCGCACCGAGGGCGACATCGAGATCCGGCGCATCCGCACCGAGCCGGATCGCGAGCTTCCGAGCATGGTCGCCTCGGCGCTCGGGACGAAGAAGCTGTCCTACGTGCAGACGAACCGCTTCGACCGCGCCGCCGGTCGCATGGAGTGGACGGTCGAGATGGACGGGCTCCGCGACCGGGTCGAGGTGCGTGGGGTCACGACCTGCGTGCCCGACGGAGAGGGCTGCAAGCGCGTGATCGACGGCGAGATCACGGTGAAGGTGCCGATGATCGGTCGCCAGATCGAGAAGCGCGTCGTGGCGAACTTCGAGGAGTCGATGCAGCGAGCCAACGAGGTGGCCCTCGGGATCATCCGCGAGCGTCAGGGCTGACGTCGCCCCGGCTCCCGGCCAACAGGCGGTAGAGCACGGGCACCACACCCAGCGTCAGCAGCGTCGACGACAGCAACCCCCCGATGACGGTCACCGCGAGCGGGCTCTGCACCTCGGCGCCCGCTCCCACGCCGAACGCGAGGGGCGCGAGTCCGAGCACCGTGGTGGCCGTCGTGATCAGAATCGGCCGCAGCCGGAGACTTCCTGCCTCGCGGATGGCGTCGTCGAGCGGCAGGCCGACGGCGCGTTGGCGGTTGATGGAGTCGACCAGGACGATCGCGTTGTTGACCACGACGCCAGCGAGCACGATGGCGCCGATGAGCACCACGACGCTGATGGGCTGGCCGGCGATGGCGAGCCCGACCACGGCGCCGACCAGCGCGAGCGGCACCGCGAACAAGATCACGAAGGGGTGGACCAGGCTCTCGAAGGTGCTCGCCATGATCACGTAGACGAGGAACACCGCGAGCCCCAGGGCGAACTGGAGCGAGCCGAGGCTCGCCGCCATCTCCTGGCTCTGACCCGCGATCTGCCATCGGACACCCTCGGGAACGCTCCAGCTGTCCAGCGCCGCTTCGATGGCGTCGCGAGCGGTGCCGAGGTCGAATGCGGCGAGGTTCGCGCTGATCACGACCGCCCGCTGCTGGTCGACCCTCCGAATCTCGCTCGGCCCCACCCCCTCGCTGAAGTCGGCCACCGCTTCGAGCGGAATCAAGGGGCGGAGCTCCGGATTGATGTTGAGCCTCCGGAGATCGTCGACGCTGGACCGATCGGGCTCGATGAGCTGAACCCAAAGCCCCACGCGCTGCTCACCACGCTGCACCCGGGTGGCCTCCACGCCCTGCACCTTGTCTCGGACCTGTGCGGCGACGGTGGCCGGGTCGAGGCCGAGTCGGTGGAGTCGGTCGCGGTGGTAGCTGATGCGAACCTCGGGGTTTCCGTCCACGAGGCTCGAGCGGAGGTCGGTCAGCTCGGGGACCCGGCGGAGTCGCGCGAGCACGGCGTCACCGGCCGCCCGGAGTCCCTCGAGCGTGCTGCCGGTGACCACCACCTCGATGGGCGTGCGGAAGCTGAAGAGCGCCGGCCGGTCGACCTTGACGGTGACGCCCTCGAGAGAGGCGACGAGCTGGCGTACCTGCTCCATCAGGCGCTCCTCGACGGCGGCGGACAACCCGGGCTCGAGGTTCACGTAGAGCTCCGCGGTGTGCTCGCCCCGATCAGAGCGGCTGTCGACTCGGGGATCGGAGCCCACCACGCTGTAGACCGAGGCGACCTCGGGCAGCGCGAGCACCCGGCCTTCGGCATCGGCGACCCGCGCCAGCGTACGCCGGATGGGTGTGCCGACGTCGAGCACCAGGTCGGCCGTGAAGCGACCCTGGTGGAGCTCCGGGATGAGCTCCGTGCCGAGCTGGGTGGCCAGTCCGAGCCCCCCCGCGAACAACAACCCCGAGACGATGGCGATGGTCACGCTGCGCTCGAGGACCGAGCCGAGTCCCTTGCGGTAGCGGAGGCGAACCCGCTCGAGTCGGGCGGCGAAGCCAGCGGCGAGGCGAGCGGGGAGCCAGCCGAAGGTCCGGGTGACGAACCGGGTGGTGCGGAGCACGACGGCGAGCGACACCGTGGCGAGGAGCCAGCCCATCCTGGAGACGAACCCGAAGGACAGCCAGAGCACCAGTCGCACGATGCTCCAGGGCAGGAGCAAGCGCCGCACTGGCCTCTCGCGCTGCCAGTCGAGGGACTCGCGCCAGTCGGCCAGCGGCGTCTCCCACACGTCGCGGAAGAGCGCCCCCAGCCGCGCCCGGAGGCCGCGAGCCTGCCCCGCCTGCTCGATGGCCGTCACTTCGGGGCTCGCCGCGTCGAGGTCGGGCAGGATGTCGAGCGCGTACAGCATGGGGACCGCGAGCAGCGCTACCGCCAGCGAGGCGACGAGGCTGGACACGACGGCGATCGCCAGGTCACCAAAGAGCTCGCCCGCCACTCCCTCGACGAACGCGATGGGAAGGAAGACCGCCACCGTGGTGAGCGTGCTCGCGACGACGGCAGAGGCGACCTCGGCGGTTCCCTCGACCGCCGCCGTACGCCGGTCGAGGCCCGCGTCGGTCCGCCGTCGATCGATGGCCTCGAGCACGACGACCGCGTTGTCCACGAGCATGCCCACCCCGAGGGCGAGTCCCCCGAGCGACATGAGGTTGAGCGAGATGCCAGCCAGGTAGAGCGGGGCGAACCCGATCACGATGGACACCGGGATCGCGAGACCCACGATGGCCGTCGCCCTCCCGTCGCCGAGGAACAGGAAGAGGACCGCCACGGCGAGCAGGCCACCGAGGACCGCCGTGGACTGGAGATTGCCGACGGCGAGCTCGATGAAGTCGGCCTGGTTGTCGAGCTCGGTGAGGCTGGTGAGCGGCGGCAGGTTCTCGCTCAGGGTTTCAGGGCCAAAGAGAGCTGCCCGCACGCGGTCGGAGACCTCGACCACGTTGGCGTCCGCCTCCTTGAAGATCTCGATCTGGACGGCCTCGCCCCCGTTCATCCGGGTCACGAGGTCGCGCTCGCGGTGGCCCTCCCGGATCTCGGCAACGTCGACGAGCGGTACGGTCACGCCGTCGGCGCGGCGCAACCTCACGGTCTCGAGGTCGCGGAGGCCTCGGTACTGGTTGAGGGTGCGAATGAGGTACTCGACGTCGCCCTCGATGATCGAGCCGCCCGCGATGTTCACGTTCTCGTTGGCGAGCGCGGTCCGCACGTCGGCGAGCGTGAGCTGCTTCGCGGCCAGCCAGTCCTCGCGGACCTCCACGCGGATCTGGCGCTCCAGTCCACCCTGAACCCGGACCGCCGCCACCCCCGGGATGCCCTCGAGCCCCGTCTTGATCTCGTCCTCGGCGATCTCCCGCAGCGCGTAGAGCGTGGGAGGCGCGGCGTCCGAGTCCTCGTCCGCGTCGACATCGGCAGCCAGGGCCAGGCGGAGGAACGGGTCGAGCGAGGGGTCGTAGCGCAGGATGAGCGGCCGCCCGACCCGATCGGGCAGGAACACCCGCTGGAGCGACTCGCGGATGGTCTGCGAGGCCGCCGGCATGTCGGTGCCCCAGTCGAAGCCGAGCACGATCTCCGAGCTGCCCGCGCGCGAGCGGCTCTCCAGCGTGACGAGTCCGTCGAGCGTCGCGAGCTGCTCCTCGATGGGCTGACTGACCTGGGCCTCGACCTCCTGGGGAGCGGCGCCCTCATAGGCGGTCCGGACAGTGATGGTCGGGTACCCGATGTCGGGCATGAGCTCGACGGGTAGCCGCAGGTAGCTCACCAGGCCAAACGTCAGCGCCGCCAGGAACACCATCGTGGTCGCGACCGGGTGGTCGACCACGGCTCGGAAGAAGCTCGTCACCCGGCGCTGCCGACGCCGGTCGAGGGTTGGTCGGTGGCCTTGGCGGGCTCGACGACCCGGACCTTCGCGCCATCGCGCAGGTGGGTGTGCCCGAGCGTGATGATGGGCTCGCCCTTGTCGAGGCCGTCAGTGACCTGCACGGCGACCTCGTCCACCAAGCCCAGCTCCACGGGCCTCCGGACGGCGACGTGGGTGGCAGGAAGCCGCTCTTCTTCGGGCTCCTCCGCCTCGGCGTCTTCCTCCCCGCCTCCGAACGAGAACCAGCCCCCGCGCTTCGGCTCGGTCTCCGGTTCTGTGTCCTCGGGCTCCTCGGGCAGGGGACCGAGGGTGAAGACGACGGGCCGTCCCTCTTGGTACACGAGCGCTTCTTTGGGCACGACGAGGACGTCGGTGCGTCGGTCGACGATGATCTGGACGGTCACGAACTGGCCGGGACGGAGCCGGTCCGGTTCGTCGACCCCCACCGTGACGCGGAACGTGCCACTGCTCGCGTCGACCACCGGGGCGATGCGTTCCACCCGGCCGGTGGTCCCGATGGCATCGTCGTAGGCGGAGACGAGGCGGGCAGGTTGGCCAACTGCGACGCGTCCGAGGTCGCGCTCGGGGACGGAGGTCACCACACGCAGGCTCGCCGGGTCGACGACCTGGAAGGCGGGAGCGGCCGACGTGGCGAGCTCGCCCACGGTGACCATGCGCTGGGCCACCACCCCGTCGAAGGGCGCGGTCAGCCGGGTGGACCCGTAGCTGCGCGTGGCCTCGCGGGCCTGGCGCTCCGCCTGCTCGAGCTGGAACTGCAGGTCTTCGAGCTCGCGCACCGAGATGGCTCCTCGCTCGAGCAACCCTCGGGACTCCGCGACCTGCTCACGGAGACGGTCGACCTCGGCCGTCGCCCGCTCGGCACCCGTGCCGAGGGTGACGTTGTCGAGCACGGCCAGGACGTCGCCCCGCTGAACGGGGTCTCCTTCGTCCTTGAGGATGCGCCGGACGATGCCGCTCGCCTCGGGAACCAGATCGGCGCTGGACTCGCTCTCCACCACCGCAGACGAGGTGAGGAGCTCCGCGACCTCGCCGAGCGACGCCTGGCCCGTCTCGACCACGCTCACGGGGTCCTCGACGGATACGTCGGCGGCATCGGGACGATCGCCCGACCCGGCGCACGCCGAGACCCACAGGACGACCAACCCGATCCACAAGCACCACCTCCCGCTCGGCCCTGCACTGAAACCGCCCCGACGATTCGCGCGTTCCGAGCGTCCGGCCAACGGTCAGGCGGCCAACCTATTTCCGTTCACGGCGGCTTCCCGGGTCACGGCTTGTCATTCGCCGTGCGCGTGACACAATGGCCGGCCTATGCGGGGCGGGCAATGGCCACGAGTCAGGCGATGACCGAGCTGGTCGAAGGCTTCGAGCAGCGATTCGGTGAGGGAGAACCCTCTCCTTCGGGCTCACGACGAGTTCGGGCGCTCGAGGTCGAGCTCGTCGACCGGATGAACGCCGCGCTCGAGGAGTCCACGCTCGGCGTGCGGACCGACCTCGAGGAGCCGCCGCGGCGTGTCGGCGTGGCCATGTCGTTGTCGGTGCTCG
Source organism: uncultured Enterobacteriaceae bacterium (assembly GCA_964655065.1). Classification (GTDB taxonomy): domain Bacteria; phylum Myxococcota_A; class UBA796; order UBA796; genus DRPG01. Next base: position 15,148 of record CAZZLC010000053.1, on the reverse strand, counting down.
CTTCACCCCACTTCGCGGCGACCCTGCCCCCGCTGGTGCGTGTGGGCACGACCGACCCCGCCGACCCGATGCGCGCGCGCCCGGTCGACCCCCTCCTCGTTCCCGTCGAGGTGCTCGAGGGCGCGCTCCGTCTCCCACGCTGGGAGCTCGAGGAGCTTCGCGAGGAGACGGACCGGCGGGTGGGGTGGGTGCTCAAGCGGGATCGGCTCGCGCAGGGTCTGTGGTCGCGGTTCGAGACCGAGCCTCGGGCCACCGTGGCCGCCCTGTTCCCCGATCGGCCTCGGTTCGGTCCGTTCGACGTGGTGCGCCGAGGGGCCAACCTCTACGTGCTCCCCGAGCAGCAGCACGAGGGCACCCCCGCCGCCTTGTGGCTGCCCTGGTACGACGGTCGCGGCA
>CAZZLC010000053.1:0-14652 GCA_964655065.1 uncultured Enterobacteriaceae bacterium | reverse complement strand
CCGAGGAGGCGGCGTGGACGGACTGGATCGACACGAGCGGGCCCGTCCTCGCCCTCCGCGGCACGGCGCAGCAGGCCTTCGACCGCATCGCGTACCGACGAGTCGAAGGGCTCATGCGCGCCATCTATGCGATGATGCTCGCCCGCATGGAGCGCGACGGCCTGCGCCCCACTCCCCTGGCGGTGGCCGATCTCGAGATCTTCGATCTTCCGCGCCATTTCCGGGCCGTCCTCAAGCCCGTGGTCGACGCCTCCGCCGACCCCGCCACCGTCGTCCACCTGGCGGGTGCCCTCGGGAAGTCCGAGTCGGAGGTTCGGGAGTTCCTCGCGAAGCTGAACGCAGCGTGGGCCGAGCACGCGGTGGCGGCATGGTGGGGGGCCCCGCCCGCGCCGTCGATCCTCACGATTGCGCTGCGTCATCTCCTCGCGCTGTTCGACAGCCTGACCACCCTCTTGGGCTCCCAGCCCGACCCTCGGGTCGAGCACGCCGACCTGCTGCTGCTCTTCACCGCGCACTACCTTCGCGAGGCGCCGCTGGAGCGGCTCTGGATCAAGGCCCTGTCCGACTGTGCCGACCCTGACAGCGAGCAACGGCTGCCGCCTCCCGAGGACATCGCCGGTCACTGGTTCTGGCGCACGTTCTTCCGCGTGGTCGATCGTCTTCCCTGATAGGTTGGCGCTTCCGACCCGGAGGTTCCCTGATGATGGGCTTGCTCGCCTGGACCATCCCGCTCACCGCCGTCGCGGCCGACGACGACCCCTTCCTCTGGCTCGAGGAGGTCACGGGCGATCGTGCGCTGGCCTGGGTCGAGGAGCACAACGCGAGGACGGTGGCCGCGGTACGCGCCGACCCCGGGTTCGACGCTCTGGAGGAACGCCTGCTGGGCATTCTCGACTCCGATGACCGCATCCCCTACCTGTCGAAGCTCGGCGACCGATACGCCAACTTCTGGCGCGACGCGGACCACCCCCGAGGCGTCTGGCGAACGACCACCCTCGAGTCCTACCGGACGGGTGAGCCCGTCTGGGAGACGCTGCTCGACATCGACGCGCTCGCGACCGAGGAGGACGAGAACTGGGTCTGGTCGGGCGCGTCGTGCACCTGGCCCGAGCCTGACCGCTGTCTGGTCCGCCTGTCCCGCGGGGGCTCCGACGCCGCCGTCGTTCGCGAGTTCGACCTGCCGAGTCGGTCGTTCGTGGAGGGTGGATTCACGTTGCCGGAGGCGAAGTCACGGATCGCCTGGATCGACCGTGACACAGTCTACGTGGGCACCGACTTCGGCGAGGGCAGCCTGACCGAATCCGGCTACCCTCGGGTCGTGAAGGAGTGGCGGCGTGGCACGCCGCTCGAGGCGGCCGAGGTGGTCTTCGAGGCACCGGTGACCGACGTTTCCGTCTACTTCTCCGTCGACGCCTTGCCCGGCCACGAGCGGCGCTTCGTGATGCGGTCGCCCGACTTCTTCACCACGGAGGTCTTCGAGGTCACGTCCAAGGGTCTCGCCAAGGTCGAGAAGCCCGACAGTGCCCGGTTCTCGTCGCACGACCGCTATGCCTTCCTGCGGCTGCGCGACGAGTGGACCGTCGGCGACGCCACCTATGCGGCAGGATCGCTGTTGGTCACCGACCACCGGCGGCTGATGAGGGGCAAGCCCAGGTTCACGGTGCTCTTCGAGCCGACGGAGACCACCTCGCTCCGGGGGTGGACGTTCACCCGCAACCGCGTGGTGCTGCAGCTCCTCGACGACGTGAAGACGCATGTCGAGGTCCTGACCCCGACGAGGCGGGCGTGGACCCGGACCCGACTGGCGGGCTCGGGACTCGACAGTGTCTCGGTCTCGGCCGTGGACTCGCGCGAGAGCGACGAGCTGTTCCTCTACGCGTCGGGATTCCTGACCCCCAGCACCTACGCGCGCGTCGACCTCGCGGGAGGCGACCGCGAGGAGCTCGCCCAGCTCCCCGCGTTCTTCGACGCCGAGGGCCTCGAGGTGTCGCAGAACTTCACGACCTCGAAGGACGGCACGCGCGTTCCCTACTTCCTCGTCGCGCCCGCGGATCGCGGCGACGAGCCCTTGCCCACCCTGATGACCGGCTACGGCGGCTTCGAGATCTCCCGACTGCCCGGCTACCTCGCGACCGTCGGCGCGGGGTGGCTCGAGCGCGGTGGGGCCTACGTCGTCGCCAACATCCGGGGCGGGGGGGAGTACGGACCCGGCTGGCACCAGGCGGCGCTGCGAGAGAAGCGGCACAAGGCCTACGAAGACTTTGCCGCGGTCGGTGAGGATCTCGTGGCTCGCGGAGTCACCCGTCCCGACAAGCTGAGCATCCAGGGCGGATCCAACGGCGGGCTCCTGATGGGCAACATGTACACGACCTACCCGGATCACTGGGGGGCCATCGTCTGTCAGGTGCCCCTCCTCGACATGAAGCGGTACACCAAGCTCCTCGCCGGTGCATCCTGGGTCGGGGAGTACGGTGACCCCGACAATCCCGAAGACTGGGCCTTCCTGAAGGCCTTCTCGCCCTACCACAACCTCGATCCGGAGGAGACTGCCGCGCCGCCGCTCCTCGTGACCACGTCGACCCGGGACGATCGCGTTCATCCGGGTCACGCGCGCAAGTTCGTGGCCGCTCTCGAGGCAATGGGTCGTGACGATGTCTGGTACTACGAGAACGTCGAGGGCGGGCACCGTGGGGCCGCCAACAACGCGCAGCGGGCCTTCATGACCGCCCTCGCGTACACGTTCGCGTGGAACCAGGTCTCGGGGGCGCCGTTCGCGGTTCCCGAGGAGCAGGCGAGTCGATGACGGCCACGGTCCATCACGTGGCGTCACGCCCCCCGGCCCCCGGCCCGCCGGGACCGGGGCGTCGATACGTTGTCGGGCAGGCCCGAGGTGTTCATGGCCACCCGACTCGACAAAGTCTCCCGCATCGCCCGACCCGAGCGGCGCGAGGAGCGTGAGCGCACTCCAACCACCGTCCGGCAAGAAGCCGCCCCTCCCGTCGACGCGGAACGCCACGTCGAATCCGGTGCGACCGAGGTACCTGCCGCGCGGCTGACGCAGGCGACGGGAGTGTGGCTCGGGCTCACGTTCCTGCTGTCGTACTTCCTGCTTCCCGGGGTCTCGGCCATGCTGGGAACGGGCGGCTCGGGGATCTTCGCGTTCTGGCCGCAGTACCCCGCATTCCTGCTCGTCGGCGCCTACGTCGTCTCGCTCGTTGCGCTGACCCGTCCCCAGATCCGTGTGGGGGGCCCGTCCCGCGACCCGGTGCTCGCAGCGAGTCTGGGCAGCCTCGGGGTGTGGGCGTTGCTGCAGCAGACCCTGCTGCCCTTCGGGCTGATGTCCACCACCGGCCTGGTGTCGTTGCTCCTGATCAACGTCGTCGAGAGCGTGATGCTCGGAACCATGCTCGCGTCGTTCACCGACCGTGCGGGTCGGGCGTTCACGCTGGGAGCCGGGTTCCAGCTCGCACTCTACGTCTTCTCGCTGGTCATCCTCGGGCTCGCGCTGTAGCGCCGAGCCGCGTCGCGCTCAGTGGACCAGCCGAACCGGGGATCCGGCCTCGAGGATCCTCGACATCGTGTGGTCCCACAGGGCGGCCCGCTGCCGCACGTCGTCGAGCAGGGGATGGGCAGGGATGGCGTGCCACCGGTGGTAGAACTTGCCGCTGACCTGCGCGAGCCCAGGGTCCGTGGCCAGCCAGAGGATGGGCTTCGCGGCACGCTCGGGGGTGCGGAACGCGGGCTTCAGGACGGTGTCCGCGAGCAACCGCATCCACGCCGGCATCCCGTCCATCGCCCCGGTGCGGACCGGCCCCGGGTGTACGGAGTTGGCCGTGATGCGGGTATCGGCCAGCCGGACCGCCCACTCGTGGGTGAGCATGGCGCGGGCGAGCTGGGCGTCGGCGATCGCCTGCTGCCAGTCCCAGGGTCGCTTGGCGAAGGCCAGATCGTCGAGACGCAGATCGCCACGACGCAGTGCGATGCCCGAGAGCTGGATGATGCGGCCCTGAGGGGCCGCCCGGAGCCGAGGGAGCAGGGCGTCCGTGAGCTGGGCGGGGCCGAGGACGTGGACCTGCCAGCCGAGCTCGACGCCCGTCGCCGCGAGCTCGCGACGGAGGGGCACGATCCCGGCATTGTGGATCAGTAGATCGATCGCCGAGAACCGGTTGCACAGCGCCTCGGCGGCGGCGGCGATGCTGGCGGGTCGCGCGAGGTCACACACCTCGATCGAGACCTCCGCACCGGGGGTCGTGGCCTCGATGGTGGTCGCGGCCGCGCGGAGGGCCTCGCCATCGCGGCCCGCGAGCACCGCGTGGGCTCCCCACTCAGCCAGTCCCCGGGCGATCGCGAAGCCGAGCCCTCGGTTCGCTCCCGTCACCACGGCCGCCCGACCGCGTCCCTCCACGACACCTCCTCGGGTGAGTTCCAGCAAGAACCGTGCCTCGAACCCGCCTCTATCGCTCGCGGGTCGCCACCCTGCGCAGGGCGTTCTCGAGCGCCTCCCGTTCGAACGGCTTGGTCAGTCGAGGGTTGCCCACGGTGTGGAGAAACGCCCGGGTATCGGGCGTGAACGCACCACCGGTGACGAACACGATCCGGTCCGCCAGCTCGGGCCGCCGGAGCTGCAGGAGCTGGTGAAACTCGACCCCCGTGAGGTCGGGCATCATCAGGTCGCAGATGATCGCATCCCACTCGACGTCGCCGAAGATCCTCGAGAGCGCCCCTCCGGCGCTGGTCTCGATGGTGACGCGGTGATCCTCGAGCATGCGCTGGGCGGTCCGGGCGAAGGTGGAGTCGTCCTCGACGATGAGGATGCGAAGCGACGGCAGGGCGCTGGGAGGCGGGCGCGTCACGCTCCGCTCGAGCTCGAGGGCAGCCGGAGGAGCTTCGGGGAGACGGACGGTGAAGCAGCTCCCTCGCCCGAACTCGCTCGTGACGTCGATCGACCCCCCGAGCCCTTCGATGACCGACTTGCAGATCGCGAGACCGAGGCCCATCCCCGAGCCTTCCGAGCGGGTGGTGAAGAACGGGTCGAACACGCGGGGAAGGTCCGCCTCGCGGATGCCGTGCCCGGTGTCCTCGACGTCGAGCCTGACCTGACCCGAACCCGGCTCGTACCCGACGCGGATCGTCACCCGATGATGGGCGGCGTCCCCCTCGGGCAGCGCGTCCGCGGCGTTGAGCAGCAGGTTGAGGATCACCTGGTTCAGACGCAGTGCATCGGCTCGGACTGGCGGGGTCTCGTGCTCCTCGTAGACAACGCGCGCGCGGTGCCGGAGCTGGTTGTCGGTGATGCGCAGGCACGTCTGCACGATGGGGCCGATCTGGACAGACGCGACGCCGTCGGTGCTCGGCCGGGCGGTGGTCATGAGGTCGGCGACCACCCCCTGGATCCGCTGGGCTCCGTCGAGGGCATCGGTCAGTGGCTCCTCGAGGTAGTCCAGCTCGGGCTGCTTCGCGATGGCGTCGCGCAGGTAGTGGAGGTTGCCGATCACGTAGGCGAGGGGATTGTTGACCTCGTGGGCCACGCCTGCCGAGAGCGTGCCCACGGAGGCGAGGAGGCTCGCGCGGGCGAGCTGCTGCTCCATGGCGCGCTGCTCCGTGACGTCCTTGATGACGATGAGCACGTAGTCCACGCCGTTCACCGCCTGCACGGTGGCGGACAGCTCGATCTCCCGGGCTCCGTCGGAGGTCTTGAGGGTGTCGGTGTGGGTGTGGGACTTTCGCCTGGCCGCGAGGACCAGGCGATCCCAGTCGCTCGGCCGGGGGAGCTGCTCGAGGTCGAGCACCTCGACGAAGCGATGGCCGAGGATGGCTCGGAAAGGGCGCCCGAACAGCCCCGTCGCGTTCTCGCTCACGTCGATGATCTCGGACGAGGCAGGGTCCGCCACCACGGTCACCACGCCCGCGTGGTCGAGCAGGATCTGGAGCCTTCCCGACCGATCCCGGCTGCGACGACCGAGCTCGCGGGCGAGCGCCGAGTTGAGGAAGCGCAGCCGGGCAGAGTCGGAGAGGACCCGGCCGTTCTGCTGGGCGAGGACCGACATCGCGACGCCAAAGAGCAGCCCCGTGGCGGCAAGTAGCCAGCGGGCCGGCTCATCGGACAGAGCGAGCCGGGTCACCGCGGGGAGCACGGCAGGAATCGTGAATGCGAAGAACGACGGCATGGACGTCGAGGCGCTCGTCGACGCGCCAGCCACCATGCCCCCCACGACGAAGCACACGGCGACGACGTACGGCAGGTCCGTGTCCACGAACACGGCCGCGCCGAATCCCCAGACGAGCCCGTTGAGGAGGGAGCCCAGGATGAAGAGTCGCTCCCAGGTCCGGCTGTCGACGGGTCCCTGTGACCGCCAACGGTAGGCGAGGGACAGCAGCGAGCGACCGAGGGTCAAGGACACCAGACCACCCACCCACCCCGCCGTCCAGGCAGTGGGAAATGCGGGAGCGATCAGGGCGGCCAGCAGGATCGCGTTCAGCACCACGGTGGCGTACGCGACGGGCGACTTACGGTAGAGGGCGTCGACCTGCTCGTCGTAGACACGCACGGTCACGGATTCCGGTGATCGGTCGTTCATCGAGAGCTCACGGTTCGTAACGCCCCAGTGTGCGCCATCCGCACGCGTGCCGCAAACGCAAACGCGCTCAAGTCCGAGCGTGTGGCGTTCGATCGGCCCAGGAGACCGATCGACAGGGAGGTCCGCGTGGCGTCGGCAGTCGAGGGCAAGGTCGACCCGGGGGCCGCACTCGGTCGGATCATCGCGCACCTGGATCACCATCCGGACGACGATGCGTCCTGGGCGTTCGCAGCCGAGGCGCTGCTGCGGCTCGAGCGCCCGGACGAGGCGGTCGAGGCGGCTCGCAAGGCACAGCGGCCGGGCAGACCGGAGCGACTCGCGCTCCTCGCGTGGGCGCTGGCTGCGTCAGGTCAGGCTCGCGAAGCCCGAAGCTGGCTGACCGAGCTGATGGTCGACGTGAGCTCCGCGGTCGCGTGGGATCGCGCGGCTCGCGCCCACGAGCACCTCGGCGAGGTCTCGGCCGCGATCGCCGCTCACCTGCGAGCGGTGGAGCTGGCCCCGAGCGACGCCGGGCTGCGAGTCCGGCTGGCCGTGCGCCTGGAGCGAGCCGGCGAGCTCGCGCGGGCCGGCGACGTGATCCAGGGGGTGCTGCAGGCTCGTCCGGGATGGGCGCCCGCCCGTCGGGTAGGCGTACGGCTGCGGTGTCGCGAGGGCGACCTCGACGGTGCGGCGTCCGAGGCGCGGCTCCTGCTCGAGGAGGGGGATCTCGGCGCAGAAGCCGCGAGCGGGCTGATGCTCGAGCTCGCGCGCATCGAGGCCGGCCGAGGTAACCCCGCCGCCGCGATGGCCTGGGGCACGCGGGGCAACGACGCCAGCCTGGCGTCCTGGATCGCTCGGGGTGGAGATCCGGACGCACTCTGGCGAGAGCTCGACGCGCTGTCTCGAGCCAAGCGGACCCGGCTCCCACGCTCCTCACGTGACGAGACCGCACCTCGCGGACTCCGCGCCGGATTCGTGGTCGGGTTCCCCCGGTCGGGGACCACTCTGGTCCAGCAGATGATCGGCGCCCATCCCGCGGTCGTCGCCTTCGACGAGCAGCCGCTCGTCGATCGCGCGCTCGAGGAGGTGTTTCCCCGGGGGTCGCTGGTCGACGCGGCTCGAGGAGTCACGGATCCGGCGGTGGCCGCCCGCTTCCGGGCCGCGTGGTGGAGGGGCGCCCTTTCCCGGATTGGTGGACGTCCGCGCCATCCGATGCTCCTGCTCGACAAGCTGCCCCTGAACCTGCTGCGCCTCGACGTGCTCGTGCGGGCCTTCCCTGACGCGCCGTTCCTGCTCGTGGTCCGGGACCCTCGCGACAGCGTCCTGTCAGCCTTCCTGCAGGATTTCCGAATCAACGACGCCATGGCGCCACTGACCGATCTCGGGCTCGCGGCTCGCCTCTACGACCGCGCGATGCGCACGTGGCGCCGAGCGGCACCTCCAGGTGGCATCGAGCTGTCCTACGAGTCGCTGGTCGACGACCCGCAGGGAACCTGGCGTCCCGTGGTGGAGAGGCTCGGACTCCTCTGGGACGCAGCCGTGCTCGGGCTCCCGGCGGCGGCCAACATCAACACCCCCAGCTATGCCGCCGTCCGCGAGCCCCTTCACCGTCGCAGCGTGGGCCGCTACCGCCCCTACGTTCCGTGGCTCGGCGAGGCGATGCCCCTTCTCGAACCGTGGGTGAAGCACTTCGGCTACGCGCGCTGAAAGCCCATGGCGGTGCGAACGCGGTCGAGCACGGGCGCAGTCCGCTCGCGAGCGCGCTCGGCCCCCGCGGCGAGGATGCTCTCGAGCTCGCCGCGGTCGTTCATGAGCTCGTCGTAGAGCGCCCGGGGCTTCGCGAGGTGCTGGTCCAGCGTCTCGAAGAGCTCCTGCTTGGCGCCCCCCCAGCTGATCCCGGCCCGGTAGCGCTCCGCCAGCGCCGCTCGCTCCTCCTCTCCCAGGAAGGCGGAGTGGATCGAGAACACGAGCGATTCGTCAGGGTCTTTCGGATCTTCGGGCGGGGTGCTGTCCGTCTGGATGCCCATGATCATCTTGCGGAGCTTCTTCTGGCTCACGAAGCAGGGAATGCCGTTGCCGCGGCTCTTCGACATCTTCTCGCCGTCGGGTCCGAGCACCACGGCGCCCGTGGACGGAACCTCGGCCCTGGGAGGCTTGAGCACGAACGGATCGCTGCCGTAGATGCGATTCACCCGGTCGGCCATGTCCCTCGCGATCTCGACGTGCTGAATCTGGTCCCTCCCGACGGGAACGATGTCCGCGTCGACGACCATGATGTCGGCGGCCATGAGGATGGGGTAGGTGTACAGCCCCATGTTGACGCCGTCGTCGGGGTCCTTGTCCTCGGCGAGGTTGCGGTCGCGAGCCGCCTTGTAGGCATGGGCCTTGTTCATCCACCCCTTCGACGTCATGCACGCGAGCAGCCAGGAGAGCTCGTAGACCTCCGGGATGTCGGACTGGCGGTAGAGCGTCGCGCGCTCGGGATCGAGTCCGAACGCGAGCCACGCCGCCGTCACGCTGTGGGTGTGCTCGCGGAGCTCGTGCGGATCGTGGACGGTGGTGAGGGCGTGGCCATCGGCGATGAAGTAGAAGGCGTCGATGTCGTCGCGCCGGGACAGCGCCACCCCGGGACGGATCGCGCCCCACCAGTTGCCCACGTGGGGGGTGTTGGTGGGCTTGATTCCGGTCAGCGAGACCTGACGGGCCATGACGTCCTCCAGTGGGCAGGGTGCTCGGTCCCCGTAGCCTTGCCGGCGAGGGTGAGGCGACCAATGGTACCGTCGGCGTCTGGAGGGCAGATGCGTCGCTGGTTGCTCACCTGGGTGCTCCCGGAGGCATCCGAGGTCGAGTCCCGCAAGATGGCCGCGCGGCTCCAGGCTGCACAGGGAGGAGGGGCGCCCGTCCTGCTGCGAACCAGCGCGGATGCGGGCCACGGCGCGAGCACGCCTCTCGACCAGCGCATCGCGCTCCGGGCCGATCAGTACGCCTTCCTGCTTCACCACATCGGGGCACCCGCGAAGTGAGTCCGCCAGGGGAGCGCATCCTCGAGGCGCTGCGGGCACACGGAGCCGACCTCGAGGTTCGCGAGCACGCGCCCGCGCGAACCGCCGTCGAGGCGGCCGAGCTGCGCGGCACTGCCCTCTCCGATGGCTGCAAGGCCATCGTGATGAAGCTCGGCTCTCGGTTCGCCGTGCTGGCGTTCTCGGCCGACCGGACCATCGACAACCGGAAGCTCCGACACCACCTTCGCGTCCGCCGGTACCGATTCGCGACGCCAGACGAGCTGGCCGAGCTCACCGGGGGGCTGGTGCCGGGCAGCGTGCCCCCCTTCGGACGGCCCATCTTCGACCTGCCGCTCTACGTAGACGCAGAGCGCGCGGCCGCAGAGTGGGTGTGGTTCACCAACGGCTCGCGGAGCCAGTCGGTGCGGGCTCGAGTCGTCGACTGGCTCGCGGTCGCGCTTCCGGTCGACGTGTTCGCGTTCACCCGGCTCGACTCGACACCCGACACTCTTAACGGGTGAACACCCACACCCCCCCTGTGGTTTTTCGCCCGAACGGCTGGGCTTCGGAATCAGGCCAGGGTGCACACGAGCATTTCTCTGTTTACCCCGTGCCGTATTGCGAACTCGAGTGTGTCGCCCCCCGCGCGGAGCACGAGCTCGACGTCGGGTGGTGCACAGGGCTCGTCACCGAGGCGCTCGATCATCGACTCGAGCGCGGCGAGGATGTCGGCGGAAAGCCGCTCGTCGAGGACGAACTGTCGAACCGTGGCGCCGAGTCCATCCGGCAGGGGGCCCCCGACGGGACACGCGAAGGTCTCGGCCGCAACGAGCGAGAGTGAGGGGTACCAGTCGAGCATCGCTCCTCCGCCGGGGCTGACGTCCTTGGCAAGGCCCGTGCCATTGCAGCGCGGCGCGAATACCTGGCCCCACCAACCGGAGGCGACGTGCCCATCACCGTTCGACCCATCGAGCTTCCCCGCGACGCCGGACGCTTCGTACGGAGCTGGTGGCCCATCTACGAAGGCGACGAGCAGTGGGTTCCCCCGATCATCGCGGACCGGAAGCGCTTCTTCAATCCGTCCGTAAACCCCTACTTCCGGCACGCGACGATCCAGTGTTTCATGGCGTTCGATGGGGATCGTCCAGTGGGAACCATCGCGGCGACCGTCGATCACCGGCAGATCGAGCACGAACCGGGTCTGGGGAACATCGGGTTCTTCGAGTTCGTCGAGGACGAGGACGTCGCCGGAAAGCTGCTCGAGGCCGCCTGCGGCTGGCTCCGCGAGCAGGGCATGGAGCGCGTCCACGGACCCTACAACTTCAACAGCAACCACGAGTTCGGGCTGCTGATCGATGGGTTCGACACCCCACCGATGATCGCCAACCCCCACAACCGGGCTTACTACTCCCGGATCTACGAAGCGATCGGCATGCGGAAGGCGGTGGACTGGTACGCCTACTGGATCGAGAACACCGGGGTGACCCCGCCGCGCCTCCTCAAGCTCAACGAGGGCATCCTGCGGCGTTATCCCGGCATTCGACTCCGCAAGGCCGACCTCTCCCAGTTCCAGCGCGAGGCCGACCTCCTGTGGGAGATCTACAACGACGCCTGGTCGGAGAACTGGGGGCACGTCCACTTCAATCGTGACGAGTTCAACTACACGGTCGAGGGACTCAAGCTCATCCTCAACCCCGACCTCTGCTTCTTCGTCTACTTCGAGGACGAGGTGGCCGGCGTCTCGGTCACGCTTCCCGACTTCAACCAGGTCGCGAAGAAGATGAACGGGAGCATCCTTCCCTTTGGCTGGTGGCACTTCCTGACTGGACGCTCGAGGATCGATGCCATCCGCGTCTTCGTGCTCGGCGTCAAGTCGAAGTTCCAGCACCTGCCGCTCGGCTCGCCGCTGTACATCGCGACCTGGGAGGAGGCGCTGAAGCTGAACCCGAGAGTTCGCGGCGCCGAGGCGTCGCTCGTGCTCGAGACGAACCACCGGATGCGGAGCCCCCTCGAGAAGATGGGCGCCGTGGTCTACAAGACCTACCGGGTCTACGAGAAGTCGCTGCTCGAGCAGTGATCCAACGGGAGAACCCCGGGCGCCACTGGCGGCCCGGGGTTCCGTAGGGGTCAGGTCAGGCCATCAGTCGGGGATGTGCTTGCGGATCTGGGTCTGGCCGTGCCGGTTGTCGCCCCAGCACTCGACGTTGTCGGTGCCACGGACCTTCCCGCAGATGGTGCGGTCGCTGCCATCGATGGTCTCGAACTGGGTGGTCGGGGCGTCGAGCTGCTCGTAGGTGTTCGAACCCCAGCACACGGCCTGGTGCGTGGTGGTGTCGATGCCGCAGGAGTGAGTGTACCCAGCGAGGATGTCGCTGAACGTGTAGCCCGAGGGCACCTCGGTGCGTCCAGAGAGCGGGTGACCCCAGCACTGCGCCCCGCCGTCGGCCCGAAGGCCGCAGGTGTGGAGCGTACCGGTCGCGATCTTGGTGAAGCTCACACCGGTGGGTACCGAGCTCTGGCCCTTGTCGTCGCGGCCCCAGCAGAGCGTGGTGCCGTCGAGGCGGATGCCGCAGGTGTGATAGGCGCCAGCCTCGAGGGTGGAGAAGGTACCCGACGGCGGGGTCGACTGACCGTAGCCGTCGTCGCCCCAGCACCGTGCGGTACCGCTGGTCGTGATGGCGCAGGTGTGCAGACCGCCCGCGCTGACCAAGGAGACCGTCCCGAGATCTTCGGGGACGTTGACCTGGCCCTTGCTGTCGTAGCCGTAGCAGACCACCGTGTCGTCGGTACGGATGGCACAGTTGTGGTTGACGCCGGCGTCGACGGCCTTGAACGGACCCTCCGGGGGCTCGTCGAGGTCGTGCTGGAGCGTCCCGAAGGGCAGGAGCTCCCCGTCGATACCGGAGATGGCCACCGAGTGGATGGAGCCAGACGACACGGCCACCAGGTTGTTCGTGCACGTCTCTTCGCAGCCCACGCCGCCGTCGCACTCTTCCTGTTCCTGGTGCAGGCCGTCGCCGCAGACCTCCAGGATGCAGGCGTCGCTGCAGCCGTCGTTGTTGGAGAGGTTCCCGTCGTCGCAGGTCTCGCCCAGCGTCGGGTTCAGCGCGCCATCGCCGCAGTACTCGGCCACGCAGTCGGACGAGCAGCCGTCGCCGTCGATGTCGTTGCCGTCGTCGCAGGTCTCGTCCAGCGCCCGCTGGGTGACCCCGTCGCCGCAGTACTCGATGATGCAGTCTTCGCTGCAGCCATCGTTGCTATACTTGTTGTCGTCTTCGCACTCCTCGCCCATCTCGGGCTGGAAGACGCCGTCACCGCAGTACTCGGCGATGCACTCGGGCGTACAGCCGTCGAGCATGACGTCATTGGCGTCGTCGCACTGCTCGCCGGGCTGGATGATGCCGTCGCCGCAGTACTCGATCTTGCACGCGTTGGAGCAGCCGTCGCCGGTGCCGATGTTCCCGTCCTCGCACTCCTCGCCGAGCTCGGGCTGGAAGATGCCGTCGCCGCAGCGCTCGATGCGGCACACGCTGGAGCAGCCGTCGAGGTTGTCGAAGTTCCCGTCGTCGCACTGCTCGCCTTCACCGGCCATGCCGTCGCCACAGTACTCGAAGGTGCAGATCTCGCTGCAGCCGTCCTTGCCGTAGCGATTTCCGTCGTCACACTCCTCGCCGAAGGCGGGCTGGACGACACCGTCACCGCAGCGCTCCTCCTGGCAGGACGACGAGCAGCCGTCCTGGTTGATCTGGTTGCCATCGTCACACTGCTCGCCGAAGTCCCACAGGCCGTTGCCGCAGGCCTCGAGCTCGCAGTAGACGTTGCAGCCGTCGCCCGACACGGTGTTGGAGTCGTCGCACTCCTCGTCGGGGTCGAGGTCGCCGTTGCCGCAGGTCACCAGCTCGCACCACGAGGTGCAGCCGTCACCGGACACGGTGTTGCCGTCGTCACACTGCTCGCCGGTCGCGATGTGCTTCACACCGTCGCCGCAGCGATACTGCATGACCTCTTCGTTCGACTTGTAGGCGAGGACGCCGTCGGGCATGATCGCCTGGACGATGTCGCCGGCCACGGGCGCCTTCGGGTCGCTGTCGCGGATGGCGAGCACCGCGGACCCGTCGTGGATGACCTCGGCGGTTCCGATGATGCGGCTGTCGACCTGGTCGGCGGTGAAGCCGGCGTTCAGCCAGGGGCAGGCGCAGGCGTCACGCGGTGCACCCTTGAGGAACACGAGCGTGTCGCCGGGGACCGCGCCGGTGACCTTCAGCAGGACGCTGTCGCCGGGGCTACCAGGCAGGATGCCGACCAGCTCCATGTCCTCGGGGAGCGTGGGCAGGTCGACCGAGCACTGCGTGGGGTCGTCATCCGCGAAGTCCAGCGGGAGCCCACAGGTCGAGTCGACGCAGGCTTGGACGGAGCTTCCGGTGTACTCGACCGGGAGGACGTCCGAGCGATAGGGCTCGTCGATGGCGATGACGGCGGCCTGGAGGAACCAGACGTCCACCCCGTCGGGCAGGACGGCGTCGATGACGACCTGGCCCGCGATGTCGGCGACGCCGTAGCCAATCAGTGAGGGCACGGGCAGCTCGAGGCAGGCGTCGATGAACAGCCAGGAGCAGGTTCCGGGCGCCTGGGTGTCGGACCCGTACAGCCAGACGATGTCCCCGGGCAGCGCGCCGTAGGCGGTCACCGTGACCCCACGGTCGGTCGCCGACGGCGTGGTGGCCAGGGTCAGGTAGGTCGGGGTGTAGGGCATGGAGGCGTCGTAGTCGGGGTCGCCAGGTCCGCAGAACTCCTCCTCGCAGGTGGACGAGCAGCCGTCGTTGTCGTCGAGGTTCCCGTCCTCACAGGCCTCGGTGACGTCCCTGAAGCCGTCGCCGCAGACGGGGTCGACGGGGTCGATGACGCCCGTGTCGTCGATGCCGGTGTCGGTATCGGCGTCGGCGTCCGTGTCGGCGTCCGCGTCCGCGTCCGCATCCGCGTCCGCATCGGCGTCGGCGTCCGCATCGGCGTCGGCGTCGGCGTCGGCATCGGCGTCCGCATCGGCGTCGGCGTCCGCATCGGCGTCCGCATCGGCATCAGCGTCGGCGTCGGCA
>CAZZLC010000052.1:0-41766 GCA_964655065.1 uncultured Enterobacteriaceae bacterium | reverse complement strand
GTAGGTCAGCGCGTCCAGGTGGCCACGCCGAGCTGACGGACCGACGCGGGCTCGAGGCCCTGCAACGCCACCTCGACGTCGGTGAAGAGCGACTCGTCGAGCACCGCCACCTCGAGCAACCCCGCGGGGGTCGGGGCGTCACGCAGCACGAGCTTGGATCGGCCACGCAGCGCCATTCCCGCGAGATCGGCGGGCATCAGGCTCGCGTCGACCTCTCCCTCGACGAGGAGCGTGACGAGCTCCTGCCGGAGCTGGACCACGCGCACCGTCGGCTCGTGGGGCAGGTCCATCACGCGGCGCACGTAGGCGCGGGTGCCGGGACCGCCCGCGACATCGAGCGCGGCGATGATGGTTCCCGGCCGGTACAGCGCATTCTCGCGGGTACCCTTTCGCGACACCACCACGTGGGGCGCGGTGGGCTGGCGGTCGGTCCCGAGCGCACGGAGAGAGGGCGAGACCCCGAGGGCGCCGAGGGTCTCCCGGGGGGCCACGATCACCTGGGCATCACCCCGGGACACCGCCGCGGCCAGCGAGGCGTAGCTGTCGAAGGCGAGGACCCGCGCGGGGCTGAAGGCGTCCCGCAGGGCCCGGGGCACGGCGCGCCCTGGGAGGTAGGCCCACACCTCCGGCGTGCGCTCGGGCTCCTCGGGCTCCGGCGCGACGTTGACCTGGAGGAGCGCGATCTCGCCGGCCACCACCTCGACGCGCTGCTCGAGGAGCACGGTCTCCTCGTCGAAGAAGCGAACGGTGTGGGTGCCTGCGGGCACGGACGCGAGCTCGCTCGGCGAGCGACCCCGAGCCACGCCGAGCACCTCGAAGGCCACGCCTCTCGGAAAGGCGGCGACCACCAGCGCGCCGGTGGCGGGCTCGGGCTCCGGCTGGACCGGCTCGACCCGCCCGGGCTCGGGCTCGGGCTCCCGATCGCGGAGCTCGGTCGCGAGCTCGAGGAGCTGGACCACGTCGCCGGAGGCCTCGCCGGACTGCGCGATCGACTCGGAGAGCAGCGCCACCGCGAGCTCGTAGTCGCCATCGCGCAGGGCAGCGAGCGCCCACTCGCGGTACAGCTCGGGCGTCTTGGCGGGAGCATTGGCCTCGACGGGCTCGGGCGCGGGCGCGAACCAGAGCGGCGCCGCGAAGCGCACGACCAGCAGCACCAACAGGGTCACCAGGAACGCTGCGCCGAATGCGCCGGCGAGCAGCCCGACCACGGGCCACGGTCCCCGGGTCGAGGCGCGCGCTCGGGCCTCGTCGGCCCGCCGGACTGCCGCGGCGGTGGGAATGGGGAGCAGCGGGCGTGCACGCTCGGCGGTGGCCGCCGCCTCGAAGGCGTCGGGCGTGACCCCCGCCACGGCGCGCTCGAAGCGCGAGGCGAGCTCGAGCCCGTTGGCCGGTCGCTTCTCGGGCTGGGCCTCGAGACACTGGTGGACCAGCTCGATGAGCTTCGGGGGGATGCCGTGCTCGTGGGGAAGCACCTGCTCGAGGGGCGTGAAGTCGCCGTTCGCGCTGCGCACCATGCGCTCGTAGGGCGAGTTCGTGCGGACGCGGTCGTGTCCGGCGACGAGCTCGTACAGCAGGACGCCCGCCGCGTACACGTCGGCCGACGGCCCCGCGGCCTCCCCCTTGAACACCTCGGGGGCGACCGAGCGATGCGAGCCGAGCACCTCGGAGGGACGGGTCGCCGTCTCGTCGCCCACCAGCTGCTTGGAGAGCCCGAAGTCGACGATCTTGACCTGCAGCGCGTGCCCGTCGTCGGACGACAGCATCACGTTCGAGGCCTTGATGTCGCGGTGAATGAGGCCGCTGCGGTGGATCTCCGCCAGTCCGCCGAGGAGGGGACTCGCGATGGGCACGAGCTGTTCGACGGAGAGCCGACCGAGCTGGCGCTGGAACTTGCGCAGCGTCAGTCCGCTCACGTGCTCCATCACGAGGTACAGGAGCCCCGTTGCGTCGTCGACGCCGTGATCGTAGACGTTGACGACGTTCGGGTGGGCGAGTCGCGAGAGGTTGTAGGCCTCCCGACGGAAACGCAGTCGACTCGCGCGATCGGCCCGATCGGCGCGAATCACCTTGAGCACGACGTGACGCCCGAGTCCGAGCTGCCACGCGAGGTAGACCACCCCCATTCCGCCCGACGCGATGCACCGCTGCACCAAGTAGCGGCCCGCGATCAGGTTGCCTACGATCCGCTCGGGGTCGGCGAATTCACTGATGTCGGAGTCCTCGACGGGCACGGACCCTCCCAGCCTCCCATCACGCCGAGCCGCACTCTAGTGTACAACCGGTGCCGTGTCTCGGTCGGGTCGGGAAGTCACCAGACCGACGACCGGTGGAAGCCGCGCGAGGAGGCCGCTTGCCGCGCTGGGTCGTGACGTTGATCTCCGCCATTGCCACGTTCGGCCTCACCGTCTCGGGATGGTGGGTCTTCCGGGGGCGGGCGCTCGAGAGGCCTCCGGACGCGTCAGGTCGGCCGCTGAACGTGCTGCTCGTGACGTGGGACGCCGTGAGGGCGGACCGCCTCGGACCGTGGGGGGCGGCTCGTCCGACCACGCCCTGGCTCGACGAATCCGTGGAGACGGCCATTGTCTTCGAGCGCGCGTACGCTCCGCACCCGTCGAGCCTCGTGTCGCACGCCACGATGCTCACGGGACTGCCGCCCGACACCACGGGGATGGGCGAGGACTGGCTCTGGCTCGACGGACGCCTCCCCACCCTGGCCGAGCACCTCGCCGCACGAGGCTACGACACGTACGCGCTGGTCGCGAACCCGCTGCTCGGTGACGACACGAACGTGCTGCAGGGCTTCCAGGACCGCGTGATCAGTCACGCCCCCGGCTATCGTGAGATGGCGGAGGCCGCGGCCGCTCCGCCCGCTCCCGGCGACAAGAGCCAGGAGCTCGGCCCCCGCTGGCCGGGACCCGAGCCCGAGGCGACGTGGCGGGACCGCTTCAAGAACGTCGCCCCGCTGTTGGTGGACGAGCTCCTCGGTCGGCTCGACGACCGCGACGCCTCGACTCCCTTCTTCGCCTTCGTCAACTTCGCAGAGGCGCGACTGCCCCGAAGCCCGTCCGCGCGGTCCCGCGGGACGGTGATTGGCGAGCCCGGGCTGATCAACCACGGACTGTCCACGGACCAATCCCGTCGTCGCCGTCGTCGCGCCGAGCGGGGGCGAGCGTACACGAGCGCGGATCTCGCGGCGCTCCGAGGGGTCTACGACGCCACGATCCGGGATCTGGATCGGGCCACGGCAGCGCTGTTCGAGGGCCTGAAGGAGCGCGATCTGCTCCGCTCGACGGTGGTCGTGTTGACCAGCGATCGCGGAGCGCCCCTCGGCGATCACGGCCTGTTCCTCCCGGGGGACACGCCCTGGGCCTCTCTCGCCCACGTCCCTCTGGTCGTCTGGCACCCCGCTCGCGAGCCCGAGCGTCGGTCCAGACCGGTGAGCACGCGCGATTTGGCAGGTACGGTGGCTCGACTCGCCTCCGTGCCCCTGCCCGAGGGGACGCGCGGAGACTGGTGGGACGATCCCAGCCCCGTGGTGATCGGGAGCGCGAACCGCCTGGCGCTCGTGTCGGGGCCGCACGAGCTGCTCACCGAAGATGACGAGGTGCGGGTCTTCGACCTCGTGGCCGACCCCGCGGAGTCCGTACCCATCGACGACCCGAACCTCGAGGGAGCGCTCGTCGAGCAGCTCGAGGCCTGGAAAGCGAAGGTGGATACCTACGATCCCGCGGCGCGTGATGCCGACGACCAACCCGCGGTCGTCCGACCTCGGCAGGCCGAGCTCCGGCGCTACCTGGAGTCCATCGCCGATTGAGCCGCGCCGGGCGGATCCCGGACGTGCTCGTCCGGCAAGACGTGTGAAGCACGTTCTCGAGAACCCTGGAGGGCGCGTGCCCCGATCCTTCCGTCACCAGACGTGCGGGACCATCACCGAGCTTCCCGCGACGGTCCTCGCCACCATCCTGCGCGATCCCCACCTCGTGGGCAACACCGTGCGATGTGAGCGGTGTGCTCGCCCGGTGCCGCTGGCGGAGTGTTCGTGGACCGACACGGGCCGGGATCTGCAGAGCTACCTCGACGAGCTCCGCGACGAGACGACCGAGGAGTGGACGGACAGCTTCGACTGGCCAGACGAGACGGAGGAGGGTCCCCACCAAGGCGGCGACTGACCGAGCGCGGAGTCGGTCGGAGGTCGGGGCGGAAATCCGAGGCGGGAGGTGGCCGCGGACCCTCGCCGGGCCGCGGGGTCGGACCTAAGTGCGCCGCAGTTCGTCCACGAACTGGAGGCACGAAATGTTCTCGTCTCTTGCACGTTTTCTGAGCGGTTTCACGACTCTCGTGGCCGCTGTCTCGCTCTCGTTCGTCCCGCTCCTGCGGCTGCCCGTTCTCGTCTCGTCTGCCCACGCACAGGACTTCGGGCATGCCGACGGGCCCACCGACGACCCCGATGCTGCCCCAACCGACCCGAGTGACGACGGGCCCTCCTACGAAGACGCCCTGACCACCCCCGACGACCCCGATGCCGCTCCCTCGATGCACGTTTCGATCTGTCCCGAGGGCGAGTTCTGGTTCGACGAAGCCTGCCGGGACGCCTTCTACATCGGCAACGGGCTCGGCCTCGCGGACGGTGCCGTGGAGCACTACGAGGTCTACGGCCTGTCGCCGACCACGAGCGAGGCCCACTCGGCACTGCTGCGGAGAGACCTCCCGGGCTCGGGGCTCGACCTCGGCGCCATCGTCAGGGTCTACTACCACAACGGAGATGCCGCCGTGCTACACGTCCGCAACTCGTCCCGATTCGCGGACAGCGACGCGGAGTATGCGGCGAACCCCCGTCCCCGGGTCGTCCACAGCCGGGAGGTGCACGTCGATCGTCGCATGGGGGGCTGGACCTTCGTGACCGAGGCCACCTACTCCCCCGATGCAGACGCTCGGCCCGTGTTCACCGACCCGAACTCGGTCGTGCTGCCGGTCGGGCCCGAGTCCATGTTCGTGCCGGACACTCCCGCGACCTGGTGGGAGATGCGGGGAACCGACGGCGTGTACCGGACCATCACCTACGGAACGGATCATCCCGTCTTCGGGGTCGCGATCACCATGGACCACAACGGATCCAGCCTCTGCGACACGTTCGAGGAGGACGTCTACAACGCCACCTTCGACCTCTGTGCCAAGAAGGCCGAAGCGCAGTACGACAGCTACATCTTCTGGCAGAGCACGTTCGGCGTTCTCGGGGGTGTCGCCATCAGCGGAGCGGGGATCACGGTCGTGGCCGTCGGCGTGTCTGGTGCCACCGCGGTCAACCCGGCCCTCGGGGTCGCGGCAGGCGGAGCGGCGGCCGGAGCCGTCCCCTTCCTGATCGACCAGGGCGTCACCTTCGCACAGGACTGGATCGACAGCTCGATGGAGAAGGCCAAGGTCGTGCTCGATTCCGCCGTCGGACAGGACGGCGCATCGGGCTCGTGCGGGCGCGAAGCGAACCAGGCGGGCAACGCGGCTGCCCGCAGCTGCGCGATTCAGGTCGGGAACGCAGAGGCCACGTCCGCGACGGTGCTGCAGTTCGTGATGCCGTCGACGGCCTCGGGACCGGGCGACTGTCCCCCTGGGTCGTTCTGGGCGGCAGCCGGTACCCCCCTCCTCAGCTGCAAGCGGTACCAAGTCCAGATCGCCTACGACGACGACGGAGAGACCGTCGAGGAGACGACCACCACCAGG
The DNA here is from genome assembly GCA_964655065.1 of uncultured Enterobacteriaceae bacterium. GTDB lineage: Bacteria > Myxococcota_A > UBA796 > UBA796 > DRPG01. Next base: position 36,051 of record CAZZLC010000052.1, on the reverse strand, counting down.
GAATGTGCGTCCGAGACCCTGAGCGAAGGCGCCTGCATCGCGGAGTATTACCTGTGACCTTCTTCTATCCCCTCCTCGCCAGCTGCTCGGGTCTGTTCTCTGCCGAGCGGCCCGCTTGCGATCCGCCGGTTCGTGAGATCGCCGGACAGACGGTCCTCGTGGTGGACGAGTCCACGCTCGAGCAAGCGACGTGTGCCCGCAAGGTAGACGCCGAGCTCTGGCTTGACGTCGAAGGCCCCGTGGAATTGCCCAACCTCGAGGTCGTGACGGGTGCGATCAACATCAATGACCGCGTCGTCTCCGTCCACTTCCCAAATCTGCGGAAGGCGGGCGAGATCGGCGCGATGAACGCGGAGTCGCTCGAGACCGTGAGCGTCCCGTCGCTCACCTCGACCGAGGCAGTCCACTTCAGCGAGTGCCCCGAGCTACGGGAGCTCGCCCTTCCGCGCCTGCGAGAGGTCGGTCTGTCCTTCGAGGTCTCCGAGTGTCCGAGGCTGCTCTCCCTCGACGTTTCGAGACTCGCGAAGGTGGGCCACCGTCTCGCGGTTGGCGGCAACGGATTCGAGGTGTCGTGCGCGACCCCGCTGTTCGAGCGCGTCGAGTTCGCCATCCCGCTGCCCGTCCACGAGGCGGAGGGCGTGGACTGTCGTTCTCGCGAACGAAGCCCCTCCCAGGCGGAACCGCACGGGCAGTAAGCCTCGTGTCACGTTCGTCGGTGTTCGCCGCGGTACCGTCCGCCAGGAGGTACTCGTGGCGCTCACCGCATACATGACCGTGCAGGGGCCCAACGGCCCCATCGAAGGGACGACCTCGGCCGCTGCCCACCAGGGCAAGATCGAGGTCTGGTCCGTCCACCACGAGGTGGGCTCCGACTTCGACCCGGCGTCCATCGGCGGAGCCGTCGGCCGGACCGAGCACCGGCCGCTCCGCATCACCAAGCCGGTCGACCAGGCTTCGCCACTCCTCATCGAGGCCGCCCTCACCCCGACGACCCTCCCGGAGGTCGTCCTCGAGCTCTACGTGCTCGACGCCACGGGCGTCGAGGTCCTGGACTACCGCATCCAGCTCGTCGACGCGGCCGTCGCGAGCGTGCGCACCGAGATGCTGGACAACCGCTACGTCGACAACGAGGACCAGCCGGTCAAGGAGATCGTCTCGTTCGTCTACGCGCGGATCCGGTGGATCCACGAAGGATCTGGCTTCTCCGCAGAGGACAACCTGGTGGGCTCGTGAGGCTCACCCGCCGCGACGTGCTGACCGGCGGAGTCGCCCTGGCGGCCCTGGCCTGCAGCGAGAGTGACGGTTGCTCTGGGGCGACCGTAGAGCCCGCGCCGCCACCGGAGCCCACGCCTCCCGCCCCGCTTCCCCGGCCGTTCAGCACGGGACGATTCCCGGGGCAGGTGCGTCCCGATGGCAACGTCCGGCGCGAGTACGCGCGCGTCGGCGGGGTACGCCTTCCCGTGGAGTGGTCGAGCCCCGTCGGAGACGTGCGGCTGGCCCTGGCGGGTCGTGCGCTGCTCCTGAACACCGCGCGCGACGGCTCCCGCACCCTCGGGCCGTCCGACCTCGAGCTCGGCGAGGCCCGGGAGCTCGTCGACAAGCGTCTCGGCGCCAGCGTGCTCCTGGAGGCCCGTCGCACCCTCGCCGTCGCCCAGGATCAGCCGTAGAGCTCGCGGTAGGGCCCGTCGACGTCGACGAGGTCGGCGTGGCGGCCGCGCTGCACGACCCGCCCCTCTTCGAGGACCACGATCTCGTCGGAGCGGGACAGCGTACCCACCCGGTGGCTGACGAGCAGCGCTCCCACGCTCGGGGCTTCGGTCTCGAGGGCCTCCCAGAAAGCGGCCTCGACCTCGGCATCGAGCGCGCTCGTCGCATCATCCAGCAGCAGGACGGCAGGCTCCCCCACCAACGCCCGCGCGATCGCCACCCGCTGCCGCTGTCCGCCGGACAGCGACGCCCCTCGCTCCCCCACGCGGGTCTCGAGTCCGTCCGAGAGCTGCGGCACGTCCCGGTCGAGCTGGGCGATCCGAACCGCACGCTCGAACACCGACTCGGGCACCTCACGACCGAGCAGCACGTTCTCTCGCACCGTGGCCGAGAGCAGAACGGGCACCTGCGGCACCGACGCCGCTTCCGCCACCCGCACCTCGCCAGACGCGGGCGCCCGCAAGCCCGACAGCGCCTCGAGGACCACGGTCTTGCCCGCCCCGACGCGGCCCACCAGCGCCACGCGCGCTCCGGGACGCGCCCCGAGGTCGATCGCATCGACCAACGTCCTGCCATCGGCCTCGATGGACAGGTCGTGCGCCTCGACGCCGGGCTCGGGCGCCTCCGGAACCGGCGCGGCCGGAGGCAGCGCGAGCACCTCGTCCAGCCGTCGCAGGGCGACCGCGCACTGCGGGAGCTTGGACGCCAGGGTCCCGAGATCGAACATCGGCCATACCATGGCCGCCAGAAGGCCTTCGAAGGTCAGGTACCGCCCGATCGACAGGTCGCCGTCGAGCACCCGCAGGCCCCCGAACCACAGCAGGGCCACCATCGCGACCTGCCACCCATACTGGTACAGCCGCTCGATCGCCTGCTGGAGAACGGCCACTCGGACCTCGGCGTCGCGCTGCTCCCGGATCGCCTCGGTGAACCGCCGCCGCGCCAGATCGGAGAGCCCGCAGGCCTGGACGACGCGGATGCTCGAGAACGTGGTCGTGATCTGGTCGGAGACCCGAGCCACCGCACGCTGGACCCGCTGATGGCGACGTGCGAGCCCCGCCTGGACCATCGCCTGCGCCGCGAACAGCACGGGCAAAGGCCCGACGACCCACAGGGCGAGATCCGGCTCGGTGGACAGCATCAGACAGAAGCAGGCCATCGCCACCAGGAACGACTCCCAGGCGCGAAAGATCCCCGAGCACAGGAACCACCCGATCTTGTCTCCCGCGTCGTCGTGTAGCCGCGACACGAGCTCCCCGGTGCGCCAACCCCGCAGGGCGTCGGGATCCGAGTCCGCGATGGCGCCGATCAGCGAGTCTCGGGCATGGCCGGACACGATCGCGTTGCCGAGCCCGCGGGTGCCCTGAAGGGCGGTGAACACCACCGCGTGACCGATACCCGCGGCGAGCATCAGCCCGGCGAGCTCGCGCAGCCGTACCGGATCCGCCCCGTCGTCCAGCGCATCCACCACGTACTGCCAGAGCCAGGGAAACGCGACTACCAGCCCCGACGTCACGATCGATCCGAGCACGATCCAGACGAGCAGACCAGGCCGTGACCGCCAGATGCGAGCGGACCACCGCGCCACCACGCCGACGTCGTCGACGAACGACCGGGCCGAAGCGATCACGCGGCCGCCTGCGTGCGGACGAGGTCCGCGTAGACGCCGTCGAGGGCGAGCAGCTCGTCGTGGGTCCCCGACTCGCGGATCCGACCGGCCTCGAGGACCACGATCCGGTCACAGGTGCGCACGGTCTCGAGCCGGTGGGCCACCACCACCGCGGTGCGCCCGTCGAGCAGCCGCTCGAGGGCGGCCTGGACCCGCGCCTCCGACACCGGATCGATGGCCGACGTCGCCTCGTCGAGCACCAGCAGGTCGGGACTCCGCACCCAGGCACGGGCGAACGTCAGCAGCTGGCGCTCCCCTTGCGAGAGGCGGTTCCCGTCCACGGGATCGTCGAGCTCGAACGGCAGATCGAGCGCGCGCAGTGCGGCCTGGGCCTCCTCTCGGGTGCCCCCCAGGTTCTCGTGGACGGTCCCGGGCATCAGCCGCACGTCCTGCAGCACCAGCCCAACGCGCTCTCGCAGGTCGACGAGCGAGAGGTCCCGGAGATCGACTCCGTCGGCGGTCACCCGACCGCTCGTGGGGTCTCGGAAGCGCAGGAGCAGGTCGAGCACGGTGCTCTTGCCTGCCCCCGTCGGCCCGACGATGCCGAGTCGCGCGCCGGCCGGGATCTCGAGGTCGAGCCCCCGGATGACCGGCGCACCCGCGACGTAGTGGAACGACACGTCCTCGAACCGAATCCCGTGCACGAGGCCGGGCCACGGGATCGGTCGGGCCGGCTGGGTCAGGGTGCGGGGCTCTCGGAGGAGGTCGTCGATGCGCACGGCCGCAGCCCGAGCCTGCTCGAGGGTGGCCAGCTGCTGGGATAGCCGCACGAGCGGGTGGAAGAGCTGCCGAACGAACCCGATGGCCATGGCGAGCGCTCCCACCGTGACCTCTCCGGCTGCGGCCAGCGTGGCTCCCCACGCGAGGATGGCGACGATGCCGACCGACCTCACGAGTCGGGCGGAGTTGAAGAACCAGACCGGCTGAAACCGGGACCAACCGTCGAGGCGGCGCGCGGTCGCGATGGCGTCGGCGGCACGCTGCCGGGCCCAGCCCTCTCGGGAGAGGGCCCGCAGCGCGGGCATCGCCACCACCGACTCGGCGAGGGTCCCGGTCAGCTGCGACAGCGCGCGTCGGTTGGCAAAGAAGATCGGCGCCGCGACCCGGCGAAACACGGACAGCAGGGCCAGGAACACCACGAGCACGGCCAGGACCGGCCAACCGAGCCCTCCCGCCTCCCAGAACAGGATCGCGAGCATCGCGAGCACCTGCAGCCCATCGGCGGGCAGCGCGAACACGACCTCGACCAGCAGCACGCGCAGCGCCTGGACGTCACCCTGGATGCGTCCGACCAGCGAGCCGCTGGGTATCCGGTCGTGGAGTTGGGGATCGTGGCCCAGCAGATGCTCGAAGAGCTCGGCCTTGAGGTCCTGCAGGGCATCCTGTGCCGCCACCTCCAGCGCGATCCGCGAGGCCCAGGTGGCGAGGCCCGCGCCCACGACCGCGAAGAAGAACTGCCCGGCTCGCCACGCGAGGCCGGACCGATCCCCGGTCGCGAGATCGACGTCGATCGCCTGGCCCACCAGCCAGGGGCCGGCCAAGGCGAGGAGGCCGGCGACGGTGGTGCCCAGGAGGCCTGCCGCGAGCAGCGGGGTCCGGGCCCGCAGCGCGGGCACCAGGCGCATCAGCGGCGACGCCATCCGTCCTCCCGCGACGCGCGTATCACGACGCGCCTAGGGACTCGGCGTCGGCCGGAGCTCCGCGAGGGTCGCGCGCCAACGCGCGGCGCCCTCGTCGTCGCCGGTCGCTTCGGCGTGGGCGAGCAGCCGCTCGACGGCGTTGTACCTGAACACCAGGTACATCCCGGCCAGGGAGCAGGTCTCCTCGGAGTGGCGTAGCCTCGCGAGCCCTCGCTCGACCTGATCGTCTTCGATCAGCCACTCCCCGCCTCGCCAGTCCATCTCGCAGCCCGGCCACTGCTCGGCGATGGTGCGCAACCCGCTGTCGTCACCGGCGAGGTCGTCGGCGTAGGCGGCGAGCACCGCCACGGCAGCGGGCATGGGCAGCCACCCGTACCAACCCGTGCGGAGCGACTGCAGACGGTCCCGAGCCTCGACCGTGACCGCCAGGTCCCCGCGCATCGCGGCCTCCAGCCCCTGGAGGTACACGAGCGAGACCTGCATCCACTCGGCGTTGGCCTCGGCCACCTCGGGAGCCGCCGCCGACTCGGCGAGGCCCCGGCGCGCCTCGGCCATGACGTCGGGGTCGTCGAGGTGGCGACCGAACTGCCCGAGAATCGACTGGGCATAGGCCAACAGATGCCAGTCTCGCTCCGCCCTGGCCAGGGCGGCCGCCTCGCGCAGCTGCTGGAGCGCTCGCTCCGACTGGCCGAGCCCGAGCGAGGTCTCGGCATCGTCCATCAGCGAGAGCACCCGATCGGGCGTGGCCTGCGCCGCGGAGGTCGCGAGCGCCACCTGCTCTCGGCGCCCGGCCTCGTCACCGAGGTGGGCGAGCGTTCGCGCGAGCTGGATCCGCGCCATCGGAGACTGCGGGTCGGCCTCGATCGCAGCTCGGGCCGCGGCCTCCGCCTCCTCCCACTCCCCGAGGTAGCCGTGCGCGCTGGAGAGCTGGGCGAGCCCCGCCGGGTGCCCCGGGTTCCGGTCGAGGAAGGCCTTCACGGCCTGCTTGCCCCGCAAGTGATCCGCTCCTCCCAGCACGTACCGGATCTGGACCCAGTCGATGAAGGGCGTGTCGTCGAGGGCTCGCGCGCGGCCGCAGCTGTCGATGTCGGTGCCCCGCCGGCGGCCGACCTCGTAGCAGGAGACCATCTGAACGAGCAGGTCCTCTGGAAACTCCGCGGCGAGCGCGCGCCAGGCTTCGAGATCTCCATCGGCCTGGTTGACCCGGTAGGTCTCGACGAGCGCCGCGAGGGCATCGTCTTCGGGGCGAAGCCGCGCCTCGACATCGTCGAGCGCCTCGAGCGCGGGCTGAAACCAGCCCCGGACGAACCGGGTCGACGCGATCATGAAGGGCACGACCGGGCTCTCCGGAGCATCGACGGCCACGCTGCGGAAGGTCTGCTCCGCAGACCGGAAGCGCGCATCGGCCCACTGTTCCCAGCCGAGCTCGAACCGGCGCTGGACGGTCGGCACATCGGAGACGACGGGCACGCCGCTCGACGTCGGGGATTCGGAGAACAGGACGAACAGCGCCACCGCGGACGACGCGAGCGCCACCAGCCCCCCGCCGAGGGCAGCCAGCGCCTGGCGTCGCACCCGAGCCCACCGACCGCGGACCTCGGGAGGCTGTCGCGCCGTCTGGGTAGGGGTCGGCACCTGGGCCTGGGCGAAGGCCCGAGCCGCGGCGAGGTCCTCGGGTCGCCAGGGATCAGGGGGCGCGGGCCGCCCACGACCGGCCTCGTGAGTCCACAACGCCAGCATGGCCTCGGCCGAGGGAACCCGTCCGTCCGGGTCCATCACGATCGCCGCTTCGACGGTGGCGTCGAATCGAGCCGGCAGCTCGGGAGCCGCTCGCCCGAGCGGGACGTGCTCCCCGCGCGCGATGGCCACGAACAGCTGATACGGGTCGTCGCCTGCGAAGGGCCGCCGCCCCACGCCGAGCTCGTAGAGCATCACCCCGAGAGCGAAGAGGTCGGCGCGGGCGTCGACGCGCCCCGAGTCCTTCATCTGCTCCGGCGCCATGTACCCCGGGGTGCCGAACAAGCGACCCGTCTCGGTGCGCTGCCGATCGCTGTCGCCAAAGAGCTGCTTGGCGATTCCGAAGTCGGTGATCTTGGGCACCAGCGAGTCGCCCGTGACCTTCAGCATCACGTTGTCGGGCTTGAGGTCGCGGTGCACCCACCCCGCCTCGTGGGCCACCGCGAGGGCCCGGAGCAGGTCTCGCCCGATCACGTCGAGCTGGTCGGTGGTGAGCCGGCGGCCCTGGGCCAACCAGTCTGCGAGCGAGGGTCCCTCCACCCACTCCATGATCAGCCCGATTCGCCCCTCGAACTCCACCATGTCGGTGACCGCTACGATGTTGGGGTGCGTGAGCGAGCTCTGGGCGCGACCTTCGCCGAGGAGGCGGTGCTCCAGCGGAGCGAACTCCGGGTGGAGCACCTTGAGCGCGTGGACCGACCCGAGCTTGACGTGCCGGACGCGGTAGACGCTCGCCATGCCGCCGCGCGCGACGAAGGACTCGACCACCCAACGGTCGACGCGGGTTCCGGCCGTCAGGTCCACGTTGACGCCTCCGGGCTCCCCCTATGCCGGGCGACCCGGTCGCTCACGCCCGTCCGACGATCTCGCTGTGGTGAAGGCCGAGGTGGTGCCCGCGAATCCCGAGCTGGACGTGCGGCGACGAGCGATGGCGGTCCCGCCGAAAGGGAAGCACCTTGCTCCACACTCGCCTCATCGTGCTGCGCTCGTGGACGGCCAGGTAGTTGTAGCCTCGGTGGCCGACGACGAGGTACCGTCCACCGGGAGACACGCGGGCCGCGTAGACCCCGTCCGAGAACGTGGTCCCGATCATCTGGTAGGTCTGGAAGAAGTACTGCGATTGCGCGAGGCTCTTGCGCGAGAAGGCGCCGAGCCAGTTGCGGAGCAGCTTGGGCTTCTGCCACATTCGGGAGAGGAAGGGCGGCTGGACGTAGGTGACGCGAGCCCTGTCGAAGCCCTCGAGGGGGATCTCGACGACCGAGTGACTGCCGCCGCTCGCCACGATCAACACGTCGTCCGTGGTCACCTCGACATCGGAGTTCAGGTGGATGGGGAACTCGGCCCCCGAGCTCCACGTCCGCCGGATGCGCGCCTCCGCGAGGTCGATCTCGTAGATGTACTCCCGCACGAAGCCGGGGGCCCACATCACGTAGTCGTCGTTGTCGGTGACCACGGAGTAGGTCAACGCGTAGCCGATCGGCTGGGTCGGATGCACGGCGACGTGCCACGCGTTGCTCTGCACGCGGATCTTGCGCGCCCGGCGGTCCGGATCGGACTCCTCGAGGTCGAAGATCCCCACCTGCCGCACCTCGCGGTCCTCGGGGCCGAGGTCGCCCATCAGCACGTAGCGCTTCGAGGCGTCCCAGCGCAGCTCGTGGGCGTTCTCGAGGCCGTGGGCCCCGAGCCGTTCGGGCTCTCGGAGGTTCTGGGCGTCGAAGCGGTAGAGGTGGTCACCAATGGCGGCGATGAAGTGCCGAGAGTCGTCGTACCAGAGGTGGTGGGTGTTCGCGCGGAGGCGGTAGTCACACTCCTCGAAGGTCATGGTGGCCTGGCGACCGACCACCCGCATCGATTCGGGGTCGCTCACGTCGACCAGCACGATCTGCTGGCTGAAGTTGCCGAGCAAGGCGAGACGGTTGTTCGGCGCGATGGAGACGTTGTGGCCTGCGCTCACCCCGTCGAAGTGCTCGATGTGGATCTCCCGTTCGGGCCAATCGAGACGCAGGATGCCCGCGCTCCCGATCAGCCCGTCGAGGTGCGGACCGTCGAGCGCGGCGTAGAAGCTGAAGGCCTCGTCGGTGGACACGGGGCTCCCTCCCAGAGTGACCCCACGACCGTACCCAACCCCACCGCGCCCTTCGTGACCCGACCCTTACGCGCTCACGGCGAGCAGTTCGGGGCATCCTCGGGCGGCTCTTCACACACGGGGACGTCCCCGGGCTTTGCGCCCTTGGCGACCAGGGCGCAGATCGGCACCGTCAACGACGGCAGCGTCTCGGCATTCGAGGTGAGGTACAGCGCCACTTGGTGCAGTCCCTCGCGCGTGGGCCGAAACGTCCCCTGGACGAAGCCCTGCATCGAGCCCGAGAGCTGGTCCACGTCGGGACCCTCGAGCCAGAAGGCGCAGTCGTCGTCGCCGCGGAGGGCAAACGGGTCGATCTGCAGGGTACCGCCGCCGTCGTTGGCGATCTGCAGGGAGAAGTCGACCTCCTCGCCGGGAGCGACCACCCCGAGCTCCACCGGGGATCGATCGAGCCAGATCTCGGGCGGGTCCTCGGCACACGCCACCAGCCCCACCATCGTCAACCACCGCACGTCCACCTCCTCACTCTGCGTCAGCGATGGCGTCGGTCGGATCGTCGCCGACGCCCTGCCAGAAGCTGCCGGCCATCCCGCCCGCCGCCAGGTGCTCCCGCCATGCCGACCAGGCGGCATCGGCCCGGTCCTCCGCCTCGGCGGTTGCCTTCTCCACGTCTCGCACCAGCTCGGCGAGACGCTCCCGTTGCCGACCGACCTCGGTCCGCAGCGGCTCGAGGTCGTACACCGCGAGGTCGGCGCCCATCGCGATCTCGGCCCGCACCAGCCGAAGCCGTGCCTCCGCGTGGGCGAGCCGAGCCACCGCTCGCCGGTGCTCGCGGTCCGCGAGGCCCTCCCGCGCGCGCCCCAGCGCCTGCCAGGGCCCGGGATCGATCCCCGCGGCGCGGACCCGCTGGAGGAGTCGGTCGTGGTGTTCGCGCTGGGCGAGGCGCGAGGACGCGGCGTCGGCGATGCGCGCCCTGGCGATCGCCACCTCGTCCTCGGCATCCACGAGCCAGGCCCGGTGGTCGTCCGTGATCCGCACATCGCGAATGGCGAGCTCCTTCGGAGCCTTCGCACACCCGAGCCCCAGCGCGAGGCCGAGGAGGGCCATCCACCTACTCATCGGGGTTCTCCTTCAAGCGGGTCGCCTCGTCGGGAAGGCCGAGCTCGACGAGCAAGGTGGCGAGAGCCTCGGTCGCTGGACCGTGGCCCGCCGCGTGCGCCCGCCCCAGCGACGCCGCTGCCGCCACCCGGTCCCCCACCGCTCGGTGCGCCTCCGCGAGGCGCATCAGGTCTTCGCTCTGGCTCGCCTCGGCGACCGCGGTCCCAAAGGCCATGCGCGCCGCGTGACCGTCGCCCGCAGCGAGGTAGGCAGCCCCGAGCGTGCGGAGCGCCTCCGCGTCCGTGGGGTTGGCGGTGAGCCGATCGCGCGCTTCGTCGACCTCGGGAGACGCCGCACGTCGGGTCGCGCGGGGCACGGGGTCGACGGGCAGGTCGTCCGGCAGCGTTCCGGTGAGGCAGGCTCGACCCGGAGCGGTCAGGGTCCACGTCGCTCGGGCCCGATTCGCGCACTCTGCCAGAGCCTCGGTGTGACCGGATCGCAGACCCGCGATGCGCTGCTCGAGCGCCCCGGCGAGCAGCTTGCGCTCGGCCGGCGGCAGCTCCGCGGGAACCCCGGCTGCGGCCAGCTTGTCGGCCGCCACCCCCGTCGCGGTGGCCAGCCGTGCGAGCGAGGCGAGCGCAAGGTCCGGAGCCGGCTGTCGAGCCGCGGTGAGGTAGCCTTGGACGGTGAGCTCGACGAGGCCAATCAGCTCGTCGATCGCGTCGAGCCGAGGGGCCGGAGCGAACCCCCGGAGGTAGCCCAGGTTGACCTCGGCGAGCCCGAGCTGGGCTCGAGCCAGCGCCCGCGGACTGGCCGTCGCCTCGTTCACGACCGAGGCGAGCAAGCCCTCGCCTTCGTCGGGCGCTCCCGACTGGATCATGGCCAGTCCGATCAAGCTGTCCACCTCGGGGCTCGAGCTCCGGTAGGGCTGGAGCACCCGCACGATGTCGGGCGGATCGAAGCTGCGCTCCACCACCGACGCGAGCGTCGACATCACCTCGGCTCGCCCGCTCGGGTCGCGCGCCCGCGCGAGCGCCGCCCGGCACGCGTCGATCGCGGCCTGGGGGTTGGCGAGTCGTTGCTCGAGCTCGGCCAGGGACAGGAAGATCGCCCTCGCCTGGGCATCGTCCGCCGCCCGGTGCGCCGCGGCGTCGAGCCAGGCCCGCGCCCGGTCGAACTCGTAGCGGGCAGTAGCCGTCTGGCCGAGTGCCGAGGCGACGCCCGGGGTCTGCTCACCGTCGGGGTACTTCTGGAGGATCGCGGCCCCCACCTCGAACAACGCCTGGGCGTCGCCCTGGGCCCGCGCGGCCACGAAGGTCGACAGCAGCGCGCGCTCCGCGAGGTCGGTGCCCTGGTAGTCCTCGACGAAGTCCATGAGGGTCTTCAGCCCACCGGCCTCGTCGCCCGACGCCGCCAGCGCGAGCTCGTCGAGCTGACGCTGCTCGGCGCTCGCGAGGATGGGGCGGATGCGAGCTCGGGTGGTGGCGGGGAGCGGGCTATCGTCGCTCACGAAGCGCTGCCCCGCCCGAAGGAGTCCCGTCAGCTGGTTGAGGGAGTAGTGGGCGTCGAGCACGAGCATCGCGGCCGCCTGCCCCTCTTCGTGTCGCGGCCACGTCCACGCGACCGCCGTGAGCAGGTCGACCGCCGAGGCGTGGTCGCCCTCCTCGTGGTACGAGCGGGCGATCGAGAACGCCATCTTGCGGGCCTTCTCGCTGTCGGGGGCGGTGGCGAGCCAAGCCCCTCCGACACGTCGCAGCCCGGCGCGGGCCTGGGCCAGGTGGACCCGGCTCGTCGCGTCGAGGCCCGCGATGGCCGCCCGCGGGTCCTCGAGCGCCTGCTGGTAGGCGAAAGCCGCGTTGTACTGTGCATCGGCCGCCGGCTGGGGCTTGTCCTCGCGCGCATAGGCGACCGCGGCCCGCTCGAACTGCTCGGCAGCCTCGAGGGGACGCTCGGCGTCGAGCAGGAGCTCTGCGGCGTTGGCGTGTAGGTCGCCGACCTCCTCGGCGTCGGGGAACGTGCGCAGCCAGGCGAGGTAGCCGGCGATGGTCTCGTCGCGGTCCGTCGGGTGGTCGGTCCACTCGGACTTCGTGCCCTCTTCGGCCATGCGGTGGGCCCGAAGCAGCAGGTCGCGGGTGAGGCCCTCGAACTCGCGCATCAACTGCTCGCGCTGCTCGGCGGTGAGCTCGGGGGCCATCCGACGTCGGCCGGCGATCTCCAGCATGCGCCGAACGTCCTCGCCGACCCTCGAGTAGTCCGCGGTCTTGGTGACGGTGCTGTGCAGGAGGCGCCCGTCGTCGATGCGCTCGGGAGCATCGGGGCCGAGCCGCAGGAGCTCCCGAGCCACCGTCGCCGCGCCGAGCGGCTGCTCCACGGTCGCGTAGCGTTGCGCCATCTTGACCAGAGCCGCGACGTAGGCGGCCCGCGACGGCGCCCACCGGCGCAAGTAGCCGACGGCCTCCTTGGGGTCACCGACCTGCGCGTAGCAGTAGGTCACGTCGACGAGTGACTCTCGGCTCACGTCGAGCACGTCGGCCGACGCCGCGTCCTCCGGCGACTTCGGGGTCGTGGGCACGGCGAACGCACCGTCTTCGTCTCCGGTGAAGCGGCCCGCTCCCACCACCACCGCCCCCTCGGGACGCCCGCGCTCCGCGAGCAGAGCCCGCTCGAAGCGATAGACCGCCTTCTCGCAGAGCCCCTGGTTCACGTAGACCCAGCCGAGCTTGTACTGGGCCATGCCGTTGAGTAGGGGATCGTCGATGGCGAGGAGCTGGAGATAGTGCTGGCGGGCCTCCTCGAAGCGACCCTCGTCGAAGTGGTGGTTGCCGAGGAGCAGCAGCGACTCCCCGCGAAACGGACTGTCGGGAAACCGCTGCAGCAGCTCGGTCAACGTCGCGTTCATCTCCACGATCTGCCCGAGCTCCCGCTGCTCCTGACTGATCGCGAACAGCGCGCGGTCGGCGAGATCCCCCTCAGGCCAGCGCGAGAGCAGGTTGCGGTAGATCCCGATCGCCTGTTCCTTGAGGAGCCGGACCTGCGGCAAGTGAAGCGCTTCGGCGCGCCCCTTCTGACGCTCGAGGGCCACGAGGTAGTGGTGCCGGGCTTCCTCGCTCGTGAGCTCGGCGAGCCGCATGGTGAGCTCGGGCCGGTGGACCTCCCCCACGGCGCTCGCGAGGACGGCGCGGGTCTCCGCGATGGCGTGGCGCACCTTGGTGATGCGCGCCCGGTGCAGATCGACCTCGAGCGGGTCGATGACCTGTGCGCGGTGGGCGCAGGCGGCGAGGAGCCAGAACAGCGTCATCAGTCGCCGAGGCATCGGTCCTCCGCGTAGACCACGATCGAGTCGAGCTCGTCGGTCCAGTACTCGCCATCGAAGCGGTAGTAGGCGTGCTCGCTGCCCACGGGCACCGGCGCCACCGGTCGCTCCGCCACCCCGTCGGGCCGCCGCCGGCCGCGGAGCATGGACACGCCCAGCTCGTGAACCACGAGGTGGGCTCCCTCGTCGGCGGCGAGCAGCTCCTCGGCGAGTCGCGCCGCCGCGGCCGGGAGCTCGCGGGCCTCCACCTCGAGCGCCCGGTCGATCCCGCGCTCGTAGAGCTCGGCGAAGCGCTCGCGCACGTCACGGGCGAGCCCCAGCTCCCCGACCCTCGCCTGCTCGGCGAGGAGCTGGCCGACGAGACGGGGGGACGAGCCAGCGGGGGATTGCTCGCGAACCGCGTCCCGAAGGGCCGGGACGTCGTGCGGAGCCACCCCTTCGCGGAGCAGGCGAAGGGCTTCGCCGTGGCGGCTCGCGAGGTGGCTGGGCGCACGCCGCGCCGCCTCGAACTGGCAGAGCCGCCGCAGGGCCAGGGCCTCGAGGACGTAGCGCTCGGGCTGGACCCCACCTTCGTGCACGGGAGCGTCCATGGCGACGAGCAGACCCAGCGTCCGCCGAGCGTCGCCGAGCCACCAGTGGGTCCACGCCATCTCGAGGAGCAACCCTGCATCGTCGTTCACGAGCTCGCGCAGTCGCTCGTAGTGCGCCAGCGCGTCCTCGAACCGCTCCTGTTCGTAGGCGAGCCGGGCGAGCGAGCGGGTCGCGTCGATCGCGACGTCTTCGGGCAGGTCTTCGCGGGCCCGCAGCGCCTCGAGCCCCGCGATGGCCTGCTCCACCTCGCCGTCGGCGACGTCCCGCACCGCGACGAGGTAGCGGTGGCGAGCTGCCCACGGCGACTCCGGGGGGATCTGCTCGAAGTACTCGGCCGCCCAGGCGTCCTCACCGCGCCGCACCAGGTCGAGACCCCGATGGTAGGCCACGAAGCCCGAGACGTCGTCGGGCAGCACGCCGAAGTCGTCGGAGGCGAGGAAGGCGTCGAGCCAGCCGTCGCGATCCACCCGGCCAGCCAGGACCAGCCGCTCGAGCCCTGCGATCGCATCGGGCAGCAGGCTCACGTCGCGCCGCGCGCGAGCGATGTCCCGGTAGAGCAGTCCCGCCGCCCAGTACAGTCCGAGTTCCTCGGCAGACTGCGCGAGCAGTCGCTGGGCTCGATCAAAGCGAGGGTCATCGGGGTCCGCGCCCTGGAGATACAGCCACGCGGCCTGAGCAGCGCGCTCCGGCTGACCCTCGGCCGCGGCAGCGACCGCGGTGGGGTAGGCGTTCGATGCCCGGACCGGCAGGGTTCCGCGACAGGACAGCAGGGCGACGAGCACCGCAATCACGGCTCGATCTTCCCGAACGAGACCGACAGCCCCGCCCCGAGCCACAGCTCCTGGTGCAGATCCCCTCGGGCGAAGAACAGCGCGTCACGCAGGTCGAAGCGCAGCGACGTGTGCTGATCGAGGTACAGCCGGTAGGCGACTCCCGCCTCGAGCACCGGACGCGTCGACAGCGTCATCCACCCGACTCCGCCCCCGGCCTGCACCAGCAACTCCTGGTGGACCACCGAGCGGTTCAACGCCACGAGCTTGCCGTAGAGCGGCTTGAGCACGATGCTGCTCGTGGCGTAGTAGTCGACCACCTCGAAGGGCGTGGGCCCGATGGGCTGGGCGAGCGCGGCGAGCTCGTCGGCGAGCCGGGTGTCGATGCCCACCGAGTAGGTGAACTGCCCGACCTGCCAGCCCACGAGGTTGCTGACGTGGAGCGTGTACCCACCAGAGAACGTCAGCCCCTTGGTGAAGGCATCGAGGGGCAGCACGCCCACCCAAAGCGTGTACTCGTGCCGCATCGTGTGCTTGCGGTTCTGGATGGCGAGGACGGTGGGCTCCCCGGCGAGCGCCGGGGCTCCGGTGAGCAGGCCGGCCATCGCCGCGAGGACAGCAGAACGACGGAACATGTCTCCTCCCGGGCCGTCAGCCCGACCGGAACGCGAAGGGGTAGCTGATGACGGCTTCGCCCCCCGTGGGACGGGCGAAACTCCAGGTCTTGATCTCGGCGCTGATGCAGTTGGCCACGATGTCGCTGGGCATGGTCGAGCTCTGGACGCGCACGGCGCGGACCGTCCCGTTGGTCCGGATGGTCCACTCGAAGAGGATCCGGCCCGCGAGACCTGGGTTCTTGGTCATCTCGCGCTCGTAGCAGGACTGGATGGCGCTCAAGTGGGCATTGACCACCCGGGTGACCTCGCCCGGATCGAGGGTGCCCTTGACCTTCATGCGCGACGAGAGCTTGGTGACCTTGCCGCGGACCCCGCCCCGCGCCCCCGCCGCGAGCTGACCGACGCCGTCGCCGACCTGTCCCGCGGTGTTGACGGCTCCCGTGCCGGACCGCGCGACCTTGACGCCCGACCCCGCGGCGAGGCGCCCGGCGAGGTTGAAGGCGGTGCTCGCCCCAGACCCCGCCGCGACGGCATCGATGTTGGTGATCGCGTCCTTGAGCCCCGCAGGACCCGCCTCGGTGGCCGAGAGCTTGGAGAGCAGCGAGTTGACCGAGGTGTTCTCGGACCGGGGCAGCTCGCTCGCCCGCGTGACCTCCTGCGTGGTCACGGCAGGCGCCTTCTCCGCGAGCTGCAGCACCTCCCGTCGCTCGACCACGTCGGGCTCCTCGAGCCGCATCTCGACCTCGGCGAACTCCTCCTCCTGGACGGGCTCGATCTCGAGGGGCTCGCCGATCTTGGCTGCGAGCGCGTTGATCCCGATGCCCAGCATGCCGTGGGCCGACAGCGACAGGAACGTGCTCACCCCGAGCAGCAGGACATAGCCGAGCACGCCGGGGATGTTCGGGATGATCGGAGGAGGGGGCGGCACCACGGCCGAGATCCGCCAGGTGCGGGCACCGTCGACCACGAGAACCGACTGGCCGCGCAGCAGGGCGACGTGACGGGAGCCGTCCGGCCAGGTGACGACCACCCGCTGGGGCTCGGCGGCGCAGCGGGGCCCCCCGTCCGGGAGCTCGTGGGTCTGGTCGACCTCGAGGAGCCCGAGGTCCCGCACCCTACCGCCCTCGAGGAGCAGGACGGAGGGAACACACCGACCGCCCCGGGACGGCCGTGCCTCGGCAGGGAGTCGTCGGAGCGACGCGGCGAGATCGAACGGCGCGATGAAGTCGAGCTCGTCGTCGTAGTCTTCGTCGTCAGGGTGCTTGGTGAACGAGCTGGGGAGACGCGCCGTACGCTCGGACGAGCCCTGGATGGCCGCGGTCGTGTCCTCGGCCGGCCTCGCCGCGATGGTGGTGGAGGCGGTCGTGTCGGCGACGAGCGCCTCCGTGGCCGTCTTCTCGGCGGCCACCGCCGGAGAAGCGGTGCGCTCGTCGATGTCCGAGGGGGCCGGTTCGGCGGGAACGTCCTGGCGACGGGGACCCTCGAGGCAGAGCTCGACGTCCCCGAGCCGCGCGACCACGCCAGGTCGGAGCAGCAGCTTGGGAACCGAACGATCCCCGACCCGCACTGGCCCGTCGAGCGCGGCGAGGAGGAGCCGCTCGCCCGTGACGACGAGCTCCGCGTGGCGCTCCACGAGTCCGGGAAGTCGGAGGTTCACCTGGCCCGACCCGACCACGAAGCGGCCCTCGTGGATGGGAATGGAGCGGGAGCGGCCGTCGGGGAGCCGGATGCCGAGGCTCGCGACAGCTCGGGGGGCTGGCTGCGCGGTGCGACGTGCCCGCGACGGAGTCAGGGTGCGAGAGCGCGGTGGCTCCGCGAGCCGGATGCGGGCCTGCAGGGTGAGCGGTCCGATGCGGAGCTCGTCGTCGGGTCTCACCACCGCGAAGGTGACTGGCTCGCCGTTGTGCTCGATCTCGGCTTCGTCCTCGGCCACCGCGAGCACCTGCCCGCCCTCCACGTGCAGCGTGGCGTGGTGCCGGTTCAAGACCGCCCGCCCTCCGCGGATGGTCATCCCCTCACCGCTTCCCACCGTCACGACGCCGTCGTCGGAGGACCAGGTCCGGGTGGTCCGCCCCTGCACCACCAGGGAGACCTCGAGCGTGGGGGTCGCCGTCGTCACTCGCGCTTCCGCGCCGCGCGTTCGGCGAGCAGGGGTTCGACGATCTGCGCGCGGTAGCTGCGGCGGACTGGGACCAGCCCGGGCAGCGCGCGGGGCTTGCGCTGAAAGAGGTACACGGAGCCGGCGGCGACTTGCCCGCGAACCACCCGCTCGTCGAACGAGAGCCGGCCCGACGACGCGATGTCCGTCGCCTCGGCCGCCGGGGCGGCCTCCTGGGCCTGGGCGAGCCCCCAGAGCAAGGCGAGAATCCAGGTCACGTCAGCCTCCCTTCTCGACGACGAGTCGGAACCGGTAGCAGCCGCTCTGGGCCGCACTGCGCATGACGAGGTCGACGGTCTCGTAGGGGATGCCTTCGTCGGCCTGAATGCTCGCGACGAGTTCGTCGTCTTCGGAGGTCGCCTCTCGTGCCTTCCACGCCACCTCGATGGCCTCGGCGACAGAAGGCAGCAGCCCCGCGTCGAGCTCCGCCTCGGTGGTGGCGCCCTCGCGCAGGGGATGCACGCTCTCTCCTTCGACGAACACCGCATCGAGCCCCAGTGCGATGTTGACCGCGGGCTTGAAGGCGCTCCGCGCCGAGCTCTCGGGCAAGCTGAGCCCCGCGTGCAGCGTGAAGTTCTCGTCCTCGGCCTGGAAGCTCTCGAGCAGGAACACCAAGATGATCGTGAACATGTCGAGCAGCGAGGTCAGCTGCAGCTTCATCGGTGTGCGACGGCGACGCCTCATCCCCGCACCTTCCGGGACATCACGACCACGGGGAACAGCGGGACCTTCTCGCCGTCTTCGCGCTCGTACTCTCGGGCGACGTCCAGCACGCGCACCACGTCGCGGTAGACCACTCCGGGGGCAGGCAGCACGATCACGGTGTCCGATGCCGGGTAGCGGCGCTTGATCGCGGTGAGCAGCGCCGACATGTCGTCCTCGGCGAAGGCGCCGTCCTCGCTGCGCACGAACTTGGCGCCGAGCTCCTCGAGCACCTTCTCGGACAACCCCGGGTTGGTGGCAGAGACGTGCAGCGCGTCTGGCGTGACCTCGACCTGGATGGTCACCGTGTCGAGCTGCTGGCTCACGTCGGAGCTGCCCTGCTGCTGGGTGGGCAGGGACGTCGGGATGACCCCCACGTGGAAGAACGCCGCAGACAGCAGAAGGAAGGGAATCAGCACCACGAACAGGTTCATCACGGGTGTGAGATCGATGTCCGCTGCGTTCGCCCGCTTGCGTCGGTAGGCCTCGAACGACATGTCAGGCCGCGCCCCGCCGCATCGAGGGCACCTCGCGCGGGCGACCGGCGAGGGCGGAGGTGAGCCGGGTGGCTCCCTCTTCCATCTCGGTGAGCAGCTTCTCGGCGCGTCCCGAGAGCAGGGTGTGGAAGAACAGCACCGGCAGCGCGGCCATGATGCCGAACGCGGTCGTGTACATGGCCACCGAGATGCCAGCGGCGAGGACCTCCTGCCGGGCGCTCGCGCTCGCGGCGCTGACTCCGGAGAACGCCTGGATGAGGCCGAAGATGGTGCCGAGCAAGCCGAGGAGGGTCGCGGCGTTGCCGAAGAACGAGAGCAAGCCGAGACCACGCTCGACACGCGGCACTGCGGCGAGCATCTCGCCCTCCATCGCCTTCTCGATCTCCTTGTCGCGGCAGTTCGCGCGCTCCAGCCCCGCTCGCAGCACGCGCGGCAGGGGGTGCGACGTCGTGATCTGGCACGCCTCGAGCGCGGCAGCGTAGTCGCGCTTCTCGACGTGGTGAATCACCGTCTTGAGGAGCTTGTCGGCGTTCAGCATCGTGAAGCCGTAGAGCATCGCGCCACGCTCGAACGACAGCCCCAGCGCGATGATCGACATCAGCAAGATGACGTACATCATCCAGCCGCCGGCGTTGAGGATCTCGAACAGCACCATGGGGGACCACCGGGGTTTGCAGACCTGCCCCTCCATCGATCCGGCGCCGCGAGGGTTGAGCTACCGCCGCAGGAGCCCCGCGCCCATGGTGATGCCGACCTCGACGAGCTCGGCCTGCTCGGTCTCGACGAGACCGTCGAGGTCGCCGACACAGACGAGCACGTCCACGTCATCGAGCCCGCACTCGACGTCGCCCGACATCTCGATCGTCTGGGGCACCCCGTCCTGGATGGCCGTGAACTCTCCCCGAAGGTCGAAGATGGCGGCGTGGGCGTCCTCCTGGACCGCGGAGCCCGCGAGTGCGACCGCAAAGGGAATGCCCTCGTTCGAGAACGCGAGGCCCAGCGTGGCGTCGAGGTCTTCGTCGATCTGCACCAACCCTTCCTCGTCGTCGGGCTCGAACACCACCTCGGTGCCGAGGATGCGCTGCACGAACGCCACCTCGAGGAGCGCCCAGTCGTCGACGAGCGGCGAGACCGGCGCCTCGACGGGTGCCTCCACCCGGTCGGGGGACTCCTCCGGCGCTTCGTCCACTCCACAGGCCACCAGGCCAGCCGTCATCATCAGCGTGATCATCTGCATCGCGACCTCCATCGTCGAG
Source organism: uncultured Enterobacteriaceae bacterium (assembly GCA_964655065.1). Lineage (GTDB taxonomy): Bacteria > Myxococcota_A > UBA796 > UBA796 > DRPG01. The sequence goes on along the minus strand of CAZZLC010000052.1, from coordinate 16,213 downwards.
ACAGATGTAGGCCACGATCGGCTTACGGACGGCTTAATCGCGCTTAACCATTCACCGGACTACCCGCCCTGGAGGGTCAGCCCCACGCCCACCCGCGTTCCCGGCCCATCGTTGAAGAAGGGCGGCAGCCAGGACGCGTCGGCGATGAGTCCCACCGGACCCGCGATGGCGAGGAACACCTTGGGACCGACCGCGAAGACCCGTGGCACCGGTGCAGGGCCCGTCGGATCGTCGTCCTGGCGCCCGAACGCGGGCTGGAGCTGCAGCTCGACCGCGATCCCGTCGCCGCGGCGGGAGATCACGCCCCACTCCGTGCGCAGCCGGAGCCCCGTGCTCACCGTACCCACCCGCCGCCGGAGCAGCCCCTCGACGATCCCCCACCCCGGACCGAACCCGCGGCCCCAGGCTGCGCCGGCGAGCACGTCGGTACCCCCGGGTCCGATCTCGATCTCGCGGCCCCGCGCGTAGGGCGAGATCCGCAGACCGCCGAGCAGCGCGACCACCGACGACCCGGAGCCGGGCGACCACTCCATCATCAGCTCGATGTCCTGGAGCCCTCGGCGGACGAGCCCCCCGGCACGCTGGTCCACCCCCATCACCAGGGCGTCGATCTCGAATCCCCGGCCCAGACCCACCTCACCGTAGAGCTCGGCGGATGTCGTTACCGACCTACCGGCGTCCTGGTCGAAGGCGGCCTGTCCCGTGAAACGGCCGGCGCCCACCTTGGTCCAGACCTCACCGGCGGGACGGGCCCACGGGCCTGCGTTCGCGATCGAGACGAGCAACGGGAGGGCGAACAACATGGCGACATCCGATGGCGGCGGCCGCCCCACGCGGCGTTCGGTGGTGCGGTTCCTGGGAGGCGTGGGGGGCGTCGCCCTGTTCCCTACCAACTTCGTGGGCTGCAGCGAGTTCGCGCCGGTGGTCCGGGGCTCCCGTCACCGGCCGACCCCCGAGGAGCCGATCACGCCCGTAGGTGACTTCTACGTGAACACCAACTTCTTCACGCCGACCGTACCCAGCGGCTGGCGACTCACGCTGGATGGTCTGGTCGACGAGCCACGGTCGCTGTCGTTCGCCGATCTCGACGCGCTGCCGCAGGTCTCCACCACGCTCACCCTCGAGTGCATCGGCAACTCGCCGGGTGGCAACCTGATCTCGTCCGGCACCTTCACGGGACCGCTGCTCCGCGACGTGCTGCGCGAGGCAGGGCTCTCCCCGCGCTCGCGCGGCCTCGTGTTCTCCGGACTCGACGGATACCCGTCGTACCTGCCCGTCTCGGTGCTCGACGAGGGCGGGATGCTCGCCCTCTACCACGGGGGGGAGCCGCTCCGCATCGACCACGGGGCGCCCTGCCGGGCCCTGATCCCGGGCCGCTACGGCATGTTCAGCGTGAAGTGGCTCGACGCCATCACCGCGACCCGCGACTTCGCGACCTACGGATCGCTGGGCCAGCTCGCCAACTTCCTCGAGTCGCGAACCGAGCTCCGCTCGCGCATCGACCGGGTGATCTCGGACGGCTCCGAGGTGCGGGTCGGCGAGCCGGTGACCATCTCGGGCCTCGCGGTGTCCCCGGGCGACGGCATCAGCAAGGTCCAGGTCGACGACGGCACCGGCTGGCGCGACGCGACCATCGACTACAACCCCGTGGGCGTCGAGCCCGACAACCCCCTGTTGTGGTCGCTGTGGTCGCTGACGTGGACACCCGAGCGCCCGGGCGAGCAGGTGCTCGCCGTGAGGGCCATCGACGGTACAGGCACCGTCCAACTCGACGACGTGGGGTTTCCGTATGATGGGGGCGCTGTTCATCGTCGCCGTGTCGTGGTCGCGGGCTGAGACGCCCGCCGTCCACGGTGCTGCGACGCTCGACCGAGGCGAGATCGTGGTTCGAGCCGAAGGCGGGTTCGCGGCCGCCTTCCCCACCGCGCTCGGAGGGGTGACCGCAGGGATCACCGACGGCGTGGACGTCGGTGTGCACGCGGTGACCCACGCCGGCGTGGCCTTCGCGCTGGGGGCGACCGGAAGGTGGGCGCCCGGCGACGGCAGCGTCGCGGCCGCCCTCACCGTCGACGAGAGCTTCTTCACCGTCGACGAGATCGCGGGCATCCGCGCCATTCGCGCGCCCTTTGGGCGACGGTTCGCCGTCACCCCCGCCATCGCGGGGCGCCGCACCACCTCCGCCGGTGTCGACCTCGGCTACACGCTCGGCAGCGGGATCCGGCTGCTCCGCTCGGAGGAGACGCCCGACGGCGCGCGACGTCGGGCCTCCCCGGCCATCGAGACGGTGTGGGGCGAGCTCGCCGCGACCTGGCCGAGCGAGCGTGGGCGGACGTTCGTGCGGGTCCGCGCGATCGTGCCCGTGGCGGGAGGGGTTCACCCGCTCGGGTTCTTCCCCTGGATCGGGATCGGCCGGACGTGGGGGGTCCGATGACCCCGTTCGTCGCGGCAGCGCTCACGCTGCAGAGCGCCTCCACCCGCCCGGCGGGCACGGTGGGGTGGCAGGCGGGTGCGGGCTTCGCGCTGCTGAACATCGGTGTGGAGGCGTTTCCCGTCCTCCCCCTCCTGACTGGCGAGCTTGCCGTGGAGCGAGGGCTCACCGACCGGGTCGACGTGGGGTTGCGCTACGCGACGTGGCTCGGCTTCGATCATCGCCTGGGGCCCGAGCTCCAGGTCGGCGGCCCGGTGAGCCCACACGTCGCACTCGGGGCCCGCATCCACCCGGCGATCCGGATCGCGGGCTTCGCGGGGGCTGACGAGGGCCTCGAGCTCGGCGGCGACTTCACCACGCCGGTGGCCGGGGTGCTCACCGTCGCCCACGACGACGTCGTCTGGACGCTCGAGGGCGGGTTCACCCCACAGTTCCTGCTGTTCGAGCGGCTCGACGGTGAGGGCTTCGTGGACGCGGCGTTCTTTCCCGTCACCGTCGACGTCGCCGTGGAGCTCGGCTGGAAGAGCGCCATCGCCAGCGCGCTCGCGGTGAGAGCGGAGCTCGGCATCGCGCTCGCCCCCGACGATCCGTTCGGGATCGCGGGCGTGCGTCCTCGCATCCTGTTCTCCGGTCACTTCGGGCGTCGCTGACCTGATCGGATGCTGCCCCGGCGGCATCCCTCCTCCGCCGATCATCGCGGCCCGACGCCGAGCTGCGCGGCAACCAGGCCCGCCAGCCTCGCGGTGCGCGTCTCCACGATTCCGACGGTCCAGAGCTCGTGCTCGACGACTTCGTGAGCCGAGCGCCAGTTCGGGGCGAGCGCCTGGAGGCGACCGCGCTTGTCGGGGAACGACAGCGTGCGGAGCACCTCCTCGAGCTCGCCGGGCACCAAGCAGAGGTTGCCGAGCAGGTGCTTCGAGCGAACCACGTCGTGGTCGGTGGGAAAGCCCCGAAGCCAGTCGTCGTCGTGGATCCTCGGCAGCACGTGATCGACCACGCCCTGACCGGCGAGTCCCGGGACCTCTCGGCCCGCCTCCTCCCAGAGCAGGGTCTCCGCGAGCCGTACGATAGGGCCAAAGGTCTGGCGCTCGGTCATGGGTCCGACGAGCGCGCTGCGGGCCTCGGTCCGACTCTCCTCGAAGAAGTGGAGGGGACCCGGCGTGGTGGCGCGCCCCTGGGGCGAGGGGCGAAACGGGCTCAGCTGATCCTCGAGCTCGAGGAACGCCCGGTGCAGCACGCGGGCCCGGCGCTCGGGAACGAACGACCACCCCAGCAGGTGCACGACGTAGCAAGCGCGCTGCAGCAGCGTGAGCCCCCGGGCGAGCTCGTCGCCCTCCCAGCGCTCGACCATCGCGATGGCCACGGCGTGCCACTCGGTCCAGTCGAGGAAGGACAACCGGCGCAGCGCGAGGGTCGCGCCGTCCAGGACGTCGTAGGCCGCGGGCTCCCGCACCACCCTGGAGAACGCGTTCCAGAACGCGACCAGGTCCGTGCTCACCCACTCCTCGATCTTTGCCGCTGCCGACGCGCCGCCGTCGGGGAACACCTCGATGAGCTCGGCCCCGAAGTCGTGGGTGCGCACCTTGCCGAACAGGCCGAAGTCCACCGCCCGCAAGAGCGGCTCGAAGTGGTGGTCCGCCTCGCGCCGCAGCCGGTCCCAGGCCTCGGCCAGCGCCTGGCCTCGGGTGAGCGAGACCTCACTGACCACCTGGACGAGGTGGCCCTTGAGGACGTCCGACGAGTCGAGGCGCAGCCCGCGGGTGTTGACGGTGACGTAGGCCATCTCGGCCAGTCGTCGGTCGTCGATGTAGGTCACGGTGACCCAGACCTCGTCGAGGAGGAACCTGACGAACGCGCCGAGCCGCTCGGACGACCACTGCTCGGGCAGCCGGCGCAGTCGGGCGACGCCCTCGAACAGGCGTCCGTCGGCTGCGGACTGGTTCGCTCGGTTCGAGTAGTGCGCGCGACCGCGGGCGCTCGTGATCCGACTCAGCGCGCCACCGGGCGTCGGCGCTTCGAGGCGCGGGGCCCCCGTGGGCAACAGGAGGCAGTCCAGAACCCCGGCGAGCACGGGTCCGTCGGGAAGCACGTCCCGGAAGACCGCGAGCAGGAGCGCGAGCGTGGTGAGCCGCTGCTGGCCGTCGTAGACGAAGCGCAGGTCGTCGGCTCGATCCGAGCGCTGGAGGATCATCGGCCCGAGGAAGTAGCCGGTGACCGACCGTGGCGACGCAGCCGGCGAGGTGGGCGCGGGACGCGTGCGCGGCTCGGGCGTGCTGAACCAGTCGGCGACCGCCAGCTCCTCCAGATCGAGCGCGTCGGGGGGCGCCGGCGCCTCGTCGGACGTGATCACGAGGGGGTCGGGGTCGAGACCCGACGCCACGAACGCGTGCTCGAGGTCCAGCAGCAGCCGCATCTGCTGTTCCTCGTCCCACCGGTACTCCCGCTGCACCCGGGCCGGCCGAAACCGCCCGCTCCGAAACAGCCCACGTACGGTCAGTGCTTCGCCTTCGATTCGCATAGGTAGACCTTCTACCCAGCCAGCGGTGACCGACACGGCTCGAGCGAGCGGTTCACCGAGCGAGCCCGCGAGAGCACCGCGAAACGGGGATCAGATCCGCCAGGCACTGAAGCGCGCACGGGCCGGTCCCCCGAGCTCTCGGTGCACTCCTCGAGAGCCCCCGCGACCGTCTCCGCGGCGAACTCGGACGTAGCGGCCTCCGCTGGAGGGTGCAGAGTCAAACCAAGGTTGGAGACGCCTTTCGCAACCGACGTCGACCAATAGGGGGTCAACGCTCGTGGCCCCCGGCCGACGAGTTCGGTGCGGGGGATCCGGAACAGGAGAGTCCCAGTATGCTCAGCACCACCGCCACGTCTGCTCTGGCGTGGCTCATCATCGTCTCGCCGGCCGGCGCCCAGGAAGACCCTTTCGAGTGCGATGGCCGCTACCAGCCATGCGGCGCCCCGGAGCAGTCCGGCGGTGGCGGCGGGGGCGGGGGCGGCAGCGTCCTCATCAACAACACCGACCTCGGCGACACCTACCAGAACGCCGACGACTACGACGACGACGGCGTCGAAGACTCCTTCGACAACTGCCCGTTCGTGCGCAATCCCGACCAGCTCGACGACGACGGCGATCAGGTCGGCAACACCTGCGACGCCTGCCCCTCGGTCGCCGACCCGAAGCAGGAGAACCTCGACGGCGACGCGTTCGGCGATGCCTGCGACGACGACCGTGACGGCGACGAGGTCGCGAACACCGCCGACCTCTGTCCGGACCTGCCCGACCCGCTCCAGAACGACGTCGACGGCGATGGCAGCGGCGATGCTTGCGACGAGGACATCGACGGCGATCTGGTGCCGAACTTCCGCGACAACTGCCCCCTGGTCGCCAACCCCGACCAGGATCCCGGCGCGCCGCCTCCACAGGGAGCAGCGTGCGAGAACGACGACGACGGCGACGAGATCAGCGATCACAACGACAACTGCTTGCTCGTTGCGAACCCGTACCAGGAGGACGAGGACGGGGACGGTCTGGGCGACGCCTGCGACAGTGATCTCGACGGCGACGAGGTCGTGAACGACCTCGACAACTGCCCGTCCAAGCCGAACCCCGATCAGGTCGACGACGACCGTGACGCGGTCGGTGATGCGTGCGACGATCGCTACTGCTTCGTGGTCATGGGCGACCACGACAACTGCCTCGACCCCACGGACCCCTTCCAGGTCTACGTGCCGTCCGTCGAGATGGACGAAGGCGACGAAGTCCGCCTGCGGCTGTTCGCGAACCATCAGAACCAGCCCATGCGCTACACCTGGACCGTCGTGTCCGCGCCCGAGCGCTCACGCGCCACCGTCGGCGCCGCGGTCGGCGGCGTGAACCTGTCGACGCCGTACGAGTACCGCTACGCTGCCGACAACGTCGCGACCTTCGTTCCCGACCAGCCGGGCACCTACCAGATCCGCGTGGTCGCGGAGCTCGCGTTCGAGGACGGGGTCACCGGCCAGAACAAGCCGGTGAGCGAGTTCACGACCGAGCTCGTCGCGAACCCCGCCGAGAAGGCGGCCGGCTGCTCGACCGCGCCGAGCCTCCCGCTCGTGTGGACGCTTCCGGCGCTCGGCCTCCTCCTCGTGCGGCGGCGTCGCGCGTGAAGCCGAAGCTCCGGACCCTGACCGGAGCTCTCGTCGCGGGTCTGGTCGCCTGCTCGAACGCGGGCCTCCAGCCCGTGGGCGGGGGCGCCGAGACCATCGACAACGCGCTGGCGGTCGAAGGTCGGTTCTGCACGAGCGCGCCCGACGAGGTGGTGTTCCCGATCAAGCTCCTCGTGGTGATCGACCAGTCCGCCTCGCTGCAGTGCACCGATCCCGGCAACGCCCGGCTCGCCGCCCTCAACGCCGTGGGGCAGCAGCTCGACCGCGAGCCGAACGTGGAGTTCGGCGTGATCGGGTTCGCGTCGTGGAGCCGCATCGTGGACTTCACCTCCGACTGGTCGGAGGCGAGCGCGGCGCTGCGCCCCGACAATGGCCAGGGCGGCCCGGCAACCGACTACCAGGGCAGCCTCGCCACCGCGGTGCGGGTGCTGGAGGAGGACATGGTGCGCTCGGGGCCCGCGCTGGTCGCGCGGTCCAGGTACATCGTCGTCTTTCTCTCCGACGGCGTGCCCGAGCCGCGCTGTCGGGCGGGCTGCGACGATGGCGGCACCGTCCCGGACAGCCTCTACGGCGTGTGCAACACCAGCGAGGAGATCCCCGACACGGAGTACGTCGACATGCGCTCGCCGTGCCCCGACTACAACCAGGAGCCTCAGATCCTCCAGCGGGTACAGGATCTGGTCGATCTCGGTGAGGTCTACGGCGCCGGCGAGGTCCGCGTCCACACCCTGCTCCTGTTCGCTCCTCCCGAGGAGGTCGCGCAGGTCTGCGGGGACGTGTCGGGCTTCGGCTACGTCCGCGAGGAGGCCGAGCCGCTGTTGCGCTCGATCGCGACCGCAGGCGGCGGGACCTTTCGCGACGTCAACACGAGTGAGGCGATCGACTTCCTCGACTTCGGCTACGAGAGCCTCGAGGCGCCTTTCGTGGTCAGCGAGCTCTACGCGGCCAACCTCACCACGCTGCCGAGTCCCGAGGGCGCCATCAACGACTCCGACAGCGACGGTCTCGACGACGAGACGGAGTTCGGCGCGGACCTCGATCGACTCGGCTCCGACACCGACGGCGACGGGTTCTCCGACCGGTTCGAGTGGTCGTGGGTCACCCGCGGCTTCGATCCGACCGACCCCGACATCCCCGCCCTCGGCTGCACCGACCCCGAGGACCGCGACGGCGACGGTCTCGCAGCCTGCGAAGAGGCGTTCCTGGGCTCGGACCCGCTGCAGACCGACACCGACGGCGATCGCATCCACGACGGCATGGAGCGCCGGCTCGGGATGGACCCGACCACCGTCGACACGCTGCTCGACACCGACCTCGACGGAGTTCCTGCCATCGAGGAGATTCGGCTCGGCACGCACCCGGCCCAGCACGAGCCCGACGACCTCGACATCGAGTTGATCCGCTCCCGGGTCGAGGAGGCCCCCGTCGAACGGCCGGACACCGGCGTCGACGAACCCGCCGAGGGCGCCTGCTACGACTTCCGCTTCGAGAACCTGCGCCTCACCACCACGGTAGGCGACGGCGAGAGCAAGGGGCGAAACCGGGTCGTGGTGTACGCGCACGAGGCGCCCGCGGGTCTGTCCGGGGGACGGGGACGCATCCACGCGAGCTGCGTCGAGGCCCGCTACCTCGGCGAACAGTTCAAGAACCCCGCCAGCGGGGCGATTGGCCCGGTACACCCGGATCGCTTCGTGGAACTCGGCTTCTTCGACCCTGACGAACACTGCCTCCCGGTCGGCGAGGACCCCTCGCTGCCTCCGAAGTGGGCGCCATGAAGTTGCTCCTGCCCGCGCTCCTGCTCGCGTGCAGCCGCACCACCCTCGCCCCGCTGCCCGAGCCTCCCGACCCCCCGTTCGACAACCGGCTGCGGATCGACGGCGAGGTGTGCACGTCGAACCCCGAGGACCTGGTGTTTCCCGCCCGGGTGCTCTTTCTGATCGATGCCTCCGAGTCGATGCGGCTCACCGATCCGCCAGACCCCATCACCGGGGAGACCCGTCGCGAGGCGGCGGTCCGCGAGACGCTCGAGGACCTGCTCGTGGTGGGGCGCGACGCGAAGGTGAGCCTCGTGCGGTTCTCGGCCCAGGCCCAGGCGCTCACCGTCGAGGTCGACGACCAGGGGAACTTCCAGTCCTACTTCACCGATGACCTGCAGTACGCGCTCAATCGGCTGCCCGTGGTCTCGCAGACCGATCGGACCACGAACTTCGTGAACGTGCTCGGCGAGGCCTACACCCAGATCCGCGACGAGCTGACGCGGGCCGACCGCGAGAGCCTCGCGCTCACGAGCTACCAGGTCGTGCTCGTCACCGACGGGCTGCCGAGCGCGGAGACCGGGAGCTTCGACCAGATCCTCGAGGCGGTCGAGGGCCTGTCCGAGCTCCGCCGCATCTACCGGCTGTCGCGGCTGGCCTTTCACACCGTGCTTCTCGAGTCCGGTGACCTGCAAGCAGATCTTCTGGCCAAGGAGCTGCTCGAGTCCATGTCGACGACCGGAGGCGGCGCCCACCGCTCGATCGAGGCGGGCTCGGCGGTCTCCTTCCTCGACCTCGGGCTGACCGCGCTGCAGCGGGTCTTCACCCTCGACAGCCTGATGGCGGTCAACCTCAACACCCTGCCCCGCGGCGACGAGCTGCTCACCGACTCGGACGGCGACGGCATGTCGGACGTCGACGAGGCCCGCGCGGGCACGGACCCGCGCTACGCCGACACCGACGGTGACGGCTGCCGCGACTCGGTGGAGTCCACCCTGCTCGATGCGGGTCTCGACCCGCTCGATCCCGACGACTGCGACTGCTTCGTCCCCGAGTACTGCTTCGACCTCGATCTGGACGGGCTCTGCGACAACGGCTGCCTCGACGACGACGACGACGACCTCTGCGACTGCATCGACACCGACGAGGACGGGCGCTGCGACCCCTCGAATTTCCCGGACACCGACGGTGACGGGCTGGTCGACTGCGAGGAGCGCTGGACCGGAACGCTGTCGAGAGGCAACGACACCGACGCCGACGGTCTCCTCGACTTCGTCGAGCTCCGCGCGGGCACCGCCCCGGACCTCGCCGACGCCGAGGACGATCTCGACTTCGACGTCATCCGCAACGGAGCCGAGGTGCGCACGGGCACCGACCCGCGACGCGTGAGTACGCTGGGGCGCTACGAGCAGGCCTACCGCTACGCCACCCGGACCGAGGCGTGGGCCGAGGGCGAGTCCTGCTACCAGTTCTCGGTGTCCAACATCTCGCTCGCCGAGACGCTGCCTGCGCCTTCTGGCGACGTGCTCCCCGAGACGCTGGGCCAGGGAAGCACGGGACGAAACCGGGTGCTCGTGGTGGCCGGCGAGGTGCCGTACGACGACCGCGAGAGCTTTGCTCGCTATCGGGTGGCCTGCGTCGAGGCCTGGGTCCGCCGCGAAGGCAACCACCGCAGCCCGCCCTCGGGACGGGTCCAGCTGGCGCTCGAGGATTTCGTGGAGCTGCGCGACTTCGCGGCCGATGTCCACTGCGGGGGAATCGAGTCGCCATGATCTTCCTGATCCTTGCCTGTACGCCCGACCCGGACGGACCGGGTGGCCCCGCCGACACCGGCACGACCGTCAGCTGCGCCTACGACGACGACGTGCCGCTCGACCTTGCCCTGGACACTCCGGTGGAGGGTTTCCTCTGTCCGGTGGGCGACCAGGACACCTACCGGGTGACCCTGCCTCCCGAAGCGACGCTGATCGAGGTGGGCGCGCTCATCGACAGCCTCGTCTCGCCGGTCGAGGTCACCTGGACGGTGTTCGCCGAAGACGGCACCACCGCGCTCGCCGATCTGGCTGCCGGAGAGGCCGCGCTCGCAGGTGCTCCGCTCACCCTGGTCCACGACGTCGAGGGCACGGTGCTCGTTCAGGTGCGCGATCTCGCGAACGACGCCCAGGACATCCGCCATCCCTACACCCTGACCGTGCGTGCCCTCGAGGACCTCGACGCGAACGAGCCCAACGACGATGCCGACATCGCCGCTCCGCTGGTCGATCAGGTCACCGGCTACATCTCCTCGCGCGGAGATCAGGACTGGTACACCTTCGATGCCCCGGCCAACAGCGCGGCGACCCTGCGCCTGCGCAGCGACATCGCCGACTACGAGCCGCGGATCTCCGTGCACGCCCCCGACGCCACGATCATCGTCGACGACGCGAACCCCGCGGGGACGGTGCTCGCCACCGATCTGCCGCTCACCGTCGCCCTCGAGCAGGCCGGCACCTGGCGGGTGCTCGTTCAGGACGACGACGACCTGGGCTTCGACGTCGACACACCGTACCAGCTGAGCCTCTCCCTGGGCGACGACCCCGACGAGAACGAGCCCAACGACCATCCAGCCAGTGCGACCGCGCTGCTGACCGAGACCTGCGGCGGGAGCTGGTCGTCGCTCGCACGGGAGACCGGCTACCTGGCCACCTCCGGCGACATCGACTGGTACGAGCTCGACCTCGCGAGCTGCGCCCGGGGGCTCGTGGAGGCACAGGTCCAGTTCGCCCAGGGCACCCTGCCGACCGGATTCGAGGCGGAGCTGCGGCTCCTGCGAGAGCACGCGAACACCGTGTGCACGCTGGACCAGGACTGCGTGTCGCTCTCCGAGCGCTGCACGACCGACGCCGACTGCTCGACGCTCGGCTACTCCTGCGGGCTCGACGGCTACTGCGAGGGCGCCGGGGTCTGCCTGCCGAGCTCGCGGTGCGGTGCGAACCTGCTCATCGAGCGCGCGGAGACGGGCATCGCGGGTCAGGTCGCGCTCTCGGCGCCGCTCTTCGATCCGGGCCCCGTTTGGCTCGGCGTCTCCGACCATCGCGGCGACGCACACAGCCCCGACGTGAGCTACCAGCTCGAGGCTCGTGTCCGCAAGGATCCCGACGTCCACGAAGCGAACAACCACTACACCGCCGGCCCACCCCCCGATGGCCAGGCAGGCCGGCACGACAACTTCGCCCTCACGGTCGACGTCCACAACTGTGTCGACCCGCCCCCCGCGGACACGGGGAGCACCGGGGACACCGGGTCCACCGAGCCCGTGGAGCCAAAGCTGTGCTGTGCGGACGCCGGCGCCACCTGGACCGAGGGGTTCATCGCCTACGACTACGATCAGGACTGGTTCCGATACGCCCATCCCTGTCCGGACGAGGACTGCATGGTCCGCGTGCACCTCGAGGTCGACGGCGGCCCGGTCGACACGCTGTTGCAGGTGTGGCGTCGCACCTCGTTGTGGTTCGACCTGCTGGCCGGAGCCGACCTCGGCAATCAGGCCGCGTTCGACGGGCGGCTCGGGGGACTGGACGCGGGTGACCAGTGCTTCTACGCATCCCAGCGTCACGACGGCAATCCCTACTGGTACCACGTCTCGCTGCGAGACACGCTCTACGCGGGCAGCGGAAACCCGACCGGGGGCACCTGGGACCACAGTGCCGATCAGCGGTACCGCTTCTGTGTCGAGAAGCTCGCCGACGGCTGCCACGAGCCCTGTGTCGTCGACAACGACGAGTGCGACACGCCATGATCGCGCTGCTGCTGGCCTGCACACCAAGCGACGGGGATGGCGGCGACACCAACCCCTCCGTGGACACCGCAGACGTCGCACCACCGCCTCCCGTCGAGCCCTGGACATTGACTCCGCTCGACGACGCCGACGGCGGACTGCAGCTCCGACTCGTTTCGGACCCCACCGGCGGGGCGTGGGCCGCCTGGTTCGCGAACACCCCCACCGCCGACGGGATCTGCGACGAGATCGACGTCGCCCCACCCCCGCGAGAGCGCTTCGCGCTACACGTCGCCCGGATCGCCAGCGACGGCACCGCGACGGTAGAGCAGGTCGCCGACCCGGTGGCCGCGGTCCAGCCGACGGGTCTCGATCTGGCGGTCGACCCACAGGGCCGGCCCGCCCTCGCCTACACCGGCGGCGTGCCCGAGGGGCAGTACTGCGGCGCCCACGACGCCGTGCTCGCGCGCTTCGACGGCAGAGCCTGGATCTCGACCACCGCCGCACGCGACAGCGGCGATTCCTCGAGCGGCGACAGCGCCAGCGACGCGGGCTTCGTCGTCGGCCAGTGGCCCGCTGTCGCCTTCGACGCCGACCAACGCCCCGCCGTGCTCCACCGCGACACGCACTTCGGAAGCCTGCAGCGAGACGATCAGTTCCGGGCGGACGCCGAGCTCGCTCGGGAGGGAGCGGGGGGTTGGTCTCACGAGGTCGTCGACCTCGGCCAGGGCGGAGGCGACCAGGGGCGGCTCGCCTTCGACGCCGAAGGCCGGCCCGTCGCCGTCTATGGCATTCCCGTGGAGTCTGCGGAGAGCCGGCTCGGCGTGTGGGTGGCGCGACGCAGCGGCGACGCCTGGGAGAGGGTCCGGCTCCACGATGGCGAGTACGAAGGACAGATCGCGCTGTCCGTCGGGGACCACGGCATCGCGGTCGCCTTCACCGACGTGTCGACGCGGTCGGCGCGACTCCGCGAGCTGCCCCCGGAGGGCGACCTCACCGACGAGACGGCGTGGACCAACGAGCGCGTGGGCCGCGGCCCCTACGACGAGGGGCGCCACGTCTCGCTCGCCCACGCGCCGGGCGGCGACGTCGTGCTCGCCTACCACGTGTGCCAGCGGCTCACCGACCCCGGGACGTCGTGCAACATCAACGACGAGGGGCTCGTCGTGGCCACCCGCAGCGATGGCTCCTGGACCCACGAGGTGGTGAGGGCGGCCGAGGGGGCGAGCTGCGGCCGGTACACCGGCATCGCCTTCGGTCCCGACGGACGGGTCTGGGTTGGCTTTCGCTGCAGCGTCTCCGACGGCGCGGACTTCGCGCTGCGACCCTTCCTCGCCTGGAGGGACTGGTGATCCCCGCGCTCACCTGGCTCTTCGCGTGCAGCGAAGGGCCCCCGAACGATCTGCGGGGCAGCCTCGTCGACATCTTCGATCTCGCGTTCGACGCCACCCGGGCGAGGCTCTACGACACCGAGCTCTCGGTGGAGTACGTCGACCTCGAGCGCAGCGGACGAGTCGCCGTGCGCCTCACCCTCCGTCGCCCCGACGACCTCGCCCCCGGTCCTCACGACCTGGTCGCCCGAGGAGACGTCGGGCTTGCCGACGAGGTCTCGGGCCAGTTGCCGCCGCTGATCTCCGGCGAGGTCGGCCTGACCGCCTACGAGGCGACGACGAGTGGCCCTGTGGTGGGGACGTTCCTGGCGACGTTCGAGACCGCAGACGACGTTCGCCTCACGCTCCACGGCGCCTTCGACACGACGCTGGAGGTCGTGGATGCGCCTTGACGTCCTCGCGGCGAGCCTCCTGGTGGGCTGCACCGACGCGTCGCTCTACGGCCAGGGCGCCGACGATCTCTCCCCCGATCGGGTGGCGCTGACCGGCCGCCTGTGTACGTCCGACGCCCGCACCGCCGACTTTCCGGTCAACGTGCTGTTCCTCGTCGACCGTGCAGCGGGGCCCATGTTCGCGAGCTTCGATCCCGAGCTCTCGCGCCTTCGGGCGCTGCGCGAGACGGTGGCCCTGCACAGCGGAGGCCAGCGGTTCCGCTTCTCGGTGGCCGGGTTCGGACCGTACGCGCGGCTGCTCGCCCCCGAAGAGGGATGGTTCAGCGGGGACCAGGGTGCGATCGAGATCGCCATGGCGACCCTGGGGCTGCCACAGGGCTGCGTCGCCGGCCGGTGCCGCGACCTCGAGGACGGCCTCGACACTGCGCGCTCCATCATCGAGGCGGACCTGCTGGAGCAGACCGCCGGGGAGAACCTCCGGTCGCGCTACGTCGTGGTGGTGCTGCTGGGCGGCCCTCCGGATTCCGGCGACGACGCCGCGGTGACCGAGCAGCTCCTCGTCGAGCAGGTCGCGTCGCTGCGCGAGGACGTCGAAGACGCTGGAGCGCTCGGATTCGCGCTGCACGTCCTGTTTCTCGCCGCGCCCGACCCTCTCGCCGACGACCCGAGCGCGGAGCTCGATGCGACCGAGAACCTGGCCGAGACCCTCGCCTTCGTGGGCTCGGGTCGGGCCGAGCGGTTCGACGTATCGGAGGCGGTCACCCTCGAGCGGCTGGGCCTCCTCGATCTCGTGAGCCGCCTCCAGGCCAAAGGACTGCTGGTCAACAACGTCACCGCTCTTCCAGGACCCGAAGGTCCACGTCGCGACACCGACCACGACGGACTCGCCGACGAGGAGGAGCGGGACCTCGGTACCGACGACACCCTTCGGGACTCGGACGGCGACGAGATCGGCGACCTCGTCGAGCTCCTGGTGGCCATGGATCCCCGCGTGGCCGACGACCCACCCTTCCCGTGCCTCGACCTCGGCCCCGCCCCGTGGCCCGACCTCGACGTGGACCTGATGAACACCTGCGAGGAGCGCCTGCTGGGCACGGACCCGAGCCTCCCCGATACCGACGGGGACGCCGTGAGCGACTGGCACGAGGTCGCGTGGCGCACCAACTACCTCGCTCCCGATCTGCTCGAGGATGCCGACTCGGACGGCGCGAACAACGGGGCCGAGCTGCAGCAGCACACCGACCCCGCGAGCAGCGACGCGACCAGCCACCTGTCCGACGCCTACCGCTACGAGATCGTCGACGAGGGGTTCTCACCCGAGGCCAGCGTGTCACAGCCACGCTACACCGGCGGCGTGCGGGTGACCGGTGGAGGCGAGGACCTGACGGGCGGCCTCGGCACCTTGCGGTTCACCCCACCGTCGGTCCTCTCCTGGCAGGCGCCCGGCGACGAGCTCGTCGGACCCGCGCTCGACGTGGGGGGCGGGGGGGCCTTCCGACTCGAGAGCCAGGAGGGACGCGAGCGCTGGATTGCCGTCGAGGTGGAGTCTCGGGCGCTGCCCCCCAATGGGGTCGAGGAGCAGCTTCAGGTCGCGCTCGTGGAGCGAAACTGCTTGTCGTGGACCGTCCGCAACGTACGGCTGGTTCCTGGCGACAACGACGTGGTGGTCAGCTTCGCCGAGGCACCCGCGGCCGAGATCACACGGCCGGGTCTGTTTCGACTCGCGAGCATCCCCGTCACCTACCTGCCCGAAGAGCGGCGGCGGATTCCCTCCGTGCCCGTCGTGGAGGTGGCTCCTGAAGAGTTCACGTCGATTGGTCGTTAGCGCGTTCCTCGTCGGGCTCGCGGCCTGCGACCAGGGGTGGGGTTCCTTCGTGGACGGGCGGCTCCCCAACCTGTGCACCGAAGCCTACGCCGTGTGCGGCGTTACTGCCGGCTGCGAGCTCGATCCCGAGCACTACGTGACCGGGACGTTTCCCGGGGCCCGACGGGTCGTCGTGAATCACCCCGAGCCGGTCACGTTTCGCGTGATGTTCTACCTCACCGACACCACGAGCCCCGGAACCGAGCTGTCCATTCGGCTGCACGAGCCCGACTGCAGTCACGATCCCGACGCTGCCGGGGTGGCCCTCTCGGACGTGGATCTCATCGAGGAAGCCGGCCTCGATCGGATGCTGGTCTTCGATGACCTGGCGGTGGACGTGGCGGGCGAGCACCTGCTCGAGGTCTATAGCGACGCCACCGTCGGCTACCTCCTGGCCGTGGAGCCCATCGAGGAGCCGTGACAGCGATGTCTGGGCGGTCTCGGTCTCGGCCGGCAGTCGACTTCGTCGCCTGCTCCG
>CAZZLC010000051.1:0-45267 GCA_964655065.1 uncultured Enterobacteriaceae bacterium | reverse complement strand
CGCGATTCGCTCGGTCGTCTCCCCCTCGCTTCGCTCACGCGAGAACGCGGGACCTTGAAGTCTCGCGGATGGTCTGTAGGCCCTGATTGTCCAGCAAGGAGGCAACTTGACCAACTCGCAGAACTTCGATCTCGACCTCACCGACCGCGTCGCGCTGATCACCGGAGCCAGCTCCGGCATCGGGCGCGAGATCGCACTGCGCTACGCGAATCACGGAGCCAAGGTGGTGGTGGCCGACGTCCAGCGCTCGGCCCGCGACGCAGAGCAGGCCACGGTCGACGTCATCAACTCGGAACGGCCCGGACACGGCGTGTTCGTCGAGTGCGACGTGACGGACCGAACCCAGGTCGACCGCGCGGTTGCCGCTGCCAAGGACCTGGGTGGGCTGAACGTTCTCGTCAACAATGCCGGGATCTTCCGCCAGCACGACTTCCTCGAGACCACCCCCGAGGAGTTCGACGCGCTGATGAACATCAACGTGAAGGCGGTCTACTTCGTCGCACAGGCCGCGGCCCGCGAGATGGTCCACGGCGGCGGGGGATCGATCATCAATCTCTCGTCGGTCGCGGGTCTGCAGGGAACCGCCGGATTCACGACCTACTGCGCGAGCAAGGGCGCGGTGAGGCTCTTCACGTACTCGCTCGCTCACGAGCTTGCAGCCAAGGGGATCCGGGCCAATGCGATCCATCCCGGCGTCATCCGGACCTCCATGACCGTCGACGACGTCCCGATTGCGCATGGCGAGACCGGTGAGGCCTACGAGCAGCAGATCCCGATGGGTCGGTTCGGCAACCCAGGCGACGTCGCCGGGCTGGCGCTCTTCCTCGCCAGCGACCTGAGTCGCTACGTGAACGGCGCTTCGCTGGTCGTCGACGGCGGCATGCTGCGAGTATGAGATGCAAGGGGAAACCCAAGTGATCCTCGATGCACTCCCCGTCTCGATCGCCCAGTTGGGACCCGACGGACGGCTCCAGTGGGCGAATCAGAGGCTCCGCGACGTGCTCGGGAGGTCTTCGGACGAGATTGTCGGGAAGACCTGCCAAGAGCTCGAAATCGCCCCTCGGGCGTCCCCACGCTTCGACGAGGCGCTCTCGACGAGCGCGTCGCAGGGCGAGCAGGTCCATCTGGTCGAGCTCGTGGAGCTCGACGAGCAGCCCCGACTCGTCGAGTACCGGTTCTCGCCAGGTCCGAGCGGCGAGGTGCTCGTCGTCGCGATGACGAATCTCGAGGCGCAGGTCCTGCAGGACCTGCTCGACCACCTCTCGGTGCTGGCGTGGCTTCGCGACGCGTCCGGGCGAGTCCACAATCTGAACCTCGCCTACCGGGAGCGCTATGCGCTGCCTGACCCGCGGCACGTCGGCCCCATTGACGCCACCGAGGTCACTGGCCCCATCTGGGGCCATCCCGGAGCGGCCCGGGGTCCCAAGACCTACGAATGGCGGGAGGACGACAAGGTCTTCCAGGTCGTGGAATTTCCGCTGAATCGGCGGTCACCCGCCGGAGCGGCCACGATCGGTGGCGTCGCCGTCGACGTGACCGAGCGACGCGCTCTCGAGCGACGGCTCGCCGACATCGACCGACAGCAGCGTCTCGCCTCGCTCGTCACCGGGGCCGCGCACGACATCGCCAACGATCTGACCCAGCTGGGGGCGTTCGTCGCGGAGATCGAGACGAGTCCCCCAGGCAGTCCCGACTTCGATACCATGTCTCGCGAACTCGAGGAGGTCATCGAGCGGACCCGCCATCGGCTGCGTCTACTGCAGGATTCGGTCTGGGCCGGGTCCCCACCCGAGGGCCGTGTGGAGCTGGGCGCGTTGCTGGAAGACGTGCGCCGTACCTGGTCACACCGCGTCTCCCTCTCGGTCACGGTGCGGCACGCCGGGCAGCCGGTGCACCTCCGGGGAGACGCGGTGTTGCTGTCGAGCGTGTTCGAGAACCTGCTTCTCAACGCAGACGAGGCGGGCGCGAGCGCGCTCGCCATCATCGTGCGCACTCTGGAGACGTTGACGCCGTCAGCCGCCGTTCCGGACCGGTCCGTCGAGATCGTGGTCAGCGACGATGGTCCCGGAATCGACCCTCTCCTGGCCCCTCGGCTCTTCGAGCCGTTCGTCTCCTCGAAAGGACCTCGCCGTGGCCTGGGGTTGTCCGCCGTCGCGGCCATCGTCGAGCATCACGGTGGTCGGATCGAACTCGAAGAATCGCCCGCCGGCGGGACGCGCTTTCGGATTCTCCTGCCCGCCGCCGACCCCTGATTCCGCTCGGTTGGCGTCCCCGCCGACAGTGCCTAAGAGGACTGGGGAGGCAGGCGTGCAACTGGGCCGATACCGCCTCGAGAGCCTGGTCGGGGAAGGGGGCACGGCCCGGGTGTTTCGCGCCCAGGACACCACTCGGCCGGTCTCTGTCGCCGTCAAGGTCTTTCGGCGCGACCTGGTCGGGGAATCGCAGCTTCTGGAGCGCTTTCACACCGAGATCGAGCTCCTGCGGCGCTTCGACCACCCCAACCTCCTGCCCTGTCTCGCCCATGGGCACGACGAAGCACTCGGCGTGCCGTGGTTCGCGACCCGGCTGTGCCGGGGCTCTCTCGCGGGACGGATCTACCAGAATGGGCCACTCGAGGTCACGACGGTCGCGAGCTATTGCGCCGAGATCCTGGATGGACTGGCGCACATCCACGAGGCGGGGATCGTCCATCGCGACGTGAAACCCGACAACATCATGCTCGACGACGATGACGTAGCGGTCCTCGGCGACTTCGGGATCGCGCTGAACCCTGACGACCGACCCACCCACGTGAACGCCATCATGGGCACCCCGCAGTACATGGCCCCCGAGCAACACGACGATCCCCGACACGCCGAGCCCAGCGCCGACCTCTTCGCCGTCGGCTCCACGCTGTTCGTGAGCATCACGGGCAGGTCGTCCATGACGCTGTTCTTGAACGAGCGGCGGTCGGCGGCTCTCGACCAGCTCCCGGATTCGATCCGGCCGTTCGTCGACAAGGCGACGGCGGTCGATCCTTCGAAACGCTTCGCTTCGGCTCGGGAGATGGCCGACGCCCTCGCCGACTTCATGTGACGTCCTGCGCGTCGACCTCGCTCGGACGATGCTGCAGCCACGTGGCGGCGAGGTACAGGGCCACGGGGTTCGTCAGGGCCAGGCGACGACAAGCCAGGGCGAGGGCCGTCTCCACGTCGACCGTCGACCATCCCAGGGCGCGACCGAGCCCCACCACGCTGCGGTTGCCGCTGCGGAGCTCGCGGAGGAGGCTCGGATCGATCGCGGCATCGAGCTCCGCCTGGACGTCCACCATCGCCTGTTCCTCGACGAGCTCCTGCGCCACGGCTCTCGATACCCAGATGCCCCCGTCCAGCGCGACGTCGATCGCCTCGAGCAACGTCTCCACGGGAGCCGACTTCATCACGAACCCCGAGGCGCCTGCGGCGAGCGTCTGCTCGGCGTGCAGCCCCTCGTCGTAGCCAGAGAGGACGAGCACGGGGAGCCTCGGTGAGCGAGCCTTGATGGCCTTGGTGAGCTGCACTGCGTCGGACCCGTCGTCCAGGACGAGGTCCGAGACGACGAGGTCGGGCCACTCCCTCGCCATGCTGCCCTCGGCTTCGGCTGCCGAGGCCACCGCATCGCACACGGTGAGGTGCTGCACACTGTCCAACAGGTGCCTCAGGCCTTCTCTGACGATGTCCTCGTCCTCCACGAGGAGGACCTTGACGGGCTGTCTTGGCATGCACTTGCTCTCTGTACCGGTGGTTTCGGCGAGCGAGCCGACGGAGGTTGGGAAGCCCTCCTTGGACCTTACACCCCTCGTGGTTCTCGCTATGCCTGGAGGTTCGCATCATCGTTTCTGCAGTGTTTCCGTCTCGCCCGGAGGTCGTGTCGGCCGTCGAAGCGCTCCGCAACGCTCACGTCGAGCTCCGCTACATCACCCTCCGGCACCGACCGACTGGACGCGAGGTCACGATCTACCGTCGCCGCCACCTCTTGATGAGTGCGACGATCGGGCTCGCCGTGGGCCTCCTGATGGGTGTCGGAGCCCTGGTCTCCGTGGAGATCGTCACTCCGGGCCGCAACTCCCTGCCCTGGCTGTTCGTCGGCCTCCTCGTGGGATCGCTCGGCGGTGCGATCGTCGGGCTCCTGTATCCCCGGGTGGGGTTCGACTTCGGCAGCGAGGGGGAGTCCGAAGAGGGCGGAGAGTCCGCTTATGTGGTCACGGCTCACGTGCCTCGGGGGGTTCGAGCCCGCCGCTCGGTCGCGCTCGAGCGAGTGCTGTCGGACCTGGGGGGCCGCGACGTCACGATCGCCGAGGGCTCGGCCTGACGGCGCGGCGTGGTCTGGTCGAACGTGGTCAATGCTGGTCCTCTCTCGTGCGAGCCAGAGTGTACGGAAAAGCGGGGTCAGCACAAGTGGCCGAGTCGGATCCCGCCACGTTTCTCGGACTTCGGATTGGACGATTCGTCGCTACGCGAGGGGTCCAACCATGGAGGCTTCGTGTCCCACCCGATTCCCGAACCCATCCTCGAGCGGCTGCAGAGTTTCGACGTAGCCATGCTGGTCACTCGCTCCGCGTCGGGGATCCTGCGCGCCCGGCCCATGAGCATCGTCGAGCACCTCCCTGACCGGATGCGGTTCGTCACCGACGCAGACACCGGGAAGGTAATGGAGGTCGAGTCGCACGCCGAGGTCATGGTCTCGTTGCAATCGTCCGGCCTCTACGTTTCGTTCAGCGGACACGCGAGCCTTCAGGAGGGCGCCCCGCTGGTCGACGAGCTCTGGAACGAATCGTGGCGGGTCTGGTTTCCCCGGGGCCCCCGGACGCCGGGTCTCCTGATCCTGGACGTCATCTTCGAGCGTGGCGAGTTCTGGGACCATCGCGGCACGAACGGCCTGGCCTATCTGTGGGAGGCGGGCCGAGCCTGGCTGAACGGCGAAGCCATCGACGGTGACGCGTTGCCCGACACGGCCCACGGTGTCGCGACGGCTCGCGAGGACCCGGGCCACTCCTGATCGCCGTCGGCGCTGGTGTTCCCGCGGTTCAAAAGCACGTCGTCGGGTCTTAGGCCCCCGGTGTCCAACGAACAACGGAGAACACCATGGCCGACGACAACGACGTGCTTCAGCCCATCGAGACCCTGCGTGACCGCATCCGGGTCCAACTGCACCTGGCGTCGATGGACGCGAAGGACGAATACGAGCGCCTGGAGAAGCGCTTCAACCAAACGGTCCAGGACCTCGAAGCCCAGCGGGACAAGGCGGCGGGCCAGGCGAGCGAGGCGATGAAGACGGTCGACGACACGGTCAAGGCCGTCCTCGACGACCTCCGTACTGGCTACGAGAAGCTCGCCGAGAAGATCGGCAAGTAAGAAGAGGAGGAGCTGCTCCGAGGGGCAGGTGAGCTGTTGTCAGGTGTCGTTCCCGTCGGGGCGGACCGTGGCGCTCACCGCTCCTTCGTCCTTCGTGAGGGTCGGGACCTGAACGCCCGAGCCCACGAAGAATGCCGCACAGACGTCCAGGGGCTCGGGAAGCTCGAACGTCGCGCCGGTGGCGAGCTGCAACCGCGTGGTTCGTTCACTCGTTCCGTGAAGGGTCGTGACCTGATCGCGGCGCACGAACACCGTCGTGCCCATGACCTCTTCGAAGCTCAACCAGTCGCTCATGTCATTTCCAGTGTGGTGTCGGGGAGGGGAGTCGCTGCGATTACCAGCGGAGGATCGCATTGATTCTGTGGTCTCGGGGCCCCGGGAGAGCGTCTTCCGCCATGGGGAGAAGGAAGCTGCCCTGCCGTGCGGATCGCGCAATGGCAGCATCGAGCACCAGGTCGAAGCTCGTCTGGTCGTCCGACAGCGAGCGGGGCGCCCAGAACACGCGGTCGACGCGTCCATGGTCCGCGGCCTGGACGATCGCCTCGGCCGTCGACGCGATGCGTCCGTCGCGCAGCGCGTTGGCCCACTGAGTCGCGGCCGTCTCCACGTCGGGACGCGCGAGGCGCTGCACGACCGGGCGGGCTGCCTCGATGAGATCTTGGTCGGATAGCGGCTGGGGCGAGTGATCGACCAACGTCTGCAGGAGCTCGCGTTGGCGGGCGACCGCGCGAAATCCGGCGTGATGAAGCTCCTTTGCGAGGAGGACGAGCGGGATCTCAGAGACTTCGCCGCTCTCCTCGAGCGCGCGAACGACCGTCCGGTACCAGATCTCCCGTTCCACACTGTCTGGATCTTCTGTGCCGAATCCCTGCGGCTGCAGGTTGTTCGAAGCATAGCGGCCGAGGCTGTGTCGGTGGACGCTCCCCCCGGGTGTGGGCTCGACGCGTTCCCGGTTCGCGGCTTCACGGTCAGCACGATCGAGCGGCAGATCGACCTTCCTCCAACGGCCGCCTTCGATTCGAACGAGGCGGGCTCCCTCGTCGGACAAGCCGAGCACGGCCCAGACCGGGGGCTCGGTGAGCAGGCTGGCGAGCGCTTCCGAGAGGGCGAAGTGGTCCGAGACCACCGCGAGAGGACTGAGCAGAGCTTCGAGTCGGAAGACCTGGGATTTCGACGGCGACAGAGTCGCCAGCAGGGTCATTCCCCGACGCGGGACCCCGGGTCGCTCCTCCGTCCAGCGTGACAGAGGCTCCAATAGAGCCTCCCGGGTGGCCTGGTCTACGCCCCGAGCCGCAAGCTCGCTGCTCAGCTCGTCGTGAGCGGCACTGACCTTTGCGGGCCACGTCCCGCTCGCGATCGCCTCGCGGTGGACCGGCATCTGGACGGTCACGGAGGGATGCTCTTCGTGCCGGACCAGCTCGGCCCAGCGATCTCGGTCGAACGACTGCACGTCGCCTCCTGGTGTTCGCATGACGTGTCTTCCGGAGGAGCCGCGAGGCGACTCAGGCCGCCTCCTCGCTCGACTCGGGGAGCGGCAGGCTCTCCCTCACCGTCTCACCCAGTTGATTGACGGAACGAGCCACGTCGTCCCGCAGCTCTCGGCCCGGCTTTGGCGCGAGCAGCAGCGCGGTTCCCGCGCCGACCAGAAAGCCAGCCCCGAACACGCCGAGGGCGGGCAAGAGGGCCTCGGTGAGGGCATCTGCAGCACCAGGTCGTCGATTCCACGGCAGAGTCACGTTTCTTCTCCGGTCAAGTTGATTGAATGGAGCCTCGGGCTCCACGTTGAGGATAGGAACGCCGAGCGCTCTTTGAAGTCGGGCGGCGCGAATCGTCTCGGCTCCGCAGGTCAGCGGCTGCCCCGTCCTTCGTCACGTGGTTCGCGCCCTGCCCTCGAGTCTGCAGCCAGCAAAGTGTTGCTCCTGTCCGGCACGCTTGAATCCAGAGGTCGGGGTCCCTATCCCGACTGTGTCGAATGGAAGGTCGATGCACCCGATCAAGAAGAGGTGAACCCTTGACTGGCAAGACCCCCACTCCTGGCGATGCCGTGCCGGCGTATCGAGTCGCCGAGCCCCTGCGCCGTGTGCCGGGATGCGGTCGAGGGCTCGCCACAGTGCTTCCCCTCGCTGCCGCCACCCTCTTCGCGCTCGCTGGACTGGTGATCGCAGTCTACTTCGCTCCGAGCGAGGAGACGCCCGTACATTCGCCGCAGCTGCCTCCCGGGGCCGAAGACGTGCCGTGACCCGCCGCGCCGCGAGAACCCGTCAGTCTCGTGGTGAGCCGTTCGTCGCGAGGATGGCGGCGAGCTCCTGCATGTCGAGCGGCTTCGTGAGGTGAGCGTCGAAGCCCCAATCGAGCGACCGCTCCACGTCACCCCGTCCGCCGTAGCCCGTCACCGCGACTAGCGTGATGGCCACGGTGTTCGGGTCGCCACGGAGCGCGCGCGCGACGTCGAGCCCGCTCACGTCCCCGTCGAGCTGCAGGTCGCACAAAACCACCTCGGGGTTCGTCCGACGCACCTCCTCGAGGCCGCTCCGCCCGTCGTGCGCCACCGTGACATCGTGGCCGTCGAGCTCCAGGACCTCTCGCAGCATCGAAGCCACGTCGACGTCGTCCTCGACGATGACGATCCGACGTGGCAGCACCGCTGACGGGGAGACCGCTTCGGAGCGCTCCCGGGTGCTCGTCGCGAGGGGGAGCTCCACGATGAACTCGGCGCCCTCGTCTGGCCCGGCGCTGCGCGCCTCGACGGTGCCTCCGTGTAGCTCGGCCACGGAGCGCACCAGGGAGAGCCCGAGCCCGAGGCCGCCCGGGTCCCGCTCGAGGCTCCGTTCGGACTGGCGAAAGGGCTCGAAGATCTCGGTCAACAGAATCTCTTCGATGCCCGTGCCGCTGTCGCGTACCGCCAGGCGAGCCCGGCTCGACGTCGTCGAGAGGTCGACCTCGATGGTGTCGCCGGACGCGGTGAACTTGATGGCGTTCGACACGAGGTTCTGAAGCACCTGGGTCAGCCTGGTCTCATCGCCGCTGACCCACACGGGCCCCTCGGGGAGGCGCACGGTGAGGTGGCGGTCTTCGACTCCTCGATCGACGTGGACGCTCCCTTCGACATCGCGGACAACGGAGCGCAGGTCGAGGATCTCGCGCTCGATCTTGATCTTCTGCCGAACGATTCTCGAGACGTCCAGCAATCCGTCGACGAGTCGGGAGACGTGGTGGGTCTGCCGGGTGATGACCTCGACAGCAGCCGCCGCCCGGCTCGCCTCGACCTGTCGCTCCAGCAGGATGGCGGCCGAGCGAATCGCGGCCAGCGGGTTGCGGAGCTCGTGGCCGAGCATGGCCAGGAAGTCGTCCTTCTGGCGATCGGCATCCTCGAGACGTCGCTCGGCCGCCCG
Source organism: uncultured Enterobacteriaceae bacterium (assembly GCA_964655065.1). Taxonomy (GTDB): domain Bacteria; phylum Myxococcota_A; class UBA796; order UBA796; genus DRPG01. The sequence continues at coordinate 36,503 of CAZZLC010000051.1, read as the reverse complement.
ACGCTCGGTGATGTCGGTGTGGGTGCCGACGTAGCGGTAGACCTCACCGGCTTCGTCGATCAGGGGAACCGCGCGGACGAGAAACCACCGCGTCTCGCCATCGGCTCGCAACATCGGGAAGGTGTCCTCCCACGACGCTCGTCTCTCGATGGCGGCGCGGTAGCTCTCGACCACGCGTGCTCGCTCGTCGGGATGCACGAAACGTTGCCAGCCCGCCCCTTCGCTGCTCGAGGCGGAAACGCCGGTGAACTCGACCCACCGCGAGCTCGACCAGATGCGCGAGCCATCGGGGGCGGCCATCCAGGCGAGGGGCGAGATGTTGTCGGCGAGCGCGCGGAACCGAGCTTCACTCTCGCGGAGCGCGACCTCGGCCTGATGCTGCTCGGTGATGTCGATGGTCGAGCCCACGAAGCCGCTGAAGCTGCCGTCGGGGCCCCTGCGGACCCGAGCCCAGGACTCGATCCACCGCCACACCCCGTCGGCACGCCGCACCCGGGCCCGGCCGTGAAAGGGTCGCTGCTCTTGCACGCACGCCAGGAACTCGTCGCGATACTCACGCGCATCGTCGGGATGCACCAGCATCTGCCAGCGCCCGCCCGTCATCTCCTCCCGCGTGACCCCGAAGTAGTCGCAGTAGGTCTGGTTCACGAAAGACTGGTTGCCGAGCTCGTCGTGGACCCACACCAGGATCGGGAGTCGATCCGCCAGCTCGCGAAAGGCGGCCTCGCTGGAGCGCAGGGCGGACTCCACGCCCTTCTGCTCCGTCACGTCGGTGAACGTGATCACCACTCCGTCGACCTGTCGCCTCTCGGTTCGGTACGGCCGCACCTGACGCTCGAAGCTCCGTCCGTCTCGCATCTCGAGCTCCCTCTTTCGTGGGAGGAAGTCCTCCAGCACCTCGCGGCACTCGGCCTCGAGCCCGTTCTCCAGGAGCTCGCGACGGACCTCGGGAAATCCTTGCCCCACGTCCGCGTGGTCGATGTCGAGCAGAGCGCCGGCCGCGGGCGTGAATCGGCGCAATCGCAGGTCGGTGTCGAGGAACAACGCAGCTATCCGCGTGCTTTCCGTGAAATTTCGCAGATCGTCGTGGATGCGGGTCACTTCGGTGACCTTCTCGCGGAGCTGCTCGTTGAGCGTCGTGAGCTCTTCGTTGAGCGCCCGCATCTCCTCGCTCGTCGCCTCCAGCTCCTCGTTCGCCGAGCGCAGCTCCTCGTTCATCGAGCGAGCTTCCTCGTTGGTCGTGCGAAGCTCCTCGTTCGCGGTCTCGAGCTCCTCGATGGTACTTCTGAGATCCTCCTGAACGGCCATCAGCTCTCGCTCGAGCGCTCTGGACCGGGGCGTCTCGTCGACGACCCACGGCTCCGGCTCCGTGTCGAGGGTCTCGAACGAGAGGAGCACCGCCGCATCCGCCGTCTCGCTCGGCCTGGCCGTGATGCGAACCTGGGTCCCTGCCTCGTCGAGGACGGCGGTCGCCGTGGTCGCTCGACCCTCGACGCGACAGCGATGGAGCACACCCAGGGTTCGGGTCGCGATGCTCGGACGGAGGAGCTTGCGCAGCTCGAGCCGGGGGTGGTCACCCTCGGGAAAGCGTAGGTAGCGCGTAAGCTCACCGTGCATCAGGGTGACCGCGTCGTCGGCGGTGACCAGAACCGAGGGAGGCACCCACGCCGCGAAGAGCTCTTGCCGCGCGAGGCGGGGTTCCTCGTCGGGGCGGTCGAGCGTGGCCGCACGAAGCTGCCGACGTGACCGCATTCGGAGCGACTGCCCACGGGCCGGCCTCGACCCTGGTTCGCGACGGTAGATCGGCGACGCCTTCGACAACGCGTAGAAGAGCTCGGGCCGCGTGCCTGGCGACTCTGCCTGGCCGAGGAACAGCCCACCCCCCGGCTTCAGGGCGAAGTGGAAGGCACCGAGAATGTCCTGCTGTGCTTCGGGCCCGAGGTAGATGAGCACGTTGCGGCAGCTGACCAGATCGACGTTGGAGAACGGTGCGTCGTATCGGAGGTCGTGGACGGCGAAGGAGATCACGTCCCGGAGCTGCGGGCGAACTCGCAGGCCGCGACCGTGCAGGGGTTCGAAGTAGCGGCGTACGTGGTCGTCGCGAGGAACTGCCGCCTCGGGGTAGATACCGAGCCGGGCGGCTGCGATGGCCTCGGCGTCGAGATCAGTAGCGAAGATCGTCAGGCGGGCTGTGCTGTGTGCCCGCCGTAGCGCTTCGAGGAGGACGATGCCGATCGAGTAGGCCTCCTCGCCGGTCGAGCAGCCGGCCACCCACACCCGAACCGTGGCTCCCTCCTGCAGGCCCTGGACCAGCGGAGCGACAAAGCACGTCCCGAGATCGTGAAACGCTCGCGCGCCGCGAAAGAAGTCGGTGACCCCGATCAGCATGTCGCGAACGAAGAGCCCCTGTTCTTCCGGGTCGTCGCCCAGCGCGTCGACGTAGGCCTCGGCCGAGGCGTGGGGAGACAGGGCGAGCCTTCGTTGCAGACGCCGAGACACGATCGACGGCTTGTACGAGGTGAGCTCGAAGCCGGATTCCTCGGCGAGGATCGAGCCGAGTCTCCCCAGCAGCGCACCGTCGACCGGATCGTCTGGCCCGGTACCCACCGGGCCGTCGACCGAGGGGCGCCGGGTCGCGAGCGGAAGGCGCGCAAACCGGAGGAGCATCTCCGGGATCTCCTCCAGCCGCGCGACTCGGTCGACACAGCCCGCCTCGAGCGCGCTCTGAGGCATTCCGGGATGCCGTGCGGTGTGGGGTTCCTGGGCGATGGTCAGGCCCCCTGCCGACTTGAGCGTCCGCAGACCCGCCGTGCCGTCTTGACCTGCGCCGGACAGCACGATCCCCGCGGCTCGAGGACCGTACTCCGAGGCCAGGGAGCGAAAGAGGACGTCCACCGTCGACCGCTGACCGTCGACCGCCTCGGGATCGGAGAGCACGATCGTCGAGTCCTCCACCCTCAGTGCGCGTCCCGGGGGGATCACGACCACGGTGTCGGGTTCGACCTCGGCTCCTTCCGTCGCCTCCCTCACCGGCATCGACGTCGAGGCCTCGAGCAAGGTGGACAGCCGGATCACCTGCTCGGGATGGAGGTGCTGCACCAGGAGCCACGCCATCCCCGAGTCAGAAGGCAGGACGGCCAGCAGCTGTCGAAACGCATCGAGGCCTCCGAGCGAGGCGCCAATTCCGACCACCAGGGTGGGAGAGCTGTGGGGACCCGGCACGGCTGCTCCTCGTGTCCGTCGCCGCACAGTGCGTATGATGAGCGAGGAAGGGTCGCGAACGACGGACCGGTTATCTCGCGCCGTCAGGCTGGAGGCATCTTGCGTCTGCTCTCGTTCGTCCTTTTGTCCTCTTGCACGCTCGGCCTTCCGGAGTCCGAGTCGCGCACCGTGACCCTTCCGGATCAGCTCTCGGGCTACCGCCTGAACGTGCCCGTCGGTGACGTCGCTGTCACCAGCGGCGCCCCGGTCGGGATCGAGGCGACGCTCAGGTTCCGAGGCTCCGAGGCTCCGACCCTCCAAGCCTCCGAGGAGGGTGCTTCCGTCGACCACGAGTGGACCTGCGACCGGCGATGCGAGGTCGATCTCGCGATCACGCTGCCCACGGAGACGCTGAGTGTGCTCACGATCGACCTTGGAACTGGCGACGTCGAGGTAGCCGACCTCGTCGCCGACGAGGTCACCGCCTCGGTCGGAACCGGGCGGCTCGAGATCGGGCTGGAGGAGCGCCCGGAGGCCGTGACCGCCGATGTCGGCACGGGTGACATCCGAGTGGTGGTTCCCCCCGGAGCCTATGCGCTGGACCTCGCCTCGGGCCTCGGTCCGGTGGACGTCGACTCCGAGATTCGCGACGACGACGGAGCCGACGCGTCGATCTCGGCCATGACGGGCGTGGGCAGCGTACGCGTGCAGAGCCGCTGACCGTCCGGCGGAGCGAAGAAGGGCGCTCCGCACGGGTCGGTCACCCCCGCCAGGCGTCCGCGAGAACGCCGCAGGCATAGACGAAGACGACCGCGACGGTCTCGAAGCCGACGTTGGCGGGCCCACGGCGCTCCCGCCGCACGAGACCGAGCAAGACGAGCCCGGTCAGCAGCATGGAGAGCGCGAGCGTGAACAGCTGGCGGTCCGTCGAGGCGGCGTAGATCGAGCCGTCCGTGTAGGCGAGGTCGGAGAAGGCGACGAAGAGTACGTCGAACGCGTTGCCGCCGATGATCCCGCCGACCGCGAGGGTCAGCGCGCCCTGGCGAACGGCGGCGAGCGACGTCACGAGCTCGGGCAGGGACGTCGCGATGGACGTGAGGTAGGTGCCGACGAGCGACTCCGAGAAGCCGGTTCGGCTCGCGATGGCGAGACCGGATTCGGCTACGAGGAATCCCGCCACGCCGACCACGGCGGCGAGCCCGAAGAAGGCCGCCCAGATGGAGGCGGAGCCGACCCGGATGGACTGCGCAGGCTCGTCGAGCTGCGTGTCCGCGGTGCGGTTCGGACGCCACGGGGGATCGGTGCTCGTGCGCCGCACCAGGCCGACGCCAAAGACGTACCCCACGAGCATGACGACCGAGATCGGGTGGAAGGTGGCCAGGGACCACTCTGGCGTCAATCGGGCGAGCAGAGGCAACGTGAGGAGGGTCAGCAGAAGCGCAGCCTGCAGGAGGTTCTCGATCGATGCGGCCGCGTGCTCCAGGTTCGCCTTGCGATAGGTCAAGTCGGCCAGGGCGAGGAACAAGGTCTGGACCGCGATTCCCCCGACCGCGTTGCTCACGGCGAGCTCAGGATGGTCCTGGACGGCGGCGGTGATGCTGGCCACGCTTCCGGGCAGCGACGTGGTCCCTCCGAGGAGGACCGCGCCAATCACCGCCTGACCGAGTCCCGTCGCGTCGGCGATGCGGTCCGCGAGGCGCGACAGGCGCGTCCCCGCGACCCCGATGACGATGGCGGCACCGAGGAAGAGGAGCACGACCCAGGGGAGCCCCAGCTCGGACAGTTCCAGTGACATGTCGTCCTCGCGTCAGGGGGATCTCGTCGGGTCCTGCAAGGTGTCTCGCGCACGCGTCGTCGCGTCGAGCACCCTCTGGGCCGCGACCTCCAGGCGGCGGACCAGGGCGGGGTCGCCCTGTTGCCCTGCCAACACCCGAGCCGCGAGTCGGACCACGAACGCGGGCGACCGGAGCGCGTGCTCGAGATCGCGGAGGGTCCGGTCGACGCGCTCCGCCTCCCTCCCCCACAGCGACCGCTCCGACCACAGCGTCTCCAAGGTTCGATGTGCGTTCTCTTTCGTCGACTCGAGGCACAGCACACCGGCGGTGGTCGCGATGCAGAAGCCCACGAGCCCGCTCGGGGCGTTCGCCATCACGGGCTCGTGGGACAACAGGGCCCGCGGGACGGCGTCGATGACCCAGGCCGGGTGGCTCGCGCTGGTGTCGGCCACGATCGTGGCGCTCTCGGCGCCGGTGACCGCCCGGCACGTCGCGAGCCACTGAGGGTCACGGTCCCTCGTCGGGTCCTGGCGCAGCCAGGCGAGTCCAATGGCGCGAGGGAGGCTCGAGAGGTCCTCGGCCACGGCGTGGGCCCCGGCGAGGCCCGAGCTGGTCTCCGAGGCGCTCGGCGAGTCGGTCGACAGCCACACTCGAGGCAGCTCGGTGGGCCGTGGCACGTGCCCGCCGCTGACCACGACCTGGCCTGGTGACGCTTCGGCGTGGTCGAGTACGGAGCGGATTCGGTCGCGCAGCGGAGGAGGCGCGTCGATCTGGATGGACAGCTTCGTCGAGATGGAGCCTCCGCGTTCGTGCAGCCCGGACGGTACCACGGGCGAGGGGGAGCGCGACGTGCTCACGCGGGCGCCGCGAGCTTCGTCATTCGCGTCTCCGCCTGCTTCTGGATCTGGCGGATTCGCTGCGGTGTCACCCCGAAGTCCTCGGCGATGGCGGCGAGGGTCTCGGCTGGTCGGTCGTCCAGCCCGTAGCGTCGGACGACGACCTCCCGCGATCGATCGTCCAGCTCGGCGACCGCCTGGAGGGTGAGCTCCCACAGTCGAGCGCGGTTCATGACTTCGCCAGGGTCCTCGGCGGACTCGTCACACAGGGTGTCGCCCAGCGTCACGCCCTGGGCTCCGGGCACCGGAGCGTCCATGGAGTCGGGCTGGCAGACGGCGAGCAGCTGAGATGCACGGTCGGTCGGCAGCTCGGCAACTTCGGCGAGGGTCTGGAGGGAGGCGTCGGGGTCCTCGTCCTGGTGGGCGCGCATGACCCGCATCAGCTGCAGAGCGCTCTCTGGAATACGGATCGTGCGCGCTTCGTTGACGGCCTTCGTGAGCGCGGCTCGCACCCACCATCGCGCATAGGTCCCGAACGAGGCGCCGTGGTCTGGGTCGAAGCGCCGCGCGGCCTGGAAGAGGCCCAGCATCGCGTCTTGCATCGCGTCCTCTCGCGTGTGCCCCTTGCGGGAGACCCGTCTGGCCTCCTGGCGGGCGACTCCGACCGCGGAGTACGCAAGACGCCAGCGCAGCTCCTCCGCAGAGCGGAAGGCCTCGCGGGCTTGCCGCACACAGGACCGCTCGCCGGCGTGGCAGCGCGTCTCGAGAGCCCGAATGGCCTCGTCCAGACGATCGAGACCCTTACCCCGGGTACGCTCGCGGCCGTTCCGGCCCGCATCGAGCATCCAGGACAACGACGTTTTCGCCACCATCTCGATGGCAAGCGAGTCCCACACCCATGCTTCTCGTGCGAGTTCTCGTTCCGAGCCTTCTTCCAAGCGCATCAGCCCTCCCTTCGTATGGGTTGCCTTATGAAGACTTGCTCGTGGGTGCAAGTTTGCACGAGCAAACTTGTGCCCTGAGTACCGCCTCGCGCTGGCAACAGGTGGACTGTTGGTGTTGGGAGAACTGAATTATCTGGTTTTCGGTCTCGAGTGTTTGGGGTACCAGTTTGCCGTGACGTGACTGTGGCTGAAACTCGGGCGGTCGGAGCGCGACGGTTCAGGGCTCGGGATCAGCTTGCTCGCCGGCGAACTCGCCGAGCATCTCCGTCGTGCTCCAGATCCCCGTGCAGAACAACAGGGGTACGATGGTCACGCCGAGCAAGAGCAGAGCGACGAGGGCTCGGAGCGGGGGACTCAGCGGACGGGTCTGGTCAGTGTCGTCGGACATGAAACCTCCTGCCGGGCGAGTAGGAAGCCGCCAGCGGATGAAAAGTCCTTCGAGCGCTACGTCACGGCCGCTTTCCGTGGGTCCGTGTCGTGCTTGCGCACGGCGTCTCGTCCAAGGCCGCCCGGGCGCGATGCTCCGAGGTGACGAGCCGATCGCCGAGTTCGCCGAGTTCGTGTAGAAGCTCGGCTGACCGGACCGCGTCTCACTCGCTCGAGAAGGTCGCGACTGGCGTGGTCGGGCGGTGCCGCTCGAGCACGCGCTCAGCGATGGTGCTCCGCGTCGGGTCGCCAGTGGACACGCTCAGCAGGACGTCGCCGGCCTGGACACGCTTCGCGAACCATTCGGTCTGGTCCGAGGGGATCCCGAGGCCCGCCAAGGCTCCGAACAAGGTCCCGGCCAGGCCTCCGGTGAGGCTGGCTCCGAGCAGGCTGACGAGGTAGCCCCCGACGACGACTCCCGGCGGACCCGCGGAGAGGCCTACGATACCGCCGACCAGGAGCCCGGTCAGCCCGCCGACGACGGCGCCGCGATCGGCGTTGTCCGGTCGGGGAACGTCGAGGACGAGCCCCCGGGTCTCCTCGTTCACGACGACGCCGATCTGATCGCGATCGAACCCTTCGCGCTCGAGATCGAGCACCGCAGCCTGAGCCTGGGTGTACGTCGCGTAGCTGGTGATGGTGTGGTGCACGAGCTGCCTCACTGCGAACGGAGTCCGCCGTCGACGAGGATGGTGTCTCCGCTCACGAAGCCCGCGAGGTCCGAAACACAGAACAGGACCACCCGCGCGACATCGTCGGGGAGGCCGATTCGGCGGAGCGGGATCTGCTGGGCGAATGCCTCGTGGGCGTCGTCGACGCCGAGACCCCGGGAGATCGTCTCCTTCTGATCCAGCGTGCCGGGCGTCTCGATCAGGGTCGGCGCGATGGCGATGGCACGAATCCCCTTGGGCCCGAGCTCCAGCGCGAGGGACTTGGTCAAGCCGCGGACCGCGTGCTTGGTCGAGGCGTAGTGGGCGATGCCGCCGCCCTCGGCGCCGTAGCCGGCCGTCGAGGACAGGTTCACGATGACGCCCCGGCCCATCGGAGCCATGGCGCGCGCAGCGGCGCTGGAGCCATAGAAGACGCCATCGAGGTTGAGGCGGGTCACCGCTCGCCAGTCGTCGGGCGTCATGTCGAGAAAGTCGGTGAAGGGGTAGATGCCGGCGTTGTTGACCCAGATGTCGAGCGCGCCGGTCTCGGCCCGGACCCGGTTGGCGAGGGCCTCGTGGTGCTCGGGCTGGGTGGCGTCGAACGAGACGGGCACGGCCCCAGTTCCAATCGCCCCCGCGGCTTCGCGCAGGGCATCCTCGTCGACGTCGGCCAGATAGACCACCGCGCCAGCCTGAGCCAGGCGGCGGCCGATGGCCCGTCCGAGTCCCTTCGCTCCGCCGGTGACCACCGCGGAGCGGCCAGTCAGCGTGAGGAGCCCGGAGAGTGGGGTGTCGGTGAAGTCGGGAGCGGACAATTGGACCTCCTGTAGCGTCGAGTCCACTCGGGGCATGGCGAAGTTCCAGCGAGTTTCAAGCCACGCTTCGTCGACGGCCAGTGCTTCAGTCTCGGGTCTCTCACCTTAGGCCTCCGGCAAAACCGTCTTCGGAGGAATTGTGAGCGTCACCATTCTCGGCACGTGGACTGCCCTCGCGGGTTGTCTTGGCACCGCGCCGACCTACGAACCTGTCGAGGTCGTCGAAGGCGCGCAAGACGAGATCGAGCCGCTCCCCGGCGAGGTACCGCCGCCCTCGACGGAGTCCGACGTCGTGCTTCCGGCCGCGGTGCTCGGCACGTTCGACGTCGATCGTGAGGCGTGCCGGGACCCGGTCAGCCCGACCCGGGTGGTCGTCCGCAACGTCTCGCTCGGGCACGTCGACGGCGTGGCATCGTTCGAGAACATCGACGTGAGCGAAGGGGTCTACACCATCGAGAGCACGTTCGTGAGCTCGGAGGGCGGGGAGCCCGAGCCGCGACACTACACCATCGCGCCCGCCGCGCCCGAGGGTCCTGCGAACGGACTGCGGATCGGCCGCGGCACCGTGACGGTGGACCTCGTTCCGTGCCCGTGATCGAGCAGCTGCGCAGCCTCTTGTCCGAGCCATGGCTGCTGGGCGTCTGGCTCGCCGCGAGCGCTCTGTCGGTCGTGTTGGTCGTGCGGGACCTCGGTGGACCGAACCGACAGTTGGGCTCGCTCATGAAGCTGGTGTGGGTCTTGACGACGGTCTACTCGGGGCCGCTCGGGCTCGCCGTCTACTCTTGGTCGGGCCGGCGACAGATTCCGACCGACGACCCGTTGCGTCGGGGGGCTCGGTCGACCGCCCACTGCTACTCGGGCTGCGGTCTCGGGGAGGCGCTCGGCGTGACGATCACCGTGGGCATCCTCGCCGCTCCGCAGCCCGTCGTCGTCGCGGTGACCTTCGGGCTCGCGTATCTCTTCGGCATTCTCCTCACGGTAGGCCCCCTCCTTCGAGATGGGGCCACGCTGCCGCGCGCGACGCGCGACGCGGTCATCAGCGAGACGGCGAGCATCGTCGCGATGGAGACCGTCGCGATCGGCGTCGACCAGTGGCTCGCCGGCGACGCCACCATGTCCGACGTGCTGTTCTGGACGTCGCTGTCGACGTCCCTGACGCTGGGATTCCTGGCTGCGTACCCCGTGAACCTCCTGCTCGTTCGCCTCGGCGTGAAGGAGGGGATGATGGATCCGCGCACGGCCTGAGTCCATCGCCTTCAACCGGGAGGCGGTCGTCGCTACGGCCGAGCAGGAGAGGAGAACCATGACCCTGCTCGCTGCTGTCTCGCTGTCGTCGCCCGCCATCGCCCAGGAAGAACCGCCCCGCGCCACCATCGACCCTCGCGAGGAGTTCCGGGCGCTGCTGATGTTCCGGGACGAACACCTCTCGCTGCGCGAAGAGCGTCGCTTCGTACCCGGCCGGACCACGGTGCTCGCGCAGCCCTGGGGATTCGGGCCCCGGCCCTACTGGGGCTTCGGTTGGCAGGGAAACACGGTGGTGACGGTGGAGCCGCCGACCTACGAGTCGGAGTGGGCCGTCTTCGAGGGAGGGCAGCGTCTGTCCGTCCCGATGTACCTTCGGGCCACCGAGCAGGTCAGCTCCGCAGAGCTCCTCGAGCGAAAGATCGAGCGTGCGCGGGATGTCTCCGTCGCCGCGCGCGCCATCGGGTGGGTGGGGATCGTCGGTGGTCTGGTGAGCACCGTCCTTGCCGTCAATGCCGACGCCTCCGACGAGGTGCGAACGCTAAGCGTTATCGGCGCGAGCAGCGCAGGGGCCGGGCTCGTCTCGCTGGCTATCGGAGGGTCCCAGCGGTCACGGGCCCGTCGATTGACCTTCGACTTCGAAGCCTCGAAGTCGCTCGGTGATGTCCGTCGGGAGGTTCGCGACTACAACGTCGACCTCATGGATCGCCTCGACCTGAGCCCGCGCGACGCACTGCGAGAGCTCGGTCGGTCGTGGGACGCCGACGACGCTCGGAGACGTGCCGAGTGAGCCGAAGGGGTCACCTGGACGACCGGGCCTCCGCGAGGCGCTCGTTGCGCAGCGTCTCGCCGAGATCGGCGTAGGCCTGGACGAGTGCGGCGCCCGACGTGCCCAGCGTCGTCTCCAGGCGAGTCAGCAGCTGCTCGAGCCTGGACTCGATCGCGGTCTCGGGGGTCTCGTAGAGTCGAGCGAGCCACGGCACGGGCACGAGATCGACGACGGCATGGGCGAAGAGTCGACGGTCGGCGTCGTCGAGCTCGAACAGCGCCTCGGTCAGCCGACGTCGCTCCTCGTCCACCTCGGCGACTCTGCGCGGTGACGGAGGCGGCGCTGCGTGGCTCGACACCTGCGGCGCATCTCTCTCGGCGAGCTCGGCGATGGCGAGTTCGACCTCGGCGAGGAGCCCGGGGAGCTCTCGAGCCGGATCCTGGATCGTGTCGCCCTGCTGCAGGCGCCTCGCGATCACGCCCTGGGCGACGTCATTGCTGCCGTGCTGCCCGAAGCGCATGCCGTGACGGCGGCCGAGCGCCTCCAGCTCGTGCTGGGCGAAGCGGTGCACGGTGTCGACCAGCACGTTCCAGGGACGCGACCGGGCGACCTTCGGGGGGAGGGTCACGAGCGTCCGGGCAGCACCCGACTCCACCTCGCGGAGCAGCTCGGCGACGGCCCGATCGAGGGTAGAGCGCAGTTCGACGCCGTGCTCGTGGACGTCCAGTCGACCCTGGCCCGCCGTGAGGCGAAGGTGGATCTCGACGCCATCCTCGACAGCTTCGGCTTCGACTCCGAGCGTGGCCCGGTCCAGGCCCGAGTCGGACAGCTGCCCCTCGATCTCGGTGACGTGGGGAGCCAGGCAGTCGCGTACGTCGGCGGTGGACGTTGCGGCGATCGCCAGGTCCTCGGTGGGCCGAAGCGGCGTGTCGGGACGTTGCTGGAGATGGTCGCCCAGCTCGTAGGTGATTTCGAGCTGCAAGAAATCCTCCGTAGCGCGGATTCTCCGGAGGCCTAAGGACGAACCGGACGGACCAAATCCCTCGATGGGCGACAGGGTGCCCTGTCGGCTTGAAAAGCGTCCGCTCGTCGCCATCCCAAGGCAACCAACATGCCTGGAGGCGACTTGAACGCCGTAGATCAGCTCCACGAACGACGCCGTGTCGTGATCGTGGGCGGAGGATTCGCGGGCCTCGAAGCCGCGCGCGCCCTTCGTCGAGCCCCCGTTGACGTCACCGTCATCGATCGCACGAACCACCATCTCTTTCAGCCGCTCCTGTACCAGGTCGCGACGGCGGCTCTCGCTCCCAGCGACATCGCGGAGCCGCTGCGGTCGCTGCTGCATCGTCAATCCAACACGGAGGTTCGACTCGCGGAGGTGACCTCGGTGGACCTCGGCGCCAAGACCGTGGAGGTCTCCAACGAAGGGGGCCGCCGCGAAGAGCTCGCCTGGGACACGCTGGTGCTTGCGGCAGGCGCCCGCTTCTCCTACTTCGGCAACGACGAGTGGCGGGAGCGCGCGCCCGGGCTCAAGTCCATCGACGACGCCTTGCAGATTCGCCGCAAGGTGCTCTCTGCGTTCGAGCAGGCGGAGTACACCGACGACCCCGAAGAGCGACGCGCCCTGATGACCTTCGTGGTGGTGGGTGCAGGCCCCACGGGCGTCGAGCTCGCGGGCGCGATCGCCGAGATCGCGTTTCGCACTCTGCGGGACGAGTATCGCCACGTCGACACGGCAGACGCCCGTGTGGTGCTGCTCGAAGGAGCGGATGCCGTACTCCCGCCGTACCCGGAGGTCCTGCAGAAGTCGGCCAAGCGTCAGCTCGAGTCGCTGTCCGTCGACGTTCGCCTCGGCGCGATGGTGACCGAGGTCTCGGACGAGGGCGTCGAGATCGGGGGCGGCGATTCCTTCATCGCGACGCGCACGGTGCTGTGGGGCGCGGGCATGGAGGCGAGCCCGCTGACCCGTGACCTCGGCGTGCCGACCGATCGGACGGGGCGAATCTGTGTCGAGTCGGACTGCAGCCTCCCCGGTCATCCCGACGCCTTCGCCATCGGCGACCTCGTGACCCTCGAGGACCCCCGTACCGGTCGGCAGATCCCGGGGGTGGCGCCCGCGGCCATGCAGATGGGACGGTTCGTCGGCCAGACGATCCGTCGCGACGTCCGGGGTCAGCCTCGCCGCCCGTTTCGCTACGTCGACAGAGGATCGCTCGCCACGATCGGACGTCGTCGAGCCGTGGCCGACACGATGGGGCTACGCTTCGGAGGCTTTCCCGCCTGGATCGCCTGGGTCGCCGTCCACATCTGGTTCCTCGTCACCTTGCGCAATCGCGCACTGGTCATGACGAAGTGGGCGTGGGCCTGGACCACCTGGGAGCGGGCCACGCGAATCGTGTGGCGGCCGGCCCCTGGCCCCGACGCCAACCGGGAAGCCGCTCGGCAGGAGGCGTCCTGATGCCGTTGGTTCCCCCTCGGCTTCCCCACCGCCCGGACCCCCGGCGCGCCTTTCCCCCGGTGTGGGCTTCGGGCTCACCGTCCGCCGACGACGAAGAAGACGGCACCGTCGGCCTCTATCGTGCCGTCGAGAGCGAGGGCGAGCGCGAGCTCGCTCGGCCGGCGACCTCCCTCTGGTGGTCGGGCATCGCGGCCGGGACCTGCATGGCCACGTCGGTGCTCGCCACCGGCCTCCTCCAGGGTGCCCTTCCCGAGACCGACGGATGGCATCTCGTCGCGAAGCTCGGGTACGTGACGGGCTTCCTCATCGTGGTGCTGGGGCGAATGCAGCTCTTCACCGAGAACACCATCACCACCGTGCTGCCCCTGCTCGATGCCCCATCCATGGAGCGCTTCGGCAAGGTGCTGCGTCTCTGGGGAATCGTCCTTCTCTCGAATCTCGTGGGCGCCTTCGTCGCGGCCACCCTGCTCGTCCACGCATCGATCGTCTCCGAGGAGCAGCTCGGGTTTCTGCTCGAGGTGGCGCGCGAGGCTACGCGCCACGGGGGCTTCGCGAACCTTGGCCGCGCCGTGCCAGCCGGCTTCCTCATCGCGGCGCTGGTCTGGACCTCGGCGGGCGCGCCGAACGCGAGGTTCTCGCTGGTGGTCGCCTTGACCTACCTCATCGGCATCGGCGAGTTTGCCCACGTGATCGCGGGCTCGGTGGAGGTCTCCCTGATCGTCGTCACCGACGGGCTGCCTGCCCTCGGACTCGTCACCTCCTACGTGGTTCCCGCTCTCGTGGGGAACGTGATCGGAGGCACGCTGCTGTTCGCGCTGATCGCGTATGCCCAGGTGCGCGAAGAGCTTCCACCCGACGACGGCGATGGCGACGACGAGGGGGAGAGCGCGACCATCATCGAGCCGGGGTGAACCACAGAACGGTCACGCCGGCACCGCCGGCGAGCATCGAGCCGAGGAGGATGCCGGTTCGGGCCGCCGACAGGGCGTCCCCGGACAGTCCGAGCGTGGCGATGAACAGCGCCATGGTGAAGCCGATTCCGGCCAAGAGCCCCCCGCCGACCACGTGGCCCCACGCGAGGTCCGCGGGCCGGGCCGCCATTCCGCTGCGAACGGCGAGGTAGGTGGCGGACGCGAGGCCCAGTGGCTTCCCGATCGCCAGGCCGACGGCGACGGCAACCAGGACGGGATGGACGAGCTGCTCGGTCGAGAACGCCACCCCGGCGTTCGCCAACGCGAACAGAGGCATGACGACGAAATTCGCCCAGGGCGCGAGGGACTCCTCGAGCTGGTCCAGCGGCGGAACCGCCCGGGAGGCGAAGGAGCGGATGCGCTGTAGGGCCACGCGGCTCGCGCTCTCGCTCGCGTTGCCTTCGACGACCCTCTGGGCATCGCTCATCGCTCCAGCTGCGGTGGCTTTCGAGACGATCGGCCGGAGGGGGATGGTGAACGCCAACGCGACACCCGCGACGGTCGGGTGAATGCCCGCCTGCAGCGTACAGGCCCAGATCGCCAGCGCGAGTGGCACGAACAACAGCAGGCTGCGGGCCTGGATCCTCACGAGGACGAGCTGCGCGGCGAGCGCTCCGCCCGCGGCCGCGAGCCAGGGCCATGCGATGCCTTCGCTGTAGAAGGCGGCGATGACCCCGATGGCGATGAGGTCGTCCACGATGGCCACGGTCAGCATGAAGACGCGCAGCCCGCTCGGGACCCGATCGCCGAGCAACGCGAGAACGCCGACCACGAAGGCGATGTCGGTGGCCATGGGAACGGCCCAGCCCGTGGGGTGTGACGATCCCGCGGGCATCAAGACGTAGACGATGGCCGGCACGGCGGCTCCGCCGACCGCGGCCACGACCGGCAGCGCGGCGCTCTGCCAGTCCGACAGGGAGCCGACCCACAGCTCTCGCTTGATCTCGAGACCCACGACGAAGAAGAAGACGGCCATGAGGCCGTCGTTGATCCAGCCATGGAGCGAGAGAGAGAAGGTGGTCTGGCCCCAGGAGAGGCCGATGGGCGTCTCCCAGAGGTGATGCCAGGCTTCGGCCCCGCCGAGATTTGCGGCGAGCAGGGCGACGATGCTGGCGAAGAGGAGAAGAAAGCCCGAAGCGGAGCGGACCTCGAGGAGGTCCTGGAGTGGCTTGGCGACACGGTCGACCGGCCGCTCGGGCAACGAGGGAAGGCGAGGAGACGAGTTCGACATGCCGGCCGGATACGAACCGGCCCTTCGTCTTCAAGCGTGGACGTGCCGCGGGTTTCGCTGCCTCACTGGCGCCTGTCCCGAGCCCTCGCGCGTCGGAGGTCCGACCGGGCGACGCTGACGAACCCGAGGATCCCCAAGGGCAGCAGAAACGCCAGCGGGAGGCCGATGGTGAGCGAGACGTCACGAATCGCTCGCAGACCTCCCGCGGCGAGCAGCGTTGCGGCCACCACACCCTCGCTGACGGCCCAGAAGACTCGTTGGGCGCGAGGCGGGTTCGGATCGCCTCCGCTCGTCACCATGTCGTCGACGAAGGACCCGGAGTCCGAGCTGGTCACGAAGAACAGGACGACGAGGACGAGCGCCACCGCGGAGGAGGCCTCCGCGAACGGGAGCTCGGCGAGCACCTCGAACGTGGAGAGCGCGGTACGCTCGAGCGCGCGGTCCGCGAAGCCGGGGACCCGCTGGTTCAGGTCCAGGGCGGTGCCTCCCACCACAGAGAACCAGAGGAAGCCGAGGAGCGACGGCACCAGCAGCGCCGTGGCCAGGAACTCGCGGACCGTACGGCCCTCCGAGATCCGAGCCACGAAGACCCCCACGAAGGGGGACCACGAGATCCACCAGCTCCAGTAGAACAGCGTCCACTCCGCCTGCCAGTCGGCGCCGTCGCCGGGAGCGAGGTAGAGGCTCGCCTCGGGAAGGTGCTGCACGTAGGCGCCGAGTGCGCTGACGAACAGCTCCACCTGCAGCGCAGTCGGGCCCGTCACGAGCACGTACCCGAGCAGAGCGACCAGGAGCGCCAGGGTGAGCTCGGACAGGCGGCGGATCCCGCGATCGAGGCCGCTCACGACGGAGATCGTCGCGGCGGTGGTGATCGCCGCAATCAAGGCGAGCTGGGTGCCCAAGCCGCCTTCGAGCTGCAGCAGACGGGTGAGCCCGGCCTCGATCTGCTCGGCGCCGAGCCCGAGTGAGGTGGCGACCCCGAAGAGGGTCCCCACGGTAGCGACCACGTCTACCGCGTGGCCGAGCGGACCGTGGATCCGTGACCCGATCCAGGGGTGCAACAGCGACCGGGGCGCGAGAGGCAGGTCGTGGCGAAAGTGGAGGTAGGCCAGCGGCAGCGCGATGGCCGCGTAGATCGACCAGGGATGCCATCCCCAGTGAAAGAAGGTGGTTCGCAGGGCCTCCACCATCTCGCTCGCGGTTCCGTCCGCGGAGACGGGGCCCGGCGGCGGGGTCACGGCGTGGCTCAAGGGCTCCGCCGCGCCAAAGAACACGATGCCGATGCCCATTCCGGCGGACAGCATCATCGTGAACCACGACAGCAAGGGGAAGCGGGGCTGGTGTCCGGGCTTGCCGAGCCGGAGCTGACCGAGGGGGCTGGCCGCGATGCCCACGACCACCACGAGCAGACCCGTGGCGACGAGCACGTACAGCGCGCCCAGGTGGGTGGTGATGGCGTCCTCGAGCCATCCTGCGGTTTCGGCCAGCGCCCGAGGCTGCCACGCTCCAACGGCCACGAAGGCGACGACCAGCCCGGCGGCCGGCAGAAACACCCAGGGCTCCACGTGGGCCAGGAAGCCGCGAATGGCGCGGCGAAACCACTTCGAGCTGTCACGCACGAGTCCTCCGGATCGTCGGCTTGCTCGGACACTGACGCGCCCGCGCGGGCCAGCCCGGTCGCGTACGGAGCCCCGTGCCGGATTGAAGGCCGGGAGGGGGGACGGCGATGTCTGGGCGGTCTCGGTCTCGGCCGGCAGTCGCCTTCGTCGCCTGCTCCGCGCTCAGCGAAGCCGAGCGCGCCGGCGCAGCGACCTCCTTCAATTCGCGAGCTCCGGGCCTTAGGCGGAGAGCTGAATGTGCTGAAGGAGTCCCCATCTCACTCGACCCGAGTCTGTGTCTGCTCGTGGGCTACGACGACCCAGTCTCCGCCCGCACCGGAATCGCGAAGCTGAACGGAGCCGTCCCGGACGACGCCGTCACCATCGTCTTGTCGCCCCTGTGGTCGGGCACCGCGCGTGCGCTGTGGGGCCTCGACGCCAAGCAGCCCTTCGTGGTGTCGGAGGTCTTCGGCGAGCCCCGGTTCGCCTCTGGCCCGCTGGCCACTCGAGACTCCGCGGCGGTCTCCTGGCTGGCGGACGCGCTCGCCTCGAACAGTGACCCCTCGAAGCCCCCCGACCTCTGGATCATCGTGGCCGGCCCAGCGCCGGTGCGGATCGCCACGGGCCTCTTGGAGGGCTCGGCCTCCAGTCGCACCCTGAAGGTCGTTCGCGACCCGGTTGCACAGGCTGCGGAAGAGAGCTTCCCGGCGAGCGACCCGCCCAGCTGGACGCCGTGAGCGAGTCCGGAGACGGTCTGGACGGCGCGGCCACACGCCTGCTGGTGGCGATCGCCGTGGGCGCCGCCCTGGGTGGGGCGCTCGGCTGGTGGGCCCCCTCGGCCGGAGTGTCGGTCGGGGTCGCCGGGGAGCTCTGGCTCCGCGCGCTCCAGATGCTGGTGGTGCCTCTGGTCGTGGCGTCGATGGTCGACGGCATCGCCAGCCTGGGAGACGTGCGACGCCTCGGGGCGATCGGCGCTCGCACCCTCGCCTACTACCTGACGACGAGCGCGTTCGCCGTCGGACTCGGGCTGGTGATGGTCAACCTGGTGGAGCCCGGCGTGGGGGTTCCGCTCGACGCTGCGGGGGACGCGTCGTCGCTCGAGGCAACCGACGCGAGCTGGTCGACGATGCTCCTGTCGCTCGTGCCCGACAACCTGGTTCGCGCCGCGCTCGAGCTCGACCTCTTGCCCCTGATCCTGTTCAGCCTGTTCTTCGGTGCGGCGCTCTCGACGCTCGGGGAGGCGGGCGAGACGCTGTCGCGCGTCTTCAGCCAGGGTCTCGAGGTCATCCTGCGCATGGTCCAGGTGGTGATGTGGTTCGCGCCGATTGGGGTGTTCGGGCTCGTCGCGGGACGGTTCGGCGAGGCAGGCGGTGGAGATCAGGTCATCGGGCTCGTGACGAGCATCGGGTGGTTCGTCGCCGTCGTCGTGGGCGGGCTCGCGATTCACGGACTGGTCGTGTTGCCGGCTCTCCTGGCGATTCTCGCGGGAAGGAATCCGCCGAGGTACCTTCGAGGGGTCTTCGACGCCGTGGCCACCGCGTTCGCGACGGCGAGCTCGGCCGCGACACTTCCCGTGACGATGCGCTCGACCGAGACCCGGGGAGTGTCACGCTCGAGCACTCGCTTCGTGCTGCCGCTCGGGGCGACCGTGAACATGGATGGCTCCGCGCTGTACGAGGCCGTGGCCGCGATCTTCATCGCGCAAGCCTACGGAATCGACCTGACCGTCGGCCAGCAGCTCATCGTCGCGCTGACGGCGGTGCTCGCCAGTATCGGTGCGGCGGGCATCCCAGAGGCCGGTCTGGTCACGATGGTCATCGTTCTCAACGCGGTGGGCCTGCCCCTCGAGGGGCTGGGCCTGCTGCTCGCCGTCGACTGGTTCCTCGACCGATTCCGCACCGCCGTCAACGTGTGGGGGGACACCATTGGGGCAGCCGTCGTCGACACCTGGCACGACGGTCCGACTCCCGACGCGGCCGACGGTCAGTGATGGTGGTGCCGACCGTCGGCGCCGTGGGCGTGCCCGTGCTCGAGCTCGCTCGGCGTTGCCTCCCGGACCCGCGCGACCAGTCCCGCGAAGCGCACCGTCTTGCCCGCCAGGGGGTGTTGGGTGGTGAGGTAGACGGACGCTCCCTGGACCTTCGTGATCCAGAGCTGATGGACGGTGCCGTCGCTCGCGGGGGCCGAGAAGGGCATGCCCGGCTCGACACGATCCCGAATCGACTTCGGCAGATCACTGCGGCGGACCCGCTGTGGCTCGACCTCCTCGAGAGGCCCGAACGCGTCGGGGATGGTCTCGTCGAACTCGTCACCTTCGGCCTTGCCCTCGAGCACCTTCTCGAGGGATTCCGGTAGGTTCCCGTGACCGTGGAGGTAGGCAAACAGCCTACCCTGACCGGTGCCGTCCAGGATTGCGCCCTCGTCGTCGAACAGGGCGTAGCTCAGCAGGCCGACCAGGCCCTTCTCCAGCGTCATCATCCGCTCCGCTTATCCACCGTGCTCGAAGGCGGCTCGCATCGCTTGTGCGTACTGGCCGAGGTTGCCCGTCGCTTCGAGCCGGGTGAGGGCCTCGGCGGCCCGCGCGGCCCCCCGGTGTGTCACGAACCACAGGGGCTTGGGCGAGGTGTGCAGCCGTCCGCGGGAGACCGAGCGTGGAAAGGGCTGGAAGGGGCCCCGAACCACCGTCTTCTCGGTGCGATCGAGCATCAGGGCGTTGTGGGTCACGCCGATGCCGCTCTGCACGTCGTGCAGCGAATGCCCACGGTAGGCTCCCCAGGCGGCGAAGGGCAGAGCGAACCCCAATCCGCTCCAGGTGTTCACGGCGACGCAGCCGTAGCGCAGATCGTTCACCGCAGTGTCCACCGCCTCTCGATGCTCGCGAAGGGTGCGCGGATGGGCGATCAGCTGCACCGACAGCGATCCGCCGAGCTTCCGGTTCGCAAACTCGACCGAACGGTGCAGGTAGTCGCTGACGTCGGAGTAGCGAAGGTCGAGCACGCCCCACACCGGTCCGAAGACCTCCTCGCGGTACAGGATGTCGTCGGCGTCGGGATTCAGGTGCTCCACGAGGACGAACGGCGTCCGCGAGCCAATCACCTGGGCACGGGGATGCGCGGAGAGCACCGCCTCGCGGCGCTCGCCGGTCTCGGGGTAGTAGGCCGGGCGCTGGTCCACGACCTCCTGAAGCACCTGACGCAGGTGCTGCAGGAGACGCACGCTGCCCTCCCAGCCGGCCGGGAGGATCACGAGCTGCGACGCGGTGCAGTGATGACCGCCATTGTAGAGCTTCTGGGTGACCAGGTGCTCGGCCTGGAAGCGGTAGTCCGCGTCGGACCACGGGCCGGGCACCACGATCGTCGCTCCGACGTTGCCGAGCGCGCTGGTGATGGGCCGGGGGTTGCGCGGCGCCTTGGCCTGACGGCGGCGCTCCCCGTCGCGGCCCGGCCCGAACACGATCGTGTCGTGCGTCTCGCGCGTGCCCGTGAGGTGGATCGAGTGGATCTCCGGGTGCTCGGCGAGGCGAGCTCCGACGCCATCGTTGCCGGTGACGAAGCGGATGTACCCGGGGCCCACCAGCGGCGCGAAGATCGCCTCGAACGTCTCGAGCAGGTAGTCGTTGACCGGGCTCAGCTTGACCAGCACGACCTGACCCTCGACCACGAGCTTGTGCAGCGCATCGAGCACCGGAATGGCGTTGACGCTGCCCGACCCCAACACCAGGGCGACGCCAGGCGGCGCCGGCGTGCGGAATCGAGCGGCCGCGTGTCGAGCGAGACCGTCCTTGCCGATCCCGTGCTCCATCCGGACCTCGGCCGAGTAGCCGGAAAAGAGCACCCGATCCTGCAGCGTGGTGGGGGCGATCTGGACGGCGATCCGTCCGCTGTCGAGGGTCTTCACCTTGAAGCCCGAGACCGGGCTCCGGTCCTTGGCGAGGCTCGACAGCGACCGGATCAGCGCGTTCAGGGCGCTGATCAGCATGTAGGGGCCGCCGAGCCACTCCTCGCCTCGCAGCGGCGAGCCCTCCGGCAGTCCCTTGGCTTCGGCGGAGCGAGCTACCCAGCTCGGCGCGGCCGACAGCGCGTTCCACCGAAGCTGCTCCAGCAGCGGCAGCAGGTCGACCGGCGTGAGCCGCGCCCAGGCGCCGGTGGCCCGACTGAGCGTCGCGACGTGGGTTTCGATCGCCTGATAGTTGGGGTCGGTCGCGGCTTCCATCAACGAACTCCTCCCGCCTCGGCTCCGGGCTCCCCAGGCGATCAGTTTCCGGCCGCGGCCTCCTCGACCACGGCATCATTGCCCACGGGCTCGGGCCTCGGTGCAGGCTCGGGATCGAGCCCCTGGTCGGCCTCGAACGACCAGTCCTCCCACTCCCAGAGCCAGACGTAGACCTCGCCTTCTTCGTCGTCGAGTGCCCACACGCGCCCGGACGGAATGGCCACGGCGTCCTCGATGGTGAGCTCCTGGCGGTAGACCAGGCCCTCGGGTTCCCACCAGCCCGGCGTCTCGAACCCGAGCGGGGCGAAGTCGGGCCAGCGATCGGGGACCTCGAACGCGTCGACGAGCTCGACGTCCTCGTCGGTGGCGAGCTCCTTGCGCAGGTCGGCGAGGGCCTGGGGGGGCAGCCGGTAGCGGAACCAGGTGGTGCGCACGTTCTTCTGCTCGGCCTTGCGGTCCCGCACGAAGACCTTGGTGGCCTGCAGGGGCACGACGTAGCCCTGCTCCACGGCGAGCTCGCGGTCGACGCCGATCATGTCGGCCTCGGTGGTGAGCCAGCCGGCACAGCCGAGGACGAAGAGGCCCAGGAGTGCTCCCGGGACCCCGCGGCGGAGCGTCGCGGCGTCGGGCAGACGGCGGTGCGAACGTGCAGTCATCGGTGCTCGATCCGGAGGTCGGTGTCGAGGAAGGTGGCCAGCATATCCAGTTCCCGATCGACCGTGTCGTGAGAGCCTCTCGTCAGGTGAAAGACCCCTCGCCACAGCGGATTCTCGATTCGCCGCGACTCCGTCACCACGACCCGACTGCCTCGGTCGACGCGCTCGATGCGGTAGTCCCAACCACCCTCGAGGCCGATCTGATCGGGGGCGGCGATCGCGACCGCGACACGACGACCGGGCTCCAGCACGTCGAATCGGAAGTCGAAGCGGTCCTCGTCGAGATCGAGCTCTCGCCACACCGGTCGACCCTGGGCATCGTCGTCGATTCGCCCGACCCGGTCGACGCCAGGGCGCCACTCGGCGCGCCGTCTGGGGTCGCCGAGCACCGCCCAGATCTCGTCGGGGGGCGTCTCGAGCACCCCGACCGACGTCACCCGCTCCGCTTCGGGGAGCGAGCGACCCCAGGCATAGACGCCGACGATCGCGACCGCCAGACCGATCGCGACCGCTCCCAGCGCCGTGGCGAGCCATCGCCCCGTGGTGTCCGCGTCCATGTTCGGGCCCTAACCCCCCCGGGAAGGGGGGCGTCCCGACGGATCGGTGGCGAGGCGGAGACGGGTTCCGGGGGGAAGGCTATGGGAGGGCCGATGGTGATCCTCCTCTCCAGCGTCCTCGGTCCGGCCTTCGCGAACCCCGGCGCGATCATCGCTCCCGGACCTCGAGAGCTCCAGGCCGCCGAGGCGGAGCTGACCGAGCGGGTGCTCCGCGCCGAGGCGATCGGTCGGGCCGCGTCTCGACTACAGAATGCCGCGTTCCGGGCCGAAGAGCCCTGCGATGGGGGGCTCCTGACCCGCGCGCGGGCGTTCGCGGAAGCTTGGCGTGATGCGGCACAGCGAGCCCGGGTCCAAGGGGTTCGCACCCTCGACATGGCGGACTCCGCCACGCTGACGCCGATCATGAACGAGGAGCGACGAGCCAGGGTCACGGACCTCGCCGAGCGGGCCGAGAAGCAGGCGAAGTCCTGGTTCGAGTTCGACCGGCTCGAGGAACGCTCCAAGGTGAAGTGCGACGGCCCCATGCGGCCCGCTGCGGGTCTGCGCTCACCCACGCCCATTCCCGACGGGCAGGAGGGCCGCCCGGTGGCCATCTGGGTCCTCGAAGGGGCGTTGTGTCCCGGAGCGCGCCGGGTTCGAGGGGTCGCCGTGGTGTCGGGGCCAGTGTGCGTCGATGTCGACCCCGCTTGCAGCTGCGAGCCGGTCGAGGTGCTTCCCGGAGCCGCGCTCGCGCCATAGTCCACGGTCGCGTTAGAGCGGGGGCATGATGCGCTTCCTCGCCTGGATGGTGCCCCTCACCCCGCTGCTCGCTGCCCCGGCCCACGCCGAGGCGCGGTCGTCGTGCCGCACGGTGAAGGTGAGCCAGCTCACCGAACGTCCGGGTCCCGGCGTGCTGGTCCTCGGCGAGCGTCCCGGGGTCATCCGTGACGTCAAGGCCGCCAAGAAGCTCGTGAAGCGCCTCGCTCGGCAGGGTCCCGTCACGGTCGGGGTCGAGGCGGTGGAGGCTCGTCGGCAGCCGGTGCTGGACAAGCTCGCGCTCGGTCGGGTCTCCTTCGAGGCCCTCGACAACGCGCTCGCGTTCCAGGACGAGGGCTACACCTTCTCGGTGTACCGACGGATCCTCGCTCTCCCCTCCAAGGTCGAGGGCGTCTCGCTGGTGGCGCTCGGCCAGCCCCTGCTCACGCGACCCGACGACACGCCGGTGGCCTTGCCACCCGGCTACACCATGGTGCTCACCGATGCCATGGGGGAGCACCCGGTGCCTCCCGAGCTCGAGAGCCGCACGGTCCAGATGGTCGCCTACCACGACCAACGGCTCGCCCAGACCGCGCTCGACTCGTGGACGGGCGAGGGCTGGCTCGTACTGCTCGTCGACCGCACGTGGGTGCAGGGCGGGCTCGGGGTCCCCTGGCAGCTCCGGCGCATGACCGACGCCAAGGTCGAGGCCGTGTTGCTCGCCGACGCCAAGTCGGACTGCTACCCTGACGACCTCGTTCTGCGCTGAACGCTACTCGGCCTGCTTCTCCGCCGTCGTCTGGAGCTCCTCGGGGACCGAGAGCTCGACCGCGGGCGGCACGCAGTCGCCCACGGGTCCGCGGTAGTCGTCCTGCTGGTAGCCGATGCTGGTCAGCGCGTCCGACAGCTCGTCGTCGGTGGCGTCGGTGTCGACCACGTCGTCAGCGGGCAGCGGGCTGATCCCGTACTGCAGCAGCATCTGTCGCTGGGGGAGGGTCGCCCGCGAGACCGGCGTGCGCAGTGCGCCGAGGTCGGGACGTCTGGCGGACACCCGGAGCGTGGCCCGACGTCCTCCGGTGGCGTCGCCCTGGTACACGCTGCAGTCGAGGGTCGGCCCGACCTCGGCGAGGGGCCCGTGGAGCATCAGGTAGATCTCACGGACCCCCACCTTGCCAGATGACCAGCAGATTTCGTAGGCTCGGCCAGGGTTCTCGGGAACCCGGTGCCCCAGGATCTGGTAAGCGGACAGCCGCTCCCGGATCACGTCGGGATCGTCGATCGGCTGGACGTCTGCGCTGCCGAACTTCAGCGGGTCGTTCCCCGACCACGCGGCCTTCAGTCCGCCTTCGACGCTGCACAGTGCCCAGGTCGGGAGCACGGATTCCCCAGGGCCCGTCCGGGCTCGCGTGGGCGTGATGCGGTAGCCGGCCCCCACGGGGCGACCGAGGGCGGTGGCGAGATGGTCGCGGTAGGGGGCGCCCGCATCGTCGGCGGGCTCCTTGAGCAGGTTGGCCTTCTCCAGCGGATCCGCGTGGAGGTCGTAGAGGGCCTCGCGGCCTTCTCGCGTCGACCACTTCATCTGGCCGTGGAGCACGCCCCACTGTTCCATGCCGTACAGCGGTCGACCAAAGCCCTGATCGCGCTTCACGAACGCGTCGTCGGCCCCACTCTCGCCGCGGAGCACCGCCGCGAGGGACGCTCCGTCGACGTTCTCGGGGATCGGCTCGCCAACCAGATCGAGGACGGTGGGCGTCACGTCGAGCAATGACACCGGGGCGTCGACGCGCCGGGGCTTCACGCCAGGGGCTCGAATCGCGAGCGGCACCCGCAGCACCTCGTCGAACAGCGAGTGGCCGTGCTCGAAGCCGCCGTGCTCCCAGAACTCCTCGCCGTGGTCGGAGTAGAAGAGGAAGATGTCGTTGTCGTCCAGCTTCTCGAGGAGTCGGGCGATCTGGTCCGTCGCGTAGCGGATGTTGTTGTCGTAGCGGTCCTTGATGTGCTCTTGCAGATCGGGCTTGTTCTGGGCGCGGGCTCGGCGCACGTCCGAGAGGTGGAACTCGGTGCGGAACCCAGCGGGGCCGGCGCCGGCGTACATCGCCCGGTAGCCAATGGGCTCGAGGTAGGGCAGGTGGGGGTCCATGTAGTGCACCTGGAGCACCGCGTTCTGGCCCTCGTGCTCGTCGAGCCAAGCGAGCGCGTCGTCGGTGACCTCCTTGGCCGCGGGCCACAGCCCGACGCGGTGCAGGTTCCAGTCGCGGTGCATCTCGAAGTTCACCGCGAGGTAGACGTTCCCGGCGAAGAAGGCCGAAGCGTAGCCTCGCTCACCGAGGATCGACGGGAGGGTCCGGGTCTCCGGAGCCAGGTAGTACTCCGGCTGGCGACCGGTCACGATGGTGCGGGCCGAGGGGAGCGTCCACGGGGCCACCGACCGCGCCTGCTCGAAGATCACCGCCTCCTCGGCGAGGTGGTCGATCGATGCCGTGGTGTCGCGGGAGTAGCCGTACAGCGACAAGTGGTCGGGTCGCAGGGTGTCGACGAACACCATGACCACCCGCACCGGGTCCTCGCGCCGGCTCGCGATGACCGGCTCCGCGACGAAGGCGTAGTCGAAGTCGGGACTGGCACCGGGCTCGGTCCGCAGCCGCAGCGTCGCCTCCTGACCGGCGTAGCGCGACAGGTCCAGGCGACGCGGGGTGAAGTCGCGGGTCTCGAGGTCGTAGCGTTCGAGCTCGATGGTTCGGCCTGCCGCGTCGATCTCCACCACGAGAGTGGCGCCGTCGGACGGGGGGCCGTCGCGCACCTCGGGCTCCACCAGACCGCTGACGAAGGACAGCTCGGCCGCCTCGGGGACCCTGACCGACCAGGCCGCCGTACCCGGAGCGGGGAGGAGCAGGCCGCGTCGGTGGTCCCAGTCGTCCTGCACCGACTGCCAGACGAACGCCTCCCGGGACTGGGTGCGGGTCTGGAACACGAAGTTGAGCTTCGCCTCGCGGTCGACCGCACGCGGGTACGCGAAGTGGTGCGTGCCCTGCGGGCTCTTCCGCTCGGGCTGATACACGAAGAGCTTCTCGCGGTCGATCGTCCAGGTCGCGCGGTCGTGCTTCCCGTGGCGGTCGTAGTCGAGCGCCCGGCCGCGCGGGTCCGTCAGCGCCATGCCGGGCTGGGGCTGGAAGAAGAACAGGCCGCGCGGACGGATCGGGATCGGCGTGCTGTAGGTGTGCATGCCGGCTCGCGTGGAGCCTTCGTAGCGCCACGGACCGTCGATGGGGATCCGGGCGGGGGGCTCGGCGGCGCCCGGACGGCTGTGGTCGGGGATCACGAGCTCGG
Source organism: uncultured Enterobacteriaceae bacterium (assembly GCA_964655065.1). Taxonomy (GTDB): domain Bacteria; phylum Myxococcota_A; class UBA796; order UBA796; genus DRPG01. The sequence continues at coordinate 10,100 of CAZZLC010000051.1, read as the reverse complement.
CGAACGGCGTCTTCTCGAGGACGATCACCGAGGCGTCTTCGTCCTTCACCGGGGAGGGGCGTCGAGAGCCGGAGCTACAACCGGCGAGCAGCACGGTGGCGAGGGCGAAAACGAGAACCGACGGCGCCCGGCAGAGGCGCCGTCGGTTCGGGAGATGGCCTTGCGTCACGTCGAAACCCTGGGTCAGCGCATCGAGTCCACCGGTAACGACGTGGCGTCACGCACGCCGGTCAGCTGCGCCGACGGCGACGCGCGAACAGACCGACGAGCCCGAGGCCGAGGGCCAGCGCACCCGTCGGCGCCGTGCCGGTGGTGCAACCGAAGCCGGCCTGGCTCCCGCCCCTGCGGCGGACCTCGAAGGTGGCAGCCGCGCCGCCCGTTCCGGCGATGCCGCCCAGGCTGAGCACCACGTGGTAGGTGCCAGGCTCGGGGAACTCGATCTCCGGCTCCCAGGCCGAGATGGGGTCGCCGAGGCGCTCGCCACTGGGGCTGTCGCCGACGAACACGTCCCACTGAATGTCGGAGATGCAGCCGAACACGGAGACGTCGGAGTCGTTGAGGAACTGGTAGCGGAGCCCCTCGAGCTGCTCGACCTCGAAGCTCGCCTGGGGAACGTCACAAGCGCGCACGTAGCCGACGCGACGGAAGTTGTTCGTCCACCCGTCGGGGCCACAGGCGTCGTTGTCGCCCTGGACGACGACCTCGACGGTGTAGTTGCCGGGCTCGTCGTACTCGTGGGAGGTGGTCAGGCCGTCGCTGCTCTCACCGTCACCCCAGCTCCACGAGACCTCGCGAACCTCGTCGAGGAACCGCGAGGTGATCGCGCAGTTGATCTCGAACGGCACCACGCCGACGGACAGCCCGTCGGTGACCTCCCGGGAGCAGCTGAACGACGCAGAGGGACCATAGAGCGCGGTGATGCCCTCGATGTCGTCTGGGCTGATGTCGGACTGCTCGCTGCTACAGGGGTCGGACGTCCAGTACATCGTGGCCTCGAAGAGGCGCAGGTCGGTACACGGCCCGCCTTCGGGCAGGCCGGGATCCTCACAGCTGTGAGCCATGCCCAGCAGGTGGCCGAGCTCGTGCGTGGCCACGCTCACGAGTGAATGGCCGCCCTGGCACTGGTTCTCGGCGATCTCCTGCTCGGTGAACCAGATGACACCATCGTTGAAGCCGACGTCGGCCTCGTCCTGGATCGAGTAGAGCTGATCGCCGACGATGACCGGCGGACCGTCAGAGAGCGTCGACATCCGTCCGAGGACCCCCGCCTGCATGTCGTCAGAGGGGTCGTTGAACGTGATCCAGTTCAGGTTGTCGGTGAGCCGGAAGGAGCGGTCGTTGATCGCGACGAGCTCGGGATTCTCGTGGGTGTCGACCACGTCCATCGAGACGTCGGCGCAGGTCGCGGCGAGCCAGGCGTCGGCGCCGAGCCGCATCGCCTCGAGACAGTAGCCCTGCGGAACCGTCTCCTCGCAGCACCCCTCGACGCCCTCGCTCGCGTCGCAGCGGGCAATGGTGTTCTCGGTGCCGTCGTCCGCGGTCTGCAGGACGATCGGGATGAGACCGGGATCCCACTGGAACCCGATGTGCTCCCAGGCGTGGGCGGGGCTCGGGAGGATCCCGAGCAGTAGGGCGCTCGCGCCGAGAATGGCAGAAGTGGACCGGATCGTCATCGGAGGACCTCCGCGCCGGGGTTGATGATGTCGGAGGGGTCGGCGTCGTTGATCTCGGCGAGCTTCTCGTTGCTGATGCCGGGGATGGGCTGACCGTCCCAGCCGACCTGCACCCGGGCCAGGACCTTGGCGCGCAGGTCGTCGAGGTAGATGCGCTGCTCGGGCGGCGGGTGGGGAAGGAACCGGTGATCGAACTCGTAGTCGGGCGAGGACTTGGGGTGGACCTGGAGGACGTGCTTGCGGGTCTCACCCGCTGCGCGCCGCACCGTGAGCTTGCCCTGGAACATCGACACCGGCGTCAGGCGCCTTCCCTGGTCCACGGTGTCGAGGAACGCGAACAGTCGCTCGCCGGGCGAGAACACCGCCCGGCCCGAGATGGCGAGGAAGGTGTCGCCGTAGCGGCCGCCCAGGCTGTCGATCACGATGCGCTCGGGCGTGCCGGGCCCCTTGTGGACCGCGTCGACCTCGACCTCGGCGCGCGTCCAAACCTTGTGCGCATCTTCGGGATCGAGCTCGCTCCACACTCGGGTGACGCGCCCCTCGACAATCCACGTCGAGGCGTCGGTGAACTGGTCGACGGTGAGGTGCGCGAACGAGGTGGCGTTCGCGTGCTGGGGAGTGGAGAGGCCCACGGTCGCGCACATCAGCGCGATCCCGAGGAGGCCGCTCCCTGCGATCCGAATCATGTCGTTCTCCTGACACGTGGATGGGCGCCGGTTTATCGACGAAACGCGCCTATATCACGGGGCGCCCGAACACCAAACCCCGTGCCGCGCGCCGCGACGAGGTTAACGGGGCGGGTCCCACGTGCACATGGAGCACCAAACCGCGCGACCCATCCTCGGATGACCCCGTGGTGAAGGCCCTGTGGACGAGTTGACTTCTCGATGGCTGTCTTGTACCTCTACGCTGTTTCGCGCCCCGCTCCCATCGTTCCGAACGCGACATCCGTGCCGCTCGGAAGGGGCGCATTGCCGGTCAGGAGACGTGAGGGAATGGTCTGGAAACGAATGATTGGCCGTGGGCTCTTGCCCATCGTGGCCGCCCTGATCGCGCTCCTCGCGTCGGTCCCCGCGCTCGCCCAGAACACCGGGAAGCTCCGCGTCTCGGTGATCGACACCCTCGGCGGTATCGAGGCGCCCCTCGAGGGCGCCGAGTGCTCCCTCCTCGGCGACACGATGATCGGTGGTGCCGTGATCAAGTTCTCGGATGCGAACGGTGAGGTGACGTTCGCGGAGCTGCCGGTCGGGAACAACTACGAGCTCACCATCAACGCCCCCGGCTACCAGACCGTGAGCGTGCCCGGCATCCGGATCCAGGTGAACCGCGTCGCCCAGCAGGTGGTTCGCATGCGGGAGGGCTCGGTCGAGGAGATGGTGATCGACTTCAAGCAGAAGGCGGTCGACGTCGAGAGCACCACGCGCAGCACGGTCCTCACGAAGGAGTTCCTCCAGAAGATCCCGGCGGGTCGCTCCTACCAGAGCGCCATCAACATCGTGGCGGGGGTCCAGCCGGGCCAGGGGGGCAACGCGTCCGTCGGTGGCGGAGCGTTCAACGAGACCACCTACCTGATCGACGGGGTCAACGTCACCGACCCGGTGACCGGCACGTTCGGCGTCAACTTCAACTTCGACGCCATCCAGCAGGTCGAGGTGCTTCTTGGCGGGTACATGCCCGAGTACGGCACCTCGGTCGGCGGGATCGTCAACATCCTCACCGAATCGGGGACCAACAACCTCGAGTTCAACGCCGGGGTCGTCTACGAGAACGGGAACCTGCGGCCTCGCCTCGACGAACGTCTCGCCGCCGACGGCTTCCCGCTCGCGCCCACCGGCTTCGACGTCACCCAGCAGAGCTACCAGATCCCGGCCGTGCTCTCCGGACCCATCGTCCGCGACAAGGCCTGGTTCTATCTTTCGTACCAGGCCACCCGGAACCTCTCGAACAGCGCTGCCATCCCTCAGCGGCGCGACTTCGACGGTCACTACTTCCTCGGTAAGGTCACGGTCCAGCCGTCACCCGAGCACCGGATCAGCGTCCAGCTCCAGACGAGCCCCACCAACATCGACAACCGCATCCAGACCGACCAGTTCACGCGGTCCGAGGCCCAGGCTCGCCAGAGCCAGGGTGGCTACGTCCTCACGGGGGTGTGGCAGTGGTTCCTCAACCCGGACGTGACCCTCGAGACCCGCGCCACGGCCCAGAAGATCTACATCGAGCAGAGCTCCGTCGCGTGTACGCACAACCCGAACAGTGACAGCCACAAGTGTGAACCGGGCGAGCTCGAGGCCAATGTCGACTGGTTCACTCCGGGCCGCAACGGCCAGCAGGGCGCCTATCGCTCGGTCAACAACGAGTTCTTCACCTTCGATGACCGTCTGATCTACACCCTCGACACCCGACTGTCCGTGCTGTCCGTGACCGACCCGCTGGGTGGCACTCACGACTTCAAGTTCGGCGTGGCGACCAACCAGATCGTCTGGGATCGCATCTTCGGCGTGAACGGCGGCATCCGCTACTTCGACATCTACTCGGTGCCGTTCAACGCCGACACCTACCAGAACTTCTTCTGGGTCGAGTACTCGGACCCGATCGACTACCGGGTGACCTCGGCTCGGTACTCGGCGTTTGCCCAGGATTCCTACAAGCCAGTCCCGAACCTCACGATCAACTACGGTCTGCGCTTCGACGCCTTCGTGCTTCGCAACGACATTGGCGAGCCCACGGTCTCGGCTGCGCTCCTCGGGCCCCGCCTGTTTGGTGCGTGGGACCCCTTCGGCGACCAGCGAACCAAGATCGCTACGGGGTGGGGTCGGTTCAACGACACCGGGCGGCTCGGCGTGGCGGACTTCACCCGGACCTCCGCCATCGGCCTCAAGCAGTACCTGGGTGAGTTCTTCGGTGGGAACAACGGGCCGAACGACTTCATCAATGCCCAGGAGAACATCAACCAGGTGAACGAGCCGCGGAACTTCGCGTTCGCCAACGAGGACCTTCGCTCCCCGCGGGTCGACGAGATCATCCTCCAGGTCGAGCGCGAGCTCGTCGAGGACTACGCGATGTTCACCAACTTCTCGGGCAAGTATTCCCGCTTCATGTTCGAGCCCGACGAGACGAGCTTCATCTGGGACAGCGATGGTTCGTCGGTCATCGGCTCCCGCTTTGGCGATGTCGTCAACAACCGGCCGCGGCTGCGGACCCCGGCCCTCGCCAAGCGCGACTACTACCAGTGGGACCTCGGGATCCGCAAGGTCGAGAGCCGCCGTTGGGCGGGTGAGTTCACCTACACCTACGTCAACGGGGTCGGCTCCTCGACCCAGGCGCTGTCGGGCTCGTTCATCAACGACCAGCAGACGCAGTACAACTTCGGTCTGCTCAACACCGACCGTCGGCACCAGGTCACCGGCTTTGCCTACTGGAACCTGCCCACCGACCCGAACACGACGACGCTGTCGGCGACCTTCCAGTACTACAGCGGCTTCCCCTACGACCGGTTCTACCCCTCCGAGGGTTTCGGAGGCCGGAACGGCGCGGTGCGTATCCGTCCGCGCGGAACCTATGCCCGGTTCAACTCGTTCTGGGAGCTCTCGATCGGTCTCCGTCAGGACATCAACCTGCGCAAGGGCAACATCAATCTCGGCGTCGATGCGATCAACATCACGAACAACCGGGCCCCGATCGGCGGCAACGGCTTCGTCGTCAACCGGTTCAACCGGCTGCTCGTCACGGCGCGCCAGCGTCCGCTGCAGCTGCAGTTCCGCGCTCGCTACGAATTCTAGGATCGAGGTAAGCACGTGAAGACCACCACGACATCTCCGTTCCTGTGGGCGGCTCTGCTGCTGGCCACGGCCTGCGAACCCTTCGACGAGGGTCTCGTCATCGAGAACCTCCGCGGCTCGGTCAGTGTGCCGGTCGAGGCGGCTTCGCGGACGATCCAGGACGACGAGGGCAACGTCCTCGAGATCGTCGCGGATCCTCGGCTGATTGGGCCCGTCTATCTCGGACTCTACTCGAAGATCGAGCCCGAGAACGTGATCGAGGAGTACCCGCACCCCGAGACGGGACCGCAGTTCCAGCCTGGTCAGGCCGGCGATGCGTTCCCCTACGGCGGGACCACGGTGGGTGACCTCCGCTTCTCCTGCCTTCCTTCGCTGTCGTGCCGCCTGACCAGCGGTCGCTTCGAGGATTGGGACTCCATCGTCGACTGGTTCGCCGACCTCGATACTCCGCTCACCGACCTCAGCGGCGCGCTCGTGCCCAATGGCGAGTACCTCCGGCAGGTCTGCTTCGACCTCCTCAACGTGACCTCCGACGCCGAGACCCGGGTCACGGCCTACGAGGACCGGAACGGCGATGGCAACATCGACGCCCTCGACCTGGACTTCCAGCGAGAGGGCGAGTTCTTCGTCGCCGACTTCACGCTCTTCCAGCAGGAGCTCCAGTACGACCGGGATCAGGAGAACTGCACCCCGGGTCGGGACTGCCGTGGGTTCTCGCTCTGGGGCTGGATGGACGCGCCGGCCGAGAGCAACTTCTCGTTCACCACTTGTGCCGAGGACGCCGACTTCGGACTGACCATCCAGGAGTACAACGTCCTCTTCAATCCGGGGGCGTCCGTTCCCGACGTGCTGAACTTCCCCTCCCGCTACATCGCGCGAGGCGACTGGGTGTCGTCGGAGGCGTTCGTGTGGAGCGACGTGTTCGACGAGCCCGATCTCGTGCTCGACTTCGAGGTGCAGTGATGACGGTCCAACTTCGAATCGTGGCGGCCCTCGCAGCGGGGAGCGTGCTCGCCGGCTGCGACTACACCGGTGACTGGGTCATCAGCCAGCCGGTCCCCGGCCTTCCCGCGGTCTACGAGATCACGAATCCCGACGGAACGCCGCTCGTTCCCGCCGTGCTGGGGAGTCTGGAGGACGTCGAGGAGGCCACGATCTACGGTGAGGTCGGGGGTTCCGAGACGGCCGAGCTCGGCGGCGTGACCGCCGAGTTCATCGGCACGGGCGGTCCCGTCTGCATCTGGGTGGACCCGGAGACGCTGTCTTGGACGCAGGCCGTCGCTGAGAGCCCGAGCGGGGTGAGCGCGAGCTTCTCCTACCCCGACAACGTCTGGGACGACGGTGACCTGGACTTGCGCGTCGGACAGTCCGTGTTCTACACGGGTTCTCCGGACCGCATCGGAGACTTCGAGGTCTCCTACGAGGACGACCTCGGCAACGCGGTCGACGTCGAGCTGCAGGACTGTCCCAACCAAGAAGACGCGTCGCTGTTCGCCGATTTCGTCGACGCAGGCCGGGGCGCACCCGAGCGCTGCACCATCCGACGTACAGAGCCCGGCGTCTCCTACACGGTCGTGCTCCGAACCTGGTCCACGCCCATCGACGACGAGCGGTTGAGCTTCGGGCTCCTCGTCGCCAGCGGCCCCTGCAACGGCTCCGGCAGTGTCGAGGAGGTCACCGGGCGGACGGGTCAGACGCAGGGCGGCGACGACAACGTAGCCAACGCGGAGTGCGTGATCCGATCCGAGTCGCTTCGTCCCCACGACCTCGGTGATGACGCCTCGCTGTACGAGCCGTACTTCGGACTGTCCGCGATCGAGGATCTCACCTACCCGAACATGCTCGAGATCGAGGACGTCTTCTGTCGGCAGGCCGATCTGACCGAGTTCTGCCGGGCCGAGGCGCAGTCGGTCCGTCAGGACAACCAGGCCTGCGTGTGGGAAGGGTTCGAGGACGACCAATCTGGCGACACGCGCGAGCAGGTGCGGTGCTTCTGCGGCGACCCCAGCGACACCCCGCAGAACGGGCCGGGCTGATCAGCCGTCGCCGAGCCGCCGGGCCGCTTCGTTGCGCGCCTCGTCCGGGGTGGTGATCTTGCCGTCGAGCTGCATCGCGTAGACGTCGCGCAGCAGCTCCCCCATCCGGGGGCCTGGCGCCATCCCCAGGGACTGCAGGTCCCGTCCTTGAAGCAGCGGGCGGGGCTTGTCGTCGAGGATCCCCAGCGCGCGGCCACGGGTCAGGGCGTGCGTCCGGTCTTCGCGGGTGTGGGCCTGCTGGACGTGGAGGAGCGTCCAGAGATGGGCGCGGGTGGAGGCCCACCGGAGGTCGACGTCGGTGCCGACGGCGGCGTCGAGCGCGTCGAGGACGCCGAGCACCCGGTCTCGTACTGGCACGCCCCCGAGGGTGTGGATCCACAGTCGGTCGAGGGTCGCCACCGCCGTCGCCTCGGGCTGTCCCGCGAACCACCCCGCGAGCATCAGCGCCCACGCGCTGCCTTCGTCGGCTGCCCCGGCGCGGCTTTGCCGAGCGAGCGCGTCCAGCGTGCGGTCGGCGTCGTGAGCGGCAATCTCGGGGAAGACCCGGTCGAGCACCGCGGTGTCGCGGGCGACGGCAAAGCCCACCGACGGTCGGCCCTTGAGGAGGAGCTTGCCCCACTCTCCCGCGATGCGCTCCGCGGGCAGCTCGTCGAGCGAGGCCGCGCGGCACAGATCCCGCAGGCCCTCGTCGACCCGGAAGCCGAGGCGGGAGGCGAACTGGATCACGCGGAGCGCTCGCAGCGGATCCTCGAGGAACGTCGTCGCGTCGACGGCGCGCAGGACCTGGGTCTCCAGGTCGCGGAGCCCGCCGTGTGGATCGACGATCGTGCTGCTCTCGAGATCGTACATGAGCGCGTTGATCGTGAGGTCGCGGCGGCGTGCCGCCTCCTCGACGGTCATGTCCGGGTCGCCCTCGACGGAGATGCCGCGGTGGCCCGGTCCGGTCTTCGAGTCGCGTCGTGGGATCGAGACATCGATCTCGGAAGCGTCGGGCTCGCCGCGGGGTCGCCACTTCAGGACGCCGAAAGCCTTGCCCACGGCGTTGACGCGCCCGAGTCGCCTCAGCCGGTCGAGCAGCACGTCCACGGTGAGCCCGAAGACCTCTACGTCCCAGTCCTTGACCGCCTGACCCAGGAGATGGTCGCGGACGCTGCCGCCGACCAGGTAGGCGCGACCGCCGGCGTCGCGGACAGCGGCGGAGAGGCGGTGGAGGCTGTCGGGGACGGGAAGGGGTTCTGCGCTCATCGAGGTCGCGTAGCGCTACCGGCGTCGCTCGTCGAGACGGACGCCTCGGGTCTCGATGTCGCCGACCGCGCTCGAGCGAACCTGCTCGGAGAGCGAGGACGGCTCGCTTCGCGCTCGAAAATGCCCCGTGAGCCAGGACAGCACGAGTGGCTCGAGCTGTGGCGTGGTGCTCAGGAGCCGCGCGCCCGCGGCGCCCCCCGGGTAGAGTCGGAGGTGCTTGTCGCCACGAGCGTGCTCGTGGACGAAGCTGGCGGTGCGGGAGGCGAGCGCGTGCCCCTCGGCCGCGACGACGAGCAGTGGCCGTTCGCCGAACCGCGCCAGCGCGGCGGCGAGGTCGCTACCTGGTCGGGGGGAGATCAGGACCAGGTCGGCGACGATCGGGAGGGGTCCGGCGATGACGAGGGCGCGATTGGCGCCGTGCCCCGCGCCGACGACGTGGAGCGAGGTCACCCCGCGCGCTTCGAGCCATCCGATGGCCGACTCGATCGCCTGCGCGCCCCCGAGCTCGGGTGCCAGCACCCGGAAGCCCGTCGCCGCGAGTCGCTCACCGAAGCGCTTCCAGTCGGCTTCCGTACGCCCTTCGTCGTGCAGCAGCAGGACCCCGCGCGTCCCTTGTCCCCACGACTTCCCCGATGGCGGAGCGTCACCCGCCATCGCGAGGGCGGCGAGGAGCCCGATCGCCCATCCCCCCATCACGGTCGCTCCCTTCGCGACGACGTTGACACGCGCGCCTCCCAGGATAGAGTACCCTGGTCGTCGGGGTTACAGCGGGCCTCGTCACCGCTCTTTGACCGGGTTCAATCATGGCTTCCATACACGAGCCTTTCATGCGGCAGGCACTCGCCCTCGCCGATGAGGCGGCCGTGAGCGGGGAAGTTCCCGTCGGCGCGATCGTGGTGAAGGACGGGCGAGTCCTCGGACAGAGCCACAACCTTCGCGAGACCGACCAAGACCCTACGGCCCACGGCGAGGTCCTGGCGCTGCGGCAAGCGGCCCGCGCGGTGGGCTCCTGGAGGCTCGAAGGCTGCTGGGTCTACGTCACCCTCGAGCCGTGCCCCATGTGTGCTGGAGCGATGGTGCTCGCGAGAATCGCGGGATGTGTCTATGGCTGCCGTGACCCGAAGGGCGGATTTCTCGGAACGCTGGCCGACCTGTCGTGCTGGCCAGGGCTCAACCACCAGTTCGAGGTGGTGCCCGACGTGCTCGCCGAAGAGGCGAGCGACCGACTGAAGCGCTTCTTCCAGAACCTGCGACAGCGAGCGTGAGTCTGATTTTGGAGAGATGGCCGAGTGGTTGAAGGCGGTAGATTCGAAATCTACTGTGCGTGAAAGCGTACCCGGGGTTCGAATCCCCGTCTCTCCGTCCTT
>CAZZLC010000050.1:40622-45838 GCA_964655065.1 uncultured Enterobacteriaceae bacterium | reverse complement strand
GCCGCAGAGGGGGAGGCGACCGCGGAGAGCGGTGCCGTCGAGGTCGAGGCTGCCGACGAGACACCGACCGAGGTGATGGACGGTCCCTCCGAGCCCGAGACGGAAGCCGAAGCCGAGCTCGTGGACGACGAAGAGAAAGCGCCCAAAGAGTGATCTTCGGCTCTGCAGAGGGCTGGTGTGCGCGCACGAGGATCGGTCGCTGCGACGTCACACCTCGGCGACCGCGTGGCGCCCAGTTACGAGGCCTCTCGGAGGTAAGCGTGGGTCTAGCCGAGAACATCGAGACGTTCAAGGCGTACCTCACCGAGCAGGGGCTCCGCTACACGCGTCAGCGTGAAGCCATCGCCGAGGTGTTCTTCGACTCGGACGCGCACCTCTCGCTTCCCGAGCTGCTGGACCTCGCCAAGGAGCGCCATGCGTCGGTCGGCTACGCTACGGTGTACCGGACGATGAAGCTCCTCGCCGAGTGCGGTCTGGCGGCCGAGCACAAGTTCGCCGAGGGCAACGTGCGGTACGAGCCCACCCACGATGGCGAGCACCACGACCACCTCATCTGCGTGACGTGTGGCCGCATCGTGGAGTACGAGGACGAACGCATCGAGCAGCTCCAAGACGAACTGGCGGCACAGCACGGATTCAAGGTGGTGTCGCACCGGCACGAGATCTACGCCGAGTGCACCACCCCCAACTGCCCCGAGCTAGAACGCCCCCAGGAAACTCGCGTCGAGGATCTCGACATCAAAGGCATGCCCACTTCGGGCTGAAGGGACCAGACTGATGGGTGGTTGGTACATGTTCGTGGTGGCACTGCACGTGATGCTGTGCCTCTTCTTGATCCTCATCATCATCCTCCAGCCCGGAAAGGGCGGTGATGTCGGAGCGGCCTTTGGCGGCGGCTCCAGCAGCTCGACCGTGTTCGGGCCGCGTGGTCCCACGGGCCTGCTCCAGCAGGCCACCACGGTCGTCGCCGTGCTGTTCATGGCGACGTCGGTGACCCTGGCGTTGTACTCGGATCGCTCGATGCGCGCCGGCAGCAACGTCGAGGAAGCCATCGAGGAAGCAGCCCAGGAACTCGAGGGTACGCCCGAGCAGGAGTTCTCCGTCGAAGACGAGTAGCTCGATGGCCGACCGCTCCGTCGCCTGCAGTCCCGCAGACTGCGGGTTGACTTCGGGGGGCCGTTTGGATAGCTGAAGCCCATCGCGCGAGTGGCGGAATTGGTAGACGCGCAAGGTTGAGGGCCTTGTGGCCGCAAGGCTGTGGGGGTTCGATTCCCCCCTCGCGCATTGGCTTCGGTTTTCGCCCCGGAGCCACGATGCAGGCGAACCCCTCCCCCGAGAGGCTGGTGCCCATGCGAATCGTTCTCCTCGCTGTGGTGGCGTCGTCGTGCACGAGCGAGATCCGCCTCGGGAGCGCACTCGAACCGGTCGACGTGCCCCCGGACACGGGAGTGCCGCCCGAACCGCCGGTCAGCTGCCTCGAGGCCATCTCCGACACCGTGTCTCTCACGTTCGAGCCCCGCTCGGGGTGCGCGTTCTCGGCCGACGGGAATCTGGAGCGTCGCAACGAGTTCCTCCAGGCTCGTGCGGATCAGGCCCGTTTCGTTTCTCTGCCTGACGCGTCGCAGGTGTGTGAGATTGCGATGGCGTCGGGAGGGGCGCGGGCCACGTTCGACGACCACCTCGTCGTGCTGGTCGAAGATGTGGTGCTGGTGAGCGGCGGATCTGGTGGGTCGCTGGACGGGTACCCGTTTCGCGATCGGCTGCCGCGCTTCGACTGGGAAGCCATTCGAGGCCGCCCCTTCGCGGACCGCTACACCGACTACGAGTGTCTCGGCGGGGGGCGTTGTGTGGTGCCTCGCACCGAGGAGCTCGGCTCGGTCGATGTCCAGGTCGATCCCGACACCATGGCCGACATCGTCGAAGCGCTCGACCTGACGCGCGGCTTCGACGTCCGGATGGTCACGTTCGGGGACGACGACAACGGAGACTGTGCCCACACCGGCCTGAGCCTGGACGTCACGGTTCGCTACGTTCCGTGAGTCTCGCCACACGGCAGTGGCGAGCCCACTGCGCGTTCGGAGTCTACCGCGCACCGCGACCGTGTCGACCCGTGCCTGACGGACTGCAAAGAAGCGGTAGAAACACGAGAGGGACGATCAGAGGGCCCGAGTCACCCGGATTCGATCGCCGCCGCCGTGGTCACGACGTAGTGGCGACGCGGTTCCGACGTCGTCGGGCGAGCAGCGCCAGCGCCCCCACGATGCCGGCCGCACCGAGCCCCGGTGCGTGCTGGCAGCCCGAGCCCGTGGCCTCGGAAGGGGGCACCAAGGTCAGCCGCTGGGTCTCCGACCACTCGCCCGGGCCCCACGGGTCGAACGCCCGCACCCGCCACTCGACCACCGCGGCTGTGCCGCCCAGGAGCTCGGTGAGGTCGAGCTCGTTACCGTCGACGACGTCGACTCGGGGGTCGTCGGGAAAGTCCGTGATCACCCAGCGCACCCGGTAGGTGAGGTAGTCGCCATCCGGGTCGGTGGCGTCGGGCCAGCGCAGGACGGCCGGCTCCGAGGTCGACACCGCCGCCGGGAGCAGCGCGGGGGCATCGGGGGCCCCGAGGTTGGCGACCGCCCGCACGGCCGCACCGGCGTCGATCCGCCCGCAGCCGTACAACGGGCTGAAGCCCGCCTCGTCCCAGTCCGCGCGAGAGAGGTCGATCTTGACGGCGGTTTCGCAGAGCACCCGGCGAACGTCCGCCGCGGTGATGCGCGGGTTGGCCTCGACCATGAGGGCTGCGGTTCCGGCAACCTGCGGCGCTGCCGCACTGGTTCCGTTGAAGGTGCCCGTATAGTCGAGGTCGCCGTCGACGTTGGTTCCCCCACCCTCCGGGCCCACGAGATCGGTGGTGATGATGAAGTTTGAGGGAGCGGCGACGTCGATCCACGGGCCGAAGGTGCTGTAGCCCGCTCGCCGGTCGAACCCGGTGACGGCGGCGACGCCGATCACCGCGGGGTGCGAGAGGTAGCCGTCGTTGGTGATGTCGCAGCCGGCGTTGCCCGAGGCGAACACGTTGACGGTCCCCAGTCCCCCGCGACCTTCGGTCTCGACGTAGTCGAAGGCGTCCTGAATGGCGCCGACGATCTCGAAGCCCTGACACTGGTCCCGCCGGCCCCACGAGTTGTTGATGACGTGCGCGCCATTGTCGACAGCTTCGACGAACGCGTCGTAGACCTCGGTCACGGACGCGCCCGCCTCGCCAGGATCCGCGATGAGTCGAATCCCGTAGATCTCGGCGTCGTAGGCCACGCCAGCAACGCCGATGCCGTTGTTCCCGGTCGCAGCCACGAGGCCGGCGACGGCGGTGCCGTGATTGCGTCCGTCGTCCGGGTCGGAGCTGTCGTCGTCGTCGACGTAGTCCCGGCCGTCGATCGCCACGAGGTCGGGATGGTCGACATCGACGCCCGAGTCGATCACCGCGACGCGGATCCCCGCCCCTGTCGCGACGTCCCAGGCCTCCTGGGCATTGACGTCGACCCCCGGCACGTATCCGCGCTGCCCTTCGTTCACGAGGTGCCACTGCTCGGCCAACAGGGGATCGTCGGGCAGGTCGTGGAGCACCAGCGGCACGCGGAAGTCGGGGTGCGCCCAGGCGGTGCCTCTCGTCTCGCGAAGCGCGTTGGCGAGGTCGACCGGAGATGCACCTGGGTTCGGAACGATCGATACGACGTTCCCCCGGCCACGGAGGATCCGCACCTCCGCGATGTCGGGGTGGTCGCGCAGGGCGTCCACGTCGTCCGTGTGGGCGAGGACGCGCCCGGTCAACAGAGCGTCGTCCACCGTCATCCGGGCGTCCGTGCGCCCCGGATAGAATGCGACCTCGGAACCCCATGCCAACGAGATGAGCCAGAACATGTCGCGGATTCTACCTTCGGTGAGCTACTCCTGCCTCCTGCTGACCCTCGTCGGCTGCGGAGGGAGCGATTCTGCCCGCCGCGACCGCTGTGGGGACGGCCTCGTCACCTCCGGCGAGGCGTGCGACGACGGGAACCCCTGGTTCGGCGACGGTTGCACTCCCGACTGCACCGTCGAGGAGGGGCCGTTCGAGGCAGAGCCCAACGACACCTGGAACACCGCGAATCCCTGGCCCGATGCTCCGGTCACCGGCAACCTCGTGGCGGGCGACATCGATTGTGTCTCGATCGAGATCGGGCGCTGCGAGACCGTACGAGCCAGCCTCGTGGGTGAGTGCCCTGCCGGCGTGGTGCTGGGCCTTCACGACGAGACCGGGGCGCAGGTGGCGTCGGGACCCGTCGCGGCCGACGGTTGCTCGCGCATCGATCCCGAGGTCGCGCCGGGGGCGAGCTGGCTCCTCGGTCCCACCGCGAGCGTGTGTGCGAGGTCGCTGCTCGGGACGCCGATCGCGGGCTACACCCTCGACATCAGCACGGAACCCTCGGCCTTGGTCCTGGGCGAAGACGACCTCGACATCGACGGGATCCCCGACCGGTGCGACGACGATCGCGACGGCGACGGGGTCCTCGACGAAGACGACAACTGCCCCTCCGTCGCCAACGGCCCAGAGGAGGCCGTGCTGCGGCCCAACGTCGAGGGGTTCGTCCAGCAGTGGCTCGCGTACGCACCGGTCACCGACATCGTGAGCCCGCAAGCCTGCCTGCCCTCCCTCGACGAGCGGCTCGGGGGCGACGCGAACCTCGCCCCGGCGCTCGGCGACGCCGAGGGCGACCTGCAGTGGATCCCCTACCTGATCGACGGCAGCCGACTCAACTTGCGGTCGAGCTTTGGATTCGTGGCTCCGCCACGCGAGGCCTACGTCCACACCTATGTGGTGGTCGACTCGGCGGAGCAGGTCACCCTCGCCGTGGGGGCCGACGATGGCGTCCGCGCCTGGCTCGAAGGGCAGGTCGTGCTCGAGGTCGAGAGCTGCCAGGGCACCGCGATCGACGAGTTCCAGGCGCCCGTCACCCTGCTGCCCGGGGTGAACCGGCTCACCGTCAAGGTGCTCGACCAGGGCGGGGGCTGGGGCCTCTACGTGCGCTTCCTCGACGATCAGGGCGAGCCCTTCACCGACTACGAGCTCTCGCTCTCCCCCGACGGCACCCCCCTCGCCTCCCAGTCGGACCTCGATGGCGACGGCCTCGGCGACCTCTGCGACCCGACGCCTGCGGGCTGAGCGCGTGCACGCCCTGGTTCGCGAGATTCCC
>CAZZLC010000050.1:0-40522 GCA_964655065.1 uncultured Enterobacteriaceae bacterium | reverse complement strand
TGCGACCCGACGCCTGCGGGCTGAGCGCGTGCACGCCCTGGTTCGCGAGATTCCCGAGAGCTTCACCGAGGCGCTCGCCGAGGCGCCGCGCCGCATTTCGGTCCCCAAGGCACGCAAGCAGCATGCTCGCTACGTCGACGCACTGCGCAGGGCGGGAGCCGAGGTGGTCGTGATCCCAGCCGACGAGGCCCATCCCGACTGCCCTTTCGTCGAAGACCAGGCGGTCGTGATCGGCGATCGGGCCGTGATCACTCGCGCAGGCCACTCCTCGCGTCGAGGCGAGGCTGCGCCCGTGGCCGAGGCCCTGTCCAAGCTGGGCCTCGAACCGACCTTCGTCGCCGCGCCCGCCACGGTCGATGGGGGGGACGCGTTGTTCGTCGGGGGGACGCTCTACGTGGGTCGCACTCGTCGCACGAACGCCGAGGGCATCGCTGCGCTCGCACGCAGCTTTGGTTTGCCGGTGGTGCCGGTGCCCACTGGAGCACTGCACCTGAAGTCCGTCGCCTCCGCAGCGACCGAACGACTCGTGCTGGTCGCTGCCGATACGATCGATCCAGCGTTGTTCGAGGGCTGTGACGTGATCGTCGTCCCTCCCGAGGAGGCGGCCGCGGCCAACGTGGTGGGGCTCGGCGGCGAGGTGTTGATGCTCGCTGGCCATCCCGTGACCCGGGAGGCGCTCGAGGAACGCCGGCTCGGTGTCGTCGAGCTCGGCGCGAGCGAGTTTCGCAAGGCCGACGGCTCGCTGAGCTGTCTCTCGGTGCTCGTCGGACGATGATCCAGCTCGTGAGGGTTGCTGCAGGACACCGGGAGGAGGTTCGATGCTGGGGTGGGTGATGATGCTCGGGGCGCAGGCGGCCCCGTCGGCCGGGCTCTGCGAGCAGTGGCGCGCGACGCTCGAGGCACAGGCAAAGGTGCTCTCCGAGACGGAGCACGCCGTCGACCACGATCACGTCCGGGTCCAGCGGGCGCGGGTGGGGTTCGACACCTTCACGGCTAGCGTGGATGGCGACGTCTGCCGCATTCGGGCCGTCGGCGAGGTGGATCTGCGCGGGGAGGTCCAGGTCGCCGTCTACGGCGTCCAGACGTCGTGTCCGGTGCAGCTCGCGCGCGCTCCGGTGGTGGCCCGGCTCGACGTCACGGGAACCCAGGCCGAGCCCCGGATCCGGAGCAGCCTCGCGGACCTCGATGGCTTGAAGGGCAAGATGTCGCTCTGCGTCAACCTCGACCCGATCAAGGCGCTCGTCGTGAACGTCGCCAACGACTGGGTCCGTCGCCAGCTCCCCCAGTGGCACGGCGCGATCGAGAGCTCGTTGAAGCGCTGAGTGCTCAGGGCCGGGCATCTGCGCAGCGTCGCAGGGGCCCGTCCCCGGACCCGCCGTCACCCGGCGCTCGTCCGGGCTCCGGTACCTCGACGAAGCAGAAGGCCGCCTGAGGCAGGGAGACCCGAGTGACGCCGAAGTGCGGCTGTCCGGAGCCCTGCGAAGCACCCGCCGTTCCCGTGATCACCTGGTCGATCGTCCCACCCGCGACCGAGAGGTCATCGAAGGCGAGCCACGTGTGCACGTGGCCGGCGAGCAGGAGCTCGCCGCCGTAGTGCACGGACTCTGAGAGCAGCGTGTAGGCCTGAGCGTCGTCGGCGAAGCCCGCGCCGGTGCGGCCAGGGTAGGGCGGATAGTGCGTGCCGACGAGGAGCGGACCGTTCCCGCCGTCCAGCAGCTCGCCGAGCCGCCCCTCGATCGACGGAGCGAGGTCGCCGGTGGCGGAGTCGATCATCGCCACCTGGGTGCCGCAGACGTCGAACGCGTGGTTTCCCGGTCCGAACAGGCGGTTGAAGATCGCGAGCTCGGTGCCGAGCACGTCGTGGTTGCCGGGTGTGGTGGCCACCGGCACCGGACTGCTGGCCAGGATCTCCCGGATCCGCCGAAACTCGTCTTCTCTGGCGTGCTCGGTGAGATCGCCGAGGAGCAGCAGGCCGAGGACGGGCTGCTCGGCATCGAGGCCTCGCGCCACCTCGTCGTGCAGCGACTGCACGATTCGCTCGAACTGGAGCGGGTTCGTCTGGACATCACCTGCGGCCAGGATGCGGAACGCCTCGGGACACGGACGCTCCCCGGTGACCCAGATCCGGACGTCGGGCCGAGCGACGACGGTGATCTCCCGCTGAAGGAGCGCGGGTTCGGGCGGCTGCAGCGACTGCAGTGCGTCCAGGGGGCCCACGGCCACGACGGTCTCCGGCGCCACGTTCGTGAGCCGGAGCCTGACCACTGTAGGCTCGGCGAGCCGTGAGCCGTCGATCGACAACGCGAAGTCCGCGAGCCCAGCCGGGCGCGCGGTCACCGTGCCGTCAGGGTCCTCCTCGAAGAGCCCGACCGCGTCCCAGCCGAGAGGTCCGGGCACGGTGGCTGAGTGAAAGCGAAGCTCCACCGCGTTCTGGGTGAGGATTCGCGCGTAGTGGTTCTCGGCCGCGACCCGGCAGTCGGCCGAGTAGAACGAGCCGTGCGCACACTCTGGAGCCAGGCAACCCTGGAGTCCCGCCAACCACAGACCGAGCGTCATCGTCCCACCACCGCGCCGAGCTCGACGTGGGGACCGCCCCCGCGTGCGAACGTGTTGCCCACGGTGAGCTGCCAGGCGACCTGCGCGCCGGGGCGCCGTAGCCGCAGGTCGACGCTGGTTTCGACGGGGCCGAGGAATCCGATGATGGCACCCAGGTCGAAGGACTCGCCGTCGAGGTTCGAGTGAACGTAGCCGACGTTGACCCGGCTCGAGGCGTCGAAACCGGCGATGCGGCCTCTCACCGGCACGTCGAGCTGGTAGAAGGCCTCGGCATACAGCGATCCCCACAGGGGTCCGCCGGGCTCGCCGAGCTCCGTGGTGCCGGGTGCGGAGGCGGAGATCCAGTCGAGGCGTGGCCCCACGAACGCGGTGAAGCGTTGACGCGGGGTGACCGCCCATCGAAAGCCCACCGTCGCGGGCAGGAGCGCCACGTGCCGGTTCCTCGCGACGTTCGGCTCGCCGGGGAACCGCGTTCGGGTGCGGACCTCCACCGTGGGACGCCACCGGAACGAGAACCTCGGTGAGCCCACGGTCGACGCTCGACGGACCCGGAAGGTCGCCTCGGCGCCGAGAGCGACCCGGGATCGCCTGAGCACCCGACCCACGGGGAAGGTGGTGTCTCGTCCCTCGATGGCGGCGTCGGCCTGGGGACGAGGATCCACGTCGACCTCGCGCAGCCCGGGGTGCACCGCCAGGTGGGGCTGGATCTGAACCGCGTCCGAGATCCGCAGGGTCGGATCGAGACCGAAGCCGGGGGATACCGGAGCGCGCTCGTCGAGCGCGGTGGCTCCGCCGAGCCCGAGCGTCAGCCGCGCGGTGGGCCGCGCCGGGCGATCGTCCAGGGCATCGTGTCCGGCGGACGTCAGATCGGCAAAGGCTCCGGCCATCGCGCCCCCGAGGCCCACGAGCCCGATTCCGATGGCCTGTCCCGCAGGGTCGCCGCTCCGGTAGCTGTCGCCGCCGACGAGGAACCACCAGGTGCCAGCCCCTGCGACCACGGTGCCGACGCCGCCAAGGACCGCCCGGGAGGCGCCGTCCCGCCGGCAGTCCGGATCGGTGGTGCCCACTCGCTCGATCCAGGAGCAGGTTGGGTCCTCGACTGGCGTGGGTTGGGCCACGGCCAGCGACCACCACAACGCGAACACGATCCCTCCTCGGATGGGAGGACAATCTACGCCAGGGCGGACCTGAGCCGGCGGGCACGGGCGACGAAGCCGCGGTGGGCCAGCGCATCCGCCAGATCGTCCACCGTCTTGCGGGGGCCTCGCTCCCGCCACACCGCAGCGAGCGCCAGAAGTCCGCGGGCGTGCAGCTCGAGACCACGCATCGCCCCGAGTCCTCCGTCGACCAGGGCCGAGGTTCGGCGCTGCAGGACGTCGACGTCGCGCTCGAGCATCGACAGCTCCGCGAGGCGGAGCTCCACTGATGCGACGATCCAGGCATCCTGCGATTCCCGGGCGAGCTGAACCGCACGGGCGAGTGCATCGGCGCCTTCGGGTCGACCCGTGAGGTGGTGGGCGATTCCGAGCTCGAGCGCGGCCAGAGACCGAATCATCGGCTCCTCGATGGACTGGCGCGCGGCCTCCTCCGCGAGCTCGAGCGCGTCACCTTCGCGTCCGAGCTCTCGCGAGGCCTGGGCCATCAACGTCAAGGCCGCGATCCGCTGCGCGCCTACGCCTCGGTCGATCGCGGCCACCGCGTCACGCATCGCGAGGGCACGCTGGAGCGCCGCCTCGGGGCGGTCCGCCTCCAGGTCCAGCAGCGTGAGGTGCAGATCGGCGTTGCTGACGTGAACGATCATCTCCAGGGGCGCGAACACCTGCCGGGCGGTCTCGATCGCCTGCCGAGCGGCCTCGAGATCGCCGATCCGCTCCGCCATGGCGCCCTGGTTCATCGTCATGACCGCGGCGTTGATCGGGTCGTCGAGCTCGCGCGACAGCCGGGCCGCGGCGTCCAGTCGGTCTCGTGCCTCGACGAGGTCGCCGGTCTGGCCCGCGATGACGGCCAGGTTGGCGAGCGAGGAGACCTCCGCCCGGCGCCGGCCGAGGTGGCGGTGGCCGGAGAGCGCAGCGAGGAAATGCCGGTGAGCCTCCACCAGATTGCCGAGGGCCCGCTCCACGCTTCCCAGGGTGCCATGGGCGCTCGCCGCGCGCAGGGACTGGCCCTCGCCGAGCTCGAGCGCCTGGGTGAGCCAGCGACGCGCCGACTCGAGGTCGTCCTGCTCGCGGCAGTTGCGCCCGAGTGCGATGAGGGCCTCGGTCTGCAGGGCGACGTCCTGGCCTCGGCGCCCGAGGCGGAGGGCGTAGCCCAGCATGCCACGCGCATCCGACCGCTTGAGGTCGCTCAGGACCTGGCCGAGCGCCAGAGCGACCTTGCCCTCGAGGCCCAGGCTGCCGATCTGGCGCGCCTCGCGCAGGGCCCGTTCCAGCGTGCCTCGAGCCCGGGCGAACTCGCCCTCGCGGATGTCGACGAGGCCCCGCACGTACAGGGCGTCGGTGGCCTCGCGGGGCTCGCGGGCTCGAGCGCACGCCCGGTTGGCCCAGTCGCGCACCTCCGGCGCCCCGACGCTCAGTCCCAGGAGCGCCGCCGTCGCACAGAGGGACGCGTGGTCGGGCGCGATGGCGAGGGCGCGGCGGACGATGTCGAGCCCCCGCTGCAGGGGGCCCCGGAGGGCCAGGGTCCGCCCGGCTGCGATGGCACAGCCCGCGGCGGCCTCGGGATCCCCGGCGTCGATCGCGGCGTCCACTCCGGCTTCGAGGTTTCCGAGGTCGCGGGCGAAGGCCTCGCGAGCAGGATCACCGGGCGGGTTGGCCAGGTTCTCCGGACGACCGAGCCGCGCGAACCATCGCGCGTGCCGCAGGGCGAGAGGGCCCGGGTCGTCGAGCTGACGGGAGGCGAAGAGCCGAATGGACTCGTATAGCGAGAAGCGAGGTTGGCCACCGGCCGTGGAGCGTGCCGTGACCAGCGAGCGGTCGAGCAGCGCGTCGATGACGTCGAGGGCGAAGGGTCCCTCGAGGTCACGGACCAGGACGCCCTCGGCATCCGCGATCGAGAAGCCGTCGCGGAACACCGACAGCTGTACGAGGACGTCGCGATGCTCCTCGGTGAGCTGCGACCACGACTCCTGGAGCACACCCTCGAGCGTCCTCCCCTCGCCGTCCCCGAGAATCCGGAACCGGTCGTCGAGACGTTCGAGCAGCTGATCGGGCGTGAGAAGCCGGGCTCGGGCCGCTGCGAGCTCGATGGCCAGGGGGAGTCCGTCGAGGCGGCGGACGAGCTCGGCCAGCTGTGGCTCGGCGGCGGGGGAGGTCCACGCTGACGCGGCGCGGCCGGCTCGGCCGGCTCGTTCTCGCACGAGCTCGAGCGCGTCGGAGGGGGAGAGGGGACCGATCTCCACGACCTCCTCCCCGGGAAGCCGCAGGCGGTGTCGCGAGGTCACGACGAACCGCGCGCCCTCCGAGATGCTCGCCCACCGCGACAGGACCTCGCGGGCCACCCCGATGCAGCGGTCGATGCCGTCCACAATCAAGACCACGTCGCCGCGCGCGCGAAGCTGATGCCCCACCTGGTCGACAATCTCGTGCGTGGCCCCTTCCCCGAGGGGCAGTCCGAGGGCCGTCGCCACTGTGGTGCAGAGAGAAGCTGCATCGTGGGCAGCCGTGGCGTCGCAGAGCCAGGCCCCGCCGGGAAACCGGCGCGCCGAGGTCGCCCCGTATCGAACCACGAGGGCCGACTTGCCCACCCCTCCAGGACCGTGCACCGTGACCATGCGGTGATCCTGGACCGCGGCAACGAGGCGGGCGAGGTCGGTGGCTCGCCCGATCAGCGCGTCCTCGTCGGAGTCCGGGATGTTGGACGGACCGATGGCGAGCGAGGTCGCGTCGCCGGCCCCGAGCGGGTGGGCACGCTTCCCGTCGTCCTCGGGAAGGAAGTCCCCGAGCGACTCACCCGTGCCCTCGAGCTCCAGCACCGCGTCGCGGACCGCGGTGCAGTCAGGGTGTCGGTCGGCGGGAAGGGGCGAGAGGCAGCGCGCCACGATCTCACCGAGGCCGGCGAGGCGAGCGTCGACCTGCCGCTGCAGGAGTCCTCTCGCGATCTCGTCGCCAATGCGGCGGTGGCGCGCCCGCACGTCCTCGACCGTCTTGGCCCGGACCATGCGCCGGCCCAGCGCCATCTCCGCGAGCAGGATTCCGAGGGCGAACTGGTCGGTCCGGGGCTCGACGGTCCCGCCGAGCACGAGCTGCTCGGGCGCCATGTACCCTGGGGTCCCGATCGGCACGTCGGGCGTCGCGCCGGCCAGGGTCGCGAGCCCGAGGTCGGCGACCTTCACCAGTGCCGAAGGCGTGATGAGCACGTTGCTGGGCTTCAGATCGCGGTGCACGATGGGGTGCGGCCGACCGTCCACCTCGAGCGCGTGGGCATGGGCGAGAGCGTCGGCGATCTGTCCCGCGAGCTGCTGCAGGGCGAGGCCGGGCATGGACCCGCGGGTCTGGAGCACGTCGAGGAGC
Organism: uncultured Enterobacteriaceae bacterium; assembly: GCA_964655065.1. Lineage (GTDB taxonomy): Bacteria > Myxococcota_A > UBA796 > UBA796 > DRPG01. Next base: position 33,458 of record CAZZLC010000050.1, on the reverse strand, counting down.
GTGGGACCGGGCACCCACTCCATCGCAATGAGCCACCAAGGCCCCTCGCGGACCAGATCGAAGATCCCGACGATGTTCGGGTGGTCGAGGAGGGCACCGAGGCGGGCCTCGGACACCACCTCGGTGGAGGTGCCGCCGACCACGAGCTTGAGGGCAATCCGCTTGCGGAATCCCGCGGGACCGTTGAGCGTGGCCTGGTAGACCACGCCTGCAGCTCCCCGCCCGACGATGCGCTGGAGGGTGTAGCGGCCTAGCGTGGTGGGGAGGTTCTCGGGGGGGTGGACGCCGGAGGAGGAGATCGCCATCGGTCGAACGATAGCAGTCCCTCCAGCTGGTCGGGGGGTCAAAGCAGCACCTCGGGCCCGGGGAGTCCGACGGAGCGGCCTTCGTACACGGACAGTTCGTCGGCGGCTGGTGGACCGGGCGCTTCGGTCTCGTCCCGTCGCTGGGGACGGACTACTACGACCGGGTCGCGACTGGCCGGGTCGGAAACCTGGACCCGCGCTGCGCGATCACGAAGTACGCGCGTCGTTTGCTCGAACAGATTGCGAAGCTCTCCCGAACGAGGAGGGCGTAGGGGGATCCCGATGCCCAATCCGCTCATCGCGCTCGTCGCCATGGTCGCCACTCTGGCGGGCTGCGCTCGCACTGCCGCGCCGCTTGCCCCAGCCCCCGCCATCGAGGTTCCGGATCTCGAGACCCACCACGCCGAGTCCAAGCCCTGGACGTCGCTCGAGGTGCTCGACGATCCTGCGCGCTTCCACTTCGCCGTCGTCACCGACCGGACGGGCGGGCATCGACCCGGCGTCTTCCCGGTCGGCGTCGACAAGGTCAACCTCGTGCAGCCCTCGTTCGTGATGAGCGTCGGCGACCTCATCGAGGGCTACACGGAAGACGAAGCCAAGATCGAGGCCGAGTGGGACGAGTTCGACGCGATGGTCGAGGAGCTCGATGCCCCGTTCTTCTACGTGCCTGGCAACCACGACATCATGAACGCCGAGATGGAGGCCTCCTGGAAGGCGAGGTTTGGCGCGAGCTTCTACCACTTCCGCTACAAGGACGTGCTGTTCCTCGTCCTCAACTCCGAGCTCTTCGACCTTTCGGACATCGGGGAGAGTGACGACCGGACCGGCGGACCCGGCAACGCGGCGTGGAGGCGGTCGGAAGGAGTCCGGGAGAGCCAGCAAGCCCAGCTGGCCTACGCGCGCGACGTGCTCGCCGCCAACGACGACGTCCGCTGGACCTTCGTGTTCATCCACAAGCCGTACTGGCGCTCGAGCTGGGTGCGCCCGCCCCGCGACGACGAAGGGGAGTTCGTGCTCGACGACTACCCGGTCGAGGGCCCCTACCCGACGACCCTCGAGGTGGTCGAAGAGTGGCGTCGCTTCGAGGAGATGCTCGGGGACCGGAATTACACCGCCCTCGCCGGTCACCGACACATCTACGACTACGTGGATCAGAGCGACGAGGCCCACACCCACGAGCACATCACGCTCGCGACGACCGGCGGGGTGAGCCGCCTCCGCGGGGTGAGCTTCGGGGAGTTCGACCACTTCCTGTGGGTGACGATGACCGACGAGGGCCCGGTGTTCGCGAACCTGCTCCTCGATGGGGTCCAGCCCAAGGACTTCGCGATGCCGGATCTGCGACCCTGGTGGATCGAGTAGCTCAGCGGGCGCACGGCCGGGTCTGCAGGGTCGATCCCAGCTCGGCGTAGCCCTCGCCGAGCTCCCAAGCGGGAACGTGGACGACGGTGCCGGTGCCCCGGACGAGATCGTGCAGCGGCGTCGGGCCGCGGCGTTCGGACCAGGCGTCGACGACGAGCACCGAGAGGTCGATGTCGAGCGCCGCGGCTCGGTCGGCGATCGGGGCGAGGGCGGTGTAGGCGAAGCGACCCTCGGCGTCGCAGTCGTGAAGACCGTCCACCACGAGCCAGAGGGCTCGGGCGCCCGGGGCGTCTCGCAGCTGGGTGATCGCGGCTTCGAGGCCCAGAGCGACGTTGGCGCAGGTACCGCTCGTGGAGCTGACGTCCTCGGGCACCGCGATCGCGTCCCCCGAACCAATCGGCACCCACGGCGTGGCGGCTGGGTCGGTCGAGGCGCCGCGGGCGGACCACAGCTGCTGCGCGAACCCCACCACCCCGAAGCCGACGTGGTCGGGCATCACGCTCCGCACGCGCTCGAGCGTGTCGGCGAGACGCGGCCCGGGGAGCTCCCTTCCCTCGAGGATCGAGCCCGACAGCTCGTGAGCCACCACGAGCGTGCTCTCGTCGTGGCAGGTGGGCGGTCGCTCGACGGCGACGATGCGGGCGCGCGGTGGCGCGGGCCGGGGTGCCGCCGCCGCGGCGGATGGCTCCGGGCTCTCCGGAGCGCTCACGGGAGCCGGTGGCTCGCCATCACCGACCGACTCGTCGAGGCCCGGGGCGACGAGGGTGCTGGCGATGGCGAGCGCCGCGACGGCGGCGGTAAGGTGAGCCCTTTGCATGTTCCTTCCCGGGTGTCGCCGACCTTCTCGGATCGGCAAAACCGGGCATCGACTCACGTTCCGTCCTCGGCCCCCGGATCGTCGACGATGGCAGCTTCCGACCCCTGAACGATGCGATAGCGGTAGCCGCCTCCGAGCTCGAACGTCTCGGTGGAGCCGGTTGCGTCGGGCCACCGGACGGTGACCTCGGCCTCGCACGCCTCGCCCAGACCGAAGTGCAAGGCCAGGTCGGTCTGGTCGCCGAACTGCCCCCCTCCGCCGTCGACCTCCTGGACCTGGAGGTGCCCACCGGTCCGGACCTCCACCCTCGCGCCAATCGCCGCGCGATTGGTGCCTTCGGTGCCCTCGAGACGAAGCTGCAGGAAGTTGGAGCCCTCGGTGAGGTTCTCGAACAGCCGCGGGTGGGGCTCCTCGTAGCAGTCATCGGCTCCCCCGCACCGCGCCCTCGAGTGGCCCACCACGACGTCGAGGTCACCGTCGCGGTCGAAGTCGGCGGCAACCGAGCCGTGGCTGCGGGTGTGATCGATGCCGAGCCGCGGCGGCACGCGCTCGAACGTCAGCCCGCCGAGGTTGCGGTAGAGCAGCCCCCGGTTCCCCGGGTAGTCCGTGGCGCCGATCCAGACGTCCGTGAACCCGTCGTTGTCGAAGTCGAAGGCATCGGCCGTGATGTCGCCGTCGTCCCACGTGGCCTCGGGCCGCGGGCGCACGAGCCCGGTCGCCGGATTGCCGGGGCGCTCGAAGCGAAGCGCGTCCTCGCCCGTGTTGCGGAGGATCTGCGACGGGTCGCTGCTCGAGCCGACGTCCCAGTGCACGATCTCCGACGTCAGCAGGTCGAGACGGCCGTCGTGGTCCAGGTCCGCGCAGACGGTCTGCCCGGAGTTGCCGCCGAGGCGAAACGGCTCCCGATCGGTGTCGTGGTCCCAGCGAAAGGCGTCGCCGTTGGTCTCGCAGACGATTCGCTCGGGGGCCGGGACGCCTTCGCAGTCGGGGTCGGCTGGATTCAGGGCGCACCAGCACCGGGCGCTCTCGTTGTCGCGCCAGTCCTGCTCGTCGTCGAAGGCGTAGCCCGAGGCGATCGAGCGGTTCTGGAACCGTCCGGTCCCGTCGTTGAGCCAGAGGTGATTGGGGGCGCGTCCGTACGACGACGCGAGCAGCTCCGGGCTGCCGTCCCCGTCGAGGTCGCACGCCTCGACCGCCCACGCGTTCGAGTGGGCACGGGCCTCGTTGAGGACGTCGACGGAGCTCCACGGCTCGGTCGTGAGTCCGCGGGCGTCGGTGCGCTCGGCGAAGCGCCCCTCGCCCCGTCCGAGGAGCAGCCGATCCTGGGCGGTGCCGAAGCTGCCGAGGAACAGGTCGATCCGGCCGTCACGATCGACGTCGGTGAACACCGCCCCGAAGACGCGCAGGGAGTCCCGGACTGGCGAGCCGGCGGGGCCCAGCGCGAACGTACCGTCGCCTTGGTTGAGCATCAGCTCGCTGGTCTCGCCGTCGGTCGGGTCGGGCAGGCCCGTGTACACGTCGAGGTCACCGTCGTTGTCGACGTCGGCCCACACCCACGCGGTTCCGCCGCGGGCGCCGTCGCCGCCGGCCCGGGTCGCACGAATCCCCGAGGCCTCGGTCACGTCCTCGAACCGCCCGTCGCCGGTGTTCCGGAGCAGCCAGATGCGCTCGTCATCGGCCCGGACGGCCAGGTCGGGCCATCCGTCGCCGTCGAAGTCGACCGCGGACAGTCGGACCCCGGCCAGGTCGAGCCGGTCGAGGCCCCAGTCTGCCGAGGCGTCGCGGAAGGCGGTCCTCTCCCCGTCCCAGGCCGCACCGGCAGCGCATCGCGGCTCCGGTCGGTTGGCGTTGCACGCGAGCAGGAGCAAGGTGGCGAGCATGGTGAGTACCCCCGGAGGTCAGCGCATCGTCGCGAGCCTCCCACCGTAACGAGCGATCAGCGGATCCGGGTCGGCAGCTCCCCGATCGGGGGCACTGGTGTTCCCGACACGCGGGTCGGCTCCGAGCCCGGATCGTGGAGCAGCATGATCTTCTGCCAGATCTTGCGACCCAGACCCGAGGTCAGCGACTCGATGTCGTTGACGGCGGCGACGACCTGGGCGTCGCGGCTGCGCTCGCCGTAGATGGCGGCCAGCTTGCCGATGATCGCGAGCATCTCGGTGCAGTAGTCGAGGTACCGTCCGAGCTGGAACGCGGTCAGGTTCCGCTCGGGCGACGACGGGGTGCGGGCCGATGCGTCGAGCAACGCTGTCGGGTCCTTGGTGAGCTGGTGCATGTCGACGATGTGGGCGAGAGATCGCAGCTCGTGAAGCTGCGCGAGGATCTGGCGCCGACGGGTCCGCTCCTCGACGGACACGAGGAAGAAGGTGGCGGACCCTGCGATGATCAGCAGGTTGGCGGTCGACTCGAGCGTACCGGGATCCAGGAGGTCGACGTCGGTGAGGAGCTTGCCGTCGGCGAGCGGGCCGAACGTCATCCAGCCGATGCCAGCCACCGCGGACGCGAGGACGAGGTAGACGGTGGCGCGGAGCCCGTAGTAGGGCCGGGAGACACGATTGGCTCGGCGGCGCGTCTGTTCCGCCGTGGTCCGGAGTGCCTTGCACAACGCGAGCAGGCTCGAGTCGGGGAACCGTTCTTCGATGCGGTTGACCAGCTTCCGCGAGGTGTCGACGATCTTCGTCGCTTTCAGTGCGAGCGCCACCGTGCCCTCCCCGGCCGGACGCTACCACGGAAGCGGTACCGACGGAGCGCGCGGTACGATCGCCCCGCGTCGGCAGTTGCCGTGGGCGCCAGCGTGGTTGCCTCCGAACGCCGGTCGACGGGCTCGGCTCGCCTCCGGGAGGCAACCTCGTGCGAGCCGGCCTCGCTCCTGTCGAATCCGTCTCCGTGCTCACGGCAGAGCGTTCATCGAGTCGAGCGGTCGACGCCCGATGGCCATAGGGCTCCTCTCGATGGAGGAGGGGCCATGGTGCCAGGAGTGGTGGGGTGGATCGCGATGGGAACCGGCCTCGCGCAGGGATTGGGCGCCGGCGACGTGCTCACCCGCATCGACCAGCTCGACGTCGTCGGCAGCGTGCTCTACGTCGCGGCACATCCCGACGACGAGAACACGCGACTGCTTCACTGGCTCCGCCACGAACGGGGGCTGCGGACCGCCTACCTGTCGATGACCCGCGGAGGAGGCGGGCAGAACCTGATCGGCGCCGAGCGGGACGAGCTCCTCTCCGTGGTCCGCACCGGCGAGCTGCTCGCCGCGCGGGCCATCGACGGCGGAGAGCAGCTGTTCACGCGCACGCGAGACTTCGGCTACTCGAAGTCTCCCGAGGAGACGCTTCGCCTGTGGGGGCACGACGAAGCGCTCGAAGACGTGGTCCGTGCCATCCGGACCTTTCGTCCCGACGTCGTGGTCACCCGGTTCGCCGCTGACGGGGGAGGGCACGGTCACCACACCGCCTCGGCCCGACTCGCGGCCGAGGCATTCGGGCTGGCTGCCGACGAGACCTACGAGCTCGAGGGACTGCCCGCGTGGCAGGCGAGCCGGCTGCTCCGAAACGAGAGCACCTGGCGCCGTCCAAAGGACGAGCCCATTCCCGAGGAGTGGCTCCGCGTCGACGTAGGTACCTACGACCCTCGGTCGGGTCGGTCGGGCGGGGAGGAGGCCGCACTCGCCCGTAGTCAGCACAAGTCCCAGGGCTTCGGCAGCGCACCTCGCGTCGGGCCGGTCCTCGAGTACTTCACGGTGACCGCGGGCTCGCGGGTCTCCGATGGCGATCCCTTCGGGGGGATCGACGTGTCGTGGGATCGAATGGTCGAGGGGCGACCCATCGCTCGACGCATCGACCGGATTCGACGTCGCTATGATCCTCGGGCCCCCGAGGGCGTACTGCCCCTCCTCGCCGCTCTCCACGACGAGCTCGGCACGCTCTCCGATCCGCTCTGGCGGGCGCGGAAGCAGTCCGAGGTCCAGGCGCTGCTCCGCGTGTGCGCCGGCGTCTACCTCGACGCCCGCACCGACGCCGTCGCTGCAGCGCCCGGTGACCAGGTCGGGCTCACGCTGACCGCGCTTGCCCGTCGGCCGGCGCACGCCCGCATCCTCTCGGTCGAGGGACCCTCCTGGGCCGAGCGGCTGCCCGAGTGGACCTCCGAGCTGTCCGCGGTACCCGCGAAGCTGGAGGTGTCGCTCGTTCTCGACGACGACGCCCCCACGAGCCAGCCCCACTGGCTCGCCCGCCCCCCCGGCCCGACCCGCTACGAGATCGCCGAGCCCGCGCTGCGCATCGTCGCGGACGTGGTCCCGGCGGCGCTCACGGTGCGCCTCGACGTAGCGGGAGTCCTGCACGACGTCGAGGTCGTCGTGGTCAACGCGATCACCGACCCGGTGCGTGGCGAGGTGCGGCGGCCCTTCGAGGTTCTGCCGCGGCTCACTGCCACCTTCGACGCCCGCGGCGTGCTGGTTCCTGTCGGCGGCACGGTGGAGGTTCCGGTGACCATCGCGGCCCCCACCCTGGCTGACGACGCCGAACCTGTCGAAGTTCACGGCGCGTTCGTCCCGCCGGACGGCGTGTCGGCCGCCGCTGCCCCCTGGCCGGTGACCCTGACCGGGGAGGCGCCGACCAAGACGGTGACGCTGCGAGTCCGCGCGCCCGATGCGGCCGCTCCGGGACCGCTCACCGTCGAGCTCGGAGGCGGGCCCGCTCGGCAGCGTCACCGCATCGCCTACCCGCACCTTCCCGAGCGAAGCGTCCTCGCGCCGGCCACCCTCGACGTCACGCCGGTCGCGCTCGACCGAGGAGGCGTGACCCGGATCGCCTACCTTCCCGGCAGCGGGGACGCCGTGCCCGACGTCCTCCGCTCGGTTGGCTACGAGGTCACCCTCGTCGACGAGGCGCAGCTCGGTGACCTCTCCGTCTTCGACGCTGTCGTGTTGGGCGTTCGGGCCTACAACACTCGCCCGGGCCTCGTCGCCTGGCAGCCCGCGCTGATGGACTACGTCGCCGCCGGGGGCACGCTGGTGGTGCAGTACAACACGTCTCGCCGCTGGTCGACGCTCTCGGAGTCGATCGGGCCGGCGCCCCTGACCGTCGGCCAGGGGCGGGTCACCGACGAGGGGGCGGAGGTGACGTTCCTCGAGCCCGCTCACCCGATCCTCGCCCGGCCCAACCGCATCGACGAGAGCGACTTCTCGGGGTGGGTCCAGGAGCGCGGCCTGTACTTCGTCGAGGAGTGGGACGATGCCTACACCCCGCTCCTCGCCACGAAGGACCCCGGCGAAGACGAACAACGCGGGTCCCTGCTCGTGGCGCGTCACGGGAGCGGCACCTTCGTGTACACGGGCTTGTCGTTCTTCCGGCAGCTGCCAGCCGGAGTACCGGGCGCCGTGCGGTTGTTCGCGAACCTGCTGGCGGGGTCGCGATAGCTACTTGGCCTTCTCGAGCCGCTTCTCGTCGAGATCCTGCTGCCCGTCGCGGCTATAGCCGCACCCGAGCTCGGGTTCCTCGCGGAGGCGGGCGAGGTGACGGTGATCGATGCGGTGGAGGTCGGTCGTGGCGGGCAGGCCGAGCGCGTGGGTGACGGTCTGATCCGCGGCGAGCTTCATCGCGTCGTCCTTGCGCTTCGTCGCGATGCAGTACTGCGTGGCGGCAAGCTCCTTCCAGGACTCGACGACCCCTGGCTTACAGGTCACCGCCTTCATGTGGTACTCGAGCGACTTGTCGAGCGACCCCCGGCTTCCCGAGAGCACCTTGATGATCCAGAGGTCGGGGAGCAGTCGGTAGTACATCCCGAGAGCATGGTAGCTGTCGCAGGGCAGCATCTCCCGGTTGTCGAGGCTCGAGTAGGCAAAGCGGGGGGTCTCGGCGACCGCGAGCCAGTCGCTCTCGATGTCCTTGGCCATGAACAAGCTCGCGAGCACCCCACGGCTGGTGCCGAGCCGGCCCATCGCGATCCCGCGACAGAAGCGCAGGTGAGGGTTCTCCGGCTCGAGCTCGAGCCCGCGCTCGCACAGCGCCACCATGCGGCGGTAGTAGGCCACCCGGTCGACGTCGGCATCCTGGCCGAGTCGTTCGCCGATCTCGTAGACGAAGCGCGCCTTCATCCAGATCAGCACGACGTCGTCGGGGTTCTCGAGGAGCCTCTGCGTGGCGAGCGATCTTCCTTCCTCGAAGCGCTGTTGCGCGTAGAGCACCTCGAGGTCGTAATGAGGGGTGTCGGGCGAGGGCTGGCCCGGGAAGCGGTCGGGCCAGGAGGTCGTCGGCTCGGCAACGGCCGACGCCAAGAGGATCAAGAGAGCCTGCATCGGATTTCCCGGGAACCGCGGCAGTCTACCAATCGCGAACGGCTGCGTCGCCACTCAGAGCTCGACGCGAACCGTCCGCCCGCGACGCCCCGGCAGATCCCGGAGGGCCTCGATGGCGTCGGGAGCAACCTCGTTGTCGCGCAGGTCGAGGGACTCGAGCGCGTGGAGGGTCGGGGCGTCGAGGAGCTCGCGGGCCCCGAGCTCGGTGATGCGATTGCCCCACAGCGACAGGGATCGCAACGGCAGGAGGCTTCGGGCGAGGGCGGTCGCGGCGGGATCGCCGAGGTCGTTGCGGGCGAGCTGGAGGGTGGCGAGGGCGGGCCAACGCGCCGTGCGAGCGAGGGCCACGACACCAGCGTCTCCGAGCTGGGTCTCGAGGAGCGAGAGCGAGCCGAGACCGTCGAGACTGGCCTGGGCGAGGACCGGCCCTGCCTCGGGGCCGAGAGGATTGCTCGCCAGATTGAGACGGGTCACCGCGGGAAGCCGGGTAAGCTCGGTCACGCCTCTGACTCCGATGCCGTTGCGACGCAGGTAGAGCCGAGCCGTGGACCGCAGGGTGGGAGCCCGGGCAAGATGACGAGCGCCGACGTCGCCGAGCTGCGTGTCCCCGACGTCGAGCGAGTCGAGAGGTCCGCGGAGGCCGGCCTCGGCAAGCCAGCCGATGCCATCGGGTCCGATCGGGTTGCCGTGAAGGTCGAGGCCCCTCAGGTTCTCGAGCGCGGCACGAGCGAGGGCTCGGATCCCGGCGGCCGTGACGTCGTTGACCGCCAGCGACAGCTCGCGCAGTTGAACCCACGGTCCTCGGGCGAGGGCTCGGACTCCGGCGTCCCCGAGGCCGGTCCACGCGAGATCCAGCGACACCAGACGCTCCACTCCGGAGAGACTCGCGAGCCGGTCCAGGTCTCGCTCGGAGCACGGGTGCTGGACCACCAGCGACCCCAGGGGAAGGGCCACCGGCCTGGAGAGGAGGTCCGCGAGGAACCGCAGCGTAGTCTCGGCGTTGCCCCGAGAGGTCACTCCGACCACGAAGCCATGACGCCACTGAAGGGTGACGTCTTGGGGGGGCGACAGGCCGTCGCGCCACTGTGGCCCGTGCCGACGTCGCAGCTCGAGGAGGGCTCGCTCGAGCTCGTCTCGCTCCCGGTCGTTCACGAAGGCGCCCATCGCCAAGCGGTGGCCGTATCGGATCAGCTGACCCCGAGGATCGTCGGCCTCGGAGAGGTAGTCCGCGAAGACCAGCCAGGTGTCCCAGTGCGAAGGGTCGAGCCGGATGGCGTCGAGGAGTGCAGCGTCGACCTCGCTCATCGTAGGGGCTCGTGGGCGGTCCGGTCCACCGGCGGGAGGAAGATCGGATCGGGCGTGCGCACCGCGGGGCCCGAGGGGCTCGGGACCTCGGAGGTCGGGCCGAAGGTGACGCCGAGGGACGTCGCGAGCGCCCGGTGGGGTCGCACCCGGGGCTCTTCGCTGCCCGGGGCTCGAAGTCCCAGCACGGCGCCCTTGGCGTCGAAGAGAAAGGCTCCCGGGGCCAGGGGAGCCTCGACCACGATCGTACCTGGACGTTCGTGGAGCCGGAAGCCCAGGATCCGGGTCCGCTGACGTCCAGACTGGGGATGCCAGGTGAGCGCGGGCTCTCGGGCACGCGGGATGTGGTCGGCCAGTGCCGCGCAGGGCGTCTCGGGGCCGGTCGGCAACGCGAGCAGCGCGACGTCGAGGTCCGCGGACGCCGCGACCCACTGGGCGGACCAAGTTCCCGTCGCGGTGCGCACCTCGATGGGCGCGGGCGGCAGGGGGAGCGAGTGGGCGGCAGCCCACGCGAACCCGTCCGGACTCACCACCACCGCGGCGCCGGCCTTGGCTCCGTGGCCCACCCGGCCCCGACCGTGGGTTCCTGGTGTGAGGCATCGGCGCAGCTGCACGAGTCCACGGGCCGACCGCGCTCGAGAGGCGGCCGACGTGAGCGCGCGGTCGAACGAGGGACTGCGGATCAGGCGGTCAAAGCCCCGCTCGACGGGCCGGGGGCCCGCGACGGGAGTCGAGGCCTCGAAGACGGTGGTGTCGTCGCGTCGGTCCACGAGCTGCCAGGTCACGACGGCGCTCGTGCCGGTGAGGAGCTCGCCGAGCAGCACGAAGCGGGCCTCGACGGTGCGGTCGGGACCCGAGGACTCGGCTCCGAGGACCGGCAGACCACGCGTGCGGGCGTAGGCGATCAGCCTCTGTCGCAGCGCTTCCTCTTCGCCCGTACGCCCGACGTTGCGCAGGTCGACGATGCCCAGGGTGAAGGGAGCCGGGTTCGCGGCGCGGGCCGCGACGGTGGGCGAGATCGCGGGCCCGGAGGTCGGTACGGCAGGGGCCAGCGAGGCGACCAGCAACCACGTCCACATGATGTCGCCCTATCGTGAGGTCATTCCTCGGGCAGGCAGCCGATGCGGACCAGGTTCCAGTACGTGAAGGACGCGAGCCAACCATTGAACCCGCGGTAGCTCTCGGGGAGTCGTTCGACGAGGGTCTCGTCGAGCTCGAGGCGACGAGCTCGAGCGAGGGAGCGGCGGCACGGGTCCGAGGGGTTCGGTGGGCCGGGCTCGATAGCGGCCTGCAGCACGGCCCATGCTTCGTGGACATCACGAAAGCGGGGTGGTTCCCCGCGGAGGCACCCGAAGTCGGCCAAGGGGCCGACCTGGGCGGCGAGGTGATCGACGGCGTGGGTGGGTCGCTCGCCGGTGTGGGGGTTCCGCTCGGCGAGCGGCGGTCCGACGGTGCTCTCCGCGTGGTCGGCCATGTACCGACAGTAGAGGTTGTCGAGGGCGACCACCTGCGGGTCCCGGCCGAGCAGGCCGGCTGCGATCCGCACGAGCTCGTCATCCGACCGCTTCGCCCGACGTCGCCGAGCCTCCCTCTCGCGCTCGGCTTCGTGTTGGATGGCCCGCGCGACCGTGTAGAGTCGGGTCCCCGCCGGGCTACCCGGGGGGTAGCGCGAGAGCAGGGCCCCGACTCGCGCGGTCAAGGCGGGATCAGGCCCCAGGGTCCGGGCGTGCGCGAGCGCCCACGCGACGTCGAGGGTGTCTTGCCACGTCAACCCGTGGGGGGGACCCACCGGGGTGGACGAGAGGCCGGCTCGGTCGAGCGAAGCAGCCAGCTGGTCCAGCTCGTCGAGGAACGCCCCTGGCTCGAGGCACGCGGCCATGGAGGCGACGAGTCCGCGGTCATCTGTGGCATAGGGCTGGTGGGCGAGATCGATCACGAAGGCGCCGGTGCTGGCGAAGATCCTGGTGATGCCCGCGCTCGGGGCTTCGGCAGGCGAATCCGCGCTCTCCAGGGCGAGTCGCTGCACGGCCTCGGTGAGTCCCGGCGGAGCGCCGATGCGATGATTCGTGCGAGCCAGGTGCCGTCGCATCTCCGCCGCGCGCTCGCAGTGACGTCCCTGGCTGCGCAGCGCCTCGAGCCGGACCGCGAGGGCCGCGAGTCGATCGACGTCGAGCGACCCCGCCGTCGGGTCGCCCTCCACGAACCGGGCCGGCACGGGGCGGTCGCGGGAACCCACGGTCGACCGGCGCGCTCCTCCCATCGCGACGAGAGCCTCGTGAGCGACCAGGAACCGCGGATCGACAGCCAGCGCGCGAGCAAAGGCGGCTCGAGCCCCTGCCGCGTCGCCACGATCGGCACGATCGAGCCCCTCGCCGTAGGCCGCCAACGCACGGAAGACCTCGGTGGGGGTCTGGATTACGAGCGCCCGGCGTTCTCGGGGCGACAAGCGAATCCCGAGCTGGTCCGCCAGCTGCTGGACGGTCGCCTTGTGAACGGCAACGAAGTGCTCGACGGTGCCTTGGACGTGAGCATCGGCGAGCAACCGGCCACGCGGGACGTCCAACAGCTTCGCCCGCAGCTCGAACCCCTCGCCGACCACCGTCCACGACCCCACGAGCACCCAGTCGGCCCCCAGCGTTCCGCCGATCGCGCGCGGCGATCGCGACTCCTCGTCGTCCAGGACGGCCTGGACCCGTTCTCGCTCGATCGGGGTGACGGTGGCCAGGCGGGCGAGATCGACGACGAACAGCTGGGCCAGGCCCTTGCCGAGCCCCGGGTGAGCGTCGCTCGTCGCGTCTGGGGTCAGGGGGAGCACCGCGACGGTGGCGGCGCGAAGCGAGCTCGGCACGAGCAACCACCACAACCCGACCAGCCACAGGTGTCGCACGGGTCCCTCGTAACGCTGAGCGGGATGCCACGACTGACGACCAGGAGGAACCATGGCAAAGACTTGGAATCTGCGCGCGCCCGCGTCGAGACTGGGCGTTCTCGCATTTGTCGCCGCCTGTGGCGGGCCGCTGGGTGAAGGCGACGGCATCGTCGACGCCGACGAGGTGCCGGAGGTCGGGTGGGAGGCCGTCTTCGACACCTTCGCGCACGACGTGGCAGGGCGCGCCGTGATCGTGGACGAGCAGACCATCGAGCTCCAGGACTTCACCTACGATGGCGGCGGCGTGAACGTGCGGCTGTTCCTGCTTCCGGCGGGAGGAGACTTCACCGACGAGTTCGAGCTCACCGACAACCTGGTCGGAACCGTTTACGACAACGACACGGTCGAGATCGAGATCCCTGACGACGCGTCGTTCGAGGACTGGAACCTGATCACCGTGTGGTGTGTCCCGTTCCGCGTCAACTTCGGGTCGGGGACCTTCCTGCCCCCCGAATAGCGTGGCATGCTTCGGACGATGAGGGACCACATCACCGTGGCGATCGTCCAGACGACGCCGGCCTTCGACGACCTCGCGGGTTGTCTCGAGCTCCTCGAGGCCCGGACCCGGGACGCGGCAGCCCGTGGCGCCGAGCTCGTGACCCTGGGCGAGACGTTCCTGCCAGGGTACCCGGCGTGGCTCGACGTGAGCCCGGGCGCTGCGTTCTGGGACCACGAGCCCGTCAAGGACGTCTACGCCCGACTGCGCAGGAACAGTGTGGTGGTGGGGGGCGTAGAGTCGAACCGGATCGCGGCCCTCGCAGGCGAGCTCGGCATCACCATCGTGGTCGGCGTTCACGAGCGGGTCGACCAGGGGCCGGGTTCCCACACCCTCTACAACGCGCTGCTCACCTTTACCCCTGACGGGCAGCTCGCGAACCACCACCGCAAGCTCGTGCCCACCTTCACGGAGCGTCTCGTGTGGGGGCGAGGGGACGGCCGCGGACTCAGGGCGGTGGACGTCGAGGGCCTGCGGGTGACCTCGCTCGTGTGCTGGGAGCACTGGATGCCCCTCGCGAGGCAGGCCCTGCACGAAGCCGGTGAGCACGTCCACGTCGCGGTCTGGCCCACCGTCCACGAACGCCATCAGCTCGCGAGTCGCCACTATGCCTTCGAAGGGCGCTGCTACGTATTGGCCGCCGGTCAGCTCGGACGAGTGCGCGATCTTCCGGACGCCTTGAGGCCTACGGACCGCAGTCCCGAAGAGTTCGTGCTTCGCGGGGGGAGCTGCATCTACGGGCCCGACGGCGGCACGGTGGTGGAGCCGGTGTTCGAGCAGGACGTGACCCTGTTTGCCGAGCTCGACCTGACCCGCATCGACGCGGAGGCGATGACGCTGGACGTCGCCGGCCACTATCACCGGCCGGACGTCTTCGACTTCGGCGTGCGAGGCGTCAGCGCTCCGGCCAGTGCCACGAGGGGCGATCGAGCAGACCCTGATTCGCCACCCGGGTCTCGCCGAGATCCTTGACCAGCTCGTGGTGTAGGACGTCGGAATGCTCGCCCAGAGCGTCGGCCAGCCTGACGGAGTGGGTCACCACCATCACCTGACCACGATCGGCGGCCCGGCGCACCAGGCGGGCGAGCGCGGGGACGAGGTCGGCGTGGAGGCTCGCCTCGGGCTCGTTGAGCACCAGGAGCTCCGGCGGATTGCTCGACAGGAGCGCGGTCGCGAGCATCAGGAACCGCAGCGTCCCTTCGGAGAGCTCGGCCGCTCGCAAGGGCCGGAGCATCCCGGGCTGCGACACCTCGAGGTCGAGGAACACGCCCTGCTCCCGCACGTCCACCGTGGTGCCGGGAAACGCGTCGTCGATCGCGGCCTCGAGCTCGGCCCAACCTCGGCTGGCATCCACGAGCTGCAGGGTGCGGAGGGCAGCCGCGAGGTCGGAACCATCGGCCGAGAGCACCGGTGTCCAGGTGCCGGTCCGCGGTTGGCGAGCGGGAGCGTCGCGGTCCGCGCGGAGATGGTCATAGAAGCGCCATGCCCGGATGCGTTCGCGCAGCACGAGCACCTCGGGGGCCCGTCGAGGATCCGCCACCCGGGTGAGCAGGCTCTCGAACCTGGGGCACTCGCGCTCGAGCTCCGACCAGTTCCCCTCGTCGTCACACGTCAGCAGCAGGTTGCGGGTTCGGTCAGCCAGCGCGTTGTGCCGTCGCAGGACCTCGCCAGCCCACACCACCTCCCGCTTGATCTCCGGATCCAGCGGGAACGCGTCAGCGGAAGGGGGCGGCGGGCCGAGCTCGAGGCTGTAGCCAAAGTCGTCGCCGGCAAACCCGAGCTTGAGGGCCACGGGCCCCCGCCGGACGGTGCCCTGCACGGGGGCGCGCCCCTCGCGCATGGCCCGGCTGATGGTCTCGGGCCCCGCCCACAGGGTGGACGGTAGGCCGCCCTCGCGGGCGAGCGAGCCCACGAGCTGCCCGTGAGCGGCGTCGTGAAGCAGGGTCAGGCAGCGATACAGGCTCGACTTTCCGGTGCCGTTCGCGCCCGTCACCACCACCAACGGCGCGAGGGGGAGGACGACGTCGCGAAGCGAGCGGTAGTTGGCGACGGCGACGGTCTGCAGCACGGGTCTCGTTCCGGACCGGGGCGAACAGGCCACCGGAGAAGGTCATGCCCGGCCCCGTCGGGCACCTTCACCGATGTTGCCGCAACCGACAAGTGTTGACGATGCTACCGCGGTGAAACCGAATTTTTGCCTGGCCAGAACCTGCAGCCAGCCTCGTGTTTTCAGGCGGAGGACAGGGACTGACCGCGAGTCGGAAAGTGCACTGGGTCGGCGTCAGTTAATCCGGCCGCGACCCGGTCCGGGCGCGCGATCCGGGGGAAGCACGACCGCGCTGCCGCGCGCATCACTTCATTTTGACGGACGGTCAGGAGCAACCCATGGGAACAAAGCGAGCGCTCATCGCGATGCTCGCGCTCTCGTTCATATCTTGCGAGGGTGACGTCAAGATCGACGACCTGACGGGCGATACCGCCCAGCCGGTCCTCGATCAGGATGGCGACGGACTCACAGATGACGAAGAGGCGAAGCTCAGGACGAACCCGTTCTCGGACGACACCGACGACGACGGGCTGACCGACGGGGCAGAGGTCAACGACCACGAGACCGATCCGCTCGACTCGGACAGCGACGACGACGGCCTCGAAGACGGAGCCGAGGTCAACACCCACAGCACCGACCCGAACGACCCGGACAGCGACGACGACCTGTTGTCCGACGGATTGGAGATCAACCAGTTCCGCACGAATCCGAACGAAGCGGACACCGACGCCGATGGCCTGGACGACGGCGTCGAGGCGGCGGGCCCCACCAATCCCCTCGAGGCCGATACGGACGATGACGGCCTCCTCGACGGTCGTGAGGTCAACGAGACCAACACCAACCCGCTGGTGGCCGACAGCGACGAAGATGGTGTCACCGACGGGGTCGAGGTCGACGAGCTGCAGACCGACCCGAACGACCCCGACACCGACGACGATCAGGCGACGGATGGCGTAGAGGTCGCGGCCGGTACCGACCCCCTCGACCCGGACACCGACGGCGGCATGGCTCAGGACGGCATCGAGATCGAGCTCGGTCTCGACCCCCTCGATCCGTCAGACGACGGCGGCGTGCTCGACACCGACGGTGACGGCCTCGCTGACCAGCTGGAGATCAACCTCGGCATCGACCCGACCCTGGCGGACACTGACGGTGACGGCCTCGACGACGGTCGGGAGGTCAACGTCTACCAGTCTGACCCCAAGGTCCAGGACACCGACGGTGACACGCTGCTCGACGGCGACGAGGTCGACAATCTCGACACCTCGCCCACCGAGGCCGACACGGACGGCGACGGCCTCGACGACAATGTCGAGCTCTCGAACGTTCCCCAGACCCGGCCCGACCTCTTCGACACCGACGGTGATGGGCTCGGCGATGGCGACGAGGACACGCGCGGCACGGATCCCACGCTGCCGGATACCGACAACGACGGACTGACCGACGGGATCGAAGCGAACGTCCTCCAGACCGATCCCCTCGACGAGGACACCGACGACGACGGTCTGTTCGATGGCGTCGAGATCTCGACCACGGTGACGAACCCGCGGGTTGCCGACAGCGACAACGACGGCCTGCTCGATGGGGAGGAGGTCAACGGAACGCCCCCGACCGACCCCAACAAGCGCGATACCGATGGCGACGGCCTCGATGATGGTCCCGAGGTCGAGATCGGCTCGAACCCCACGCTGGTGGACACCGACGGGGACACCCTCTCCGATGGTGACGAGGTGAACCTGTACGGTTCCGACCCGACCCTGGTCGACACCGACAACGACACCATCGACGACAACGACGAGGTGGCCCTCGGCACGCGGCCCGACCTCGCCGACACCGATGCCGACGGCATCGACGACAACGACGAGCTCTCTCGCAATCCCCCCACGAACCCGCTGGCGTTCGACTCCGACGGTGACGGCCTGGGCGATGGCGCCGAGATCAACTCGGCGAATCCGACCGACCCGAACAACCCCGACAGCGACGGTGACGGCCTGAACGACGGTGCCGAGCTCGCCGCTGCCGACCCGACCGACCCGAACAACCCCGACAGCGACGGTGACACGCTGTCCGACGGCGAGGAGGTCAACAACACCGGCACCGACCCGAACAGCCCCGACTCCGACAACGACGGGCTCTCGGACGCGGCCGAGGTCGCGTCCCAGACCGGGCCGAACCCCACCGACCCCAACGTGGGCGACAGCGACGGCGACACGCTGCTCGACGGTGACGAGGTCAACGTCTTCGGTACGAATCCGACGCTTGCCGACACCGACGGCGACGGACTGACCGACGACGTCGAGGTCGACGGGCCGACCGACGCGCTCGACCCCGACAGCGACGACGACGGACTGAGCGATGGTGCGGAGCTCGCCCTCGTCGTCCCGACGGATCCCAACAATCCCGACAGCGACGGCGACACGCTCTCGGACGGCGACGAGGTCAACGTCCACGTCACCGATCCGAACGAGGCCGACACGGACAGTGACGGGCTCGACGATGCGGCCGAGGTCGCGTCGCAGGGCGGCCCGGCCCCCACCGACCCGAACAACCCCGATACCGATGGCGACAACCTGCTGGATGGTGACGAGGTCAACGTCCACGGCACCAACCCGTCGCTCGCGGACACCGACGCCGATGGCCTGAACGACGACGTCGAGGTCAACGGCCCCACGGACCCGCTCGACTCTGACAGCGACGACGACGGCCTCCTCGACGGTGCCGACACCGCTCCGCTGGCGTTCGACCGCGACAACGACGGTCTGTCCGACGGCGAGGAGGTCAACACCACGAACACCGACCCCGACGACCCGGACAGCGACAACGACACGCTGCTCGACGGTGAGGAGGTCAACGCCACCGTTCCGCCGTTCCCCGACGACGGCACCGGGGCATCGCTGTTCGATCCCACGGACCCCAACCTCGCTGACACCGACGGTGACGGACTCGACGACAACGAAGAGCTGGCGCGCACCGTTCCTACCGATCCGAACGACGAGGACACCGACAACGACACGCTGCTCGACGGTGACGAGGTCAACGGAAACCCCGCGACCGACCCGAGCAACCCCGACACCGACGGCGACGGCCTGAACGACAACATCGAGCTCGGCCTGCAGCCGCCGACCGATCCGACCAACCCCGACACTGACGGTGACGGGCTGACCGACGGCCAGGAGTTCGCGGGCCCCACGGACCCCAGCGTGGCTGATACCGACGGTGACGGACTCTCCGATGGCGACGAGTTCGCGGCCGGCACGAGCCCCATCATCCAGGACACCGACGGCGACGGGCGCACCGACTTTGCCGAGCTCAACGTCGCGCCGCTCACCAACCCGCTGATCCCCGACAGCGACTCCGACGGCCTGACCGACGGATTCGAGGTCGATCGCGTTCCGCCCACCGATCCGAACGACAGCGACAGCGACGACGATGGCCTGAACGACGGGGCCGAAGTCAACGGCACTCCCGCGACCGACCCGCTCGATGCGGACAGCGACGACGACGGCCTGAACGACGCCACCGAGGTCAATGTCTCGGGCACGAACCCGAACAGCGCCGACACCGACAACGACGGCCTCACCGACGACATCGAGGTCGCGGGTCCCACCGACCCGAACAACCCCGACAGCGACGGCGACACCTTGCTCGACGGCGAAGAGGTCAACGCCACGGTCCCGCCGTTCCCCGACGACGGCACTGGCGTGTCGATCTTCGATCCGACCGATCCCACCAACGCGGACACCGATGGTGACGGTATCGACGACAACGTCGAGCTCTCGAGCACGCCGATCACCGATCCGACGCTCGCCGACACCGACGGCGACACGCTGAGCGACTTCGACGAGATCAACGTCCACTTCACCAGCCCCGTGCTGGCGGATACCGACAACGATGGTCTCGACGACGACGTCGAGGTGGCCGGGCCCTCCGACCCGAACGACCCCGACAGCGACGACGACGGCCTGAACGACGGCGACGAGATCATCGAGGGCACCGGGCTACTCGACGACGACAGCGACGACGACGGGCTGCTCGACGGCGAAGAGGTCAACATCTACCTCTCCGACCCGCTGCTCGAGGACACCGACGGTGACACCCTCACCGACGGTGAAGAGGCCCTGGCGCTCGTACCGCCGTTCCCCGACGATGGCACCGGCGTCTCGCTCTTCGCCCCCAGCGATCCCACGCTCGTGGACACCGACGACGACGGACTCGACGACGACGAAGAGCTCGCGCTGATGCCTCCGACCGATCCGACCGAGGCCGACACGGACGGCGACGGGCTGACGGACGGCGAGGAGGTCAACGACCTCGGCACGAATCCCAACAGCACCGACAGCGACGGCGACGGAATCGACGACAACACCGAGGTCACGGTCACGGGCACCGATCCCAACAGCACCGACAGCGACGGTGACGGACTGTCCGACTTCGACGAGATCAACGTCCACAACACGAACCCGCTGAACAACGACTCCGACGGCGACCTCGTGAGCGACGGCGACGAGGTCAACGTCTACGGCAGCGACCCGCTCGACCCGTCGGTCAACGGCACCTTCTCGCTCGAGATCCAGCTCGAGGATGCCGGGCCGGGCCTCCCGGTGACCATCGACGACACGACCGGGGGCGGGGGCGCCTTCCAGAGCAACCTGACCCAGCCCCGGACCCCGGCGAACCCGGAGGCCTTCAGCACCGGTAAGATCCCGATCACCGACGCGAACGGCGCCACGATCGGCGGCCTGTGGGGCAACTTCACCGGCACCGGCTACCTCGACATGGGGCTCGAGGACACCGACGCCTTCGAGTTCGACGTCAATGCGCCGAACGCCGACACGTACCGGTTCGCCTTCCGGTACGCGATTGGCTCCGGCACCGGTCGTCCGATGGACCTCACGGTGGACTCGGGGACTCCGGTTCTCCTCGACTTCACGAGCACCGGCGACTGGGACGTCTGGAGCGAGGTCACGGTCGACGTCGTCCTGCCCGCTGGCGTCAGCACCATTCGCGTCGAGAACAACATCGCGACCGGACCGAACCTCGACCGCGTGACGGTCACGCGCGACCCCGTGCTGGTGACCCCGACGGTCGAGCCCGGCCCTCGCAACGTCCTCGGCGTCAACTTCCAGGACGCGGCAGCGTCGGTCGTTCCCGACTTCGACGTCGACAACTTCGATGCCTTTGGTCCTCGCCCGAACGGCCGGATCTATGGCTGGGTGACCGAGGCGTCGGCGATCGACGCCGACGGCACCACCAACGCGCCGATCACGGCCACCTACCCGCCCGTCGCGATCAACGAGCGCATCGGCGCGCCGTTCGACAGCTACGACCCGCGCCTCACCGGCTACGTCCACTTCGACCTGCCGAACTATCCGCAGACGGGTGACGACGGCCGGGTGGCTTGGGAGCTCGCTGCCCCCAACGGTTGGTACGAGGTCACCGTCGCCGTCGGGGATACCGGCGGTCCGAACGACAGCTTCAACCGTCTCTTCATCGAGGGGAACCTCGTCACGGCCTGGCAGGCCACCGACGAGTTCAAGTCCCAGCTCGTCACCGCCGCGGTGAACGTGCAGGACGGCTTCCTGACCCTCTCGGCGCAGGGCGGGACCATCACCGAGATGCAGTACCTCGAGGTCCGCGAGCTGCCGGATCTCACTCCGAACGACGGCAACCCGGCCATCGACGACTACGCGTCGTTCACCAACCCGACCGCCATCTGGGGCGTGGGCTCGAACCAGACGACCGCCTCGCTCGCGGTCGGCGACGGCTTCCGTCCCGACGGCATCGATCCCACGGCCGACATCACCCTCGGCGTCGACGTGGTGAACGGCCGCGGCGGGGTGCTCCTCGAGAGCCTCTCCGACGGCTCCATCCAGCTGTTCGAGACGCTCACCGGCGCTCCGGTGGCCTACACGAGCAACACCACCGCAGGCTTCGACTCCGTCACGATCAGCCCGGTGGGCAACCTCCAGAACGACACGAGCTACACCCTGCTCGTCGACGGCTTCCGTGACCGTGGCGACAACGTCGACCCGACCCAGCCCACGCGCGAGTTCCTCAAGTTCTCGACCTCGTTCGTGACCGGCACTGCCCAGGTCGTCGTTCCGACGTCGGTGGCATTCAACGACACGCTCGAGCTCGACGGGGCGACCGACAACGCGTTCTCGTTCACCTCGACCACGCTGTCGCCGGATGGCACGCAGATCTACGTCACCACCCTCTCGGGCGACATCAAGCGCTACGACCTCGACCCGGTCACCGGCGCGCTCGACAAGGCCTCCGAAGAGGTCCTCACGCCGGGCGGCGACTTCGTCACCGTCGACGGACGCCGCGGCATCATCGGCATTGCCTTCGATCCGGTCGACCCGAACGTGTTCTGGATCACCGACAACTGGCCCGTGCCCCTCACCGGTCGCAACAACAGCGTTCCCGAGTTCTCCGGCCGGCTCTCCAAGGTCACGCTCGGCGCGGGCAACGACCTCCTCAACGCGACCATCGAGCCCTACGCCGACGGCTTCCCGCGGTCGAACGGTGACCACGTCACCAACTCGATCGAGTTCCGCCTGAACCCCGCGTTCGGGCAGGGCGGTCAGCCCCAGTACCTGGCCTACATCATCCAGGGGTCCAACACCGCGATGGGTGCGCCCGACAGCGCGTGGGGCTTCCGCCCGGAGCGTCTGCTCAATGCCGCGGTCCTCGAGGTCGACACGTCGCTCACCCCGCCCGTGGGTGGCTTCGACATCGCGACCGAGCCGATTCCCGACGATGGCCTGAACCGGCGCTTCGCGGACAACGACAACGACCTCAAGAACGGCGGCATCCCGATCACCTCCGGGCCGTTCCTGAACAACTTCCTGCACTTCGACGCGAACGGCGTCGCGACGGTGCGCACCGGCCCCAACGCCAGCGACCCCGTGGCGACGAACGGCACCTTCTACGACCCGTTCGCCCCCGGCGCTCCCGTCCGCATCTTCGCGCAGGGCCAGCGAAACGCCTACGATCTCGTCTGGCACAGCAACGGGTTCCTCTACATCCCGACCAACGGCTCGGCGGCGGGCGGTAACGTTCCCGACAACCCGGCTACCGGGACCAACGAGTCGGTCAACGGGGTGTCGCGGCAGGACGACTACCTCTTCCGCGTGGTGGCCGGCGACTACTACGGCCACCCCAATCCGCTGCGTGACCGCTTCATCCTGAACGGCGGCAACCCCACGGCGGGTGCCGACCCGAACGAGGTCACCGACTACGCGGTCGGCATCAACCCCGAGTCCGACTACGACCTGGTCGGAAGCTACTCGGTCGGCCCCAACCGCTCGCCCAACGGCGCCATCGAGTACCTCGCGAATCCCTTTGGGGGCAACCTGCAGGGCGCAGTCCTGTTCTGCGAGTACTCGAGCGGCAACGACGTGCGTGCGGTCACCTTCTTCGGCGACGGCACCGTCGACCAGGACTTCGTGCTCCAGCGCCCCGACGGCTCGACCATCACCTACGCCGACCCGCTCGACATCACGCAGGATGCGACGGGCCGCCTCTACGTCGTCACCCTCAACCGCGGCAACGGTCAGAGCCAGCTCGTTCGGTTCGATCCGGCCCCCGGTCAGCCGCAGGGTGGCGACACGACGGCTGACGAGAACGGCGACCTCGCGCTGAACGTGGTCGACCAGACCAACGCGGCGGCGGTGCTCTTCGGGGTCGGCGGCCTCGACATCGACATCGTGAGCACCGAGGTGAGCATCGACGGCGGGGCGCTCCAGACCGTCACCCTCGACGCGACGGACCAGTTCACCCTCGACCTGTCTGCCTTCACCACGACCATCCCGGTCGATCTGACGGTCACCGACGGGGTGGGCAACACCGCCACCGCCTCGGCCAACGTAACGCCGGGAAGTGTCGGGCCCGCGCCCCTCTTCATCGACGCGCTCCAGTCCCAGTGGGTCCTGCTCGACCTCGACGACGGCACGATCAAGCGTGACATCAACGACCCGAGCACCCACGAGAACACCTCGAGCAACGACCCGAACGGCGACGGTCTCAACGACAACTACGACGGCCAGGGCTACATCGACCTCAACGGCGGGGCCGAGCCCAAGGCGACCGTCGACGTCAACGTGCCGCTCGCCGGACAGTACGAGCTCTCCTACCGGCTCGCGAACGGCAGCAGCAACCCCCGCCCCATCACGCTCAGCGTCGGCAATCAGACGGCGACCGTCACCAACACGAGCACGGCAGGCGGCGTGCCGAACGGGTGGACGAACTGGGTGGACTTCCCGGTGGTCTTCGACCTCGGCGCGGGCTCCAACATCGTTCAGCTCGACCAGGACACCGGGGCGGGAGGCCCCAACGTCGACAGCGTCACCGTGACCTACCTCGGGCCGTCGGCCCCACCCGCGGCGCCGAACAGCGGCACGCAGACGATCAACGGCGTTCCGAACACGCTCTACGACGACGATCTCGCCACGCTCTCCGGCGGTGCGGTCCTCGACGCCGACCCGCGGAATCAGTTCGGCTCGACCTTCATCGACTTCGTCGACACCGCCGGTGTGGTCGACCCCGACCAGACCGCCGAGTGGACGGTGTCGGTGGCCACGGCAGGCACGTACAACGCGTCGATCCTCTACGCGCTGTCGACCACCAAGGCTGCGCGACCCATGGCCTTGACGGTGAACGGCACGAGCCAGGGCATCCTTCCCTTCGTCGGCCAGAGCAACGCCGCCGAGACGGACTGGTTCCCCGAGACCTTCCAGGTCACGCTGAACGCCGGCAACAACACCATCGCGGTCACCGCCCCGGCGGGCGTGGGACCCAACGTGGACTACCTGCGCGTCGAGGACGTGCCGGCGCCGACGAATCCCGTCAGCCCCGACGCTGACATCGAGGTCGAGAGCCTCGACCCCGGCTTCTTCTCGAACCGACTGCACTTCAGCTTCCTGCTCAACAACAGCGCGTCGGCGAACAACCGGTCGTTCAAGAACACGGCGACGGTGCGCATCTCCAACAGCGGCACCGTGCCCCTGGACTTCTACAACGCCCAGGTGAACGGGTTCTTCAACCTCCAGCAGCCCACGGTGTTCGACAACCTCACGCTGCAGCCTGGCACCGACATCGACGTGGTCGTCGAGTTCGACGGTGCGGCGGTGCCCCCGCGCGGGAACAACGTCAACGGGGTCGTCAACGGCACGCTCGTCCTCGACACGAACGACGCCGAGGACTCGACGGTGACCATCGATCTGGCCGGCTTCTGGCAGAGCCGTGACGAGGGTGGCCAGGAACCGAACGTGAACGAGGTCTGGCAGGTCCTGGGCTTCTCGACCCAGGTGCAGGGACTCCCCTTCGGCGGGGGCGGCGGGAACTCGCTCCTCGACTTCTGGGACGTCTACCTCCCCGTCCAGCTCAACGATCCGACCGAGGTGCTCGAGCCGGTCTGGCAGCTCTCCGGAACCCAGGCCACGATGACCCAGGTTGCGGCCTTCCACGGCCCCGGCGGGGCCAACATGGGCATCCACAACCCCGGGAACAAGGGCCAGGACGTCATCTTCTGGAACCACGCGGGCAGCCACAACCAGCGCATCATGCCGCTCGAAGGCAACGGTGACTTCTGCACCCAGACGTTCGATGCGAACACCATCCCGAATAGCTGGAACGGCAACGACACCTTCAGCTTCGAGGTCGCGAACCTCTCGTCGAACCCGAGCCTGAACCCGACGGGCTCCGGTGCGCCGAGCCAGTCGGACCTCAACCAGCGCTACCCGGGCTACACGGTCACCAACGGTCAGGTGTTCGACCCGCAGGGCAACTCGGTCCCCGATGGCTACACGGTCCGCATCTTCCGGGCGCTCGACAGCACCGGAGCCGTGATCCCCGACACCTACCTCGGGATCATGGACTACACGGGCATCAACTACGACTACAACGACAACATGTTCCTCGTCACCGGGGTGACGCCGGCTCCCTAGAGCTGGTTGAACCCGTCCGGAGGTCTCCCGTGCGCGGCATTCTCATCGCGATCATTGGACTTGTCGTCGTTCTCGCCGGAGCGGGCGCCTACGTGTGGACCACCACGCCGGGCGAGACCGATGCCGACGACACGTTGGTCCGTCGTGACGAGGTGCCCGCCGACTTCCCCCTCGCGCCGCTGACCGCGGCTGAGGGGACGCTCCGCGACGTCACGGTGCGCAACCTCGAGTCGATGACCACCGTGACCGTGCAGTACGAGCTCGAGGTTGGGGCCAACGAAGGCGCCATCCTCGATCGGTACGCGGCCCTGATGGCCGACCAGCACGGCCGGCCCGTGCGAGCCGGCGCCCAGGTTCGGGCCAACGTCGAGAAGGGCACGATGGCGGCTCGGATCGTCGAAGCCGACGGGAGCCGGATGCTCACGCTGGTCGCGGTCCGCTACGAGAGCGGAGACTGACCCGCCGCTCCTGATGCCCGCGGGGGTTCAAGAGGAGTCGCGGTCGATGCCGGCGAAGGGGTTGAAGCTCAACCCCTCCTGCCCGTCTCCCAGTGCGGTCGGGTCCATGGCCGGTGGATTCCGGATGCGTTCGAGTGCTCCCCGAAACGCGGTCCAGAGTGCGTCGGAGGCCTCGCGGGGGACGTGACCGGTCTGTCGCCAGCGCCGCTGCAGGTCGCGAATCACGGCATCGGCGTCCTCCACGCCCTCGTCGGCCAGCCCGTTGGCCTCGTCGATGAGCGCCTGCCGAACCTCCAGGTTGCGCGCGTGCATCTTCTCGCGCTCTTCCTGACGACGCTCGAAGACCCGGTCTGCGGCGGTGCGGAAGCGCGTCCACACCGCGTCGCCCTTCTCGCCACGCACGCCGCCTGTCTCCTTCCACTGCGCCTGGAGGCGCTTCATGGCCTCGGCGGCGCGCTCGGCGTCATCGCTGCGGGTCAGCGCCTCGGCTGCGTCGACGAAGGCCTCGAGCTTGACCAGCCGCTCCGCCTCCTCCTGCTCGCGACGGGCGAACACCGCGTCCATCGCGGCACGGAACCGCGTGTTCTGATCCTTGGCGACATCCCGGTCCACGCGGGGGGCGTCGCGCCACTCCTTCTGCAGATCCTTGGCGTGCCGGATCGCGGTCTTGAGGTCACCGAGCTCCACCAGCCCCATCGCCGCCTGGATCATCGTCTCGCGCATGGCGACGTGCTTGGCCTCTTCTTCGATCCGGGGATCGATCGTCGCGTCGATGCGGCGGGTCACCTCGGCGAGCGCTTCACTGTAGGCCGCATCGAGGCGCTCGGCGTCCGAGGAGGGCACGGGCTGGAGTGCCCGCCACTCCCTCACGAATCGTGCGCGAGCGTTGACCAGCGTGTCGCGATCGGCCTCTGCATCCTTCAGGACCTCCTGCATCTCCGTGATCAGGCCCTCGAACTTGGGCACGACGATCCACGCGAGGGTCGCCTGCTCTCGCTGGCGGCGCGATGCGCGGGGCGCGCTCGCCTCGTCGTCGCCCCCGGAGGCGGGGACCGAGGGTTCGGCTGGAGCGGCCGCTGCGTCGGGTGCGGGTTCGGTGACCTCGGGACCCGGCAGTGGGCCTGCTTCGGCCGAGTGGACCTCGTCATTCGGACTCGGCGCGGAGGCAACCTCGGGCGGAGGCGGCTCGAGAGCCGGTGGAGGGCTCTCGGGCTCGACGGCTCCCTCGGGAGGAAGCAGCGACGGAGGGGCGGCGGGTTCGACAGGACGACGCGGGGGCACTCGGGGCGATGGCCCGTCAGCCCGGTCCTCCTTCGCCCAGCCTGGTGGCTGCTTGCGCTTCGGCCGGTTCGGCTTCTTCGGCGCGTCGCGGCTCCGACGACGCTTCTTCTTCGCCGCCTTGGACTGCGGACGCTTTCCTGCCTGCTTCGGGGGTCCTTTCTCGGCCTTCCTCTCTGAACTGGCCGACGACGCACCCTCTGGCTGGGTTGCGTCTCGGTCCGACTTCGATGGTGGAGCCTCCGACTCGGGAGTGGGCGATCGCATCCCGAGCGCTCCGCGAATCCAGTCCCACATCCCCAACCGACACCTCCGTTCTTCGCGGAGGTAACCCCATCGTCGCGCCTACGGGCCTTTGTCGATCCGCATCGGACCGTCGCTCGAGGCTACTCGAGGGTGAACTGGACGCGCAGGTCGAAGGCCGCCACAGCGCCGCTTGGCGCGTCGAAGCGGTGCCATCGAGAGCGGAACATCGCGCGCCGAGCCTCCTGTCGGAAGGCCTGGGGGCACCCCCGCACCTGGACCGAGTCGGGCCTCCCGTCCGGGCGGACCTGGACCCGGACAAGGCAGTATTGATCAGGGAGATCGCCCTTGCGCTCCGCGAACGGGTAGACCGGCTTCACGCGGCGCCGGAACGTCGGAGTGATGCCCACGGCTGCCCGTCCGGTTCCTCCGGCTTCACAGCCGGGGTCCCCGAGCCCGCAGTCCGAGGTGCCGGTGCCTCCGGGGACGCCGTTCTGGCGTCCATCGTCGACCCCGATCTTGCTGCCCTGCGCCACGGTCCCGCTACGCACCAGCTCGGGCTCGTGGACGCGTTGTGGAAGCGGGACCGGGTCCACCGGGGTCTCGGGCGTGACGCCAGGGTCTCCAGCGGGCTCGCCGCGCCGTGGCGGTGCGGGAGCGAGCGCGACGGGCGTTCCGTCTTCCGGCTCCCAAAGCCGGTCGATGGCCGGGGGCTCCGGGGGCGGCACCGGGACCAGCGGCACGCCCAGGGAACCGACCACGCCGAGCGAGGAGCCGATGAGGCCTGCGATGGCGAGCGTGTAGAGAGCCGACTCCGCTTGGCGACGTCGGCGGCCCGCGTCGTTGATCACTCCGATGTCGTCGAACATCCTGCCCCCTTCACCTCGTGGGTGGCCAGGGAGCCCCGGTTGTTCACGACAGCGTGACGGCCCGCCTCGCGGATCGTGGCGAGGTGGAGATCGACGATGATCTCGACGTCGGGCGCGTAGCCGCCGCCCATGGTGACGGCGACGGGAAGCCCTCGGGCGCGACACGCGGCGAAGACCAGGACGTCGCGTTCGTGGACTCCGGCGGCGGACACCGCGAGTCGACCCAGCCGGTCTCCCTCGAACACGTCGACCCCGCTGTTGTAGATGACCAAGTCGGGATCGCTGCGCGCGAAGGCTTCGTCGAGCGCTTCGTCGACCGCCGCCAGATAGGCTCGGTCGGTGAGACCGTCGGCCAGCGGCACGTCGAGGTCGCTCTCGGCCTTCTCGAAGGGAAAGTTCTTGGCGCTGTGGACCGAGAGGGTGAACGCAGTCGGATCTCCGGACAGGCAGCGGGCGGTGCCGTTGCCCTGGTGGACGTCGAGGTCGACCACGAGCGCACGCCTGATCGCGCCCTCCGACTGCAAGGTGCGGATGGCGACCGCGGCATCGTTGAACAAGCAGTAGCCCTGACCCGAAGCGGGGCTCGCATGGTGAGTCCCGCCGGCGAGGTTCACCGCGATCCCGTCCTCGAGCGCTGCACGCGCCGCGTCGACGGTTCCCCCCGTGGAGTGTCGCTCACGCCAGGCCAGCTCGGGACTCTGGGGGAAGCCGATGACCCGGACCTCGCGCTCGGAGAGGGTCTGGCTCAGGACGCGGTCGAGGTACGCCTCGTCGTGCACCCGAGCCAGCTGGTCGCGAGAGACCGGGCTCGCCGGGACGAGCTCGACGCCGGCAAGCTCCGCTTCGACGCGCTCGCGCAGGCGGCGGTACTTCGCCATGGGGAAGCGATGGGTGGCGGGCAGCGGGAGCACGAACGTGTCGGACGTGTAGGCGCGCATGTCCGCGGGCGTAACAACGGTCGGATTGGAGAGGAGATAGGGGCGGAGGGACTCGAACCCTCAAGGCCGAAGCCACTCGATTTTGAATCGAGCGCGTATACCGATTCCGCCACACCCCCGTGGCCCTCACGCACGGACACCACGCATACGCGAGGTGCCCAGGGTGTCATCCGTAGCTGGCGCAGCCGCGGCCGGCAATCAGAACCGGGTCGGCAGGCTCCACCGGCCGGCACTGTGCCGAACCGTGCCGTGGCTCTCGAGACTGCGGAGCACACTCGTGATCTCCGTGGGCAGCAGGTCGGGGTAGCGTCCCTTGGCCTGGTGGCGAAGCCCGGCGATGAGAACCTGCTCACCAAGTCCGTTCTCGGACGCGCGGGCGAGCTTCTCGAGCACGAGGTCCTGGATGAACGCCTGGCGCTCGGTGTCGACGACGGGGGCCGACCGGCCCTTCGGCGTGCTGCCTCCCGAGGTGCGCGAGCGACCCGGGCTTCGCGACCGGCCACCCGTCTCCGTCTTCTTGCGCTTCGTGGGATCGGTGCGCTGGACCCGCGCTTGACGGGCGTTGAACTCGAACGGCTCGGGCTCGGCTGTGTTCCACCGCTCGAGCAGCTCGAGCGCAGGCTCACCGTCGCGCTCCCGCCGCTCGGCCTCCGCCTGCCAGATCTCGCGAAACCTCAGCGGCACGCGTTCACCGCCGATCTCCTCGAACTCGGCGACGAACTCGTCCCACGGCTGGCCGGCGGGGATGTCCGCCATCTGGCGCTCGACGGCCAGCACGAAGGCGTCGAGCCCCCGCCCGAGCGAGCGCGGGCGGGCTTCGGTGTTGGCGAGCTCCACGAGGTCGAGGACGTTCAGCGGGGCCAGCTGGGAGAGTGGTCGACGCAGGACGTCGGGGAGCTGGACCTCCAGGAGCGTGGGGTCGGATCCCCTGAGATCTTGTACTGGAACGCGTCGCGACACCATCCCTCCCTTCGACCATAAGGCTAACGGGGGGCCGGGCGTGCGCCGAGGCCGGCCGGAGGAAGATCCATGCGCATCACGAAGGTCTACACGCGAACCGGGGACGCGGGAACGACCCGTCTGGTCGGTGGGGCCGAGGTCCAGAAGGACGACCCCCGCATCGAGGCCTACGGAACCGTCGACGAGCTGAACTCGATCCTCGGGGTCGTCCGTTCCTTCTTGTCGGAGAGCTCGGACGGCCACTGGATGGCGCGACTCGACGCCGTGCTCGGGGACGTGCAGGACGACCTGTTCAACGTCGGCACCGAGCTCGCGACCCCGACCGACGCGCGCTGGGATGGCATGTACCGGCTGGGCGAAGTCGAAGTGAGCCGTCTCGAGACGACGATCGACGATCTGAACGGCGTCCTTCCTCCGCTCTCCGAGTTCGTGCTGCCGGGGGGGGGGCGCGTCGGTGCGCTGCTTCACCAGGCACGGACGGTCTGTCGACGCGCGGAGCGGCGTGCCTACCTGCTCGTGGCCGCCCAGCCCGACCTCGCCGAGACGTCGCTGCCCTACCTGAACCGCCTGTCCGACCTGCTCTTCGTCGCGGCGCGGTGGGCCGCGCACCAGGCCGGTGTCGCGGAGGTCACGTGGCGGAATCCGGCGACGCGTTCCCGAACCGGATCGTCAACCACCGAAGATTGATCGCGTTGATGAGGAAGTGAGCGGTGGCCGGCGCGAGAACGGCACCCGTGACCTCGTAGAGACCGGCGAAGAGCGCGCCCGCACCGAGGGCCAGGACGGGCCACAACCACAGGTCGCGCTCGACGGGGACGTGGGCCAGGGCGAACAGCACGATGCCCACAGTGGCGCCGAGCTGTTCGTGGAGCACGGCCCGGAACAGGAGCTCTTCCCCGAACGCAGATGCAGCGGCGACGAGCACGCTGCTACCTAGAGACAGGGGGCCGCTGATGCGGCTCAGCGAGCGACCGAGACGCTGCAGTGCGGGCAGTCGCTCGGTGAGCCACCAGCTGACGACGACCACCGGCAGGGCGGTACCGGCGCCGATGGCCAGGGAGAGTGTGGGGTCGTCACCGAGGGTGCGGGTCTCCAGAGCGGTCGGTCCTCCGGTCCACGTGATGTAGGCGAGACAGCCTGCGGCCACCGGAAGGTAGAAGGCGAGGGCCACCAGGTTGTAGACCCACTCCTCCATCCCGCGGGAGCCCTCGGGTTCGTCCGCCACGATCAGAACCGGACGCGCAGGGTCGTGGTGCCTCGCGCGTCGACCATCGAACCCCAGGTCGCTCCGGAGACGCCGAGCGCCAGTGTGGCTGCGCTCGCGATCACGAGACCGTTCACCTGGTTGCGGAGCCCGGTCAGCTCGTCGAGGGTGGTCGCGGCAAGCGGGTCCTCGAAGCGCTGCCGGCGCTGCGCGGCCAGGGCGTACAGGCCACCCGCGACGACCACCAGCGCCGCTCCGGACACGAGGAGCGGCGTCTTCTCGGGAGGTCGCAGGCGGTCCACGACCCGGGGATCGTCGATGCTCCGCGGGGCCTCCGCCACCTGTGATCGGCGTCGGCGGCGCTCCCCGTCGCCGAGCGC
The DNA here is from genome assembly GCA_964655065.1 of uncultured Enterobacteriaceae bacterium. Taxonomy (GTDB): domain Bacteria; phylum Myxococcota_A; class UBA796; order UBA796; genus DRPG01. The sequence goes on along the minus strand of CAZZLC010000050.1, from coordinate 1,625 downwards.
GTCGCTCGGAAAGAGCCCACCGAACATGACGAAGGTGGTGACGGGCCCGTCTCCGAGCTGGAGCAGGTGCGGACGGTCGGGGCGGGCGGCTGGCACCTCGATCGGAACCCCATCGAGCCGAGCGACGGCAACGAACCGGTCTCCCGCGGCGCGGACGGGCTCCGGAGACGGGTCTTGCACGAGCTGTCGCCAGACCTCGACGACCGGGTGGTCGTCGGGGAGCGGCCAGGCAAAGGTCTCGAGGTCGATGGCGGTTCGCAGCCAGGGTTTGCCGAGCGCCAGCTCACCGGCCGCGACGTAGCCGGCGCCGATCGCGCGCGCGATGCTCGCCGCCTCCGAGGGCCCAGGGAGTGGGGTGACGAGGCAGGGCAGCAGGGCGTCGCGAAGTCGCCGGGCCTCGTCGCGCGCTTCGAGGTTCTGGCCTGCCCTCAATGCTTCGTCGACGGCTCGGGTCCTGGCGCGCACGTCGTCGAGGGACGCGGGCTCGGGGCAGCTCGCGCGGACGTCGACGCCCAACAGCACCCCGAGCACCAACCACCATCCCGGCATCCCGACCCTCCGTCTCGTCGATCAGAAGCGCACGGAGACGGTGGGCGTCACGGGCTGGTCGGCGCCGCCCGCGAACACGCCGAGGGCCAGGGCGGTCACCCCGAATCCCGCAGAGGCAGCCGCCCCGATCACGAGCCGGTTCGTGGCGTCACGATAGCGTTCGATGTCGGCCTCCGTAGTCGACTCCCGAAAGCGCGCCTCGGTCTGGGTCGACCAGGCGACGAGCGCCCCCGCGCCGGCCAGGGCGGCGAGGCCGCCGGAGACGAGCGCGATTCGCTCGGGGCTCCATCGTCGGGTCAGGATGGGCTCCTCGAGCACCGGCGGGGGCGGCTCTGGCGGGGGAGCGGGGGCGAGGACCGCGTCACCCGGGAAGGCCGTTCCCTCGATGAGGTAGTTCTGGACTGGGCCCTCGACGGGCTGGTACTGATAGAGGTGCGGGAGTCCCGCCTCTGCGCCCGGCGCCTCGATGGGCCGCCCGTCGAGGTAGTGGGTCCCGGCCGCCAGCTCGTGTGAGGGCAGCGTCTCGTAGGGGTACCGCGCGCTCGCCCGGACCGCGACGGACCAAGCTGCCGCGGAGGGGTGGTCGGGCTCGTAGGTGTGGTCGGGGGCGAGGAGGGCTGCCGTGCGCATCCAGCCATCCGCGTCGATCGCGCCGCCGCGGGCGAGTCCGGTGCCGATCGCTCGCAGGGCGCGACCCGCGATCACCTCGGGCAGCGGAGCGTCGAGGCACTTCAGGCCGTTGCGGAGGTGCACGCCCGTGCGAGCCGCGGTCACGTCTCGCCCCTCTTCGAGGGCCTGCTCGATGACCGAGACGTCGTCCAACACCGCATCGAGACCGAAGGGACCCTCACACGGCGCCGCATGGACGAGGGCTACCCACAAGCCGACGAGCATCCGCGCCTCCTTCCGTTCGCCGCCTGCCTACGTAGCGCATCTGCAGCCTTCGGGAAACCCGGGTCAGGTCGTGGGCTCAATCCACACCAACGGATCCCCCCGGGCGCCGGGCCCACCCTCCGGCGCCCCCCCGCGCGCACCGCGCCCTGCCACCCCTGCCGGCACGGGGGGGGAGGTGTTCT